>CAZODI010000005.1:0-69409 GCA_964578535.1 uncultured Syntrophaceae bacterium
CAGACGCGTCCGTTCCCGCGTTCGGCTCCGTGTAGCCGCCCGAGCTGACCCAGTCACCCGCGCACACCGGCGGGATGTATTTCTTCTTCAACTCCTCGCTGCCGTACTGGAAGATCGACTCGCAGCCGAAGCACGCCGCCACCACGTTGAGCCCGATCCCCATGTCCACCTTCGACAGCTCCTCCGTGATCACCGCGTTCCCCAGCATCCCCGCGTTCGCCCCGCCGTACTCCTCCGGAACCCAGGCGCCCACCAGGCCGTTCTGGGCCGCCTTTTTCCGGATCTCCGGCGTGTACTTCTCGTGCTCGTCGCATTCCTTCGAAATCGGCGTGAACTCCGCCACCGCGAACTTGTACGCCATCTCCTTCAACATCTTCAGTTCTTCCGACAGCTCATAATCCATTTCAAACCTCCTGAGGTCTATGATTGCCCGTCCCTCCCGCCGGGAGGGGCAAGTCTCGGAACCATTATGCCCCGTACGTCTTCCGCAACGCAATCTTGTTGATCTTACCGACACTCGTTTTCGGAATTTCACTCACAATTTCAACCCGGTCCGGAATCCCGTATTTCGGAATCCGGCCGACTTCGCTCATCTCCGTCAGGAATTTCTTCAGGTCGTCCGAAGAAACCTTTCCCTGGAAGTCCGCCTTGAGCACGGCCACCATGAACGGTCGCTCACCCCACTTCGAGTCGGGAATGCCAATGGCCGCCGCCTCCAGCACCGCCTCATGCTGGCTGAGCAGGTTTTCCAGCTCCAGGGAGGAGATCCACTCACCGCCCGTTTTGATGACATCCTTGATCCGGTCGGTGATCTGGAGGTACCCTTCCTCATCGATGTTCGCCACATCCCCCGTATGGAGCCATCCATCGCGCCAAAGCTCTTTGGTGCGCTCGGGATCCTTGTGATAGCCCTGGGTGAGCCAGGGGGCCCTGACCACCACTTCGCCGGCGGACTTTCCGTCATGGGGCAGCTCCCTCCCCTGAGCGTCACGGACGCGTACATACACCAGCGGAGCCGGGATGCCGGTCTTGGTGTAGTAGTCCACGAGCTTTTCCTTCGGCAGGTCCAGCATCCAGGGCTTGACGTTGCACAGCGTCAAAAGCGGACAGGTCTCCGACATCCCGTAGGCGGCATAGATCTGGATCCCCAGCTCCATGGCCGCCAGGGCCAGCCCCTTCGACAGAGCCGCCCCGCCGATGACGACCTTCCAGTGGCTCAGGTCGAGCTGCTTCACGAAAGGATTGGAAACAAGCATCTGGATGATGGTCGGCACACAGTGGGAGAAAGTGACCTTCTCCATGAGGATCAGCTTGAGGAGCATCTCCGGCTCGTAGCGCCCCGGATAGACCTGCTTCACGCCGATCATGGTCGCGGCATAGGGAACACCCCAGGCATGGACGTGGAACATGGGGGTCATGGGCATATACACGTCGGTTGAACGCATGCGCCCGATTCCTTCATAGGAACCGGTCACGATCATCAGGGCCTGGGCGTGAAGAACAAGCTGCCGGTGGGAGAAATACACACCCTTCGGGAGGCCTGTGGTTCCCGTGGTATAAAAGGTCGTCGCCCTCGTGTTTTCGTCAAAGTCCGGGAAATCATAGGACGGAGCGGCCCCGGCGAGAACTTCCTCGTATTCGGCGGCAAACGGAATTTTCGAGGCCGGCCGGCTGCCGTCCTCGGTGATCAGGATCACCGTCTTGACCGTCTGGATCTGATCCCACACGGCTTCCAGAAGCGGCAGGAAGTCCGTATGGATGAAGACGACCTTGTCCTCCGCGTGGTTCATCGTGTAGAGGATCTGGTCCGGTGAAAGGCGCCAGTTCTGGGTGTGCAGGACAGCTCCCATCATAGGCACCGCAAAGAAACACTCCAGGTACCGGTTGCTGTCGTAATCGAAAACGCAGACCACATCCCCTTTTTTGACACCCAGCTTCTCCAATCCCCCCGCGAGGCGGTGGATCCGTTCATTGAGCTTGCGATACGTCAGGCGGAGCTTGTCCCGGTAGACGATTTCCTGGTTGGGTGAAAACACCAGGGGCATTTCGAGGATGTGCTTGATGAGGAGTTGGTAATTATAGCTCTGTCCCGGTTCGTAAGTTGCCGACATGGGATGTCCCTCCTCTGGCGGAAAGCCGGGAACGGCCCCCCCGAGCCGTCCCCGGGATGTGAATGCGGATGTTACCCTTACTTGTAATTAAAAACGCCCTTTCCCACCTTTCGACCATACCGGCCTGCCCGTACGAGTTGCACCAGAAGCGGCGCCGGACGGTACTTATCTCCCAGTTCGCGATGGAGTCCTTCAATGACGCGCAGGAGCGTCTCGTTGCCCACCAGGTCCGAAAGGGCCAGGGGACCGATGGGATGGTTGCAGCCCAGGACCATCCCCTTGTCGACGTCCTCCGCACTGGCAAGCCCTTCGCCGAGCACGAAAAATGCCTCGTTCAGCATCGTGCACAGGATCCGATTGACCACGAAAGCGGGAGCCTCTTTCACAACCACCAGTTCCTTTCCGATTTTCTTTCCCCAGGCCTCGGCTGCCGCAAGGGTCTCCGCGCTTGTTTCATACCCCTTGATGATCTCCAGGAGCTTCATGACCGGAACGGGGTTGAAGAAGTGCGTCCCGATGAACTTCTCGGGCCGCTTGGTCACTGCTGCCATCTCCGTGATGCTCAAGCCTGATGTATTGGTGAAGAACAGGCAGTGGGCCGGAACGATTTCCTCCAGCTCCGCATAGACTTTCTTCTTCACGTCCATGACCTCGATGACCACCTCGACAACGATGTCGGCATTGGCGGCGGCTTCCTTCATGTCCAGCGTCGGTTTGATCCGGCCCAGAACGGCATTCATGTCATCCTGGGTCCGTTTGCCCTTCTCCACTTCCTTGGCCAGGTTCTTCCGAATCGTGTTCATACCCCCGTCAATGAAGCGCTGCTCGATGTCCCTGAGGGTGACCGAATACCCCGCCTGAGCACATACCTGCGCAATTCCATTGCCCATGAGACCTGCACCCAGCACACAAATGTTCTTGATCTCCATCTCCAACCTCCTTCCCGTGATTATGCGCGGACCGTACCCGCCTCCTGCGGATCGATCGTTGCTTGATGATGTGGATTCAGGATGGGCCGTGACAGCCGGGAAGCTTTCAGCTGTCGGTCCCTTGCAGACCGACGTGACAATGGCCTGCCGGAACGGGTGGAACGGGTGGACTTTTATCGGCCGTTGGACTACATGCTTATCATCACATGCGACGGCGTTTATAGCATATTCACCCGCCGGTGACAACGTCATGATTGACATTTCAGTCAAGATGCGTGCGATTTCATAGAGAGTTGTTATGCATGTTATCCTGGATGGTTACAATGTCATCCGCCAGTCCGACCTCTTGAGATCCTTTGAACGGAGGAGCCTCGAGGAGGCCCGCTCCGCACTGGTCCGTCTTGCGGCGGCATATCAGCGGAAGAAAGGCCACCGCGTCACCGTCGTTTTTGACGGATGGTCCGGCGGATTTCCACTGGAAGAGCGCGACCGTTACGGAAATGTAGACATCATCTATTCCCGGAAAGGAGAAAAGGCTGACGAAGTCATCAAGCGAATGGTCCATCGCAGCGGTGAGGAAATCATTGTCGTCACGTCCGACCGGGACGTGGCGGATTATGCGAATCGCCGCGGGGGAAGCGCCGTTTCCTCACAGGACTTTGAGCCCATTCTGACAAACGCCTCTCTGGAAGCAGGCATAACCGTCGGGTCGGCGGCTCCCGGCGAGGAAGAAGATCGTCCGGCCAAGGGAAAAGGCCCCTCCCGGCGTCCGTCGAAGAGGGAGAAGGCGTATAAGTCTCGATTTCGCAAGCTATAACCGGCAGGCTGTTGAAAAGGGGCGTCTGCGGCGTTCCCCTCGTCCTTCGCCATTCGACGTACCAAGGGGTACGACTCATGGCTCAGGACTGCGGGAGCCTTGCATCCATCCCCTTTTGAACAGCCTGGAAAAAGATCCGAACGACTGGCAGGCTGTTGAAAAGGGGCGTCTGCGGCGTCCCTGAGATGCCTGACGGGGGAAAGGTGGCCTGTCAGCGGGAACAGACCCTGATCAGAAAACGTTCCAGCATGTGCCTGGGGTTGCGGGCAGTCGACTTCAAGGCCAGGTCCATCGCTGCCAGTTCGGCGATCCAGGCATTCAGATCACTGTCGGAGAATGAGCGGGCATTCCGCAGCGCCAGATAGATAACGTACGGGTGCTGGCTCCGGAAACCACCCTCCGGCGGGGCGGAACCGGCACCCGCCCGCAGGGCTGGATACACGGCACGCTGAAAGTCATGGTACTCCATGTCGGCCCGATAGGCGGGCGGAAGCTGCCCGGACCGGAGAAAAAGGGCGGCACCCCGGAGGTTACGAATCTCCCGGGCGACCATGGAGAGGATGAAGACGGGCGCTTCGCCTCTCAGGAAGAGTTCATCCAGGGTCAACAGGCATTGGGAAAGATCCCTGGCCGCCAGGGCCGTTGTCAGGTCGAAGACCGTGTCCTCTTTTGTCTTGCCGACCGCTTCTTCCACATCACGTGCTTCGATGATCGCCCGCTCTCCCGTATAGGCAATTAACTTTTCCACCATCTTCAGGGATTCGCGGAGTTGGAAACCGGTTTTCCGCCCGACGGCAAGTAAAGCGTCACCAGCCATCCTCTTGCCTGTCCCCGCCAGAAGATCCTCGACGGACCTGGCAAGGGATTGTTTTTGTCTCGTCTCCCCCTTCACCTGCGCAAAGGTCAGAACCCGGCTCTTTTCACTGATGATCTTGAACAGCCTCATCCGGCGGTCCGCCGCAGGAGCCGTCAGGATCAGGCAGACGTCGTCCGGCAGTCCGGCACGAAAAAAGTCCTCCAGACGTCCCGCACCATCTGCGGATGAAGATGCCTTCACCCCGATCCGTTCACACATCTCCAGGAGTCGGGGGAGCCAGGAAGAGAGATCCCGGGCGGCATCCGCGCCGGCAAAGCGAATCCATTCATCCGCGGAAAGATTTTTCCAGCCACCGTCTTTCAGATCGTTCGCCTGCAGGCCGCTGATCGTAAGAAACTGGGAAAAGGCC
Source organism: uncultured Syntrophaceae bacterium (assembly GCA_964578535.1). GTDB lineage: Bacteria > Desulfobacterota > Syntrophia > Syntrophales > PHBD01 > PHBD01. Next base: position 5,084 of record CAZODI010000005.1, read on the forward strand.
TGCACGGCCTGAGCCGGACTGCGATCCATGAGTTCCCGGACTTTCTGAATCAGCTGTGGAGTCGTGGCGGATGACTGAAACAGCCTGGTGTTCCTTACGATCACTACTTTGCGGCCGGGAATAAGTGCGGGGGTGTTCAGTTGCTCGAGGATGCGTGACGGAGTTTCCTGCTCTCCGTCAAGAATGAAGAGACTCCATTCCCGATCGGATTCCGGGACCAGTTCGTTGACGATCTTCTGGAGTGCATCCTGGATGAGAAATTCTTCATCGCCCAGGAGCAGATAGCAGGAAGCAACGGTCCCCTGCCGGATTTCCCGCAGGACGCCCGTCAACGAATCTCTGGTCTCCATGACTTTTTCCCCTGAAAAGGGAACGGCGGATATGCCGGATCTTCCCTCGGGAAGGGATGTGCGGAACGCAGGACGGGTTCAGAGGATGACGAATTTCTGGATATGCCTGACGGCATCCTCCGGGTCATCCGTGATTTTCAGAAGCCCCAGGTCCTCTGGATCGATCTTTCCTTCTTTCACCATCACCTTCTTGAGCCAGTCCAGCAGCCCCTGCCAGTAGGTCCGGCCCAGCAGGATGACGGGAAAGCTTCGGATTCTCTTTGTCTGAATCAGCGTGAGGGCCTCGAAAAGCTCATCCATGGTGCCGAAACCACCGGGGAAAATGACATAGGCCACGGCATATTTCACAAACATCACCTTCCTGACGAAGAAATACTTGAAGTCAAGACTGACATTCGCGTATTGATTCGGTTTTTGCTCATACGGAAGGTGGATATTCAACCCGACGGATTTGCCACCCGCAGCAGCGGCTCCTTTATTCGCCGCTTCCATGATTCCGGGACCACCACCGGTGATTACCCCGAACCCTTCTTCCGCCAGCTTCCGGGCGAGGATTTCCGCCTTCTCGTAATAGGGATCGGAGGGTGTCAGGCGGGCTGAACCAAAGATGGTGACCGCGTGCTTCACCTTGGAGAGGGACTCGATCGCCTCGACAAATTCCGCCATGATGCGGAAGATGCGCCACGACTCATCGATGGACAGAGCGTCTACAAGATACTGCTTTTCATCCATCATCCCGACCTCCCCTGGCGAAGAAATTCCACGCCAGTCGCCGGACCGAAGGCAACCGGCTCATTCCGTCCCGGATACAACAACCCCCTGTTTCAGGAATGACGGCGGCGCTGCACCTTCGCAAAACGTCGGCGGGCTTCGATGGCTTTTCTCTTTCGCCTTACGGAGGGTTTTTCATAGGCCCGACGCAACTTCAACTCTTTGAACAAGCCGCTCTTGGAAAGCTTGTTCTTGAGAATCTTCAAGGCCTTTTCCACATCATTATCAAATACCTTTACTTCCAAGGCCATCCATCCTTTCTTGTCATGGTTGACTCATTCCTGTCTCCCCGAATCCAGTTGATCCGGCTCCGCCATACTTAATATTATCCTTACATTTCAATAAGATATACACAATCGGGCATCGGGCACAAAAAAAGGGCAGTACGGCGCATCTGTCCTTATCGTGCCGTAAACCACCCTTTGACGCCGAGTATTCTAGATCACGCTCCTTATCGGCCCGAGACGAGAACGCTCCTGACAACTCTCAGGAACTCCCCGTTTTCTTTTCGCGTCCCGATCGTTACGCGAATGCCGCTGGCTCCCCCCGGCCGGACGATTTTCTTGACAAGAATACCCTCCCGGAGGAGCGCATCATATACGTCATCCTCTCGGTATTTGCAACAGAAAAATATGAAATTGGCATCTGTCGGATATGCCTGCACACCCTTGATGGAACGCAGAGAGTGCATGAGCCTGTCCCGCTCCCGGCGGATTCTGGCGACCTGATCGAGAAAGACCGTCTCATGTTCCAGATAGAAAGACGCCGCAACCTGGGAGAGTGTATTCAGGTTATATGGCAGACGGACTTTATTCAGTTCCCGCACCAGTTCCGGAGCAGCGATTAAAAAACCGATCCTCATGGCGGCCAGGCCTATCTTGGACAAGGTTCTTAAAATCACGAGCCGGTCGTACTGTCTAAGTTTTGGGAGAAACGTTCTGCCGGAGAAATGATAATATGCCTCATCCACAACGACGACTCCGGGGGAGGCCTGGATCAGGCGTTCCACCCGTTCCGCATCAAAACAGGCACCGGTCGGATTGTTCGGATAACTCAGGAATGTGATGGCCGGCTTCTCGGTTTCCAACAACCGCTCCATCCTATTGAGATCAAGATCTCCCTGTCCATCCAGGGGAACATCGAAAACCCGGAGTCCGTTATTCATAGCCGAAATCCGATACATGGGAAACGTGGGCACCGGGATCAGGATCGCCGCCCCGGGTCTTGCTATGGCCGTGCAGAGAATGGCAATGGCCTCGTCGGATCCGTTGCCGACTATGATCATGTCTTCCCCGACCCCGAAATGTTTCGCATAGGCCTTCCGGAGGAGATGAGAACCAGGTTCCGGGTAGTGATGGAGGTCAACGGCCTTCATGGAAGCGAACAGTTTGCTTCGCAGCCGAAGGGGAAGCGGATAGGGGTTCTCATTCGCATCCAGCTTGATTCTTGCGGGCGTATCTTCAATGGAATATGCCTGCTGGCCGGCCACTTCATCCCGAATCAGGGACAGTACCGTTGTCATGTATTCATTCTCCTGCCGGAATTCCTGAAGGAGCACCGTTCTGACGCCTCTCGCGCCCGAGTTGCTCCACCAGGTTCCGTTCCCTTTCCGTTAAGTCCGATCCTGTGAAGGAAATCCCCCACTCCAGGATAAATGCATGTTCCAAACACCGGCTCAGAGCCAGGGGCGTTTCATCCCCTACGAGACGATAATCGCGAATGCAGGTCACCGAATCCGAAAGCGATCGGACCTGTGCAGCGGAATCCCCGCTGGCGCAGAGAAGCTCCACGGTCCTTTCCGCGTTGAAATCGATCAGCATCGATCCGTGCTGGAGAAAAGCGCCCTTTGACCGCGCCTGGGCGCTGCCGCAGATCTTGCGGCCGTTTACAAGCAGCTCATACCGGGACGGCTTGGCAAAGCAGGAAGCGTCCAGTAACGCCCCTGGTGAGGGCCTGCCCGATTCCGCATAGTCCACCGGGATACCCCAGTCCCTGAGAGCCCTGCCCAGGCATCGGCTGATCGCAAGGTAGGTTTGCAGGATTCCGGGCTCAAAACGTCCTTCCTGGCGGGCGATCACGGCATAGGTCAGATCGCCCTCGTGCAGGACTGCCTTCCCTCCGGTAGGGCGCCGAACGACGTCAATTCCGAGACGTCTGCAGGCGTCAAGGTTGACCTCTGAGCGGAGGTCCTGAAAATATCCGAGGGAAATGGATGGTTGACACCATCCATAGAATCGGATGGTCGGCGGCGAACGGTGGTCCTGAACTTCACGGAAAATGGCCTCGTCGACGGCCATGTTTTCGAATGCCGAGTGAACCTGATAGTGAAGGACTCTCCATGAAGACAAAGAAACCTCAGCCCGCCTCCCCTTCCTCGGCAATAAAGTCCTGGTAACCCCTGGCATCCAGAAGATCATCCAGTTCTTCGGGATCCTTCATGGCGACAACGATCATCCACCCCGTATCATGGGCGTCACTGTTGATGATTCCGATGTCATCGGACAGGTCTTCATTGACGTGAACAACGTCACCGGTCACGGGAGAAATCAACTCCACCACACCCTTTACCGCTTCAATGGTACCGAAGGGCTCATCCCGTTCCACCTCATCATCCGGATCAGGCAATTCAATGGCATGCACTTCACCAAGCCTCTCCTGGGCATAATCGGTGATCCCGACCGTTGCCAGATCCCCTTCGATGCGAACCCAGAGATGCTCCCGGCTATAAAACAAATCATCAGGAAATACTTTCATATATAGGCCCCTATTGTAAGAATTCCCCATTGTTGTCCGGTCAAGGATTGCCTCGCCCGGAACAACGATGCATCGTCATAAAATCTTCACTTCCTTTGGAACTCGGGAGAGGATCTCGATTCCATCGCGTTGGACCATCACCATTTCCTCAATCCGAATGCCCCATTTTCCCGGGAAATAAACGCCGGGCTCGACCGTTACCACCATCCCCTCTTCAAGCACCTCATCGGATCGTGATGACAATCGGGGCGCCTCGTGAACGTCCAGTCCGACACCATGCCCCGTTCCATGGGAGAAAAAAGGTCCCCACCCGGCTCGTTCAATCCTCTGGCGCGCCCTGCCGTCCACTTCCCTGCAGGAAACACCGGGACGGACTGCGTCAAGCGCCTCCAGAAGAGCCTCTCTCACAACCGTGTATGCCTCTTTCTTTTCTGAGTCCATTGGCCCCACGAAAACCGTCACGGTCTCGTCGGAGCAATAGCCCTCGAAGATCGACCCGCAATCGATGATCACGGCATCCCCGTTCTGAATGCGGCGAGGCCCCGGCGCAGCGTGCGGAAGCGCCGAATTCTCACCGGAAGCCGCTATGATTGGGAAAGAAGGGCCATCCGAGCCGTTCTTTCGCAGCAGATACTCAAGCTCGGCAGCAAGCTCCCGCTCGCTCACTCCCGGCACGATCAGGGGGAATAGAGCCATTACGGAATCAGAAGAAATGGCGGCAGCTTTCCGCATGAGATCGACTTCGCCATCCTCCTTGACAGCCCTGAGACGTTGAACCTCCTCTCCGAGAGGAGAAAGATTCCTGTGACCGGAGGATTTCTTCAAAGACAGGTAAAGATCCACGGACAGAGCGGAGGCGTCAAAGCCAAAGTTCCGTTGTCCTCCATCCGGTAATGCCTCCAGGAGACCCGTTACCTTGTCCTCGAACAGCCTGATCTCCACGCCGTCCGCCTGGCTGGCCGCTTGCGTTTTGTAACGGCCGTCCACCAAGAGAATCACCCGATCTGGCAGTAGCAGGAGCACTCCATCACTTCCTGAAAAGCCAGAAAGATAGCGGATTGTATGCAGATTAAAAAAAACGATCCCGTCGAGATGGAGCTCCGGGAGCATGGATCGGACCCGGGCCTGACGGTTACGGTGAGAACTGCCTTCACGAACCATGGGATTTCAGCCTGTTGATATTTTTGAGCCAGCGGGCAAGTTCCTCGGCCAGTTTCCTCTCCGAGCCTGCGCTTATCCCGGCATCTTCTCTCGGAAGCGATTCCAGTCTCATTCTGGCCTCCTCGTGAGCCGGATCCCGCTTCAGGATATCTTCCAGAACCCTCCGGGACATATCCGGATGCCCCTGGCGGGCATAGAGATCGGCCAGAGTGACGGTCCAGAACTGGCGGTCAATTTCTTCGATACGGACATGAGGACTGTCCGAATCGTTTTCGCCCATCAGGTTCAGATCACCGGCATCACTGATTCTGGCTGCAATTTCTTCCGCTTCGGATGCATCCGGATCCAGGTGCAGGAACTTCCTGTAGAAGCGGCCTGCATCGTCCAGACGTCCCTTCCTGGCAAAAGAGTTGCCTGCCTCAAGATAGATTCTGGCTGTAAAACGTATCCAGCGATCAATTTCATGGATCCACTGCTCAGCGGCGTCCAGGTCATCCATGCCTAGGAGAGCTCGGCACAGGACAATTCTCCCCTCGATGTCGGAGGGGAGGCGGGCCAGGTTCTCTTCCGCAAGCCGACGGGCACTGTCGTAGCGACCCTGCTCGAGCAGCAGTTCAGCTTCTTCCAGAAACAGAGAGTTTCCTTGAACGTCTCCTGGTTCCATCGATCAATGTATTCGAAATGTTTATGTTTTTAGCTACTAAATACGGCTCGGCGAACGCTAACATAGCCCCCCCGGAGTGTCAAGGAGGAAATCTCCACAACTCAATGAGATATGAGCGTCGTTAAAGAAACAAACACATGACTTGGTGAAAATGCCGTCCAAATGGTGAAAACCCCCGGTTGTATTGTTTCCCAGCGGGTCATGATCCCCTTTTTGGAAAAACCCATACACATACTTACACTATATATTACAGTAGTTTCAGTACAGTGGAAGTGAATCAGGGCTTTGATGGTCTGACAATTGCAAGGCTTGTCACACTGCCTGCAGAGGCAAACTGCCCGAAAGGGCAGGACGCAAAACCAGCGGCCTACGTCTTGAAAAGGATATGGTGGCAGGGTTACCGGGCGACCGCAGTCAACAACAGCTTTCCAACCCCGGGGTATTCCCGGCGGCTGTCCGGAAATCCCGCAAATCGCCCTTCAAGCCGTCGCTTGAAACAAACCGAAAAGGCTAATCCGTTTGCAGATACGCTTCTTGATTTTGCCGTTTGGATATGAGAATATTTATCTGATTTCAATCATATCCCCCCCTAAAGGAGATCAAGGAGCATGCAAATGACATCGTTTGAGCGGATCATGAAGCGAATCGTCCCGTTGATTCTTCTGGTGCTCGTTATGAGTCTGCCCGCTCTTTCAAACAGTCAGGACAAACCATCGACAAAAGACCCCTGCTCATCCATTACGGAAGCTGCTTTGCATGACATTTTTGACAAGATTGCACCGGGTGGCGTATCCATCCTTTCAAATCGCAAAAGCCCGGTGGACGGCTTCTGCGAAATCGTTCTCGGAAGCAAAATGAATCCGCAGATTGTCTATCTCGATTATACGAAAAATTTCATCCTCGCAGGCTCGCTGTTCGATGCAAAAAGCATGACCAATCTCAGCCTGATATCGAAAAACACGATTCAGGATCAGTTCCGGGTTGATGTTGCCAAGATCCCCCTAGACAATGCTTTATGGATGGGAAATGCAAAGGCAACAAAGAAAGTGATCGTGTTTACGGATCCCGAATGCCCGTTCTGCTCCTCCCTTCACAAGACCCTGAAGCAGATCGTGACGGAACGGCAGGATGCGGCTTTTCTGATCAAGCTCCTGCCCTTGCCCATGCACAAGGATGCCTACTGGAAATCGAAGAGCATCCTCTGCAACCGCTCTCTGAAAATGCTGGATGAAGCCTTTGAAAAGAAAGAAATAACCCGGACTGACTGCGCGACGGATGAACTGGAAAAGAATCTTCAGTTTGCTCAATCTTTCGACTTTGGAACCCCCACGTTAATTTTTCAGGACGGCTCCGTTATTCCAGGGGCCGTACCGAAAGATGAACTGCTGAAAAAGCTGGATTCGAAGAAATGACGACGTTACATCAAGGAAGAACATCTGGTGGTCAGGCGAAAGCAGTCGGGAGCACTGGCGAAGGCTTCCATCCCAAAGGGTTCAGCCTCGCCGAGCTCCTGATCGTCATTGCCATCATCGGCACACTGGCAGCCATCGCGGGTTATTCCTGGCAGCGTTACGTCACAAACTCCAATCTCCGGGCCGCAGCCCGCGAGATTGCCTCTGATTTTTCCGCGGCAAGGGAAAACGCCATCAAGGGAAGCCAGAACTACACGATCAACTTCGATGTGTCCGGCAATCAATACACGATTGCACCAGGACCAAAAGTCAAGACTCCTACATTCTTCGGCTCGGATATCCGCCTCACGGCTGCCAATTTCGGAATCGGGGGCACGACCATAACATTTCTGCCAAGAGGAACGGCCTCGGCCGGGAATGTGTCGCTTGTAAACAGTCGCGGGTCCACAGCGCAGATCATAGTAAACATTACAGGAAAGAACTATGTCCAGTTTGCGACGCAATGAGCGGGGGATCGGCCTCCCGGAGGTCATCATCGCCATTTTCCTGACCACCATCGGAGTTCTGGCTATTCTGTCCCTGCAGCCTTCTGCATGGAGAACCGTGGGGCGATCCGATTTCCTGGGTCGGGCAGCGGAGGTTCTCTACAAGGAGATGGACACCCGTGAAACCTGGATCATGAATCCCTGTAATGCCGTGGCAACGGGAACCACAACCACAGCGGTCAAAACCAGCGGCATGGCCGGAACAATCGCCGGGGACGCCACGTACACGGTAACCACAACGATCACCAGCATCGGGGCCGGCGTCTGGCGGGTAACGGTCCGGGTAACCTGGCCGATCAACCAGACCGGAATCTCAGAGAGCCTGGTGGTCACACGGCAGGAAAAATTCCGATTCCCGGAGGGGTGTCCAAGCGTATGAGAAGCCAGAAAGGATTTACCCTCATCGAATTGCTGATCACGTTGGTCATCGCCGTCATCCTCATGATGGCGATCTACGGGGCGATCAACACCGCACAGCGATCCACCCAAGGGATCGAGAGGAAGGTGACGGCCCAGCAGGACGCCCGCGCCGCCCTGGAGCTCATGGCCATGGAGATTCGCATGGCTTCGTACAACCCGAATGTTGTCACGAACCTGTGGGTTGACCCGGGTAACTGCTTCAGTGCGAGTGGAAACCAGACCTACCAGGGAATCCAGGCAGCCACGAACAATCTCATGACGATCGAGATGGACATCAACGAGAACTCCGTCATTACGAACAACAACAACACGGATCCCAACGAAACGATTGCCTACGTCTATGACGCAGCCAACCAATATATAACCAGGGCGACCAATTGCGGCACGGCACAGCCGTTTCTTGGGGAAACCGCTGCCAGCGGCCGCCCCCGGACGGTCCGGGTCATCAATGACATCAACGGAAACGGCGCATACGACGCGGGCGTGGATATCCCGATTTTCCGTTATTTCAACGGGAGCGGAGCCGAACTGACCAGTTTCCCGGCGGACATCCCGAATATCCGGAGGATCGACATCACGCTGGCAGTTGAGACAGCGGAAATCGATCCCATGACGAACCAGAGAAGACGCCTTGTCTACTCAACCAGTGTCACCCCGAGGAACCATGCTGCCAACTGATTCGAAACATCGGCGATATATCCCGTCGGAACGCGGGTTTGCAATGGTTGCGGCCATCATGGCCTGCTTGATCCTTTTGGCCATCGGCATGCTGGTCATCCACCTGTCCACAGGGGATTTGCGTACCAGCGCGATGACCGTGGGGGACAAAAAGGCCCTTGCCGCCGTGGAAACAGGGATCCACCGGCTCATGCAGACCTTCGACCCGGAAAACCTGTCGGCCACGACCTCCAGCACCCAGGTGGACTCGAGCAACGACCCGAATTCCTTCTATTCCATCGGAGCCGCGGTTTCACCCACTTCGGGGCCGTCCATCATCCCCATGGCAGGGTTTGCGATCGGCGGAGGACAACAATGGGGACAGGCCCGTTTTAATGTCGATATTACCGGAAGGAACACCACGTACAACTCTACCGTCACGGTCGGGATCGGCCTCGGCTACGGCCCGGTGGAGATCAGCCTGATGCATCGTTAGACCGGAGGAGACCCATGAAGCGTTCGGCGTTGTTTCTATGGATGCTGTTTTTTTGCCTGGTCCTGCCCTTGACGGCAATCGCGCAGGAAGACGAGGCGGACGAGTCCGCTCTGTTCACCTCCCTGGCGCCGGACGCACTGATCGTTCTTGACCTTTCGGGAAGCATGAACTGGGCGGCTGCCGGGGAATACATGTATGCAGCCAGCTGTTCCTCCGACGGGCCGTTCTATAACGATCCCGCTGCTGGTCTCACAAAGTGCACAATCAGCACGACCAACGTCCCCAAATACGGGACAACGAATTGTAACGGGGCTTTCTACAAGGCCAGCCGGTCCGGTTATACAACCGACTGCAGCCGCCTTTCCATCGCCAAGCGGGGGCTTTTCGAGATCCTGGACGATAACAACGATACATACATCAACCTTCAGGACTCCAACAGTCTTGGAATCCGACTCGGGTACATGCGCTATTACAATTGCGGATCCGATGAAAGCGGGAGTTATTCAAGCGGCTGCAACATGGTCCTGAAGACCATCGACACCAAGTACAGCTCCATCTATTGCGGCAAAACCTCGAGCTGCTCAACCACCGATGTCGGATCGAGCTCTACCATCTCAGGCGCAAGTGCCACCGGCGGAACGCCTCTGGCGGGCGCCCTGACAGAGGCCAAGGCTTATCTCGATTATCACAAAAACACGGACAGCGCGGCTCTATGCCGCTCGAAGTTCGCCATCCTGATCACCGACGGTGCAGACACCTTTGCCTGCAGCGGCAACGGTCAGGAAAACCAGGTGGATCAGTACAAGCGCCGGCGGGCCTTCGTGGAAAAAGCCAGGGCGCTTTCCGCAGCCGGTTATCGCACCTTTGTCATCGGCTTTGGTTCGGCCATGCCCCATTTCCTCAAGAATACCCTGAACTGGGCCGCCTATCTCGGAGGCACCGACAACCCCCAGGCAACCAATACCGGAGACCCGACGGCCTATACCGAGGTTACATCCCCGTGTACAGCCGTAACGGTCACCAGCGGCAGCCAGTGCCTGGCCACGGCGGATTACAATGCGGCGAATTCCATCTGCTACCATACCCTGACGGGTGAAGAGGGCCATTACTACTCACCCAACGATCCCGGGGAACTGTCCCTCTCCGGGTATGCCTTCATCGCCTCGAACCCGGCCGAGCTCTCCGCAGCCCTGAAGGCGGCCTTCACAATCATTCGTGAGGCCACCTATTCCTTCTCACAGGCCTCCGTCCAGTCGACCCGGACACAGGACGAAAACTACATCTATGAAGGCTCCTTCCAACCCGTGACAAACGATCCTTTCTGGCTCGGACACCTCAAAAAATACAACATCAACACCGACGGGAGCGTCGGCAGCATGATCTGGGACGCGGGCACGCTCCTCCAGGCAAGGGGGGCCGACACCCGGACCATGTATACGTACGTGGGAGGAGCACTTACCTCCTTCACGACGAGCATCGCCAGGGGCTATTTCAATGCCGATTCCGACACGGAACGGAACATGATCGTGGGATATATGCGTGGGGAATCCGCTTATAATTTCGATTACTGGAAGCTCGGGGACGTGTTCCGCTCCAATCCGATCACCATCAGCACACCGTCTTCCTTTTTCAATGACACCCGTGATGCCAACAACGCCTTTTCTACGTTCCGCTCCGGGCACGCCAGGACCTCCGCCATCGGCAACCGGGTCATCCTCGCCGGGGCCAACGACGCCCAGATGCATGCCTTCAAAACAAACGACGGCTCGGAGGCCTGGAGCTTCATCCCTCCCAATTTCCTGTACCGCCTCAAGTCCCTGGCCCATTCAACCCATCCCACGCTGCTGGCCCATGCCTATTATGTTGACGGTCAGGTGACCGTGTCCGAATACTGGACCGGCAGCGGCGATGGCACCAGCAAGACCTCAACCGACTGGAAAACCATCCTCGTCTTCGGTGAGGGAAGAGGCGGAAGCTCAACCCTCTGGAGTTCATCCGCATCCTGCGACACCGGCTTCAATTCCGCATACAGCACGACATACTCCAACTATTGTGGTTTCTATGCTCTAAACGTTACGAACCCGCTGACCCCGACATACCTGTGGCGCATCATGCCTACCAGCACCCAGGCACCATACCTTGGTGATCCCTGGAGCCGGATGCAGATCGGGCGGGTCAGCATCATGGGGAACGAAAAATGGGTGGGGTTCGTCGGAGCCGGCTACAATGCCTCAGAGTGCGCCGGCGGCGGCACCTGCGATCCCCGGGGTAAGGGGTTTTACGTTATTGACCTTGCAGACGGTACCGTCCTGTGGAGCTACACCCGGTCGGACAATACGAACATGAATTACAGCCTCCCGGCCCCTCCGGCCATTGCCGATACAGACAATGACAACTTCATCGACACGGTCTACATCGGAGACCTGGGAGGAAGCATGTGGCGTTTCAAAATGTGCTCCGCTGCGGATCTCGCCAGCAGCCCCTACTGCACGACATCGAGCTGGTCGGGAAGCTTTCTCTTTGCCGCCTCTACCGGTACGATACGGCCCATTTTCACGAGTCCCGCCGTCGCGAAAGACAAGCAGAATAATCTCTGGATCTACTGGGGTACGGGCGACAAGGCGGATCCGACGGCGTCCAACGCCCAGGAAAAGTTTTTTGGCCTCAAGGACAATGACCGAACGACAACGTACGGGATCAATGACCTGGACAATATAACAACGGGAACCTACGACACCGCCTCGACCACAAAGAAAGGGTGGTACATCAACCTCGCCGGCCAGGGTGAAAAGATGCTGGCGGATCCCACGGTCTATGGCGGCGTCGTTTATTTCACATCCTATACACCTCCGATCGGGAGCGACCTTTGCTCCCAGGCAGGCACTGCCACCCTTTATGGCGTGAACTACACGACAGGCGGCGCAGCCCTGACGACCGGTACGGGAACGGCCCGCAGTGTCACACTCGGCGTGGGGATCCCCTCCGCACCGGTCATCTCCCTGAAGCCGGGGTCGTCGCCGGTGCCGGATCTCTACGTGACTGTCAGCGGAGGTGCTGGAACAGGCGCCAGCACACTGCGAGCGAACATCAACCCCGTATCGCCATCCAATCGAACGAACATGCTCTACTGGAGGGACCGGCGACTGCAATAACGATCCTTCTGGCAAGAGACCGTTCTCGGGAGTCGATATCCAAATCCAAGAAAGGGGACAGACACGATGAGTCTGTCCCCTTTTCGCAGGGCTTGCCGTCGGCAATATTCATGAGCCACGCAGCAAAAGACAGGGACAACGCAAATTCTATCTCTGAGCACTCCTATCCATAATCTTATCAACAATCCGTTTCGTCAGTTCCTTGATAAAGCCGTCTGACCCGATCAGGTCCACCGGTTTTTGGTAATCCTTCAGAAGCTCCTCTAAAATTTCACCCTTGATGGCCATGGGTAATCCTCCTCTGTCGTTGACGTCTTACCCTGACTCACGCCATTTACGCAGAATTGCCATCCCCCCCGAATCCGGATCCGGACCGACAATGCCTTGGAAAGGATCATGAAGGAGATCCGGCGAAGCACCAGGGTTGTGGGCACCTGACCCGACGGTCATTCCGCCCTCATGCTCTGCGCGGCCCGGCTCCGGCACATGGCCGGCACCCAATGGGGATCACGACGGTGCCTGAACATGGATCTGCTCAAACAATAGGGCCTGGAACAAGCTATCGACCTTGTGGAGACAATCTAAACCCCGTCGGGCACTGCCACTACAAAAGCGAAAGATTCTCGACACTACCTTCTTGACACCCTCTTAGCACGATCCCCACTGATCAGGTGACCGCAATAATAAGCGCACAGGAGCGCATGACGCTCAAAAAAGAGAAAGCCCCTCCCCGAGCAATTATGCAGGGAGGGGCTTCCCATGTGTCCAGGTTCTGTTCTGCGCGCTCGTTTATCCTTCCGCTGACGTCAGCGGCTCGACAAAAACCGCTGTGTCCGTCGAATTGATGATCTTCGGCGTGACAAAGATAAGCAGCTGCGTTTTCTTCTTCGTGATGTCTTCCGTCTTGAAAAGCCAGCCCAGAACAGGGATCTTATGGATCCATGGAACCCCCGTTACAGCCTCCGTGTCCGTAGTTTTCATGATTCCGCCGATGACGATCGTATCCCCGTCCCTCACGACAACCGTGGATTCGATCTCGCTCTTGTTGATCGGGGGGTTGTTCTGCAGGCTGGCGGCCCGGGCATAGTCGGCGTAGTCGTTGGACGCCTTGATCTCCATCGAAATCTTTCCGTCCGGCGTCAGCCGGGGTTTCACCTCGAGCTTCAGGACCGCTTCCTTGAAGGATACCGTGGCCGGACTGGTTGAGGATGCCGGCGTCACGTACGGCACATCCTCCCCCTGCTTGATAATGGCCTTGACATTGTCCATCGTTGTGATCTTCGGAGAAGAGATAATGCGGGTCTCACTGATCGTTTCACTGGCAGCAAGCTGCACGTCCAAAACCGCCTTGGAGCTTCCCAGGACGATGCCGAGCGTCGGAGATGTTATGGTTGACGCCATGGGCAGGAAATTCACGGCCAAGGCCTCGCTGGTAAGACCTATCCCCGTGGGCGGAGTGGTCACGAGAGAATTCAGCAGGGATGGGTTGGTTCCCCCCGCCGCACCATAAGGATAACTATTTGCTCCACCCAATCCGGTGCCGCCGGCCGCCCATTGAACGCCCAGATTCCGGATGAAACTGTCCGTCGTCTCGATGATCTTCGCTTCAATAGACACCTGCCTCAGCCGACCCTTCTCGACGAGTTGTTTTTGTTCTTCCTCCTTACGGGCCAGCTCCGCTTTTCTCTGTTCTTCTTCGATGGCCTTTCTATCGGCTGTTTCTTTTTTCAGTTTGTCCTGGGTTATGATGGAGATTACATCACCCGATTCCTTTTTCGTCAGGCTGTTCAGGGAAAGGATTGTATCCAGGGCCTGATCCCATGGAACATTCTTCAGGGTAATGGTAACGCTCCCCTTGATGTCCTCGGCCGACACGATGTTTTTCCCACTCACCTCGGAAAGAAGACGAAAGACGGAACGGATGTTGGCATCCTGGAAATCGATGGAAATTCTCTGGCCTGTGTATTTCGGTTTTTCCCCGTCCGCCGCATCCAAGTCGTAAGATTTTGCTGCCTGCACCGGCTTGGCTTCCGCCGGTGCCTGCCCGAGAAGAAGCGCCTTGCTGGAAACCACCGGCGTTTTCGTTGAGACGGACGGCTTTATGGCCGGCACGGAAGGCTTTGCAACCGGTGCGGGAGACTTCGCGATCGCCAGCGTGGTCACATTGAAATCAACAAGTATGGAGCGACTGCTCTGCCTGACGATGAACGGTACCCGCTCCTTCAGACTGACATCCACAGCGACCCAGCTTCGACTCCCGGATCCTTTCCCGTCAGCGACAATGCTTTTGATGTTGTCTAATTCACCGGCTCCATGGGTCCGCTTGAGTTTGTCCGGCACGGAAGCCCCTTCCAGCCGAATTCGCACAACGTTTCCATCCCGTTCCTCCACCGTGAATGAAGCGGGTTTCGATACCAGGATATTGACTCGCTCCTTCCCGGTCGGATGATCGAATGTGATGCCTTCCAGTACAGCCGGATCGGCGGCATTTCCTCCGGGCAGAAGGACGGCCAGTACAAAGAAAACGACGAGTAGTCCCTCAATCAATCGCTTCATGGTTTCACCCCTTCATCCTTGTGAAGCAGAATCGGAATCCGCTTCGCTTTCGCCTTTCCCCCGCCCTCTCGCAACCTTTCCTCCACAATGATCCGATCGGCAAGGATCTCCACCACACGGCCATTGTTTTGCCCAATGTATGTGCCTGGCACCACGGGATAAAACTTCTTGGCGATTTTATCCTCCATCATGGCGACACGACTGGCTTTGCCAACGGCAATACCCACCAGGGAAAACTGCTCCAGTGACAGATTCTGCAACGGGGAGATGGGACCCGTTTTCCGTTGGCCGGTCGTCTTTTTAACCACCAACGGCTTGTTCAACTCGAGAAAGGGCTTGAACGGATCCGGCTTCCCCGCTGGCACATACCGGTACGTCTCCACCGGAACCTGCGGCTGTGGAACCGGCTGCACCGCCGTCTGGGTCCATCCGTCGGCCACCATCAACAGAACCGCACCGCAGGCGGCTATTCCCATCCAGCTACGGTTTTTTCTTTTCATCGGCCTTATCCAGGAACATGTATGTCTTGATGATGCAGGATGTTGTAAGGACCCTCTGACCTTTCAGATCCTTTCCCTCTCCCATGGTTATTTCTTCGACGTTCACGATTCGCGGAAGCTTGGCAACCTTGTCGAAGAAGACGGCCGCACTGTGAAACGGACCGTTCACGGAGACCTTAACAGGGATTTCCTCGTAGAACGATACAGGCTCAGCGGCTTTCCCCTTTGCTCCCTTGGCCGGATCCCCTGCCTTTGCATCCTGAGTCTTCTGTTCCGCCCGCTGGTCGGAAGGCTTCAGATTCTGAGCAATCTGCGGCTGTGCCTCCGTCTTCTTCTCCGGGGCTTTCGGCTCAAAGAGAACAAACTCAACCCCCGCCTCCTTTCCGGCTTCTGCAACAGCCAAGAAAAGTCCGGGGATCTCCCTCTGGTTCGGAAGCTTGGTGAGAGCCAGCTGGTATGCCTCCTTGAGGGCCTGCACTTCCTTTATGAACTTATCCCTCTGCTTTGCAATGCGATCTTTCTCGTCGATCTGCTGATCCAGGGTCGCCTTTTTTTCTTCCAGTCCTTTCTTCTTCTCCAGAGCAGCTTCCAGATAGAAGAACCAGAAAAAATACCCCAGCAGGAGAAGGACCGCGCAAAGAATTCCGATCTTTGCCGGCATGGACAACTTCTTCAGATCCTCCAGGGACGACAGGGCCATGGCTCACATGCTCCTTCTGGTGATGCACTTCAGGGTGAATTGCTGCAGTTTGCGGCCGGTGAGATCTTTCTGTCTGGAGGAGACGAGATCGACAGACTTGATGAATGATGCCGTTTCAAGACTCTTCATGAATCTGGCAACGGCAATGCTGTCCACGGCCATCCCCTCGATGGTCAGATTCGTCCCCGCTTCCGCAATCTTTTCGAGCCAAATCTCCTTGACCGGAACCAGGGATGTAAACTGGTCCAGCATTCGCACGGGATAAAGTCGGTTCTCCTCCAGCCTTTGGATTATGGAGAGCTTTTTCTCCATCAGCAGCTTGTCGGCCTTGAACGTTTCCACCTCGCCGACAATTTTGTTCAGAACCGCAAGTCTTTGTTCATTATTTGCAATATCCGATTCAAGGCTGCTCGTTGTCATGATCATGTAGGCCGCCACGGAACCCAGGAGGACAAGAAACAGGAGAATCACTCCGGCATAAACAAACAGCTCCGCTTTTGTGTCCTCTTTTTTCTTCTTCTCAACGTATGGGAGCAGATTGATGCGGATCATTAGTCGCCAATCCTCCTCAATGCGAGACCCACCCCTACCGCGGCAATCGAGGCGATGCGATCCATGGTGTCCGGATCCAGCTTCTTCCTGTTGATGCCGATCTTCCGAAAGGGATTGACAATCTCGGTTTCAATGTTGAGTCTCTGGTAGAGTTCTCCTGCTAGTCCCGGCAGGTTGGCTCCTCCACCGGAAAGAATGATCTTCTTGATGGATGCGCCTCCATAGGAGGACTGAAAATATTCAATGGATCGTTCTATCTCCAGGATCAGGGGCTCGGCGAAGGAAAGGAGACTGGCCATGACCTCACGTCGGGCAGTTTCGTCGAAGGCCATCTTTCCGGCTTTGACTTGTTCCGCTTCTTCGAACGTCAATCCGAACCGCTCTTGAATCGCCTCGGTTACGGCATTCCCTCCGAGCGTGAAATCACGTGTAAAAACAGAGGTTGCGCTTTTGATGACGCTTATGTTTGTAATGGTTGCCCCGATATTTACAATCACGACCATCTCGTTTTCCTGATAGTCGTAATTCTCTTCGAACATGGTCTCCAGGGCGAAGGAATCGACATCCATGATTGCCACGGAGAGGCCCGCGTCCATAAGGGCATCCACGAAGCTGTTGACCGCCTCTTTCTTGGCGGCAACGATGAGAACATCCATCTGGTTCGGATTGTATTCGGAGGCCCCGAGGATCTCGAAGTCAAAATTGATATCATCCATGTTGTCAAAGGGAAGGTACTTGGCCGCTTCATCCCGGATCAGCTCACGAAGTTCCTCCTCTTCCATGGTGGCAAAATTGACTTTCTTCACGATCACGGAATGGCCGGACAGGGATGTAACAATCGCTTTCTTGCTGCAGCCCGAATTTTTAAACAATTCTTTAACTTTTTCGGTGAGGGCTCTCTGGTCGACCAGCAAGCCGTCGACGATGATGCCTCTGGGAAGGGGGATCTGAGAAAAGTGATTTAAAAGATATCCATCGGCGGAATCCAGAACTTCCACCAGTTTCAGTGAACTGGACCCGATATCCAGTCCCACAACCTGTTTCTTTCCGGCAAACAAGTTTCTGATATCGAACATGGGATCACCACAAAAGAAATGGGTTCGTCACGTTCCTCCTGCCGGTCATGCCGGCAAGCGGGCCATTTCCGTCACACTTATTTCGGAAATCGATATACAACGTCTCCTTTCTTGACCATGCCCAACTCATTGCGGGCCACCATCTCAATGTAACCCAGATGGTTTTTCAGCAAATCGATTTTCTTCTGATACTCCCTGTTCTCTTGTACGATATCCTCATTCGCTTGCTGGATGGCTGCCAGCTTCTTGCCCATCCTGAAATTATCCAGCAACCCCCGGTTTCCGAAGGTGATGAGAATCGCCATAAACATTATGAATACGAAAAGATACCTACCTACCCGCATAATATTCAGATTGAGACAGGTATTTCGTTACGCAATTTGGATAGGAAATATAAAGCAAATTTAAACGCTTTGCAACATAAAATCAAATTTTGGATAAAATGATTGAGTTGGAACTTACAATTGGTCAAAAAATGTAAGGCAAAGGGTAGGATGGAATGCTTATTGAGCATCCGCCGTTGGCAGGCCCTGTTGAGGTTCGCCGAGCAAAAAATCTCCCCGCTCGATCCAATCCTTCAGGATGACTGCAATTTCCCTGGCTTTATACATACTGGACAACGGCGCTGTCGGCACATCTTTCTCAAACAGCCTAACCGAACCGCTCCGGAGTTCCTTGTAGTTTACTTCCGCCAGGCTTTTTGCTGCCCCTTTCGGATAATCCATTCCATAGTCATAAACCTGTGTAACGATCTCTTCATCCCGAACCGATGTGAAACGAGCCATTTCTTCGTTCAGGATGGGAATCGGAATACCGATCCCTACGAAAAGGGAAACGCCGTATCCGAGAATGCTTGCACCGACGATCCAATCCGGAGACATTTCCTTCAGGTTTCCAATCGTTGCGATTGTACCAGCCCCCTCCCGAGGTACACCGTTTTTCCCCCTCACTGCATTCGGATTATGCTGAGTCCCGGGCCAGGCACAGAATCCCTGGGCTCCGCCCAGGAAAATGCGTGTTCCGATTCCGATGGTCCGGTAGTAAGGGTCGTTAAAGAGCGGGCTGAGCTGGCCGGATGTCGAATAATTCGCATTCCCGGCCCGGGGTCGCAGCATCCCCATATAGGTGTAGATCGTGCGGTCCGAAAGATTCACGGCGCAGTTGTAGTTCTGATACGCATTCCGGGGATTGAAAAGAATCCCGTCTCTGAGGTCATGAACGGTGATGTTTTTCTCGAACTTGCGGAGGGGATAGCAGTCCGTTCCATAGGATTCAGCCCGCAGCCGGATCAGGTTTCCTGCAACCAGGTCTTCCATCACGTGGCCGCCGCCGTAGTTGAACTCACCCGGGTACACACTGTTGAGAGGATCGCCCTCCACCACCTCCGTCGCCCCGATGTAACAATCCACCGCGGCGATTCCGGCATAGGCCGGAACGTCGTTAAGCCATACCTTGGAAGCCTTGATTTTTGGGGAAGTGTGCCCAAAGTTCAGAAACGCACCGGATGAACACATGGGGCTGAACGTACCGGTCGTCACGACGTCGACCCGCCGAGCAGCCTCGACGTCCCCATGGCGGTCCACGATATCGATCATCTCTTCCGCCGTAACAACCACAGCGCGCCCCTGGCGGATTCGATCGTTGATCTCCCGATAGCTCTTGGTGACCCGATGCTTTTTCATGTCTCCACCCTCATTCCGTATGGCCGAATCCGCCTTCCCCCCGCATCGTGGAATCGAGGCACTCCCTCTCGACCCAGATCACTCTGGCCACTCGCTGCACAACGAGTTGCGCGATTCGATCCCCCCTTCGAACGGTGAAGGGGGCATGGCCGTGATTGATGAGGAGAATACCGATCTCTCCCCGGTAGTCGGCGTCAATGGTACCCGGGGTATTCACGAGTGTAATGCCGTGGTTGATAGCCAGTCCACTGCGGGGCCGAACCTGAGCCTCGAAGCCCGCCGGGAGGGAGATGGCGAATCCGGAGGGAATCCTCATTCTTTCTCCCGGCTGGATGACCATATCTTCAGTCACGGCCGCGTGAATATCCATCCCTGCGGAATGCATGGTCATATAACATGGAAATGGCAGTCCCGAACCACCGGGGAGACGCTGAATGGACAATTCCAGGATTTCCATGTCAGACGGATGCAATCACTGATGGAGGATGGAAAGGGTCAGATCCTTTTCGGAAACCCTCCCCGTTGCCGCCACCGAGATCTTGTCGGGATTGAACATTTCCCGGGCAAGTTCCAGGATATCCAGGCTTTCCACGGCATCAATGGCTGAGACGGTCTCTTCCGGTGGAATCTGCCGAGCGAAACAAATTTCGTTTTTTGCCAGCCTGGTCATATGGTTGTCGGTGCTTTCCATGCTCAAGAGGAAGTTACCCTTGATCAGTTCCTTGGCCCCTTGGAGTTCCTGGTTCGTCAAAGGCTCGCTGGCCAGACGCAGCATCTCGTCCAGAACCACCCCGACCACTTCCCGGACCTTGCTGTCACTTGTTCCCACATAGATGCCCAGCATCCCCGTGTCCAGATAGGGGGTCAGGTAGGAATGAACGGCATACGCCAATCCCCGTTTCTCGCGGATTTCCTGAAAGAGCCGGGAGCTCATGCTCCCGCCGAGAACGGCATTCATCAGGAAGCCGGCGTACCGTCTCGGATCGATGGATGCTGGAGCCGGCGTGCCGATAATCAGATGTACCTGTTCCAGGTCCTTTTCCAGGGATCCTATCCGGGGAGTGATCATGGGAACATTCGTCACCTCCCGGACGGCATCCCGTTGAAGTCCTGAAAAGGAGGACTTCACCAGGCGCACCAGCGCTTCATGTTCCAGCCGCCCCGCCGCCGAGATGACAAGATTCTCCCCGCGGTACCGCGGGGAGAAAAACTGCGTCAGGGACTCCCTGCTGAAGTCCTGGACTCTCTCCTTCGTCCCCAGTACGGGAAGCCCGAGCGGATGCCCATGCCAGAAGAGAGCTTCGAAGAAATCATGAATCTGCTCGTCCGGCGTGTCCTCCAGCATGTGAATTTCCTGGAGAACGACCGATTTCTCACGCTGGATCTCCTCCGGATCGAAAACCGATTCCTGAAGGATGTCAGCCAGGAGATCGATCGCCATGGGTAGATGGTAATCGGGGATCTTGACGTAGAGGGACGTCAGTTCTTTGCCTGTAAAAGCATTGAGGACGCCTCCGACTGAATCGATGGCCGATGCGATGTCGAAGGCGGATCGCTTCCGGGTCCCTTTGAAAAGCATGTGCTCCACAAAGTGAGACATGCCATTGGTCAATCCGTCTTCATACCGCGTCCCGCACTGAACCCATACCCCTATCGTGACCGACCGGACATGGTCGATGCTCTCCGACACGACCCGGATGCCGTTATCGAGAATGCTTTTCCGGATCATGCTTTCACAGGGCTTCCTTGCGGCTGAGGCGGATTTTTCCGGCCTTGTCGATCTCCAGGACCTTCACCATGACTTCATCCCCTTCCTGGAGAATGTCGGTTACCTTGTTCACCCGTTCCTTGGCCAGTTGGGAAATATGAATCAGGCCTTCGGTCCCCGGCAGAATTTCCACGAAGGCGCCGAAATCGACGATCTTTTTCACCGTTCCCCGATATATCTTGCCGATCTCCGCATCCTCGGTCAGCCACTTCACCATGGCCACGGCGCGGGCCGAAGCCTCAGCGTCGATGGAGGCAATCGTCACGGTCCCGTCGTCTTCCACGTCGATGGTCACACCCGTTTCACTGATGATCTGGCGGATATTCTTACCCCCCGTTCCGATGACGTCTCTCACCCGTTCCGGGCGAACCTTCACGGTCGTGATTCTCGGGGCATAAATGGAAATGTCGCTTCTCGCCTGGGAGAGCGTCTCCTTCAGTTTCCCGATGATATGCAAGCGGCCGTCCTTGGCCTGCTGCAGGGCCTGGCGGAGGATTGCCTCCGTGAGGCCGTCAATCTTGATGTCCATCTGCAGGGCTGTGACACCGTTTTTCGTGCCGCAGACCTTAAAGTCCATGTCACCCGCATGATCCTCGTCGCCCAGGATGTCCGACAGAACCGCCACATCTTCCCCTTCTTTCAGGAGACCCATGGCAATGCCGGCCACGACGTCCTTCACAGGAACACCGCCATCCATGAGGGCCAGAATGCCCCCGCAGACGGTGGCCATGGAAGACGAGCCATTCGAGGAGAGTATCTCGGAAACGATCCGAATCGTGTAGGGGAATTCCTCTGACGATGGCAATACCGGGACCAAGGCTCGCCGCGCCAGATTCCCGTGTCCGATCTCCCGACGGCCCGGGCTTCTCAGCGGTCTCGCCTCACCCACACTGTAAGGCGGGAAATTGTAGTGCAGAAGGAAGGACCTGAACTCCTCACCCATGATGAAGTCGAGTCTTTGTTCGTCGGACGAAGTGCCCAGCGTCAGGGAGGCTAACGCCTGGGTTTCACCCCTTGTGAACAGGGCCGAACCATGCGCTCTCGGCAGGATGCCCGCTTCCGACCATATCGGTCGGATTTCATTGTAAGCACGGCCATCGATTCTCTTCTTTTGTCCCAGGATCATACCCCGCAGGACCTGCCTTTCCAGGTCCTCAAAGATCCCCCGGGCCTGCGGCGCCGATGTCTCATTTTCTTCTGTAACCGTCTTCAGAACGGCATCCCGCAGGGCATCCAGTTGAGCATAACGGTCATGCTTCCCAGGCGTCACATAGGCCTGCTGCAATCCAGACAGGGCCAGTTCCTTGATCCGCTGCGCAAGCGCTTCATCAACCTTCGGCGGTTCTATCACCCGCTTCGGTTGACCGATGGCTTCCCGCATCTTGTCCTGGAGATCAATCACCGCCGCCAGTTCGTCCAAGCCACATTGTATGGCATCCACCAATACGTCTTCCGCGACTTCCCTGGCCTCCCCCTCCAGCATGACAAGGTTTATATCGTAGGGCTTTCCGCTGGTACCTGGAGTGACCTTACGTCCGACGAGAAAAAGGCTGAAGTCGCTCTGGGTCATCTGCTCCTGTGACGGATTGCAGACAAACCGGCCGTCGATCCTTCCCACCCGTATTCCACCAACGGGACCCTTGAAAGGAATGTCCGATATTTCCAGGGCTGCCGAGGCACCCAGCATGGCCGCCACATCCGGATTGTTCTCATTGTCCACCGACAGCACCGTCGCCACGATCTGGGTTTCGTAAACATATCCCTTTGGGAAAAGGGGACGGACGGAACGGTCGATGATGCGCGAGGTAAGAACTTCCCTTTCGTTAGGACGTCCTTCACGCTTGAAGAAGCCGCCGGGAATTTTTCCAGCGGCAGAAGTCATTTCCTGATAATCTACTGTGAGGGGTAGAAAATCGAGCCCTTCCCTCCTGCTTTTGACGGCCACGGCCGTCACGAGAACAACCGTGTCTCCATATTGGACGAGCGCACTGCCGTTAGCTTGGCCCGCCATGTAATTCACCTTGACCGAAATCGGTCTTCCGGCAAAATCTGTACTAAATACTTGACTCATCGTATTTTTCCTCTTTTTCAGTCGATCCTTGATCGGGCAAGGAATGTAAGGATTCCATGCATTCCTCTCCCGTTTCCGGGATCGGCGGCACGGTTTTCGGACCGCGCATTACTTCCGGAGACCCAGCCGGGAGATGATGCTTCGATAGCGATCCACATCGCTTTTCTTCAGGTAATCCAGCAGCCTCCGCCGCTGACCGACAAGCTTCAAGAGCCCCCTGCGGGAATGGTGATCTTTCTGGTGCATCTTAAAATGCTCCGTCAGATACTCGATGCGGGCACTGAGGAGGGCAATCTGCACCTCCGGGGAACCGGTATCTCCCTCATGGAGTTGGTAGCTCTTGATGATGTCTTTTCTCTTCTCCGTATCTAACACCTCTATATCCTCCCTCTTTCACTGATTTCTGTCTATGCTGGATGGAAGAAATACTCGCAGGAGCCTCGCCGCCTGAACATCTCCTTTTTCGGTCAGCAGTTCCTCCGAAGAAAAAAGCATCTCGGCAACGGCGACCAGTTCTCCTTGCACATTCAATACTTTTATCATATCTCCAGGGGCAAGAAAAGGGATATCAACCCCCCGGAGCGCATCCACCCTTGGCTGTCCGCCATTCAGGATTCTCCCCTCCTCATCCGCGTCGACGGTAACGGCGCGGACACCACCCCCCAAGGCTTCCGCCATGGGGATCACGGCCTCCAGCAGGACCCTCCTGGCCTCTTCCCGTGTCATGCCGTCGAAAAACACGGCATTTTCAACCGCAAAAGGGCCGTTTCGAAGGCGTCGCAACTCTGTCAGGCAGGCTCCGCAGCCAAGGGCTTCTCCGATGTCTGCACACAGAGACCGGATATAGGTCCCTTTGGAGCATGCAACCCGCAGGGTCAGGTACGGAAGCCGGATCTCTTCGACATCGAGACGGTATATATCAACCCATCTTGGAGGCGACGAAACGGCTTCCCCTCGCCTCACTCTCCTGTGGAGAGGCTCCCCCTGCAGTTTGATGGCGGAGTACACGGGGGGCACCTGTCGAATCCGGCCTATGAACCGGGGGATTACCTCCTCAACGTCTGCGGGTGAAACATGAACCTCCCGTTCTGAAAGGATCCGTCCCTCACGGTCCAGGGTATCCGTCGTTGTCCCCAGGAGCAGTGTCGACCGGTATTCCTTGCTCCCCTCCATTAGAAAAGGGGCCAGTTTGGTTGCCTCCCCCAGGCACACCGGAAGAACGCCCGTGGCAAGCGGATCCAGGGTCCCCGTATGGCCCGCTTTCCGGATGCCCAGCGTCTTCCTCACATCCTGAACGACGCGATGAGACGTCCTTCCCGCCGGTTTGTCCACGACTACGACACCATTCATTCCGACAGGACCGCTTCAATCTCCTCCAGGACCCGCCGCCTGACATCCGCCAGTTCACCCTCCAACCGGCAGGCAGCGGCATTCATGTGGCCCCCGCCGCCGAAAGACCGGGCCACCCGCTCGATATTGACCCTGCCTTTGGAGCGCAGACTGACCTTGTACGACCGCTCCGCGACCTCCGTGAACAGGACGGATACCTGCACCCCTCTGATACCCCGCGGAAAATCAACAAAGCCTTCCGTATGCTCAAACAGCGCTCCGGAGGTGGCAAAATCGGCCAGCGTCACAATCATCAGTCCGACCTTTCCGTCGAGCTGAAACTCCATTGCCGCAACCGCCCTCGCCAGAAGCCGGATTTTTTCAAGGGGCTTGCTTTCATACACATTTTCGGAAACCCATTGCGGATCGGCTCCTCTGGCCACCAGATTCGCCGCCGCGAACAGACTGTCCCTGCCGGTGTTGCTGTAACAGAATCCCCCCGTATCCGTGAGGATTCCCGTGTAAAGGCAGTCGGCGGCTTCTTTCGATAGTTCCCACCCCAGAGCAACCGCCAGCCGATAAAGGAGTTCGGCCGTCGAACTGGCTTGGGCGTCGATAAGGAATGCATCGGTGAACCGGTCATTGGAGATGTGGTGATCGATATTGACAAGCGGTCCGGCCTTGCTGATTTCCTCCCACCGGTCTCCAACCCGTTCCGGTTCGCTGCAGTCAAGAAGAAAAACGGCATCATAAATCCGGCCGGCCGGAAGATCGAACACGACCTCGCCGGAACCCGGCAGAAAGCGGTAGTTTTCAGGAATGGCGTCCTGGGAATAGGCAAGCGGTTCTTTTCCGGCGGTCTTCAGCATGTGGTAAAGTGCCAGCATGGATCCGACAGAGTCCCCATCGGGCCGGGCATGAGCAACGACGAGAAAAGACCGCCCCCGGTTGATGATGTCAAGAATCTTCTGCATCGTGCTCCGCATCTCTCTCATGAATTTCCTTGAGCAGTCCCTCGATCCGGCTCCCGTATGCAAAAGACGGGTCGTGCTTGAAAACAATGTCCGGTACGTAGCGAAGATGGAGCCTGTGCCCCAGCTCCCGTTTCAGAAAACCGGCGGCGCTTTCGAGTCCTTCCCAGGTCTCGGCGGCCACATCGTCCTTGCCGAGTTCGACGAAGAAAATTCGTGCCAGGCGAAGATCATCCGTCACACGGACATCCGTGATGGTAACGGAGCCGATCCTCGGATCACGGATCTGACGGCGGAGGATCTCCGAGATCTCCATCCGGATCTGGTCCGCCACCCTCTGTGCCCTCTTGAAGGGCTGCATATTTCCGTTCCTCGTAGAGTGCGGGGGACATCCGCTCCGACACACTGGTTATTTCGATCATGGTCTGCAGAATTTCGGCCAGTTGCTGTTCCTGAATGAAATTCAACACCATGTCGATCTTGCGGTTCACATAGGCCCGATCGTTGCCGACGATGCTGAACCCGATCCTCGCACGTCCCCACAAGTCCTGCAGGCCCACCTCGGCGATGGATATGTTGAACGTATTCTGCGTTCTCTTGAGGATCCGGTTCAGGACTCCCCGTTTGTCCTTCAGGGACCGGCTGTCGGGAATCAGGATTTCCAGGATGCCGGATCCGATGACCATCTTAACTCCCACCAGCCGGAATTCACATCCCGGTTGTTCATCCCTATAATTTCCGCTCGACCCGCTCCTTCACATAGGCCTCGATCACGTCCCCTTCACGGAGGTCGTTGAAGTTCTCGATACCGATCCCGCATTCATAACCGGTCTGGACCTCCTTGACGTCGTCTTTCAAGCGTTTGAGGGAAGCGAACCGGCCGTCATAGAGCACGACCCCCTGTCGAAGCAGCCTCAGTTGGGCGTTGCGGGAGATCTTGCCGTCCACGACATAGCTGCCGGCAATGGTCCCTGCCTTCGGAATCTTGAAGAGCTGGCGGACCTCCGCGTGTCCCTGAACCACATCCCGGTACTCCGGTTCCAGGAGCCCTTCCATGGCCGCCCTCATATCGGCGATTACATTGTAGATGATATCGTAAGGTTTGATCTCGACGCCTTCGTTTTCCGCGAGTTCGGCAACCCGCGCATCGGGCCGGACGTTGAAACCAATGATGATGGCATTGGAGGCAGAGGCCAGCATGACGTCCGTCTCCGTCACGGTGCCGGTGGAACTGTGAATGATCTTGACCTTGATTTCCTCCGTGCCGAGTTTATGGAGAGCGTCGGCAAGAGCCTCAACGGACCCCTGAACATCGGCCTTGAGGATGACGTTGAGTTCCTTGACGCCCTCCTTCATCCGTTGATAAAGTTGTTCCAGGGTGATCTTGGACGTGGAGGAAAGTTCTCTCTCCCGTTCCTTACGTACCCAGTATTCGCTGATGCCTTTGGCCTTCTTCTCGTCTTCAACGCCCACAAACTCGGCCCCTACGTGGGGAACGCCGGAAAAGCCGATGACAACAACAGGCATGGAGGGTGGGGCTTCCTTCACCCGGCGTCCCTGGTCGTCGATCATAGCCCTGACCCGTCCGAATTCCGTCCGGGAAACAAAGGTGTCCCCTTCTTTCAGCGTGCCTTCCTGAATCAGGACGGTCGCTACGGGCCCACGTCCACGGTCGAGCGTTGACTCGATGATAATACCCCGGGCCGACTGATCCGGATCGGCCTTCAGTTCCAGCACGTCCGCCTGGAGAAGAATCATTTCCAGGAGTTCCTCGATACCCTCCTGCTTTTTCGCGGACACTTCCGAGAAGATTGTATCCCCTCCCCATTCCTCGGAAACCAGGTTGTATTCCGTCAGCCCTTGCTTGATCCGCGCAATATCGGCATTGGGCTTGTCGATCTTGTTGATAGCCACCATGATGGGAACGCCGGCGGACCGGGCATGATTGATGGCCTCCACGGTCTGTTCCATGACGCCGTCGTCGGCGGCAACTACGAGAACGACGATGTCCGTGACTTGGGCTCCGCGGGCGCGCATGGCTGTAAACGCTTCGTGGCCGGGCGTGTCCAGGAATACGATGTCCCGATCCTTGATGTGGACGTGATAGGCACCAATCGCCTGGGTGATTCCGCCTGCCTCTCCTTCGATCACGTTGGTCTGGCGAATCGCGTCCAGGAGAGACGTCTTTCCGTGATCGACGTGCCCCATGATCGTCACGACAGGGGCCCGCGGCTTCAGATTCGCTGTAGCCGTCTCCGGACGCTGAATGGTTTCATCGTAATCAAAAGCGGCCGCTTCCACTTGATATCCGAAATCACCCGCGATCAGTGCGGCGGTGTCGAAGTCGATGGACTGATTGATCCCCGCCATCAGCCCCAGCCCGATCAGTTTGTTGATGACTTCACTGGCCTTGACGCCCATTTTCTTTGCCAGTTCCCCGACAGTGATGGCTTCCATCACCTTGATCCGCCGCTTGCTTGCCTTGGGAACCGTGATCTGGGGCTTCTGCATGCGGACAACCGTGGCCTTCTTATCATCACGCCAGTGCGCTGACCGATCGTCGGTATCCAGTTCCTGCCGGATGTCCCGCCGGTCAAGGGACTTGCGTGCCATGGATTTCTTCTTCTGACCCGGCTGCTCGCCCATGACCACTTCAATGGTCTTTTTCTTCTTATCGGCCACCCATCTCGGTTTCTTGTCCGGTGTCGCGCCCGCTGCGGGAGCTGCCGGGGGAACATCCCTCGTCACTTTGAGGTCGGGCCGGCGGGGCGCTTCTTTTCTCGCTCCCGGCGCGGCAGAGGCCTGCCTTGGCGGAACCGGCTCCCTCCTCACAAACGGTTTTCGGATCTCACCCGGGGCGGGCCTGGAAATGACCGTGGCAGTCGTGCCGCGGGAAGGAACCTCCGGAGGCTTTTCCGGCATCTTTTCCCCCACCGGAGGAGCGGTTGGCTCCGTGGCTGCGGGGACCGGTTCCATCAGCGGTTCGGCTTCCTTTTTAAGCGGCTCCGGCGGGGTCGCTGGTGCAGCCGCGGGTTGTACCGGTTCGGAAGGCTCCGGCAGGACCACTGCGGGCACCTCATCCGCAGACGCATCCGCATCCACTTCTACTTCGGCTTCCGCTTCCACAGCCGTTTGCTCGGTCATTGCAGCAGGTTCTTCTTCCGCAGCCGTTCGTATCGCACGGCGCCGGATCACCGTCGACTTGATCCGCTGCTCCACAACCTCCCGAGGCTCCGGCGCCAGCAATTCTTTCTGGATCCTCTCCAGGTCCGCCTCCTCGAGCGTGCTCGAGTGAGATTTCACGATGACACCGATCTTTTCCAGGCGGGAAATGAGCTCTTTGTTGTCAAGGCCCAGTTCCTTCGCCAGTTCGTATACCCTCTTCTTCGACATCCCGACTTCCTCCGACGAAGTCCAAACAGAGGAAAATACCCTGTTGGGTCTTTGATCACTCGCTTTTTTCGGCGACAGTAGCCTGCGTGATCATCCTTCCCGCTTCTTCAATCCATTGGGCAGCCATTTGAACGTCCATACCGGGCAGCACGGAGATCGCCTCCGGATTCGCGGCAGCCAGAGCCGCCACGGTCTTGAAACCGTGCTCATAAAGCTGTTCCGCCCGCTCTTCGCTCATCCCGGGAATCCCCATCAACTCCTTGTGTCCCGGATCCTCCTGAGAAGAAATAAGCGCTTCCGTCTTCACATCGATTTTCCAGCCTGTCAGCTTGACGGCCAGCCGAACATTCTGCCCGTTCTTGCCGATGGCCAAGGAAAGCTGATCATCGGGAACGATGATCTCCATGGCACGGTTTTCCTCGTCCATGAGCACTTTTTCCACCTTGGCCGGGGACAGGGCGCTGCAGACGAACTTGACCGGATCATCGGAATACGGAACGATGTCGATCTTCTCACCCCGCAGTTCCTGCACCACGCTCTGCACGCGGGATCCCCTCATGCCGACGCAGGCACCCACCGGATCGATATCCTTGTCCTTGGTGCGCACGGCGATTTTCGCCCGTTTCCCGGGTTCTCTCGCCACATTGACCAGTTCGATGAGTCCCTCGGAGATTTCCGGAACCTCGACCTCGAACAGGGCCCGCAGGAATCCTGGATGGGTCCTCGAGAGAATGATCTGCGGCCCTTTTGTAATCCGCTTCACTTCCAGGATATAGGCACGAATCCGCTCCCCCCGCTTGTACACTTCCTTGAAGATCTGTTCAGATACGGGAATGACGCCCTCCGCACGGCCGAGGTTTACAATGATGGATCCTCCCTCGAACCGCTGGACAAATCCGTTGATCAGTTCCCCTTTCCGGTCCTTATATTCGTCGTAGATGTTATCCCGCTCCGCATCCTTTACCCGCTGGATGATAATCTGCTTGGCTGTCTGAACGGCGATTCTTCCGAAGGTGCTTGTATCGATCTTTATCCCCAGGCTGTCCCCGGGCTCCGCCTCCTCGTCGAGCGTTTGCCTCGCTTCGTCCAGCAGGATATGAAGATCCGGATCGAGGATCTTGTCCACCACCATCTTGAACTGGAAAACCTCCACCTCGCCGGCTTCATCGTTATAGTGAGCCTCGATCTCCACGTGGGGACCCAGCTTCTTGCGCGCTGCCGTCAGCATCGCCGCCTCCAGGGCCTCGATGATGATCTGCTTGTCGATTCCCCGGTCTTTCCCCATCTGTTCGATCAGTCGTTTCAACTCCGGCAACATGAACGTTCCTCCGCTTACAAAATATGGCTCGTCACCAGGCACGCGATCGGGACGGATGGCAGGCCATTCATCTGTCCCGGGCGCCCGCCGGGGGCTGCCGTTTACAAGTCTGTCGCCGATCCGGAGACGAAAGGTGCCGCTCCGGCTGCGACTCAGTGACGGGCTTTCTTCTTTCCCTTTCGGGGGACCTCCGTACGACGGGTTTCTCCCTCAACATCAATAAGGTTTGCCTTCACAACGGCTTTTCTCGGGATGCGCCGGACCGCACCGTCAACCTCAACCAGGAGCATCCTTTCCGCCTCTCCGGAATCGTACTCCAGGAGGGTTCCGCGGACATTCCTCCGCCCGTCCAGCGAACCGTCCAGCCTCAACACCACCGGGCTTCCGCAAAAGCGGGCAAAATCGTGGTCCCGGAACAAAGGCCGGTTCGGACCTGGCGAGGAGACCTCCAGCGTGTAGGGCCCCGGCGGCAGATCATGGACCTCCAGGAGATCCCCCAGCACATGGCTGACCCGCGTGCAGTCATCCAGGGTAACACCCCCGGTCTTATCCAGGAAAATCCTCACGATCCAGCGGGTCTTCATACGGATGCACTCCACGTGGATCAATTCCACGCCCTCTGCATCCGCAGTGGGTTCCGCCAGATTCCAGATCGCTTCTTCGATGGACCTTCCGGTCGGGCCGTTTTCCATTGCTTTGAAAAAAAAAGTGGGCTCAGGCCCACTCATCAGAAATCCACGATGATCTGGCGGGGCGGTAACATATCCAAACCGCAATTTCAAGTGTTTTTTTCCGCAGGAAGCCCGGATTTGCCCCGAAAACAAAGGCTGGAGATACCCCATGGAGGAAGGAAATCAATGGAGCGGGCGATGGGAATCGAACCCACGACGTTCAGCTTGGGAAGCTGACATTCTACCTCTGAATTACGCCCGCCCTCGATGATTCCTGATGTTGAATGGGAGCGCCATCCTAATGGAGACCGTTTTTTTTATCAAGGCTTTTTTCCCGTTGTATCCTTTTCGAGAACTGATGATCGGGAATCCGGAGCCCCGGACGAAGTCCCTTCCATCCGGACGGATGCGGCCAACCCGTGTCCCGTCAGCCCCTCCATAGCCGCAAAAGCCGCAACCGAAGCTCCGTAGCGACCGAAGGCCTCCGGTGAAAACTGGATGATGCTTGTCCGCTTGAGGAAATCGTACACACCCAGCGGAGACGAGAAGCGGGCGGTCCCACCGGTAGGCAGGATGTGGTTCGGACCGGCGAGATAATCCCCGATCGCCTCGGGTGCATGCGCCCCCAGGAAGATGGAGCCGGCATGCCGGAACATGGGCAGGATGCTCCGGGGATTCTCCACCATCAGCTCCAGGTGCTCCGGCGCGAACCGGTTGGCGACGTTTGCCGCCTCCTCCAGGTCCTCCACCAGAAAGATCGCACCGTAACGCTCCAGGGATCGCGTCAGGATCTCCCTCCTGGACAGGCTGCTCACCAGCCGATCCACCTCTGCCGACACGTGGACGGCATACTCTGAATCGGGGGTAACCAGAACCGCGCTGGC
This sequence comes from uncultured Syntrophaceae bacterium, assembly GCA_964578535.1. Classification (GTDB taxonomy): domain Bacteria; phylum Desulfobacterota; class Syntrophia; order Syntrophales; family PHBD01; genus PHBD01. The sequence continues at coordinate 36,937 of CAZODI010000005.1, forward strand.
CGATTCGTCATGCTCCGCCTGGGCGATAAGGTCCGCGGCGGCAAATGCCGCGGGGGCGCTGCCGTCGGCGACAATCAGAACTTCGCTGGGTCCGGCGATCATGTCGATGGAGACCTCCCCGAAGACGATCCGTTTGGCGGCGGCCACATATGCATTGCCGGGTCCCACGATCTTGTCGACCCTCGGCACCGAAGCGGTCCCGTACGCCAGGGCTGCAATGGCCTGCGCTCCGCCGATCTTGAGGATGCGTGTGACCCCGCAAAGCTTTGCCGCAGCGGCGATCAGGGGATGAAGGCGCCCATCCCGGACCGGCGAAGCGAGCAGGATTTCCTTCACCCCGGCGATCCGGGCAGGGATCGCGGCCATGAGCACCGTTGAGGGATAGGCCGCAAGTCCTCCGGGGGCATAGACGCCCACCCGGTCCAGAGGAAGAACCCGCTGTTCCAGGAGCACGCCCACCTCATCATCGATCCGCCAGTCCGGAAGAACCTGTCTCCGGTGATATCGCTCGATCCGCCCGGCGCTCAGGCGAAGGATCTCCCATTCCTGCGGGGAAACGGCGGACAGCGCGGTTTCGATCTCCGCCGGCGAAGCTTCAACCGCACCCGGAGAAAGAAGGCAGCCGTCGAATTGCTTTGTATAGGCGAAGAGTGCTTCATCGCCCCGGTCGGCCACATCCCGAACGATGCGGAACGTCGTGTTCCAGAGATCCTCGTCGAAGACCCGACCCCGTCCCGCGATCTGCCGGAACACCTCTTCAAACCGGGAATCGCCTGTGCGGATGATCCTCATCTCATGCCTTCTCCCTTTTCACATCGGCTCCGAGAGCGGAAAACTTCTTCTCCATGGACTCATACCCGCGATCCAGGTGGTAGACGCGGGCGACATCCGTCCGTCCCTCCGCAGCCAGCCCTGCCAGGACCAGGGACGCCGATGCCCGGAGGTCGGTGGCCATCACCGGTGCTCCGAGAAGCCGCGGGACCCCTCTTACGAAGGCGCTGCTCCCCTGGATATCAATGTCCGCACCCATCCGCAGCAGTTCGCTCACGTGCATGAAGCGGTTTTCGAAGACCGTCTCGGTCACGACGCTGAAACCCTGCCCGAGGGCCATCATCGCCATGATCTGCGCCTGGAGGTCCGTCGGAAACCCGGGATAGGGAAGGGTCTTCACATCGACGCTCGCGATCCGCCGGGTCCCGACAGCCCGGATTTCACCCGGCTCCGTCTCAATGGTCATGCCCGACTCCTGAAGTTTCACAATCAGCGCCTCAATGTGGCCGGGATCGCATCCCGTCAGGCGGATGTCCCCACCCGTCATGCCGGCGGCGATCAGGAACGTACCCGCCTCGATCCGGTCAGGGATGACAGAGGCTTCCACGGGGTGAAGGTGCGGAACCCCTTCAATCGTGATCACGTCCGTTCCCGCTCCATGGATGCGTGCGCCCATCCCGACCAGAACATCGGCCAGGTTGACCACTTCAGGCTCTTTCGCGGCATTCTGCAGGATGGTCGTCCCCTCGGCGAGGGTCGCGGCCATCATGATGTTCTCCGTTCCCGTTACGGTGGAGAGATCGAAGTAAATCCGCGCTCCTTTGAGCCTCCGCGCCCTTGCATCAATATACCCCTCCTCCAGGCGGATCTCCGCTCCCATCTCTTCCAGCGCCTTGATGTGCAGGTTGACGGGTCTCGCCCCGATGGCGCACCCGCCTGGCAGGGAGACCCTTGCCCGGCCCATCCTGGCTACCAGCGGCCCCAGGACCAGGATGGAGGCCCGCATCGTCTTCACCAGGTCATACGGAGCCTCGCAACTGGTAATCGTGGTGGCGTCCACCTGGATGGTTCCGTTTCCTTCCGTTCGCACACCGAGATTATGCAGCAGCCTGCGGGCCGTCTTGATGTCCACCAGGTTCGGGATGTTGCCGAACCGGTTCGTCCCCTCCGTCAGGAGCGCCGAAAACAGGATGGGCAGCGCCGCGTTCTTGGCGCCGCTGACGGGAACGTCCCCCTTCAGCTTCCTGCCCCCCTGAATGACGATTTTATCCATGATCGATCTCCATTTTCCTGGCCTTCACGACACGGTCCCGGCCCCCGTAGTCCTGCCGGATGCCGATGCGGTCATAACGGCCGTCATCCTTCAACGCTTCCGCGAGTTCTCCCGCCTGCCGATCGCCCGTCTCCAACAGGAGCCAGCCTCCCTCCTGAAGGACGGACGAGGCGCCCGCGATCAGCCGGCGGTGTACCGACGTTCCGTCACCGGGAGCCCACAGGGCTTCTTTCGGTTCATATTCCCTTACCCCGGGAGGCAGTTCCCTGAATTCATCCTCCGGAATGTAAGGGGGGTTTGAGACGATCAGATCAAAAGGTCCGCGCAGCGGCTCCAGGAGGTCCGCCACCACGATGGACACCCGATCCGCCACACCCGCCCGTTCCGCGTTTCCCGCCGCCGCCGTCGCGGCCTCGGGAGAGCGATCCGTCGCCACAATCCATGCCCGGGGTAGCTCCCGGGACAACGCCACAGCCACGGCACCGCTTCCCGTTCCCACATCCAGAATGCGGTCACGGGCCTGTGCCACCCGGAGGGCCTCTTCGACAAGAATTTCCGTGTCCGCCCGGGGAATCAGGACCCGCCGGTCAACGGCAAAGAGGATCGACCAGAACTCCTTTTCTCCGACGATGTAGGCGACCGGCTCCTGTCGCCGGCGCCTCTCCACCCATTCGCGAAACCTGCGGAGGGTGTCCAGACCGACGATCTCCTCGGGATGGGAATAAAGATGCGTGCGATCTGTCCCGAGAGACCGGCACAACAGGACTTCGGCGTCCAGGCGCGGGGTGGGCAAACCGTGTCGGCGAAGGAAGTCCGTCGCCTCGTGCAGGACGGAACGGATGGTTGCCATGAATCCCCCCGATTCACGACGGTCTCGGGACGAGCCGGCTTCAGGCGGGTGTCGCCGCCTTGAGGGCGTTCGCCTGGAAATGGGTCGTCAGGGTGTCGATAATCCCCTGAATCTCGCCGTCCAGGATGCTCTCCAGGTTGTACAGGGTCAGCCCGATGCGATGATCCGTGACCCGGCCCTGTGGAAAATTGTAGGTCCGGATGCGCTCGCTGCGGTCCCCGCTCCCCACCTGGCTTCGCCGGGCCTCCGTTATTTCGGCGTTCTGCTTCTGCACCATGATGTCCAGTAGCCTCGCCCGGAGCACCTTCATTGCCTTCGCCTTGTTCTTGAGCTGGGATTTTTCATCCTGGCAGGTGACGATCAGGCCGGTGGGCAGGTGGGTGATCCGCACCGCGGAATCGGTTGTGTTGACGCTCTGCCCGCCGTGGCCGCTGGAATGGTAGACATCGATCCGCAGATCGTTCGGGTCGATCTGAAGGTCCACCTCCTCGGCCTCCGGAAGAATCGCCACCGTCACCGCCGAGGTGTGGATCCGGCCCTGGGACTCCGTAACGGGAACCCGCTGCACCCGGTGGACGCCGCTCTCGTACTTGAGACGGCTGTAGGCTCCGCGGCCCTCGATCATGGCGATGATTTCCTTGAAACCGCCCACCCCTCCGGACGGGCTGCCGCTGATCACCTCGACCTTCCAGCCGGACCGCTCGGCATAGCGGGCGTACATGCGGAAGAGATCGGCGGCGAAGAGCCCCGCCTCGTCGCCGCCCGTACCCGCGCGGATTTCCAGGAGAACGTTTCTCTCGTCGTTCGGGTCTTTCGGAAGCAGGAGGATTTTCAGGCGCTCTTCCAGGAGTGCCCTCTGTTCCTTGAGCCGGGGCAGCTCTTCCCGCACCAGTTCCTTCAGCTCCTCGTCGTCCTCCCGGAGGATCCGCTGGTCCTCCTCTATTTGCCCGCCCAGCTTTTCATATTCCCGCCAGGCCTCCACCAGGTCGTGCAGGTCGGAATGCTCCTTGGCATATTTCTGGTACAGGGAAGGTTTGGTGACCACGTCGGAACTGCTCAGCAAACCCTCCAGTTCCTGAAACCGCTGATCTATGTCTTTCAGTCTCTTGAACATGGAGTTACCGAGAATCCGGGAGAAGGGGCGGGAATTCCGGGCATGCGGGCCTGCCTGTCACGGCCGTGCCTGCCTGGAAGACTTCGGGGGACTTTGCCCCGGGAAAGCTGGAACACCGGTGGGCGGATCGGGATGCAACGGAACCGGACCGTCTCTTCCTGTCGATCACTCCACAAAACCGGTCGCCTGACCGGTCTCATGAACACCCCCGGCAGGGGGAGAATTCGCTTACTTTTCCTTATTCTGCTCCAGGGATGCATACTTTTTCTTGAATCGCTCGACCCTTCCGGCCGTATCGACGATTTTCTGCTTTCCCGTCATAAAGGGATGGCAGTTGGAGCAGATTTCGACCTTGATGTCCTGCCGGGTGGACTTCGTTTCAATGACATTCCCGCAGACGCAGGTGATGGTCGTATTCTTGTATTCCGGATGGATTCCCTCTTTCATGGGATTCTGTCTCCTTTTCCCTTTTTTATCCGAACCGTTTCACGAAAGGGTGTGCATCTAATCAAATCGGCCGGAAAATTCAAGCGGTATTTTACTGGTTCATGGAATCCAGGAACAGCTGGTTCGTATCGGTCTTCCGGATCTTGTCGGTGATGAACTCGATGGCGTCCAGGGGATTCATCTCCTGGAGGAGCCTCCGCAGGATCCAGACCCGGTTTAGATAGTTCTTCGCAATCAGGAGCTCTTCCTTGCGGGTTCCGGAGCGGATCAGGTCGAAGGCCGGGAAGATCCGGCGGTCGGCAATGCGGCGATCCAGGTGCAGCTCCATGTTGCCGGTCCCCTTGAACTCCTCGAAGATGACCTCGTCCATCCGGCTTCCCGTATCGATGAGGGCCGTGGAGATGATGGTCAGGCTCCCGCCGTTTTCAATGTTGCGAGCCGCTCCGAAGAAGCGTTTCGGCTTGTGGAGAGCGTTGGAATCGACGCCGCCGGAGAGGACCTTCCCGCTGGGCGGAACCACGGTGTTGTATGCCCGGGCCAGCCGGGTGATGCTGTCCAGCAGGATGACCACGTCGCGCTTGTGCTCCACGAGCCGTTTCGCCTTCTCGATGACCATCTCCGCCACCTGGACGTGTCGGGTGGCCGGTTCGTCGAACGTGGAGGAGATGACCTCCCCCTGGACGCTCCGCTGCATGTCCGTGACTTCCTCCGGCCGCTCGTCGATGAGCAGGACCATGAGGATCACTTCCTTGTGGTTCTTGGCGATGCTGTGGGCGATATCCTGCAGGAGAACCGTTTTCCCCGCCCGGGGGGGAGACACGATCAAGCCCCGCTGCCCTTTCCCGATGGGCGTGAAGAGATCCATGATGCGGGTCGAGAAGTTCTCCGAATCCGATTCCAGGGCCAGTTTTTCCTGGGGATACAGCGGTGTCAGGTTGTCAAAGAGGATCTTGTCCCTGGCGGCGTCTGGATGTTCATAGTTGACTGAATCGACCTTCAGCAGGGCGAAGTATTTCTCGCCCTCCTTGGGGGGCCGGACCTCTCCGGAAATCGTGTCGCCGGTCCGCAGGCTGAAGCGCCGGATCTGGGAAGGGGATACATAGATGTCGTCGGGGCTGGGAAGATAGTTGTAGTCTACGGCGCGAAGGAATCCGAACCCGTCCGGAAGGATCTCCAGAACGCCGGTTCCTGAGATGACGCCGTTCTTGTCCGACTGTGCCTGCAGGATGGAAAAGATGAGGTCCTGCCGCCGCATGCCTCCGGCGCCCGGCACATTGAGATCCTTCGCCAGGCCGGCCAATTCGCTGATGGGGAGTCTCTTGATTTCCTCGATGTTCATGTCGATTTCCTTTCCGTGTCGCTGCACGGATTCAGCCGGAACGTCATCATGCGCCGACACGCATGACCGTTCCCGGCACCATGTTTCCCACTGTCTTCACGTGGAATTGGCCATGAGTCAGAAATACAAATCTGGATTCGAACCGGTTTGCCAATTGGAACGCTGGAAACACTTGAAAAGGGAGGCTTAGACGTTACCTTTCAAAATTCCCGACTCCCTCTACCCGATGCCCTATAAAGTGTCAAGGCTTTTTTATCTTACAGGATATCCGGCATCCGGTCCATCAAAATGAAATTCAGGTGCCGGCCCGAGCGCCCCGCGTCCCGGCGGTGGGAAAACCAGTGTTCGGTCCCGCAGGAAGTGCAGGTACCGGACAGATAGACCCTTTCCGGAGAAAGGCCGCGTTCCAGCAACTGGGAACGATTCGCCGCCGCCAGGTCGAGCCTCCACTTCCCCGGCCCCGTCGGGGTCAGAAACGACGTCTGGCCGGGTCCCAGGTCCTCCATGGCCCGGTGGACGGGCGCATCCACCTCGTAGCAGCACGGCCCGATGGCCGGCCCCACCGCTGCCAGGAGATCCCGCGGATCGGACGAAAAGCGGTCCCGGAAACAGTCGACCGCCCGCCCTGTGACACCCAGGGAGGTCCCCCGCCAGCCTGCGTGAACCGCCGCGATCACCCCTTTCCGGGGGTCCGCCAACAGGATGGGAACGCAGTCCGCCGTCCGGATGCAGAGGGCCAGGCCCGGCCGGGTCGTAACGATGGCATCGCAGCGGAGGGGCTGGCAGGTGAAGGTCATGAACGCTGGATCATCGATGACCAGGACGTCGTTCCCGTGCACCTGGTGAACGTTGAAAAACTGCCGCCGGGTCAGGCCGAAGGCCTCCGCCGTCCGGTCCCAGTTCGCCCGGACACATTCCTCCGGGTCCCCCTCGGAAGTACTGAAGTTGAGGCTTTCGAAAGGTCCGGAGCTGACGCCTTCCCGGCGCGTGCAGAAGGCATGGGTCACGAAACCCAGTTCCCTCAGGGGCACACATTCAAGGTACGATACGGATCCTCTCTGCACGAGATCAAACATGCGTCCGCCTCCCCCGGAGGGCTTCGCACAGTCCCGCCATGTCCGCAGGCAGGGGGGACTCGAACGACAGGGAAACTCCCTGAAGGGGATGCCGGAAGGCGATCCGGGCTGCGTGCAGGGCCTGGCGTTTCATTCCCCGGAGAATCGACCGGGTTTCCATGTCCGCAACCGACTTCAGCAGGCCGGACCGTCCGTAAACCGCGTCTCCTACGACGGGATACCCCTGGGAAGCAAGGTGTACCCGGATCTGGTGGGTCCTGCCCGTCAGGAGGCCGACCTCCAGCAGCGTCGCGGCGCCGAAGCGCTCCCGCACGCGCCAGCGGGTGACGGCCTCCCGGCCCCGGGAACTCCGGGTGGACATCTTCTTCCGGTCCGACGGATGCCGCCCCACGGGCAGGAGCACCTCCCCGGCATCGGCCGGAGGCGCTCCCAGCACCACGGCCAGATAGGTCTTGTCGATGCTGCGCTCCCTGAACTGCGCGGTAAGACCCCGATGAGCCCCGTCCGTCTTCGCAACCAGGAGCAGCCCGGACGTGTCGCGGTCCAGACGGTGGACGATCCCGGGCCGGAGCACCCCGCCGATCCCGGACAGATCCCGGCAGTGATGAAGAAGGGCATGCACGAGGGTACCACTGGAATGGCCCGCTGCGGGGTGGACCACCATTCCCGCCGGCTTGTCCACCACCAGCAGGTGAGCATCCTCGAAAAGGACGGACAGGGGAATCGCTTCCGGCTGAACATCCAGCGGAGCTGGCTCGGGTATCGCCAGGTCCACGGCCTCCCCCTCGCGAAGCCGATGCCCCGCCTTGACCTGCCGGCCGTTGACGAGGACCCGGCCCTCCTCCACGGCCTTCCGGATCTGCGATCTTGAAAGGCCCGCGTCCCTGCAGGCCAGGTACACGTCCAACCGCACGCCCTCGCCATCCGCCGCGACCGTATACCGCTCCATCTTCGGGTCCGCTGTCACGACGCCGACACCGCCCGCAGGGCATCCCGGACGGCGTGGAGGTCTCCCTCGTCCAGGGTGCGGGCGTCCAGGAGGACTTCCTCGTCGGCGATCCGGACGACCACCGGCAGCGGCAGCCGCCGGAGCCGGTCACCAAGGGAAGCCGACGACAGGCCGGCCATCCGGACGCCGATCAGCCAGGTGGGGATGTCCCGGGCGGGAAGAGAGCCTCCTCCGGCCATGGCGGTTCCCGGTTTCAGGGACAGGGTGATCCCCTCGATCCCCGCCCGCCGGAGGAGTGTCAGGAGCCGTCGGGCACGTCTCCGAACTGCCTCCGGGGGCTCCGAGAGGGCCTTCAGGACCCGGATTTCCTCCAGGGCCCGATCGGGTTTCAGATATGCAGCCAGGGTCGCCTCGAGGGCTGCCAGGGTCAGCTTGTCGATCCGGAGGGCCCGGTTCAGGGGATTCCGGCGGATTCTCTCCACGCTCTCCCTCCGGCCGAGGATGATCCCAGCCTGCGGCCCGCCGAGAAGCTTGTCTCCGCTGAATGTCACCACGTCCGCCCCGGAGGCGACGGCCTCCCGGACGGTGGGCTCCCGCTCCAGCCCGAAGGGCTCCAGGTCGATCAGGCATCCGCTTCCCAGGTCATGCATGACCGGGATTCCGGCTCTGCGCCCCAGCGCAACGAGGTCGGAAACGTCCACTTCCTCGGTAAATCCGACCACCCTGAAATTGCTTGTATGCACTTTCAGGATCAGGCCCGTCTGCTCCGTGACAGCCCGTTCGTAGTCTCCCAGGCGGGTCCGGTTGGTCGTGCCGACCTCCCGGAGACGGACGCCGCTTTTCTCCATGACCTCCGGAATCCGGAACTCGCCGCCGATCTCGACCAGTTCCCCCCGGGAGACAACGGCCTCCCTCCCCTCCGCCAGGGTGTTCAGAACAAGGAGGACCGCGGCGGCGTTGTTGTTCACTACGAGGGCCTCCTCCGCACCGGTCAGGAGAAGCAGCAGATCCCGGACGTGGTCGTACCGGAGTCCCCGCTCTCCCTTCTCCAGGTCAAACTCCAGATTCGAGTATCCCCCGGCTACTTCCGCCACCCGGCGAACCGCCTCCCGGCTCAAGGGGGCCCGCCCGAGATTCGTGTGAAGAATCACGCCGGTGGCATTGATAACCCGCTTGAGCCGGGGGGATTCCAGGTCGGCCATTCTCTTTTCAATGCCCTCGGCCACCGCCTGCCGGTCCGGAACGGGAAATTCCTCGCCTGCACCCGAAGCCAGGATCCGGCGCCGCAGGTCGTCCACGGCGGTGCGGCATGCCTCCCGGACGAATTCCCGGGGAATCTGCCGGAGGAGACCCCGCTTTTCCAGCGACAGCATCAACTCGTCGATCTTCGGCAGTTTCCGCAGCCGGGATTTTGTCCCTTCTTCCATGTTGATTTCCCTCCCTCACGGAATCCGGCTTTTCCAATCACGCCCCTCCCGCCTGCACGGCGGGAAGGTGAATCCGCGACGCGGCGGTTTCGGCCGCACGGCCCGGATCACCCGGCCACGGGAAAGGCGGGCTTCACCATACCAGCGGAGAAACGATGGCGTCGCGGCAGAAATCGCGGAAATTGTTCACCGCCGTGAAAAACTCGCGCATCAGAATGACCCAGTAGTAGCATCCCCGTTCCGTCAGGATAAACGTGCCATTCCGCCGGCGGAGCCCTCCAGCCGCGGCGAAGGCCGCAATGTCTTTCCAGAGATACGGGTACACAGCCCCAAACTTTTCCTTCAGGTACGACTCCTTCAATTCCATGCCGAACAGCTTCATCATGAAATCGTAACGGATCCTCTCCTCAAGGCTGAAGGTCCGGGAGGCCATCAGCGGCGGCTCTCCCCGACCGATCCGGGTGACGTAGTCGGCCACGTCGAAGGTGTTGGCATAGCACGTCCCGTGGAGATACCCGATGGATCCGCTGCCCAGGCCGGCATACTCGCTGTAATCCACGATGTACTCATCGATGAGGGAGGGTTTGCGGCAGAAGCACCAGGCCGAGGACATCCGGTAGGCAGGCCGGAGCCGTTCGAGAATGCGCCGGTAGAAAAGGGCCTCCTGCTTCATGTCCACGTACCCGAGCGTCCGGGTGACCATCTGGCGTGTTGAATCAGACACCATCAGGGGGTAATATGTCACCTGGTCCACACCGCTCCCCAGCAGGACGTCCAGATCCCGGTCGAGCATCTTGGGCGTCTGGGTGGGGAAATTGAACATCATGTCGGCGTTGAGCGTATCGAACGCTCCCTGGTACGTCCGGAGGCGAGCGAGAATCTCCTCCCCGCCCCCGTACTTGTCGCGCCGCTCCATCTGCCGCAGGAGCCCGTCATCGAAGCTCTGGATGCCCACGGAAAGGCGGTTCACCCCCGCCTTCTGCAGGATTTCAACGTTCCGGTCCGTCAGGTGATTCGGGTTTGTCTCCACGGAGATCTCGCGGACCCCGAATGTTTCCCGCGCCAGGTGAAGCGTTTCCGCCAGTTCGTCCGGCAGGACCGTCGGTGTGCCGCCCCCGACGTAGATGCCCTGGAAATCATAGCCCCGGGCCCGGTAGAGGCCCATCTCTTTCCTCAGGGCCTTGAAATAGCGGCGGCAGACCTTTTCCTGGAAGACAAACCGGTTGAACGAGCAGTAGGGACACAGCCGTTCGCAAAAGGGAATGTGAAGATAGAGAAGGCGGGACTCCGAGTCGTTGCAGGCCGGCAGTTCCGGGGGCGGGCCGGCCTGGAAATTCACGGCCCTGGAAAATTCCTTTTTTGCCTGCCTGCTGATCATCCGGTGAATCAATGAGGTCAACATGGGTTCTTCCGTCGGTGAGGGGCAGAGGCTAACAGACACTCCACAAATAATCAAGGAGTTTCGCCCACTCCCTTGCATCACGGGGCGCCTGGTGCTATAGGCTCGCAAGATTCATGAAAAGAAAGGAATGGAAGGCATGGAGGGGAAACGAGTCCTGACCCTGTGGACCGAAACCGGAAAAAATGCCGGCGATGCTGCCATCCTGAGAACTCCCTGCCGGGAGGCGGTATTCCCGTTCACTCCGGAAACGATCCGGAACATCGAGACGCTGGTGAAAACCTTTCTCGATCGCAATGACGCCCTGGGCCTGGCGGCCCCGCAGATCGGCATCAGCGAGAGGATCGTGGTGTTCCGGAACAAGGGTTTCGACGAGAAGACCTGGTCGAAGAAGGAGGACGATTTCGACGTCCTGGTCAACCCGCGGATCACCCAGTCCCGGGGGGAACCGGTGAAGGGGGCGGAGGGATGCCTTTCCTGCCCCGACATCCAGGTGGAGATCGACCGGTTCCCGGAGATCAAGGTCCGGGCCCTGGACCGCCACGGGAAAAAGATCAACCGGCGCTACCTGGATTTCCTGGCCCGCATCGCCCAGCACGAGATTGACCACCTGGACGGCAGGCTCATTGTCGATTACGAAGGCAGTCTCTGGTATCCAAAGAAGAAGGAACGCTTCTTCGCGGAGATACTCCAGGAACGCTTTTAGAAAAACAAGGCCGTTTTCTTTTTGCAGACGGAACCAGGCTGTGCCATCGGAATTCTTCGTTTCCCCTCGACAAAGATGACATAGCAATGATATGAATTCTGCCAAGATATCCATTTCACAGGTCTGACCTCGATATTCGTGCCCGCGATCACCGAACCCCCTGCCTCGTTGATCCCCGGGAGTATCCGAAACCCGAGCGGAATCGGAGTTCGGATGCACCCCGGGCGAATACGGGAAAACAATCTTTTCGAAGTGTCCCCATCGCAAGTTTTCCTGCCACCGGCTGACCGGACCGGGAGGCCGGCCTGGAATTCCATGATGCACCGGGGTGCTGATTCTCCGAAGGACATTCAGCACGACGGATGGAGGGCCTTTTTCCCGGAATTCCTTCTCAATTCATATACCCAGGCCTTTCCTTTAATGCAGGACAGGGCCCGGACAGGTACAATGCGAAGTCTCCGGTTTTCCAGGAGGCAACATCTGACGGGGTTCTCCATTCGGAAGGAGGGATCGGGACATGAATAAGACCTTGATTCAACACGTACTCTCACGTCTCTCGGCCATCGGCATCAACGACATTTTCGGGGTGCCGGGAGACTTTGCCTTTCCTGTCAACGATGCAATCTGCACGGACGGCAGCTTCCGCTGGATCGGCAACTGCAACGAACTGAACGCCGCCTACGCGGCGGACGGATACGCCCGGATCCGGGGCGCCGCTGCATTGAGCACCACCTACGGGGTGGGTGAGCTCAGCGCCGTCAACGGGATTGCCGGCTCCTATGCGGAGCACCTTCCGGTCTTTCACCTGGTGGGAATGCCGTCGAGCGGGACCAGGAAATCCCGACGTCTGGTTCATCACACGTTCGGCAACGGCCAATTCGATTTTTTTTATCATATGACCGAGCCGGTGGTCTGCGGACGGGCGATCCTGACGCCGGACAACTGCATCGGTGAAACGGAGCGGCTGATTGCGGCGGCTTTCTATCACCGTCGACCGGTCTATATGGGCCTCCCCGCCGATTATGCGGATATGCCGGTGAACGGATCGGTTCCGGCCGTCGAGACCCGCGAAAGCGACCCTTCGGCTCTCGAAAAGGCGGCGGACGCCATCGTCGATGCCGTGTCCCGCGCTGGATCCGCCTGCTTCCTGCCGGGCATCATCCTTTCCCGCTGCGGGCTGAAAGAAGCCGCAACCGATCTGGTGACCGCTTCGGGGCTGCCGTTTGCCGCCATGATCATGGACAAGTCCGTGCTTGACGAATCCCATCCGGGATACATCGGCATCTATGACGGACGGCTCATGAACGAGGAGGTTCGCGAATTTGTCGAAGGATGCGACTGCGTCATCGAAATCGGCGCGCTCATGACGGACCTGAGTTCCGGCGGCTTCACCGCAAGGATCGACCCGGCAAAGAGCATCAACATTATGCTCCATCATGTACGGGTGGGGTATGCCGTCTACAACAACGTGGAAATCCGGGATGTGCTGACGGCGCTGGCGGGAAGGCTCCCCCGGCGCACGGACGTGAAAGCCCCGCGGGTCCAGAGTCTCGGCGACCCGGAAGGCAGCCCGGCCGGCAAAATCACCTCGTCCTTCCTGTACCCGCGACTGGAACGGATGTTGAAACCGGGAGACATCGTGATGGTCGAGACGGGCACCGCGTCCATGGGATTCGCGTTCGCCCGGATGCCTGCAGGCTCGACGTTTCACAATCAGTCTCTGTGGGGCTCCATCGGCTGGGCTACACCGGCCGCCTTCGGCGCGGCTCTGGCCGACCCGGGCCGGAGGACCATCCTTGTCACCGGCGAAGGCTCCCACCAGCTCACGGCCCAGGAGATCTGCATGTTCCACCGCTATGGACTGAAGCCGATCCTGTTCGTGATCAACAACAACGGATACCTGATCGAGCGTCTTCTCTGCAGGGATCCCGGCATATACTATAACGACCTGGCGCAATGGAATTACCACAGGCTGCCCGAGGCACTGGGATGCGAAGGCTGGTTTGCCGCCCGGGCGACCACCTGCGGCGAGCTCGACGAAGCCGTGAGAAAGGCGGAGGGATGCGGCAGCGGGGCCTACATCGAGGTCGTCACGGACACGTATGAGGCGCCGCCCCTGCCGCGGAAATTCAAAAACGCCAAGTGAAGCGGCGGGACCGCATCTCACGGGGAATCAGGGCAAAGCGTTTTCCGCTTCCCGAGGAATGATGGAAACGCAGCAGACGGGCGCTTTTTCAACGGCCCGCAAGGGCCAGCCTCTTCTCCAGCCACCTCGACAGGGTCGTGAAGGCAAAACAGATGATGAAATAGACGATGGAGATGAACAAAAAGATCTCCGCCGGGTAGATCATGGTCCGGTTGTTCACCTGTGTGGCCACGTGGGTCAGCTCCGACACACCGACAATGAATGCCAGCGACGTGTCCTTGATCATGGAGACGAACTGGTTGACGAACGACGGGATCATGTTCCGCAGGGCCTGGGGCAGGACGATGAAAACCATGGCCATCCAGGGGTGAAGGCCTGTCGAGAGGGCCGCTTCGGTCTGCCCTTTCGGGATCCCCTCAATCCCCGCCTGAACAATCTGGGACATGTAGGCGGAGGTGAAGATCGAGAGGGCCGCAATGACCGTCCAGGCCTCCGGCATCGTCCGTCCCATGACGAAGGGCAGGAGGAAATACATCCAGAAAATCACGAGCAGAAGCGGGATTCCCCGAACCAGGTTGACCACTGCCAGGGTAGGGTAACGGATCAGCGGATTCCGGACCACGCACATCAGCCCCAGGATCATCCCTCCGAGAAAGGACAGGAAGAGGGACACGATCGCCAGGTAGAGCGTCAGAAGCACCCCGCCCATGGGCCCGCTGGGGTAGCGGCCGACCATGAAGTGGGCGATGTTGGTCCAGATTACGGTGAAGTCAAAGCCCCCGTCCACGGTCACTTTCCTCCCATCATGGGACTGAGAACTTTCCGGTTGTAGATCGTCATCATCCCTGCGATGACCAGCGACAGGATCAGGTATACCAGCGTCGCCGCCGTGAACGCCTCAAAGCCCTTGAAGGTGTAACTCTCCACCTGCCTTGCCTGGTAGGTGATCTCCGCCACCCCGATCGTCATGGCCAGGGACGAGTTCTTCGTCACGTTGAGGAACTGGTTGATCAGGGGCGGAATCGTCAGCCGGACCGCCTGGGGCAGGACAATGTACAGCATGGAGCGGATATACGAGAATCCGGAACTGCGGGCGGCCTCCATCTGCTCTTTCGGGATGGAGCGGACCCCGGAGCGGATGTCCTCGGCAATGAAGGCGGAGGTGTAGATCGTGAGCGCAATGACAGCCGCGGCAAACTCGAAATTCACGCTGTTGAGCCAGTCGTTCACGGCCTTCGGCAGGATCTGGTAGGACCCGAAATACCAGAAAAAGATCTGGACCAAAAGCGGTGTGTTCCGGAAGAATTCCAGGTACGCGTGGGAAAACCAGAGAATGGGCCTGACATTGCTCATCCTCATGACGGCAATGATCAGGCCCAGCAGAAAGGAAAGGACAATCGACCAGACGGAGAGCTCAAGCGTGATCTTGAGCCCCGACACGAGCCATTCGAAATACTGGCCCGAAGTGACGACCGACCAGTCGAACTGATAGCTGAACACCGCTTATTACTTCTCCCAGGGCTCTTTCTTCGTCGTGATCTTGAAGGTGCGAGCCATGTGGAAGGCCATCCCCTTGGGTCCAAACCACTTGTCGAAGATCTTCTTCGCTTCGCCCTTTTTCTCCATCTCCACGAGCGTCTTGTTCACGAAATCGACCAGGTTCTTGTCGCCCTTCCGCATCCCGAGGCCATAGGGCTCGTCGGAGATCTGGATGTCGGGAATCTCGTACTTGGTCTTGTCCGGGGCTTTGTCCAGGATGTTGGCCAGGATCGACTCGTCGGTGGTCACCGCTGCGACCTTGCCCTGCTGCAGGGCCAGAAACGCCTGGGGATAATCGTCGAAGGACAGGATGGTTGCCGTCGGCAGGGCCTTCTTGGCGTTCTGCTCGGAGGTCGAGCCCTTGGCGGTTCCGATTCTCTTGCCCGCCAGGTCCTGCAGCTTCTTCACCTCTCCCTTCCGGGTGATGAACTTCTGCCCGGTGAAGAAGTAGGTGTAGCTGAAGTCGATCTGCTTGGCCCGATCCGCCGTTTTGGTCATCGTGGCGGCGATCATGTCGATGTTGCCGGCGATGAGCTGGGGGATCCGTGAGGCCGAGGTGACGGGTTTCAACTCCAGCCTGACGCCCATCTTCTTCGCGATGGCCCGGCAGAAATCGACATCATAACCGACGATGTCCCGGCTTTTTTCATCGATGTAACCGAACCCGGGCGTGGAATCCTTCACGCCGCAGACGAAGACGCCCTTCTTCTTCGCGTCCACCAGCGTGTCGGCCGCTGCAGCCGCGCCGCAGAGGGCCACGAAGAAAAGCACCGCCATCAACCATACCGCCGTCCTTTTCATGTTCCTTCCTCCTTCTATTATTTAAGGTTAGTGCATGGGCGACAGGATCTCTTTCAGGAAGAGCTGAGCCCTTTCATGTTTTGGATTCCGGAAGAACTCCTCCGGAGCGGCCTCCTCGAGAACAACCCCGTAATCCATGAAGATGACGCGGTCCGCCACTTCCCGGGCAAACCCCATCTCGTGGGTGACCACCATCAGGGTCATGCCCGTGTGGGCGAGCCCCTGCATGACCTGGAGCACCTCGCCGATCATTTCCGGGTCCAGGGCCGAGGTGGGCTCGTCGAAGCACATGATCTTGGGCTTCATGGCCAGCCCCCTGGCGATGGCAACCCGCTGCTGCTGCCCGCCGGAGAGCTGGGAGGGATAGGAATCCCGACGGTCCGCCAGCCCCACGCGCTCCAGGAGCGCCATCGCTTCCTCTTCCGCCTGTTTTTTCGGAAGTTTGCGGATCTTGATGGGAGCCAGGGTGATGTTTTTGATGGCGGTCAGGTGGGGATAGAGATTGAACTGCTGAAAGACAAAGCCGATTTCAGCCCGGAGCCTGTTGATGTCCGTCTTCCGGTCCGAAAGGTCCTTGCCGTCGACGACAAGCCGGCCTTTCTGGATGGGCTCCAGCTTGTTGATCGTCCGGATGAGGGTCGATTTCCCCGATCCCGAGGGGCCGCAGACGACGACGACCTCGCCCTGCTTCACATGGAGATTGATGTCATTGAGAACGTGCAGATCCTTGAACCACTTGTGGACGGCATCGAACCGGATCATCGTGAACTCCGCGTTTCACTTGTCATTTCACGGGAGCGGCAGGGGGTGCAGGCATGGAATGCCTGCAGGGTCCCATGAAACGGAAGCAACCTATAACCCATTCCACCGAACAAATCAACGGCCGCGTTTCCCGACCCCGGGGAGATCCTTTTCCCCGCCGCCCCGGCCGTGCCTCCGGTTCCGTCGCCAAGCGCCCTCGCGGGTTTCCGGCGTTTTGTTCCTTGAAATGGGGCGGGAATTGGTGTACGTGTGAAGCGCAAACGGAATCCCGTTTCCCGCAGGCAACTCCCTTATCCCGTTCATGGAGACGTTTCATGCAGAAGATCACCTGTCCTCTCTGTCAGAAGAGTTTCATCTGGACCGACAACATGGACCCCAAGGGGAGATGTCCCACCGAAGACTGCGAATGGCGGTACGACATCCACGAAGAGCTGCGGAAAAGCGTCGCCCAGAAGCTCCCCCAAGCCGACGGGAAGAAGGCGTGCCCGCACTGCGGGGCTCCCGTCGAAGGAGGACTCGTCGTCTGCGACGGCTGCGGCTACGTCGTGGCCGGAGCGAAAGCCTATAAAAAAGTGGATGTATTCATCTTTGTCGCCGTCATCCTCCTGGCCCTGTCCATCATCTACCGGTTCCTGTAGCGGCGGGCCCCGACCATGAGCCGTCGGCACTCCGAACAGAAGCATCTCGGGAACAAACCATGAACAGAACCCCTCTCTTCAGCCGCCATGAAGCCCTTGGGGCCCGGATCATCGATTTCGGGGGCTGGGCCATGCCGGTCCAGTACACCAACGTGATCGAGGAGCACCATGCCACCCGGGAGCGGGTCACCCTGTTCGACACCTGCCACATGGGCGAGATCGACGTATCGGGCTCCGAGGCCCTGCCGTTCCTCCAGATGGCCCTGACCCGCGACCTGGCTCCGCTCGAGACGGGCCAGATGCGCCTGAGCCTTCTGGTGAACGAGAAGGGCGGGATCCTGGACGACCTGACGGTATACCGTTTCGGCCTGGATCGATACCGCCTGGTGACCAATGCCTCCACCCTGGAAAAGGATTTCCGCTGGCTCATGAATCTGCGGGAACGGACGGGGCACCGGGTCGACATCACCGACCGGAGCGACGCCATCGGCAAGATCGACATCCAGGGACCCCGGGCGGAGGGGATTCTCCAGGGACTCGTTCCGGTCCTTCTCAAGCCGCTGTCCTACTACACGTTCCTGGAAACCTCCGTCGGGTCCGTCCCGGCTGTGATCTCCCGGAGCGGCTACACCGGGGAGGACGGCTTCGAGGTCTATGTGGCGTCGGAGGAGGCGGGAAACGTCTGGGATCTCCTTCTCGACGCCGGCAGGGCTCATGGGATCCGGCCCGCCGGGCTCGGCGCCCGCGACACGCTTCGCCTGGAAGCGGGCATGATGCTTTACGGGAACGAGATGTGCGAAGGCGTCACCCCCTACGAGGTCGTCTACGGCTGGCTGGTGAACCTCGAGAAGGACTTCGTCGGCCGCGACGCCCTGGCCAGGCAGAAGCAGGAAGGAATTCGCCGCAAACTGGTGGGATTCCAGATGGAAGACCGGGGGATCGCCCGCCATGGATACCAGGTCATCCGGGACGGCGCGGTCATCGGCGACGTGACCTCCGGGACCTTTGCGCCGACCCTGCAGCGGGCCGTGGGATTGGCCTTCGTCCCTCCCGACTGCCGCGAGCCGGGGACCCCGCTCACGATCCGGATCCGGCAGAGCGACGCCCGGGCGACCGTCGTCCCGCTTCCCTTCTACCGGAAGGAAAAGAAAAACGAATTCTACAACACCTTTATATAAGGAGCACCTATGGCCAAACCGAATCCGACGGATCGCAGATACTCCCGGGAGCACGAATGGGCCCTGGCCGGGCCTGACGGAACGGTCACCGTGGGCATCACCGACTATGCCCAGGAGATGTTGACGGACATCGTCTTCGTGGAGCTGCCGCAGACGGGAAGAAAGGTCCGCCAGGCAGAGGCCTTCGCCGTGGTGGAATCGGTGAAGTCCGTATCCGACATCTACGCCCCCGTAAGCGGCGAGGTCATTGCCGTCAATTCCGAACTGGAAAGCAGGCCCGAACTGGTCAACCAGGACGCCTTCGGCGAGGGGTGGATCGCCCGGATCAAAATGGACGATCCGAAGGAGCTGGACGGACTGATGGACGCGGCGGCGTATAGTGAGATGATCCTGCAGGAACCCCACTGACAGGCTGCTGAAGAGGGGTCGTCTGCTGTGTTGCCCTCGTCCCCTGCCGTTCGACGTACGAAAAAGTACGCCTCACGGCCCGGAACTTCGGGCGCCTTGCATCCAACCCCTCTTGAGCAGCTTGAGCAAAGGCATCTTCATACAAAACCGGCCGGGCAAGATCGCGGGCATGGATGACGAACGTGCCCGCCGGCTTAAGAAAGTGGAAATCCTTTTCAGGACGGTGCCATGGAATACGTGCCCCACACAGAGCGTGACAGGCGGCGGATGCTGGAAACCATCGGTGTCGCCTCCGTGGAGGATCTGTTTTCTGACATCCCGGAACCCTTCCGGCTGAAGGCCCCCCTGAACCTGCCGTCGCCCCTGGCGGAGCAGGAGGCCTTCTCCCTGCTGGAGGAGATGGCATCACGGAACCGTCCGGGCCGCATCGTCCTGGCCGGGGCGGGCGCTTACCGGCACTACATTCCCGCCGTCGTGGGCCATGTTACGGGCCGTTCCGAATTTTACACCGCCTACACGCCCTACCAGGCGGAGATCAGCCAGGGTATCCTCCAGGCCATCTACGAATACCAGACCATGATCGCCGGCCTGACGGGAATGCAGGTGGCCAACGCGTCCATGTACGACGGCGCCTCCGCCGTCGCGGAAGCGGCGGTCCTGGCCGCCAAGACCCTGGGACGGAGCCGCCTTGTCACCGCCCGGTCCGTCCATCCCGAGTATCGCCGGGTCCTCTCGACCTATGCCTGGGCGAACGGGTACGACGTAGAGGAGGTCCCCTTCGGCGCCGACGGCCGGGTCGACGGGAAAGCGCTGCAGGAAGCCGTCGACGAACGGACGGCGGCGGTCGTCATCCAGTCCCCCAATTTCTTCGGGGTCATCGAAGACCTCGCCGCCCTCGAGCCGGCGGTCCACGGCCCCGGCGCGCTCCTCGTCGCCGGATTCACCGAGGCCCTGTCGCTGGGTCTCCTGAAGCCTCCCGGGGCATCGGGGGCGGACATCGTCGCGGGAGAGGGGCAGAGCTTCGGCAATCCCATGGCCTACGGCGGTCCCTACCTGGGAATCTTCGCCGCCTCGGAAAAGCTGCTGCGCAAGATTCCGGGGCGCCTCGCCGGGGCCACGGTGGATCGGGACGGGAAACGGGCCTTTGTCCTGACCCTGCAGACAAGAGAGCAGCACATCCGCCGGGAGAAGGCCACCTCCAACATCTGCTCCAATGAGGCCCTCTGCGCGCTCGCCGCCTCGGTCTACCTCGCCGGCCTGGGGAAGAACCTGAGAAAGCTGGCCGAGCTGAATGTCTGGAAGGCCCTCTTCCTGAAGGATCTTCTCCTCGGGTTGCCGGGCTGGAAGCCCGTCTTCAGCGGCCCCGTGTTCAACGAATTCGTGCTCCGCTGCCCGGACCCCCGGGGCACCAATGCGGCCCTTGAAAGGGGGGGGATCGTCGGCGGCTTCGAGCTGGGGCGCGGTTATCCGGAGTTGGAGGGCTGCCTGCTCTTCTGCGCAACGGAGATGCTCTCCAGGGGCGACATGGAAAGAGCGGCGGAGATTCTGGCCGGCGCTCGGAGCTCCTGATCATAAATGGAAAAAATCATGGCCGATTCCAGACCTCCCACTCATGTGGTCACCCGGCTTGTCAAGAGCGAGGACCTGAACCATCACGGCACCCTCTTCGCGGGCCGGAACGCCGAATGGTTCGTGGAGGCGGGCTTCATCGCCGCCGCGGGCATCACCTCCCCGGCGAACGTCCTGTGCGTCAACATCCACGGCCTGGTGTTCAAGAAGCCCGTGCCCAGCGGCTCCATCATCCGCTACGAGAGCCGCATCGTGAAGGCCGGGCTGACCAGTCTCCTGGCCTACATCCAGGTGTTCCTGCAGAACGATATGAGGCTGCTCGTGGACGGCTTCCTGACCTTCGTTCACGTGAACCGGGAGGGACGGCCATTCCCCCACGGCGTCGTCGTTCCGGAAACCCCGGGAGACCGCCCCATCCTGGAGCGGCTCCGCACCATTTCCGCGTGACGCGGGGAGGAAGACCCCTTCCGGTCCCGAACCATTTCCAGCGAACAAGGAGGACATGATGAAAACGGCATCGTACTTCCGGAAATTCCGGCTCCCTCTGACCCTTCTTTCCGCCTTCCTGTTTCTGGCTGCCGCCCTGGCCGCCCCGCCGGCTTCCTTCGCGGCCTACTCCAGGACTGCAGACGAAGCCATGCTCACGTTCGACCGGTTCATCGATCTCTACATCAAGAAGGATCTGAAAGGGATCATGGCCCTTCACGACGACAGCGTCACGGCCATCGGTACGAACCTCGACGAGCAGTTCATCGGCCGGGAGGCGATGAGCAAGGCCTACGCCCGGGACTTCGCCCGCATCGACAAGATCAAGTCGATCGGCTGGTCCGTCCTGTCCTCCGGGGCACAGGGATCCGTTGCCTGGGTGGCCGCGGATCTCCGAATTTCCTGCATCATGGGTGGCGCTGACCGGAACATCGGCGGCCGCCTGACCGCGGTCCTCCGGAAGAAAGGAAAGAACTGGCTGATCGTTCAGACCCACTACTCCCTGCCGGCGGACAGGATCGTACGGATGGACGCCATGGTCACCTTCGGGCAGATCGATGTCAACAGCGACGGCAAGATCAGCTTCGAGGAAATCAAGATCTGGATCCGGGACGTCACCCCCGAGGCCTTCCGGAACGCCGACCGGAACGGTGACGGGTACCTGAACCGGGAAGAGTACGATCTCCTTCGCAAAAAATAGGACAGCCCGAGGACTGCCATGGAACTGATCTTCGAAAAAAGCCGGCCCGGCCGGCAGGCTACCGCCGTTCCGGCGAGCGACGTTCCCGCCCCGCCCCTGGAGGGTGTGATCGGCCCGGACCTGCTGCGGGGTGACGTGGACCTGCCGGAGGTGGCGGAAGTGGATCTGATCCGCCACTACACGGCCCTCTCCCGGCGCAATTTCGGCGTCGACATGGGGTTCTACCCCCTGGGCTCCTGCACCATGAAGTACAACCCCAAGCTCAACGAGGAGACGGCGCGGCTGGCGGGCTTTGCAGGCCTCCATCCGTATGTCCCGGAGTCCTACGCCCAGGGTACCCTGCAACTCCTCTTCGAACTGAAGGAGGCCCTGGCGGAAATCTTCGGCATGGCCGATTTTACCCTTCAGCCCGCCGCGGGCGCCCACGGGGAGCTGACAGGCGTCATGATGATCAAGAAATGCTTCGAGAAACGGGGGGAACGGCGGTCGCGAATCCTGATCCCCGATTCCGCCCACGGCACGAACCCCGCCTCGGGGGCCCTCTGCGGCTACTCCGTGACGACGGTCCGATCCAATGGCGAGGGCGGCGTGGACCTGGACCATCTCCGGTCGCTCATGACGGAGGAGGTCGCCGGGCTCATGCTGACGAACCCGAACACCCTGGGGCTCTTCGAGCGCAACATCACCGGGGTGGCGGCCATCGTCCACGAACGGGGGGGACTCCTCTACGGCGACGGCGCCAACGCCAACGCCTTCCTGGGCATAGCCCGGCCGGGAGATCTCGGATTCGACGTGATCCAGCTCAACCTGCACAAGACCTTCTCCACCCCACACGGGTGCGGGGGGCCCGGGAGCGGACCCGTCGGGGTATCAAAGGAACTGATCCCCTTCCTGCCCGTTCCCCGGGTCGTCAAGACCGACGAAGGGTACGGGTGGGAGTATGCGGCTCCGGACACCATCGGTCGCGTCCGGGCCTTTTACGGCAACGCGGGCGTCATGGTGAAGGCCTATACGTACATCCGGACCCTCGGGGCGGAGGGGCTCCGGCACGTCGCCGAAACGGCCGTGCTGAACGCCAACTATGTGAAGGCACGCCTCGAACCCCATTTCGATCTCCCGTACCCGCGGACATGCATGCACGAATGCGTCTTCTCCGGTCGCCGGCAGGTCCGGGAGAGCGGCGTTCATACCTCGGACATGGCCAAGCGCCTCCTGGACTACGGCTTCCACCCGCCCACCATCTATTTTCCCCTGATCGTCCCCGAGGCGATCATGATCGAGCCGGGCGAGACGGAAAGCATCGAGACGCTGGATTCCTTCTGCGACGCCATGATCGCCATCGCCGGAGAGGCCCGGGACAATCCGGACCAGGTCCGCTCGGCCCCGCTCACGACGCCGGTCCGCCGCCTCGACGAGGTGAAGGCGGCCCGGGATCCAGACGTCGTCTGGAAACGCCCCCCCACGGAGACCCCTGCATGAAGAAATTCCTGGAGCCGCGCTCCGTCGCCCTGATCGGCGTTCCCCGGGCCTCGGGCCCCGACAGCTACAACAACGCCGAGACCATGCTCCGCTACGGCTATGAAGGCCGCCTCTACCCCATCAACCCCAACGCCGAAGAGATCTACGGACGGAAATCCTACAAAAGCGTCCTGGACCTCCCCGAACCGGCGGACCTGGCGGTCATTTCCACCGGCCGGGACCGGGTCCTGCCGGCCCTTAAGGACTGCATCCGCGCCGGCATCGACCGGGTTGTCGTCATCACCCAGGGTTTCTCCGACGCGGACGCACAGGGAAAAGCGATGCAGGAGGAGATCGTTCGGACCGCCCGGGAGGGCGGCGTCCGGGTCCTGGGCCCGAACACAATGGGGATTCTGAACAACTTCAGAAACTTCACCACGGCCTTCATGGACACGGAGCGCCCCCGGGCCTACCCACCCGTCTCCGTCATCGCCCAGACGGGCTTCATCCAGATGGCGGCCCCGAACATGGGCTACCGGCACTGGGGAAAGGCCATCGACATCGGCAACGGCGCCGACGTGGACGTCGTGGACGCCCTGGAATACCTGGAAGACGATCCGGAAACGGAGATCATTTTCATTTACATGGAGGGCGTCTCCCGGGGCGCGGCGTTCCTGGAGACGGCAGCCCGGATCACCCGCCGGAAGCCCGTCCTGGTCTTCAAGTCGGGTCGCACCGGGGCAGGGGCGCGGGCGGCCCTTTCCCACACGGGCTCCCTCGTGGGGGAGGACGCCGTCTTCGAGGCGGCCTTCCGCCGGACGGGAGTTCTCCGTGTGAACGACGGCTCCGAACTGACCGACGCCGTCCATGCCCTCCTCATGCTGGGTGAAATGAAAGGCCCCCGCGTCGCCGTCCTGACGATCACCGGGGCGGGCGGCATCATGGTGGTCGACGCCTGCGAGCCCCTGGGGCTCACCCTGGCGAATCTCCCCGAAGGTCTGGCAAAGGAGTTGAAGCAGGGGATCCCCGACTGGATCGGCGTCGGCAACCCCCTGGACATCTGGCCCATCGGCATGATCGGCGGCGACTACCCGGGTGCCTTCGGCAAGGCCCTGACGGGTTTCCTTCGCGACCCCGGCGTGGACGGCGTCATGGCCATCCTGCCGGCCACGGTCTCCCCGCTTCACCAGTCCATGAATCTCGTGGAGGTGTGCGAGCGGTCCCGGCGGGAAGCGGGCAACGGGAAACCCGTGGCCATGTGGGTCTACATCGACGTGGAGCCCTTCCTGGACCGCTACGAGGCCATCCCGGGAATCGGTTGCTTTCCCACGATCGAGCAGTCCGTCCGAGCCCTCTCCTTCTGCCGGCGCTGGCACGAGGCGAAAAACCGGAGGGAGCCGCGCCCGCGATCATTCCCGGTGGATCGAACCGCCCTCGATCCGCTCCTCGCGAAAGGACGGGAGCGGGGAGTCCTTCTCGGCGAAGACGCCCTGGCGGTCCTGAAGGCCTTCGGAATCCCGGTAGCGCAGGGAGCCATCGCGGCCGGCCGCTCCGAACTGGAGGCCCTTGCCCCCCGTTTCCGCTACCCCGTGGTCCTGAAGCTGGCAGGCGACGCTTTCCTTCACAAGACCGAGTGGAACGGCGTCATCTCCGGCATCGCCCGGCCCGAAGAGCTGGCCGACGCCTACGAGCGGCTCCTGGAGAACGTCCGGCGCCGCAGTCCGGACATGGCCGTGGAGGCCGTCCAGATCCAGGAGCAGGCCTCCGGCCTGGAGATCCTCCTGGGGATCAGGCGGGATACCCAGTTCGGCCCGGTTGTCGCCTGCGGCCTGGGAGGCATCCACGCGGAGGTCTTCCGTGACGTGAGCCGCGCCCTGGCCCCTGTGGACGCGGAGGAGGCCGAGGAGATGCTCCGCTCCCTGAAGAGCGCCCCGCTCATCGAGGGAACCCGGGGCCGCCCGGGAGCCGACCGGAAGGCCCTGATCGACGTCCTGGAGCGCCTGTCTTTCCTGGCCCTGGAGATCCCGGACATCGCCGAGCTGGACGTCAACCCCCTGATGGCCTCCCCGGAGGGCTGCCTCGCCGTGGACGCGCGGATCGTCTGGCACGGACCCCGCTGACCGGCCATTCCGATCATCCGGTCCTGGGGAACATACGGCGCCTATTCCCTGAGGAGCCGGTGGGCTTCGTCCCTTGACTCGAAGAGATGGGGCGCCACGTTCCGTTTCGCCAGTTCGTCGCCGAGCTTCATGCGCAGAAACGTGCTGGTTGTGTAGCGGGTCACCTTCTCGTAGAACTGCATCACGTACTTGACCATCTCCGCGTACTCGTCCACCAGCTCGGGAAGGATGTTGAAGTTGTCGTAGTTGACAATCGTGTAGACCTTCTTTCCCAGCGGCTTCAACATGCTCTCGACATGATCCTGGATGCCGCGGATCTGCTCGACGGACTTCACATAGAAATTCTCGAAATTCACGTAGAACGTGTTTTCCCGGGCATCGTACACCAGCCGGTCTTCGATCGGGATATCCAGGAGCTCCCGGATGATCCCCATGGGTGCGAGGCCGAAGATCCGTGAGTCCATGAGCCTTGGGGGCGTCTTCATCACCGGCTGGAAGCCCATCCTGGAAAGAATGTCCCTGTCCAGGTCCACCCCGGGGGCGATCTCGACAAGCTCCATCCCGTCCTGCGTGAGGCTGAAGACACACCGCTCCGTGACGTACAGAACGGGCTGGCGCCTCAGGGCGGCGTATTTGCCGCTGAAGGTGATCTGCTCCACCTGTTTGACGAACTTCTGTTCCCGCCCCTCCCGGTCGATCCGGAGCCGGCCGTCGGCCACGGACACCTGAAGCCCCCCCGCCGTGAATGTGCCCAGGAAAACGATCTTCTTCGCGTTCTGGCTGATGTTGATGAAGCCTCCCGGTCCGACGAACCGGGGTCCGAACTTGCTCACGTTGACATTGCCCGCCTCGTCCATCTCCGCGGAGCCGAGGAAAGCGATGTCCAAGCCGCCCCCGTCGTAGAAATCGAACTGGTAGGGCTGGTCGATGAGGGCGTCGATGTTCGTGCCGGTCCCGAAATTGAGGCCGCCGTTGGGCATCCCGCCGATCACGCCCGGCTCCGCTGTCAGCGTGAGCAGGTCCAGGATGCCCTCTTCGTTGGCGATGCGGGCGACGCCCTCGGGCATCCCGATGCCGAGATTCACCACCTGGTTGGGCCGAAGCTCAAAGGCGGCGCGTCTCGCAATCACCTTGCGCGGTCCCGGGTCCATGGGCGGAACGGAGGCCATGGGCACGCGGATCTCGCCCGTGAATCCGGGGTTGTACGGCTCCAGGAACGTCAGCTTGTGGTTCTCCGGCCTGGCGACCACGACGCAGTCCACCATGATTCCGGGAATCTTGACGCTCTTCGGGTTCATGGTGTGCCGGTCGGCGATCCGCTCCACCTGCGCGATGACAAACCCGCCGCAGTTCTTTGCGGCCATGGCCTGGGCCAGCATCTCAATCGTCAGGGCTTCCCTTTCCATGGTGATGTTCCCGTCCGTGTCGGCGGTCGTCCCCCGGATGATGGCCACATCGATCGGAGGCAGCTTGTAAAAGAGGATCTCCCGTCCCTCGATCTCCATCAGCTTCACCAGGTCCTCGCCTTCCCGTTTCGTCCTCTCGTTCAGCTTGCCGCCGTCCAGCCGGGGATCGATGAAGGTTCCCAGCCCCACATAGGACAGCAGGCCCGGCTTCTGCGCGGCCAGGTCGCGGAAGAGGGTGCTGATGACCCCCTGGGGGAAATTGTAGGCGAGGACCTTTTCCTCCCGGATGAGCGTCTGGAGCTGCGGTGCGAGACCGATGTGCCCGCCGATGATGCGGCCGATCAGACCCTCGTATCCCAGATGATTCAGGCCCCGGGTCTTGCCGTCGCCCTGGCCGGCCGCGTAGATGAGCGTCAGGTCCAGGGGGTGGCCCTCCTGCCTGAAGCGTTCTTCGAGATAAATGAGGATATCCTCGGGAACGCCCGCGCTCACGAAGCCGCCGGTGGTAACGACGTCGCCGTCCCGGATGATCGCGACGGCCTGCTCGCCCGACACGATCTTTCCCTTGCGGCGGATCTGGGCCCGGATTTCGTCCAGGATCGGATGCTCCATCTTTTTTTCCATCTCCCGCGAACGATCGGAATCAAATCCACTCTCGATCTGGTCCATGCCTGCCCTCCTTTTGCGTGCCTGGAATCTACTGCAGGGAACCCCTTTCATCCCGGCGGACCCAAAAAGAGGATCCCGGTCCGCCGCAATTGCCCTATCCGTCCGTGCCCGCTGCCGGCACCCGGATCCGTCTCGCCTCCGCTCGGAGAGTGCAGGATGTCTTCCCGATTCCGTGTGAGACGCATTTCATCCTTTCCGGGGACCGTTGCATTTCCGTCCCCGGAAAAGGCGCTTTCGTACAGTTTTTCAGCGGGCGAGCCACCGGCTCAGTAGAGCCCGGTTAAATGGTAGAGCAGAATCATGCTGAATACGGCCATCGTCTTGATGAGGGTGATCATCCCGATGTCAGGATACGATTGCCTGTGGGTCAGTCCACAGACGGCCAGGAGGGTGATGACAGCCCCGTTGTGAAGCAATGTATCACATACCACCGATGCCATGGAAGCGGCCCGATGAAGAATATCCGGAGACATGCCGATCGGATTTGCCCGGGCCGCCCGATTCCTGGACATCAGGCCCAGGGCGATGGACAGGCCGCCCGGGGCCGAATCCGTAATGCCCGCCGGCCTCGTCACGGACACGGCCTCCGATACGAGCGGATTTACAGAAGATACGACCGTCCCGAACAATGCGTTGTCTGCACGGGATGAAATCCCGGGGAGCACCATTGAACCCTTAAGCAGGCTGTCCTCCGTTGACTTCCATCCCTGGAACGGTATAGGATCGCACAAAAATGAACCGGGAATCCGCGCCCGGCGTGTCGGCGGCGAAACCACCGAACATTCAACCTCCTGAAAAAAAAACAACGGTACCCATGAAGAAACTGCTGACTCTGTCCAGGAAGGAACTGGTGGCCAGGCTCTGGGCCGCCGACCCGAACATCCACCGGATGCTCCGCGACTCGAAGCATGTCGAGGAAGCCAGGCATCTCCTCTTCGACTACTTCAACAGCCTCGACCGCTCGATGTTCAACATGAAGCCGGGGACGTTCTTCTCGAACATGAACATCATCGAGAAGAGAAACGCCAAGGAGTGCATCCGGGTCTTCGCCAACACGATCCGCACGGAGAACGAGCACATCACGGGTGTCTCGCCGCTGACCCTCCTGTGCAACCTCGCCCAGGAAAAGGAAGGGGCGGTCGACGCGGTCACGGAGGCCTTTCTCTGCGAATACCTGGCCCTCTTTCTCGGGATCACCGGCAAGTACGGCAAACACACCAGGGACCGCGATATCTTCCGGATGGCCGACGGCCGGGAAGCCGCCCTCATCCGCTCCGCCCAGCTGGACGAGTACGGGGCCTTCATCCGGAAATTCCTGAAGCGCTACCGGACCGGTCGGGACAAGGCCCTGGTGAAGGAGCGGGCGAAGCTCCGGGACGACATCCTCCGCCACTTCGGGGCTTCCGAGGCGGATTGGGGGAACTATCTCTGGCACCTCAAGCACGTGATCCGGGACCTGGAAACCCTTCGAGCGCTGGTCACCCTCCAGGCCGACGAGATCGAGGGGATCGAGGCGGCAAAGGAGGCCGGCATCCCCTTCGAGATCACACCCTATTACCTGTCCCTGTTCCACAAGGAGGGCCGGGTCGACCACGACCGCCAGATCCGCGCCCAGGTCATCCCGAGTGCGCGCTACTGCACCGGGGTCGTCGAGAGCGCCCGGTCGGGGGTGGACCTGGACTTCATGGGCGAGAAGTCCACGAGCCCCATCGACGGCATCACCCGGCGGTATCCCGAGATCGTCATTCTCAAGCCCTACAACTCATGTCCACAGATCTGCGTCTACTGCCAGCGGAACTGGGAGATCAAGGCCATGGACCAGCGGGAGGTCCAGTTGAGCCGGGCCAAGGTCCGGGAGGCCCTGGGGTGGATCCGGGACACCGAGTCCATCACGGAGGTTCTCGTGACCGGCGGGGATCCGTTGACCCTGCGGAACGAATACCTCGACTGGCTCCTGGGCGAGATCGCCGCCATCGAGCACGTGGAGCGGATCCGCATCGGGACCCGGATTCCCGTCACCCTGCCGTTCCGGATCAACGACGGGCTCCTGGAGATTTTCCGCAGGTACCACCAGTGGGGAAAGCGGGAACTGGCGATCGTGACGCACTTCGAGCATCCGACGGAGATGACGGAGGACTCCCTGGCGGCTGTGGGGAAGATCAAGGCCCTGGGCATGAACGTCTACAACCAGCAGGTCTTCACCTATTACAACAGCCGCCGGTTCGAGACATGCCTGCTCCGGAAGGTCCTCAAACTCTCCGGGATCGACCCCTACTACACCTTCAGCACCAAGGGGAAGGAAGAGACCGTCGATTTCCGGGTCCCCATCGCCCGCATCGAGCAGGAGCGGCGGGAAGAGGCACGCCTGCTGCCGGGGCTCGTCCGCACCGACGAGCCGGTCTTCAACCTGCCCCGCCTGGGCAAGTCGAACCTGAGGGCCTGGCAGGATCACGAGGTCATCATGATCCTGCCCAACGGCCACCGGATGTACCGGTTCTACTCCTGGGAGGTGCGCCTGGTCACGGCTTTCGACTACGTCTACACGGACGTGCCCATTTACGAGTATCTCCAGCGCCTGGCCCGGGACGGGGAGAACGTGAACGACTACGCGACGATCTGGTATCATTTCTGACGGCCTTGCGAACAGTCCCCGGTCTCGTGCTTCCTTGCGGCCAGGGCTTTCGCCGGTTCGTCCTCAGCTGCTTAAAAAAGGACGGAGGAAAAGGGGACGGATGTTTAAACCCGTCCCCTTTTCCCTTCCTATCCCTGATCATCGGAAAGAACACCTCATGCCCGAAACGCCCCTCCGAAAACCTCCCTGGCTGAAAGTCCCCCTCCCCCGGGGACCGGCCTTTGCAGCCGTAGACCGGACACTGGCCGACCTGGATCTCCACACTGTCTGCCGGGAAGCCCGCTGTCCCAACCGGGGGGAGTGCTTCTCCGCCGGAACGGCCACGTTCCTGATCCTGGGCGACACCTGCACCCGGAACTGCCGTTACTGCAACGTCCGTCACGGGATTCCGGAGCATCCCGCTCCGGAAGAGCCGGAGCGCGTCGCCGAGGCCGCCAGGCGGCTCCGTCTCCGTTACGTCGTCGTCACCTCCGTCACCCGGGACGACCTGCCGGATGGAGGCGCCTCGGCCTTCGCTGCCTGCATCGGAGCCCTGCGCCGCGAGATCCCCCGCTGCCGCGTCGAGGTCCTCGTTCCCGATTTCCGCGGGGACCGGACCGCCCTGGAGTGCATTCTCCAAGCGGGGCCCGACGTGATCAACCACAACGTCGAGGTGGTCCCCCGGCTGTTCCCGGCCCTTCGTCCCCAGGGGAACTATCGGATATCGCTGGAGCTGCTCCGCCGGGTCGGCGAAGGGAAAATCACGGGCGAGAGGCGCCCCGCGGCCAAATCCGGCCTGATGGTGGGCCTGGGGGAAACCCGGGAGGAAATCTCGCAGGTCCTGGAGGATCTCCTGGAAACCGGATGCCGGCACCTGACGGTGGGCCAGTACCAGCAGCCGACGCGGGAGCACTGGCCCGTGGCCCGCTGGTGGACCCCGGAGGAGTTCGCCGGGATCGAAGAAGATGCCCGGAACATGGGATTCCGGCGCGTGGCGTCGGGACCGCTGGTGCGGTCTTCCTACCGGGCCGCGGAGGCATTCCCGGAAGCGCCGGGACCGAAAGCCGTCCCGTAATCTCTCGGGCGGGCACGACCCGAGGCTTGGATTCCCCTGTGACGGACAAAATAACTGTGAGCAACGAACGCAAGATCATTCTATACACCTGCTGGGCCCATTCCCTGTTCCACTGCTTCGAGGTGGCCTTCCCCGCCCTGGCCATCCCACTGACCCTGGCCCTCGGCCTGGATCTGGCGGCCGTCCTGGCCCTGGGATTCCCCATGTATCTCCTCTTCGGGCTCTGCTCCCTCCCGTGGGGGGTCGCTGCCGACCGTTTCGGGAACCGCCGCATCCTGGTCCTGGCCCTCTTCGGCAGCGCCGCCGGCGCCCTTTGGACCGCCCTGGCCGATTCCCCGACCGCCATTGCCGCTTCCCTGGCCGTGACGGGGGCCTTCATCTCGGCGAGCCATCCCGCCGGCATGGGATTCATCACCGGGGGCGTGAAGAACCGCGGCACCGCCCTGGGCATCAATGCCGTGGCGGGCAGCGTCGGACTCGTCGCTGCGCCCTTCCTGGCGGGACTGTTGAACTGGCTCTCCGGCTGGAGGGTCGTCTACGGGGTCCTGGGCCTGGCGGCCCTCCTGGGTGGCATTGCGCTGGCTGCGGCGAAGATCGACGAAACGCCCATTCCCGGCCAGGGCCGCTTCGCGCTCCCTCCGGCAAAGGATCGGAGCGCCGGCGTCCGGCGGCTGATCCTGTTCTTCTGGATCGTCACCCTCGGGGGCCTGGCCTACCGGATCAACATCATCTCCCTGCCGGCGTACCTGGAGTATCACGCCCCGTTCCTCCTGGAATTCCTGCGGGCGATCCGTCTCCCGGATCACCCGGCAACGGCCACCTTTGCCGCCGCCGCCCTCACATCCCTCGTTTACGTCGCCGGGATCTTCGGCCAGCTCACGGGGGGCAGGCTGGCGGACCGGCGTGAGCTGATCAAGCTCTATCTCCTGTTCAACATCGTCTCGATCCCCTTTGTCCTCGGGATGGGCCTGTTCCGGGAGCAGCCGCTGTTTCTCGCCGCCTGCCTTTACGTCTTCTTCGCCCTGGGCATCCAGCCCATCGAGAACAGCCTGATCGCCCTGTTCACGCCGCCGGCCTGGCGAAGCACGGGATTCGGCATCGCCTCCGTGCTGATCTTCGGCGTCGGGTCCACCGCGGTGTACCTCGTGGGGGGACTGAAGGACTCCTGGGGATTCCCTTCGGTCTACTGGGCCGCCGGGAGTCTGATGGGCCTGATTGTCCTCCATATTCTGCTTTTGAAGAGCTGGACTAAGGGCGCATCCTTCCGCAACCTGTGACGGGCCGTTGAAAAACATCCGTCTGCTTCGTTTCTCTCGTCCCTCACCACTCGACGTACCAAGGGGTACGACTCGTGGCTTGGGACTTCGAGGGCCTCGCATCCGAACGTTTTTGACCGGCCCTGGAAGAGGATCTTGCGGACAGGCTGTTGAAAGGGGTACGACTCATGGCTCAGTATTTCGGGCACCTTGCATCCAATCCCTTTTGAACAGCCTGGGAAACAAACCTGTGACGGGCCGTTGAAAAACATCCGTCTGCTTCGTTTCTCTCGTCCCTCA
>CAZODI010000005.1:69509-103464 GCA_964578535.1 uncultured Syntrophaceae bacterium
TATTTCGGGCACCTTGCATCCAATCCCTTTTGAACAGCCTGGGAAACAAACCTGTAACGGGCCGTTGAAAAACATCCGTCTGCTTCGTTCCTCTCGGCTTTCGCTGCGGATGACGGTTTTTCCGTTTACACCGGGGTGTGCTTCGTCTATGCAGAACACAGCCGTTCCGGCGACCTGTGGTTGATAGAGAGCCGATTCCCGAACGGACGGAACAGGAAGAATCATGGAATCATTCGATCTGATCGTCATCGGCGGCGGCCCCGGCGGACACGCCGTGGCGGAGGAAGCCGCACGCCTCGGGGCGCGCACCGTCATCCTGGAGCGCGGCGGATGGGGAGGGACCTGCACGCACCGCGGCTGCATCCCCACGAAGGCCCTCCTGGCCTGCAGCCGGGTTCGTTCCACCCTGAAAAAGGCGGGGCGTCTGGGCGTGAAGGTCCCCGACGCCGCGCTCGATTTCGCGGCGGCTCGCCGGCACATGGAGCAGATGGTCCGGGTCTCCGCCCTGGGGGCCCAACAGTCTCTTAAAGATGCCGGTGCGGACTGCCGGGTCGGCACGGGATCCCTGAAGGCCCCGGGGCAAGTGGAATGGACCGCCCCGGACGGGAAGGTTTCCGTTCTTCAGGCCCCGTTCATCTCAATCGCCTGGGGCTCCGAACCATCCATCCCACCGGGCATCACGCCCTCCCCGCGGGTCCTGACTTCCGACGGGTTCCTCGAGTGCCGGGAGCTTCCGGCAAGCGCCCTCGTCCTGGGCGGCAGCTTCATCGGCGTGGAGTTCGCCACGTTCCTGGCCGAGGCGGGATGCAAGGTCACGCTGGCGGAGGCCCTTGACCGGATCCTTCCCATGGAGGACGACGACGTCTCCTCCTTTATTCTCAAGGAGATGTCCCGCCTGGGGATCGCCGTTCACACTTCCGCCGCTGTCGAATCCATCCGCGAGGAAGAGGGAAGCATCCGGGGCCGGCTGGCGGGTGAAGCCGGTCCGCTGGAGATGGAGGCCGCGGTCGCCCTCGTCTGTACGGGACGTCGGCCGCTCCTCGACAAGGAGCAGTTGGACCGGCTCGGTATCGCCTTCGACCGGCAGGGCATCCGGGTAAATGAAGACCTGGAGACCACCTGCAGGGGAATCTTCGCCGTCGGGGACGTGACGGGAGGGGTGCTCCTGGCCCACCGGGCGGCGCAGCAGGGAAAGGCCCTGGCCAGCCGCCTCTTCGGCGACGGCTCGGTCCGCCAAGACGATGCGTTCGTACCCTCCGTTGTCTACACCCACCCGCCGGCCGCCCGGGTCGGACTCACAGAGCGGCAGGCCGCCGAACGGGGTCTCGCGGTCCGGGTGACCCGGTCCGATTACGGGGCCAACATTCTTGCCCGAACCGAGCTGGCGGGCCCGGGGTTCGCCAAGGCCGTTTTCCGGGGGGATCGCCTGGCGGGGGCCGCCATCGCCGGCGAGGGTGCGGGAGAGTTGATCGCGCCGCTGACGCTGGCCGTCCGGTCCGGCCTGGAGAGGACGGCGCTCAGGAACTGGGTCCTGCCGCATCCGGGCTACAGCGAGGTCTTTCAGGGGTTATTCCGGGACTGAAGCGACACCGGAACGGTCCCCGTGAGCCACGCCTGTATCTCCCGGCGCGCGGAAGCTGCAGCAGCAGCGGAATGATCCCGGTTTCCGGATCACGCTCTTCCGAAGGCTTTCAGGTTCCGTCTTCCAGCAGATAGGAAAAGATGAGCGGCGCCACGATCGTGGCATCGGACTCGATGACGAAGCGGGGCGTCTCCGGATTCAGCTTTCCCCAGGTGATCTTCTCGTTCGGCACCGCACCCGAGTATGATCCATAGCTTGTCGTGGAATCGCTGATCTGGCAGAAATATCCCCAGACGGGGGTCTCCCGGATCTTCAGGTCTTCCCGGATCAGGGGAACGACGCAGATGGCGAAGTCTCCGGCGATGCCTCCGCCGATCTGGAAGAAGCCGAACGGCCCCGCCTGCGAGGCCTCCCGATACCACCGGACCAGTTCCGTCATGTATTCCATGCCGGTCCGGACGGTGTGGACGTTTCCCACCTTGCCCTGGACGCACAGCGAGGCATAGGCGTTCCCTAACGTGGAATCCTCCCAGCCGGGTACGAAAATCGGAAGGTTCCGGTCACAGGCGGCCATGAGCCAGCTGTCCGCCGGGTCCGCCTGGCACAGCGTTTCCCGGTGGACGCGGATGCAGCGGTACAGGAATTCGTGGGGGAAGAACCGCCTCCCGTCCCGGTCGCAGGCCATCCAGTCCTCGCTGATCAGCCCTTCCAGACTTCGCATGGCCTCCGTGGAGACACTGGTGTCCGTCACCCGGTGGAGTTGCCGGTCGTAAAGATCCTTCTCCTGTTCGGGGGTCAGGAATCGGTAATCGGGAAGGTCCAGGCGGCGGGTCTCCACCAGGTTGAAGAGGTCTTCCTCAAGGTTGGCCCCGGTGCAGGAGATGGCGTGGATCTTGTCGCGGCGGATCATCTCGGCGAGGGAAATACCCAGACGTGCGGTGCTCATGGCCCCGGCGAGGCTGACCATCATCCGGCCTCCCGCCTCCAGGAAGCGCCGGTAGGCCTCGGCCGCTTCCACCACCACGGCGGCGTTGAAATGCCGGTAATGCCGCTTCATGAATGCCTGGATGCTCACCGTCATCCTCCATCGCGCGCCACCTCCGTCGTTTTCAAGAGCCCTGGCCGTAAAAGGCAGGCTCGGCCGCATCCGGAAAGGCTCCGGATACGGACGGGCCAAAGGAAAGATGACCGTCTATAGAAAATTTTTAACCCAAGCGTCAAGGAAAAGAATGCATAAATCCGGAGGAACCGCAGGACTGGTGCGGGTTTGAAAGATTACAGCAGGGAGCATGGACACCGGTCAGGGAAGGAG
Organism: uncultured Syntrophaceae bacterium; assembly: GCA_964578535.1. GTDB lineage: Bacteria > Desulfobacterota > Syntrophia > Syntrophales > PHBD01 > PHBD01. Next base: position 72,404 of record CAZODI010000005.1, read on the forward strand.
AAGCTGGTTCTCCCGGGACCGCGATTCCCCCACGGACAGGACATAGATGGCGGGCATCCCCAGGACAGGGCAGCGGTTCTCGCAGATTCCGCATCCGATGCAGCGCTCCAGGTCCACCCGGGGCTGCTTCACCGTCACCGGGCGTCCGTCCCGGTCCTTCACCGTGACCTCTTCGAGCAGCACGGCCTTCTGCGGCGTCGGGCACACCTCCTCGCAGACAATGCACGGAACGGCGTGCGACCAGGGAAGGCAGCGGCCCTGATCGATCATGGCCAGGCCGATCTTGATCTCCGTCTTCTCCTGCAGCTTCAGGCTTCGGATGGCCCCCGTCGGGCACACCTGCCCGCAGAGCGTGCAGCGATATTCACAGTAGCCGACCCGGGGCACCAGGACGGGAGACCAGATCCCCTCCAGGGAGGCCTCCGCCAAGGCCGGCTGGAGGCCGCCGGTGATGCAGACCTTCATGCACTCGCCGCACTTGACGCAGCGCCGCAGGAATTCCCTTTCCTCGAGCGATCCGGGAGGCCGGATCAGTAGCGGGTCCGTCTGGCCCGCCCTGGACGGACCGATCCGGAGAAGCGGCACCGCCGCAATCCCCGCGGCGGCGGCGGCGACAACGCGGCGGCGTCCCAGGTCCAGCGACGCCCCTCCCGCCTTCCTGCCGAAGCCGAAGGAAACGGCGTTCTTCGGGCAGGCATCGTCGCAGTTCCCGCACAGGTAGCATTCGGCCTTCCGCCATTTGTCGAGGCTCTGGGGGGAGCATCCTCCCTCGCACCCGGGGACGCAGGCGCCACAGGAATCGCATCCCTCGCTGACGGAGCGGGACAGCAGGGACCAGCGGGAGAGGATTCCCAGGAGCGCGCCGAGCGGGCAGAGATAGCGGCACCAGTAGCGCCGCTCGACCCAGTTGAGCGCCAGGATGCCGAGGAACAGGAGACCCAGGAAGAAACCCTGGCTGAACGAGGGCTGCCGGAGGGACAGGACGCCCTTGTACAGGATCCCGAGCAGCCAGTCCGCCGCCGGCGCCAGCCCCGGGACCGGCCAGCGGGACAGCGCATCGAGAAAGGACGTCACCCCGTACTGGAAGGCCGGATGGACCGAGAGGGACAGGGAGCGGATCAGAAGGCTCAGGGGATCGAATATGCCGGTGATCTGAAGGGTGAAAGCGGAGGAGGCCAGCAGAAAGACCAGGAGCAGGTACTTCAGGCGGAAGCTGCCCTTCGGGACGACCCGCCGGCGCTTCCGGACGGCGGCGCCCGCGAGGTTGTGAAGCGTCCCCAGGGGGCATACCCAGCCGCAGAAGAACCGGCCCAGGAAGACCGTCGCCAGGGCCACCGCTCCCGCCAGCAGCATCGAGGGAAGAAACGACCGGCTTGACAGGATCGCCGTCAGCGCCAGCAGGGGATCGGCGTCGAGAAAAAACTTGACCGGATAGCCGAGCTGGTCCGCCCCTTTCGACTCCGTCTGGAAAAAGAGCCACAGGAACAGGAGCAGGAACAGGGCCTGCGAGGCAAGTCGCGCTTTTCGGATCACCGCTCCTCCGTTTTCAGGGGCTGGGGCAATCTCCGTTCCCGCAAAGGCGAGGGCCGGAACGCGTTTTTCACGCCTGGATCCGCCGGATTTTCTGCCTGGACAGCCGCATGTTCCCCAGGCCGGCCTGATGGCCGAGGCGGACGCACCCCAGGGCGTCTTCCTTGAGGCCGAACAGGGTGCTGCCGAAGGCATCCACGGCGACCTGGTCCTGGCCGACCGCCACCGTGTTGAGCAGGCGAACATCCGACAGGTCCCCGCCCGTCGGCCCGTTGGCGACCAGAATCCGCACGGCGTCGAGAACCACCAGCGTGGGCCGGACCGTCCGGGCCATGTCGACAAGACAGGGATCGATCCGCTGGTGAATCCGTCCGCGCGATCCCCCCATCACCCCCATCCAGTTCTTCATCCCCAGGGTCAGGATGGACGTCCCGTGGACCTTGGCGATGGGGACGTTGATGATCTTGTCGGCCTCGAAGACCTCCGTGTAAAGGGGCCAGGACTTCAGGGTCTCACCCTGGATCTTCATCTCCTTGAATTTCCGGTCCTCCACGAAGGACAGCTCCGCCCCTGCCGCCCCCGCCGCATCGGCAATGCCGCTCTGCTTGTAGGCCCGACGGGGACTGCTGACGGTATGATCGAAGACCTTCACCTTCTTCGCCCCGGCCTCGAAGCACATCCGGACCAAGGCTCCCACCACCTCGGGATTCGTGGTGGCGGCGTATTCGGGCGTCCGGTCCCAGCCGATATTGGGCTTGATTACGACGACGTCCCCCCGGGAAACGAACCGCCGCATCCCCCCGAAGGCATCCACTGCCGCCCGGGTGATCCGGGCCGGCGAAGGCCCCTTCGCCACGACCATGTCCGGTTTCTCGGCGGCGGCCGGGCCGTCCGGCATCAGGAGACCCGGCAGTGCCAGGGTCGCCCCGGTAACGGCGGCCGTTTTCAGGAACTCCCTGCGGTTCATATCGCATTCCTCCCGGGTTTTATTTTCATGAATCCTGAACAGGGGGTCAACAGAAAAAACAGGGACTTGCGCAACTCCCCGGAAACAATTGGATTGACTCGTCCTGACTCTCTGTATGATAATGCCCGCGTACATTTGGGAACTTCAAACCGTCTGCCGCAGCAGGGAATCCCATGAGCAAAGGCACGATTCACCCCGGCCCCCTGGAAACGCGATACCGGACCGCCCTGGAGGAGGCCCGGAGCGCCTCCGTGCGGTCGCGCCTCCGGCAGAAGGATCCGTCCCTCTGGCCGGGACCGGCTGCGGAAACCGCCCATCGCCTGGGCTGGCTCGATTGCCCGCAGTCCATGATCCCGCATCTTCCGGACATGGAGGCTTTTGCAGAAACCATACGGGGGGAAGGCTTCCGGCGGGTTCTCCTCCTGGGTATGGGAGGGTCCAGCCTCGCCCCGGACCTGTTCGCCCGGCTCCTGGGCACGGAGCGGGGGCTGCCCCTGGAGATCCTCGACACGACGGACCCGGCGACAATCAGGTCCTGCACGGATCGCTTCCCGCCGGAGGAGACCCTCTTCATCGCCTCCACCAAGTCGGGAGGGACCGTCGAGACCCTGTCCCTGCTGAAGCATTTCTATCGCCGTGCCGTGCACCGGCTCGGGGTGGAGCGGGCCGGCGGCCATTTCTGCGCGATCACCGACCCGGGCAGCGGCCTGGAATCGCTCGCCGGGGCCTGCCGGTTCCGGAAAATTTTCCTGAACGACCCCGACATCGGCGGCCGCTTTTCCGCCCTTTCCCTGTTCGGCCTCGTTCCCGCAACTCTGGCGGGCACCTCACCCCGCCGGCTGCTGGAGGACGCCGCCATGGCCGCGGAGAGAGAGTGGCGGGAAACGGAGCCGCGTTCCACCGGGGGGCTGGAGCTGGGGATTTTCCTGGGCGAGGCGGCGGCGGTGGGACGGGACAGGCTGGTCCTGTGCCATCCCCCGGAGCTGGCACCCCTCGCGGACTGGCTGGAACAGCTCCTGGCGGAGAGCACCGGCAAGGAAGGAAAAGGAATCCTGCCCGTTCCCGGCGAGGTCCCGGACGGGCATCCCCTGTCCTGGGAAAACGGCGTCTTCGCCTTCCTGTACCCCGGGGAAACCGGGCCTCCCGCTGGCCGGCTCCGTCAGGCCGAACGGTGCGGCTGCCCCTGGGTTGCGCTCGATGCGGACCCCCGGCGAGACCTGGGTGCCTTCCTGTACCTCTGGGAAACGGCCACGGCCTGTGCCTGCTGGAGGCTGGGGGTGAATCCCTTCGACCAGCCCGACGTGGAATCCGCCAAGGAAGGAGCCCGCCGGTTCCTCCAGGATCCCGCCCGGGCGGGGCGGGTTTCCGGCGAGCCGCCCCTTGATTCCGGAGAAAGACGGGAAGACCGGGCGGCGGAGGACCTCCGGGAGTTTCTCGGGGATCCCTCACCGCATGGATACACCGCCCTCCAGGCGTTTCTCCCCTGCGAGCCCGAGATCCGGTCCGCCCTGGAGGATCTCCGCCGGGCGGCCCAGGGCCTGTCAGGCCATCCGGTGACGGCCGGTTTCGGCCCCCGCTATCTTCACTCGACGGGACAGCTCCACAAGGGTGATGCCGGGCAGGGCCGCTTCATCCAGATCACCGCCGACGACCGGGAGGACCTCCCGATCCCCGGGACCATGGACAGCGACGAGTCGACCCTGACCTTCGGAACACTGAAGGCCGCCCAGGCAGCGGGCGACCGCGAGGCCCTCGCGACGGCCGGCCGCCGGGTCTTCCACCTGCACCTGGGTCATGATCCGGCGGAGCGGCTGTACGATCTGACGAAGCGTCTCCGGGGCTGACCTGCCCGGAGAGAACGATGGATGCTCCCAGGCAGGCGGCATCCTGCCGCAGGCCCCCCGAAACAGCAAAGGACGGATTCATGGCTGAAACAAACCGCCTTGCCGGCGAAAAGAGCCCTTACCTCCTGCAGCACGCCTCCAATCCCGTGGACTGGTACCCGTGGGGAGAGGAGGCCTTCACCCGGGCCAGGCGCGAAGACCGCCCCGTTTTCCTCTCCATCGGCTACTCCACATGTCACTGGTGCCACGTCATGGCCCACGAGTCCTTCGAAAACGAGGAGGCGGCCGCCCTGCTGAACGGGGCCTTCGTCTGCGTCAAGGTGGACCGTGAGGAGCGGCCGGACCTGGACCATCTCTACATGACGGCCTGCCAGATGATGACGGGATCCGGAGGCTGGCCCCTGACGGTCGTCCTGACACCGGACAGGCGACCCTTCTTTGCCGCCACCTACATCCCCCGGGAGACCCGCCTGGGCCGCACCGGCCTGATGGACCTCGTTCCGCGGATCGTCCATCTCTGGCGGACCCGCCGGCAGGACGTCCTTGAATCCGCCGGCAGGGTGCTGCAGGCGCTCCAGGAGTCCGGGAAAGACGCCCCCGAAGAGGATCTCCCGAAGGACATCCTCGATCGGGCCTATGGCGAGCTGCGGGACCGTTTCGATCCCGAGTCCGGGGGCTTCGGGGATCGTCCCAAGTTCCCGATCCCCCACCAGATCCTCTTTCTGCTCCGCTATTCCCGGTCGACCCGGACCGGCTGGGCACTGGAGATGGCGGAGCGGACCCTGAAGGCCATGCGGGCGGGGGGGATCTGGGACCACCTGGGCTTCGGCTTCCACCGCTACAGCACCGACGACCAGTGGCACCTGCCCCACTTCGAGAAGATGCTCTACGACCAGGCCCTTCAGGCCCTGGCATATACGGAAGCCTTCCAGGCCTCGGGGAATCCCCTGTACCGTTCCGTCGCCGGAGACATCGTGACCTACGTGCTTCGGGATCTGGCGGACCCGGGCGGAGGGTTTTGCAGTGCCGAGGACGCCGACAGCGAGGGTGAAGAAGGAACCTTCTATGTGTGGAAAGCGGATGAGATCCGGCGGATTCTGGGGAAAGAGGCGGCCCGGGCCTTCGGGGAGGCCTACCAGGTCCGCGAGGAGGGCAACTACATCGAGGAGGCCACGGGACAGCGGACGGACAGGAACATCCTCCACTGGAGGGGGGACCCCCCGGCGGAACTTCCGCCCGATCTGGAAAAGGCCCGGCGGACGCTCCTCGCCGCCCGGGAGAAACGACCCCGCCCCCACCGGGACGACAAGGTCCTGACGGACTGGAACGGCCTGATGCTGGCCGCCCTGGCCAGGGCGGCGGCATCCGGCGACTCCCGCTGCGCCCAGGCCTACCGGCGCTGCCTTTCCTTCTTCTCGGAGACGATGCTCAGAAACGGGATGCTGCTCCACCGCTGGCGGGACGGAGAAGCGGCCATTCCGGCCAACGTGGACGACTACTCCTTCCTGATCCGGGGGCTCATCGAGGGCTACCAGGCCTTCCTGGACCCGTCCCTTCTGGCGGCGGCGATCCGCCTTCAGGCGGAGCAGGACCGCCGTTTCTGGGACGACGGCCTGGGGGGATACTTTTTCTCACCCGCGGAAAACCGCGACCTCCTGGTCCGGAAAAAGCAGATCTACGACGGCGCCATCCCGTCGGGCAACTCCGTCTCGGCACTGAACCTGGCCCTCCTGGGCCGGCTGACCGGCGAGAGCGGCCATGAGGAGCGGGCCGTACGGATCCTGCGCTGCTTCTCTTCCGCCGTCGCCGCGATGCCCTCGGCCTATACCATGCTCATGGCGGCGCTGGACTTTCTCACCAATCCATCCTATGAAATCGTCATTGCCGGAGACCCCGCCGCCCCGGACACGGCGGCCCTGCTGACAGTCGTCCGGGAGCGGTATCTTCCCGGCGAGACGATCCTGCTCCGGCCCCCGGGGAGAAGCGCCGGGGAAATCGGGAAGATCGCCCCCTTCGTAAAGGACATGAAACCGGTCGGAGGCAAGGCGGCGGTCTACGTGTGCCGGCATTTCAGCTGCCGGGAGCCGGTCACGGATCCCCGGAAGCTCCGGGACGTCCTGGAAGAGGAAGAATCATGAGCACGATGGAGACCTGGCAAGAGCGGTACCCGGAGAAATTCGCCCCGGAAGATGTGATTTTCGGCCACATCCACCGGGGAGACGTAATCTTCATCGGGTCCGCCTGCGCGGAGCCGCAGTACCTGGTCCATTCCCTGATCCGGTACGTCAAGGCCCACCCGAAGGCCTTCTTCGACGCAGAGGTCCTCCACATCCGGACCCTCGGCGTGGCACCCTACGCCTACGAGCGGTTCAGGCAGAACTTCCGCCACAATTCCTTCTTCATCGGCGAGACCACCCGGGACGCCGTCAACCAGGGCGTGGCGGACTACACGCCCATATCCCTCTCCAAGGTTCCGGAACTGTTCTACCGCGGGCTGGCAAACGTGGACATCGCCCTGATCCAGGTCTCGCCGCCCGACGACCACGGATACGTGAGCCTGGGGGTCAGCGTCGACATCGTCAAGGCCGCCGTGGATCAGGCCAGCCTGATCGTGGCCCAGGTGAACCGGTATATGCCACGGGTTCACGGAGACGGATTCCTCCACGTGGAAGACGTTGACTTCCTGGTGCCCCACGACGAGCCTCTCCTGGAGTACGCCCCCGAGGCGGACACGGAGATCATCCAGCGTATCGGCCGCTACGTCTCGAAGCTCATCCAGGACGGGGACACGATCCAGGTGGGACTGGGGAGCCTGCCCAACGGCGTCTTCACCCACCTGGGGGACAAGCAGCACCTGGGGATCCACACGGAGCTCCTGGGCGACGGGATCGCGGACCTGATGCGCCGCGGCGTCGTGGACAATTCCCGGAAGACCGTCGACCGGGGGAAAACCGTGGCCACCTTCTGCATGGGCCACCGGGACACCTACGAGTACATCCACGACAATCCCGCCGTCGAGTTCAAGGCCATCGACTACACGAACAACCCCCTCGTCATCGCCCGGCAGGACAACATGGTGGCCATCAACAGCGCCCTGGAGATCGACCTGACGGGGCAGGCCACGGCGGAGTCCATCGGCCGGAGGTTCTACAGCGGGATCGGAGGACAGGCGGACTTCATGCGGGGCGCCTCCCTGGCACGGAACGGGAAGACCATCCTGGCGCTCCAGTCGACGGCCTCGGCAGAGATGATCTCGCGGATCGTACCGTTCCTCAGGGAAGGAGCGGGGGCCACCCTCATCCGGGGGGATGTCCAGTACGTGGTGACCGAGTACGGCATCGCCTATCTCCACGGGAAGAACGTCCGGGAACGGGCCATGGAGCTCATCGGCATCGCTCATCCGAAGTTTCGTGCCCGGTTGATGGAGGAGGCGAAGAAGGCCGGCCTGGTCTACCGCGACCAGGCCTACATCCCCGGGGAGCGGGGGATGTATCCGGAACACCTGGAGTCCTACCGGACCACCCGGAAGGGCTTCAACATCTACTTCCGGCCCATCAAGATCAGCGACGAGCCGCGCCTGAAGGACTTCATCTACTCCCTGTCGGAGCAGAGCATGTACCGGCGCTTCATTTCGTCGCGGAAAGACATGCCCCATGAACGGCTGCAGCCCCTGGTGATCATCGACTACACCAAGGAGATGGCCATCCTGGCCGTGACCGGGACGGAAGAGAAGGAGACCATCGTGGGCGTGGGCCGCTACTACATCGAGCCGGACAGCCACTCTGCGGAAGTGGCCTTCGCCGTGCGGGACGACCAGCAGAACCGGGGAATCGGCCTCGAGCTCCTGTCGTACCTGACGTTCCTCGCCAAGCGCCAGGGTCTCCTGGGCTTCACCGCCACCGTCGTGGCGGGGAACGAGCCGATGCTCCACGTCTTTGAAAAGGGCGGCTTCGAGATCGAGCGGCGCAGCGGCGGCGGCATCCACGAATTGAAGATGACCTTCCGGGAGGAGGGTTACAATCAGGGAATGCGTTGAAAGGAACGTTGCAATGAAATTGGCGGGGGTCGAAGAGATCCGGGCGATGGACCGGTGGGCGATCGAGAAGCTGGGAATCCCGGAAGAAATCCTGATGGAAAACGCGGGCCTGGCCGCGGTTGCGCTGCTGGACCGGAAAGTCGGTATCGCCGGGAAGCGCTTCGTCGTCCTCTGCGGAAGCGGAAACAACGGAGGGGACGGGCTGGTCGTGGCCCGGAAGATCCATTCCCTGGGCGGAATCCCCAAGGTCTTCCTCCTGGGCGATCCGGACCGGTTCCGGGGGGCCTCGGCGACGAACTTCGGGATTCTCCGGCGCCTGCCCGTGGACATGCGCCCCGCGGAAGACCTCCTGGAGATCCGGAAGTACATCGTCCACGCCGACGCCGTCGTCGACGCCCTGCTCGGCACCGGCCTCGACCGGGATGTGTCCGGTCTCTACCGGGAGGCCATCGACCTCATCAACGACAGCGGACGAAGGACCCTCAGCCTGGACATCCCCTCGGGCGTCAACGGAGATACGGGAGAGATCATGGGCACCGCCGTGAAGGCCTCCTGGACGGTGACCTTCGGACTTCCCAAGCCCGGGAACGTTCTATACCCGGGGTTCGGCTGCTGCGGGGAACTCGCCGTCTCCGGCATTTCCTTCCCGCCGGAGCTGACCGGCCGGGAGGAGCTGAAGATCGCACTGAACGGTTTCATCCCCCTGCCTCCCCGGGACCCGGAGGCCCACAAGGGAACCGTCGGGGACGCTCTCTTTATCGCCGGTGCCGCGGGCTACCTCGGAGCACCCCAGTTTGCCGCCCTGTCGTTCCTGAAGGCCGGCGGAGGCTACGCCCGGCTGGCGGCGCCCGCCTCGATCGTGCCCTTCCTGGCCCAGGGCGCCGCCGAGGCGGTCTTCATCCCCCAGCGGGAGACTGCCTCCGGCAGCCTGTCCCGGAGGAGCAAGGCGGACCTCCTGGCCGTTGCCGGGAAGGTGGACATGGTGGTCCTGGGACCGGGCCTTTCCCTGGCGGCGGAGACACAGACGCTGGCGCGGGAACTGGTCAAGGGGATCGGGAAACCCGTCCTGGTCGACGGCGACGGCCTGACGGCCCTGGCGGCGGACCCTGGAATCCTTCGGAAACGGAAGGCATCGACGGTCCTGACGCCGCATCCCGGCGAGATGTCCAGATTGACGGGAAAGACCGCGGCCGACATCCGCCGGAACCGGATCGCCGTCCTCCAGGCCGCCGCTCGGGACCTGAAATCCATCATCGTGCTGAAGGGCGCCCACAGCCTGATCGGCTGTCCCGACGGCCGCGTCTTCGTCAACCTGAGCGGAAACACCGGGATGGCCACGGCGGGATCGGGGGATGTCCTCACGGGGACGATCGCCGCCATGTTCGGGATGGGCCTGCCGATGGAAGAGGCCGTCCGGAAGGGGGTCTTCCTCCACGGCCTGGCGGGGGACCTGGCGGCCGCGGCAAAGGGGGAGGACGGCATCACCGCCCGGGACATCCTGGAATTCCTGCCCGCCGCCCTGAAGCAGGACCGGGAGACGCCGCCGGAACGGGAGCCTGCCCACTGCCGGTTTCCGACCGTCATCGGCTGACGGGTCTCCGGAAAAGCTTTTTTCGGTGAATCAGGTCCGCCGTTCGAGGATAAACCCGGCGATGGCGAGCAGATGCTGCCTGGCCTCGGAGGAATCGAATCCGTCCAGGCATGCCCTCGCCTCCGCCACGAACGCCTCCGCCTTCCCGAGGGTATAGGAAATGCCGCCGTGACGGCGGATGCAGTCCACCACTTCCCCGACCCCGTCAGCGCCGCCCGTTCGCTTCATCTCCTCGACCAGGCCGATGACCCGGTTGCGCTCCGCTTCGGGGCAGCGAGCCAGTGCCGCAATCAGCGGCAGGGTCAGTTTTCCCTCCTGGAGGTCCTTGCCGACGGTCTTGCCGAAGAGGGCCTCCTCGGCCATGTAGTCCAGGGTGTCGTCGGTCATCTGGAAAGCCATGCCCAGGAGAAGGCCGAAGCGCCGGAGCGCCTCCACGCCCGCCGCCCCCCGGTCACCCAGAATCCCGCCGATGGCGCAGGCCGCCGCCATCAGGATGGCCGTCTTCTTCTCGATGATGGTCAGGTAGTCCTCTTCCGTGATGCGGACGTCCCCGCTCCGGATAAGCTGAAAGACTTCCCCCTCGGACATGATGTTTGTCGTCTCCGACATCAGGCGGAGCACGTCGATGCTCCCGTCGTCCGAGAGGATGCGGAAGGACTTGGAATAGAGAAAATCCCCGACGAGAACGCTGGCGGCGTTGCCCCAGACCGTGTTGGCCGAGGCCTTGCCCCGGCGGAGCTGTCCCTCGTCGATGACGTCGTCGTGGAGAAGGGTGGCCGTGTGGATGAACTCCAGTACCGCGGCAAGGCGGGCGCATCGTTCGCCCCGGTATCCGCTCAGGTCGGCGCAGGCAATCAGAAGCAGGGGCCGGAAACGCTTCCCGCCGCTGCCGATCAGGTAGCGCGAGATCTCCGGAATCAGGGCCACCTCGGAGCGGAGCTCCCGCTCCATGAAGGTCTCGACCTGCCGGAGATCGCCGGCGTAATGCTGGAAGACATCCTGGATCGTCATGGAAACCACCGGTTGGAAGTGAGCCCGATGATAGGGAAGAGGGGGAGTCTTGTCAATCCGAATCGGGCAAAAAAAAGGCGCCGGCCTCAGGGCCGGCGCCGCTTCAGTCTGCTTGGAGTTTCAAGACTCCAGGATCAATCAGGCCTTGGAAGGCTGCTTCAGCATCCATATGATGGCAATGGATGCCAGGCACATGACACCGGAAATGATGAAGGACGTAGAGTAGTCGCCGGCGCCGTACTGCTTCACCACTTGGACCCCCTTGTCCATGGCCTCGTAGGGAATCTGGCCGACGATGGACATAAGCTTCGGGGCCAGCCAGGGACCGAACAGGCCGCCGGCACCGTAGGCCGCGAACATCAGGCCGTAGTTGGCGCCCACATTCTTCGTCCCGAAGTAGTCCGCCGTGATCGCCGGGTAGAGCCCGAGGTAACCACCGAAGCAGAACCCGATGGAGCACACGCCGAAGAGATACAGGGGGTAGCTGGTGAACATCTTGAGGACCAGCATGATGACGCCGGCAAAGGCAAAGAGAATGTACAGGGTGTTCTTGCGGCCGATGACGTCGGAAACCTGGCCCCAGACAAGGCGTCCGGCCGCATTCAGGATCGCGACGATCATGACGGCCAGCGCTCCCTGGTCGGCAATGGTCTTGAAGGCGTCCTTCGTGATCGTGGGCATTGTCTTCGCCATCTCGATCATGGACGGAGCCTGCCACATGTTCGTGATGTTCATGATGATCATGAGGCCGGCCGTACAACCGGCAAAATAGGTGATCCAGAGAAAATAGAACTGGGGCGTTTTGAGCATTTCGCCGGTCGTGAAATCGCTTCCGGACGATGCTTTCGCACCAACGGCCGGTGCCGGTGGATTCCATCCCTCAGGCTTGTAGCCGGCCGGGGGAACCACCATGAGCTGGGCGCCAAGAATGACGGCAACCAGGAAAATGATACCAAGATACATGAAGGTCGGCATGATGCCCGAAGAGGCGATGAACGCCTTGGCGATGGGGGTGAAAACCAGGGCGCCGGCACCGAACCCGGCCACAGCCAGCCCCGTAATCATGCCGCGTTTGTCCGGGAACCACTTCACACAGGTGGCGATGGGACAGACATAAGCGGCGCCGATGCCGATGCCGCCTATGACTGCGAAGGACAGGGTGAACATCATGAGGCTGTCCGCGAAGGACGCAAGGATAAGGCCGAGGCCAAGCATGGCGCCGCCCACGGTGGCAACGATCCGGGGCCCGATCTTATCCTGAATCTTGCCGGCAAAGATAACGCCCATGGCAAAGAAAGCCAGAATCAACTGGGCAGGGAGCGCCAGGTCGGTGGCACTCCAGGTTGGAAATCGGGCACTCAGGCCCGGCTTGAAGACACTGTAAATGTAAACGGCGCCCAAACTGACCTGGATCAGCATCGCGCCCACAACCACCAGCCACCGATTGAAGGTCTTCTCTGCCATGAAAGCGATTCCTCCTTTTATAAAATGCGCCGCTATCTAACACACATGTCCCCGGATGTCCAACACATATTTCCAGTTGGACCATTGCAGGATCGAGCATGAAATCTGTTGCTTTACGTTCTTTTCGGGAGATCCCGGAGCTGTTCCCGGGTGTTGACGTTGAGGAAGGGGTCCCGGCCGGCGAAAAACGGCGCTGTTTCCGCTTCCCCGACGGTGCGGACTCGAAATCCTTTATAAAATCCCGTGACTTTCCGTTCGTTCCGCTCCAGAAGGCCCCGGATGACGGGCAGGCATTTCCGGCTGTAGACGGCATGCAGAGGCTCCGGGCGATCGCTCCGGCAGGGAACGACGATGTCGTATCCCTCTGCCAGGGACACCAGGTGGCGGATGAAGGAGTCGTCCAGGTACGGCATGTCGCAGGCGCAGACAAAGGCCCGCGGAGCCTTGGCGTGGAAGAGGCCGGAATGGATTCCCGCAAGAGGTCCCATTCCCTTGAAGATGTCCGTCACTACGGTGACGCCGAGATCCAGGTACTCCAGGGGCTCGTTCGTCACGACCAGGATCTCGTCGCAGACATCCCCGAGGATCCGGACGGCCCGGTCGATCAGCCGCTCCCCTTCCACTTCCAGGAAGGCCTTGTTGGTCCCCATCCGGATGTTTTTCCCGCCCGACAGGATGATTCCCGCAGTGTGTTCCACGTTCCAGGCTCCGGATTTCAATTCATGCCGGGATACAGTTTCCGGGACCGGTCGACGATCCTCTCGATGGCGTCGGTCAGGGCACCGTTCAACTGCGCCTGCAGGGTTTCCCGGGAGAAACCGATGTCCTTGAGGGAGGCGGTGCTCTCCACCGTCGTCCGGTGGACGATCTTCCTGCTTTTGATGTCGGCCATGACCAGCGTCAGCTTGACCTTCGCCTGGTAGCGGTTGACGGGATTGAAGCGATCCGAGCGGTCACAGGTCACGTCCAGGGCGTCGATGGTTCCCCCCACCAGGACGTCTCCCCACTCGGGCCGGATCGTCTCCGTTCGGAGATCCCAGACCGGCGAGATGCCCGCTACGGAACAGCCGGAGCGCAGGAGGTAGGAGCGGATGCCCGCTGAAACGGCCTCCCCGGCGGTCACCCGCTCGGGCAGGACCGGGATCCGGCTCCCCCCGGCGTCGATCACCGTTCCGATCCGCAGGGGATCTCCGGAGGGCCTGGCGTCGCGGAGGGCCGCCACGGCCACCAGCCGGTCCCCGCAGGGCCTCTCCTGGACCGTGATCGGTTTTGTGGGCATGTACCGCAAGTCGATGCTGTAAAGGCTTGTCCCGGCACATCCCCCGAGGGCGGCCGCGAAGAACAGGATCACGCAGGCCGCCGAAAACATTTCAATGATTCCTTTGTGCTTCATTTCTCACCTCTTGCGGATTCAGGAGATGTCCCGGCCGGATCCCGGCGGCGTTGAAATTCCCCTCCAGGGAAACTCTCGAACAATGGCGACGCCTCCGGCGCCCTGTCCTCTACGCGTTGTCCAGATCGACCGCCTCTGTCAGCCGGCCGGAGAAATCCGGGATTGCCGCGGCAACCCGCACCCAGGCGCTCATGAGCGGAATGCCGACCGGATCCGCCTGGAATTTTTCCTGGGCCCGGCGAAGGGATCCGACGAAGGCCTCTGAGGCCTCGATCTCGCTGTGCCGGTCATACACGAGCCCGTTGATGAGGGAAAGAGCGTGGTACTTTTCCACGGTCACCCTGGAGTCCTCGATGTAGGCAGCGCACAGGGTCCGGTAGAACGCCTGGCTCATGACGACGCCGTCCTGGCTCAAGACCCGGAAGAGGGCCTCCGCAATGTCCGTGGCCATCCGGATCAAGCCTTCATCCGGCTTCTGCCGGTCGAGGGATTGATGCTTGTGTTCATAGGTGTCGGCGATCTCCACCTGGCAAATCCGGTTGACCGACGCCCTCCGGTACACCTCGGAGAGGAGGGAAACCTCCAGGCCCCAGGTCGGGGAGATGCGCATGCCCCGGGCAAGGGTGGAGATAAAAGCGAATTCGCCCGAAAGGGGATAGCGGAAATTGCCCAGGTAGTCGAGAAACGCGTTGTACTCCAGGATCCGCTTCAGTGACCGGATCAGCGGCATGTAAAAGAGCCGCGTCACCCGGCCGTAGAGCCGGTCGGTCACCCGTGCATAATATCCCTTGCTGAACTCGAAATCAACGGCCGGGTGAACGACGGGATAGACCAGGCGGGCCAGCATCTCCGAACGGTAGTTCCGGATGTCCGTATCGTGAAGCGCCATGGCATAGACGCTCTCGTCCGCGAGGATGTAACCGATCGTCATCCAGACGGAGCGTCCCTTGCCGGGGGTGTCGAGATTGAAGTCGCTGCCCCGGAGCTCGTCATAGAGGGCCTGCATGCGGGGGCCGTCGTGCCAGACAATGCGGACTTCCGTCGGCAGGTCGGAGAGCAGACGCCGGACACGCCGAAAATCCGCCTCGTTCGCCCGATCGAGCGAAAGAACGATGCGATGCAGGAATGTGACCTTTTTCAGCTCTTCCAGGATGGCCGGCATGGATGGCGTGTCGAACTCGCTGATGAGGGCCGGCAGGAGCAGGGCGATCTTTCTCCGCCGGGCGATGGCCATGAGCTCCTCGTTCAGTTCGCCGGCGGGCCGTTCCCTCAGTTTTTGAAGCGTCGTGATCATTCCGTGCTGATAGAAATCGGACATGGTCTTTCCTCCTCATGTTTTATTCCAGTGTTCCAGGAGATAGGGCTTCATTTCCTCGAAGGTTCGCGCCTGGTCCGCGAATAGCTTCTCCGCCCGGTCCGGATCCGCATCCTCCAATTCCAGGACGAGGGAGGCGACGCGCGCGTTGTAAAGGGGGATCATCGTGTCGAGGAGCTTCATGCGCTGCCGGGGCGCGGCGTGAAAAGCCGCGGCATAACGATAGACGATCCGCACCCAGGTCTCGATGGGCAGGATGAAGCGGGATGTGCCGCCGGCCTCGGCCAGGTCCCGGATGACGGCATAGTCCGCCTCCTCGATGACCTGCCGCCACAATTCGCCGAAATGGAAGAATCCGACCCGGAAATACTCGATCAGGGCTTCCTGGTTGACCGTGAACGGCTCTGGCGTTCCCCCGTCGCTCGTCCCGACCGTCGGGATATCACTGGACCCGTGGATGCCCTTCCAGAACGCGTCATGGGTTTCCATCATCTGAAAAATTGTCCCCACAACCTGCCGGAACATGGGGCTCAGATCCGCCGCAGGATCCTTCCGGTCGTGGACCTTCACACCCATTTTGGCCTGACAGAGGCGGAAGCCGTCGACAATGGCCGTGGTGGTCATCCAGATGTCTATCCCGAAGCGGGCCACATCGGTCTCCCAGACGTCCTGTCTCAGAAAATGCCTGGCCATGGCTCCCGACAGCCCGAAGTCGCCGCCGATGGGCTGGCGGATTCGCCGGCCGTAGAGGGCCCGCGTCAGGTTGTGGGCGATCGTGTTGGTAATGGTCCCATCCAGCTTGAACCGATCGTAATCGGGGGCTACAAAGTCGTACCCCTCGAAGACCGGCTCCAGGAGATTCCGGACCCATTGGGGCGAGATGGAGATCAGGTCGGAGTCGAAAACGGCCAGTGCCCTGGGCCGGAGAAAGTCGGCGGCCTCGAAGATCGCCCGCAGGGCCGATCCCTTGCCGGGGACCCCGCGATAGATCGTGACAACCTTTGCAATCAGGAATGTCTTCTCGTCAAACATATCGGCGATCTCCCGGGTGTCATCGGTGGATCCCCCATCGGAAACCATGATCAGGGAGTTGGCATTGGGATAATGCGTGGCCAGTCCATGAAAAACCATCTCCAGAACATGTTGGACGGTTTTCCCGCTCTGGTAGCAGGGGATCCCGACAATAACATCCGCCTCTCCGAGGTGCTCGATCTGCCTCCTCACCCCATTCCTCAATGCCGTGCTGAAACGCTGATCCGGATTCATGGTATCTCCTTTCCGCCGCGTTCGTCCCCTGTTCTGTCATCGACCTGCCCATTCCGTCCGTTTCCGGCGTTCGTCCCGTCCGATGCCCCGGTCCACCCCAGGATACCTTCAACCGCCCGCCGCCAGCCGAGGCTGCCGGGGACGTCCGCAACCATCAGCCCGGGGATTTGGAACCGCAGTCCCTTCCCGCCGGGTGAGGGGATCTGGACCGGATCGTCCACGGCCATGAGCAGAGGAATGTCGTTCCGGCTGTCTCCCAGACCGATGGTCCGGATCTCATCGCTCCAGGTCCTCTGGAAAAATTCCTTCACGAACCGTGCGGCGGTTCCCTTGTCCTGACCGCGGCGGACGAGGTGAAAAAAGCGCCCCCCCCGGGTGACGGAAAGGCCGATCTCCTCCGCCAGGCCGATCAGCTCGGGGAGCCGCTCCCCGTCGTCCAGAAGAAAGGGCTCGGAAAACTCCCTTTCCTTTGCCAGGCGCGCCCGTTCCAGGGGAAGGTCCGTCAGCCGCGCTACTTCTTCGACGGGCATGTCTCCAAAGCCGCGGAGAGGAATCCTCTGCCGAATCCGGGTCACAAACTCCCGAATTTCCCCATACGGCATGCCCAGCCGGACGGCAAAATAGGGTTCGCGCGCCGATCCCGGCATATATGGAATCCCCCGACAGCCCCTTGGGAAATAGATGCCGCCTCCATTCTCAACGATGAAAGGCATCCGGAGCCCCATTTCATCCTGGATCGCTTCCACCTCCGCCCGGGTCTTGCTGGATGCGATCACGAGAGGAATGCCTTCCCGCCGGATCCGTTCCAGAACCGGCCGGGCATCCTCGAAGGAATAGTCATCGTGATTCAGGAGCGTCCCGTCGAGATCGGAAAACAGAAGCCATTTCATCTGGATATCCCTTAACTGCAGCCTGTTTCGGCCATGCCGGGGTCTGCCTGCTTACCCGGGAGCCACTCCTGGAGGGTTTCCGGGAAGCCACCGAACGGGGAAGAGTCTTCTTGTCCTGATAATGAGGCGATACGGGTGATAAACAGGAGTGGAAACGGAAACAAATGGAGAATTTTTCCCACCGTTATCGTAGTCACCCCGATCGTGTCAGACCACTCATGGTTCCCTCTTTTTCGGTTCGGGTGCAGGAGAGTCCCCCCCCGGCACATTCCATTCCGGGGATCGGATCAGCTGTGGCGGCACTTTGCTGGCACCGAAGATCGCCACCAGTTGCGTGAGGCCGAGGTTGATGTCCCGGAGTTTTTCCCCGCCGATCGTTTCAAGCCCGGCAGCCAGAAGGCCCTGGGCCACTTCGGGTGCCGAGGAGAGAAGGCCTCTTCCCTTCTCTGTCAGTTCCACCCAGACGACCCGCCGGTCGTCCCCGGAGCGCCTCCGCAGCAGGTAGCCCCGCGCCTCAAGGCGGTCCAGAATGCCTACCACGGTGGCCGGGTGCAGGTACACACGCTTGGCCAGATCAAGCACCCGAACGGGTGAGGATTCGGCAATGGCCTTGATTGTCCAGAGCTGAGGCCCCGTCAGTCCCGTTTCCCGCTCCACCTTCTTCGACTGTTCGTTCAGAATCTGAAAGATTCTCCTTACATTATCGATGATATCCGCGATGGTCCGATGCTTTTCGTCCAAGGAAGAAACCTCAAAAAAGGAGTTGCAGGCAGCACAACAATTTGTTAGTTGCAGATCAAATAGTTTGCATAGAAATTATATAGCAGTGTCGGTTCCATTCGTCAACAGAGGCCTCGCACAGCGACTCAATACCATAATGAAACGACACATTTCCATATATGCCCTTGTTCTCCTTCTCGGTTTTTTCTCCGGAACAGCCGTCCCGGCGGATTATGCGATCCCGGACCTGCGGGGGAGCTGGACAGGATGTTCAACGCTGAAGGCGGACCAAACGGGTTTCGCCCCCGTCCCTTCAACCTTTCTGATGGAGATCGAGGACCAGTCGAACCGCCAATTCAGCGGACGCCTCACCGACGACGACCAGGCACCGGCCTGGCGGAAATTCCAGGGAACACTGGATGACCAGGGGCGTTTTTTGACCGTCCTGCTCTCGGACCGCACGGTCAACATCGGTTACATCATCAGTAGAAACCGCCTTCGGCTCATTTATTACGGCGCCCCGGAGGACGGAGTGGTTGCGATCCATGTCCTGAAAAGGGAACATCCTCGAAGCGCCGCTCTTGGCAGGCAACGGTAAGACCCGTTCGGCAGAGCAGGGTGTCACAGGTCAGGGACAAACAGCCTCCTCATTCTTTCTGTGTTCGTCCAACCCTGCTCTGCTTTTTCATGATCCGCACCCGGCCTGTCAGGTCAATCCCGAGGTCAGGCCGTTCCTGCCCGTTTTGATCTTCTCGATCCGATCATAATAGGTTCGAATAATGTCCTTTCGGCTGATCATGGAAATCAGCTTTCCGGGGTCGCCGGGATCCACGATGGGCAATTCACGGATTTCCGCTTTCGTCATCATCCGGAGAGCCGTCTTCAGGTCGTCGCCGGGAGTTACGGTCAAGACATGATCCGTTGCCATGTCCTTCGCCACGACCAGGTTGTGAAGCTCCTGATCCAGCATGACCCGGCGCACGTCGGAGATGGAGAGGATCCCAGTCAGACGGCCGGCCGCATCCACAACGGGGAAATTGGATTGCGTGGAATCGACGATCCGCTGGAGCAGCGCATCGAACCGGCAGTTCTCCGGGATGGTCTCCACGTTCCTCTCCGGCGGCACAGCGTCCGACACGGTTACATGTTCGAGCATATCCACAGCGAAATCCCCGAGATGAGCCGGCGAGTCGATGCGTGCGGACACCTGCTTTTCATACAGGGAAACATCTCCCAGCAGGAGGTAGGAGATGATCGAAACAATCATCAGCGGCACGATCAGGCTGTAGCCGCCGGTCATCTCCGCCACCATGATCAGGGCGGCGATGGGAACCTTGGCCACACCGGCAAAGAAGCCGCCCATTCCGACCAGGACGAAGGCGCCGGGGTGGAGGGGCCACTGGTCGAAGATGTTTCCGCACAGGAGGCCGTAGGCCCCTCCCAGCATGGCCCCGATGAAGAGTGAAGGCGCGAAGACGCCCCCGCTCCCTCCCGAGCCGATCGTGAGGGACGTGGAGAGGATCTTGGCAAAGACCAGGATCAGCATCAGGTGCATGGCCATCTTTCCGTCGATGGCGGACTGAATCCAATCGTAGCCCCCTCCCAGGACTTCGGGAAGAAAAAACGCAACCATCCCCAGCAAGAGTCCTCCAACGGCCGGACGGTACATTTTGTTCATCCGGAGCCGGCCGGCGAACAGATCGCGCATGCCGTAGAAAACCCGGACGTACACGTACCCCACCGCGGCACACAGGATGCCGAAGATTCCGTAGAGGAGCAGTTCCGCCGGGTCCGTAACGGGGGCCAGGCTGGGAATGGTGAAGATCGTGCCGTAACCCGCGTACAGCGAATAGACGGTGAAGGCCACAATCGATGAGATGATGCAGGGGATGATCCCCTCGAATTCAAATTCCGGTTTCCGGTAGAGCACTTCCGTGGCGAAAAGGGCCGCCCCCAGCGGCGCCTTGAATATGGCACCGATTCCTCCCGCGGCGCCGGCCAGCAGCATGAGCCGGCGGCTCGGCTCGTCCATTTTCAGGAGCGTAGCCAGGATGGAGGCAAAGCCCGAACCGATCTGGGCGATGGGGCCTTCCTTCCCGGCCGATCCGCCGGAGCCGATGGTGATCGCCGAGGCGACGGTCTTGATCACCGGAACCGGCGGGCGGACCGCCCCTCCCTTCCGGTGAAAGCTGTCGATCATGGCGTCGGTTCCGTGCCCTTCCGCCTCCGGGGCAAACCGGTAGACCAGGAATCCGGAGAGCAGTCCGCCCAGCGCCGGGATGGCGATCAGCAGCCACTTGGCAAGAGGGAATCCGAAGAGGCGTGCAGACCGGTAGGATTCGGGGATCAGCCAGGCGGCCAGATCATTCATGAAGAACCGTGTGCCGCTCGTCAGCAGAAAATTGAAGAGAATGGCCCCCAGCCCGGAAACCACGCCGACCGTCATTCCCAGGAGAATCCACCTTCCAATGGATTTCATCCGCATGGTCGAAAATGACCGCCTGTAGCTGCCGAAACGAATGTCCATCCGCCTTCTCCCGGACCGGTGTTCGCGAGACATTAGTTTGTATCGCAATTAATGTCAACCATGGACGAATCCAAACGACCTGATTCCCGCCTTATTTTACAACCGGACCCATGACGATGCTCCCGGCGGATGGAAGGCCGGACGGTCTTCCGGCATCGCCCGGGCCCGCAGCCAGCCTGCATCGGCGGCATCCAGGGGAGATTTGTCTTGCGAAAACACCGGCCCTCTTGTAGGAATTTTCCACGGACAATCAGCGGGAGGCAAGCGATGTACTGGGAAAAAGAACTGGAAACGATGGACCGCGGACGCCTGGCGGCCCTGCAGCTGGAGCGGCTCCGGGAAACCGCGAAACGGGCCGTCCAATCCTTTTATTATGGGAAGGCCTTCTCGGATGCGGGCCTCCACCCGGAGGACATCCGGACCCTCGACGACCTGCAGAAAATCCCCTTCACCACCAAAGACGATCTCCGGGAAAACTGGCCCTACGGATTCCTGGCCGTCCCGAAGGACGATCTGATCCGCATGCACTCGTCTTCGGGGACCACGGGCCGGGCCACCGTCATTTTCCACACAAAAAATGACGTCGACGCCTGGACGAATCTGGTGGCCCGCTGCATGTATATGACGGGGCTCCGCAAGAGCGACGTCTTCCAGAACATGATGACCTACGGCCTTTTCACCGGCGGCCTGGGCTTCCATTACGGAGCGGAGCGGGTCGGCGCCCTCACGATTCCCGCCGGGGCGGGCAACAGCAAGCGCCAGATCCAGCTCATGCGGGACTTCGACACGACGGCCATCCATATCATCCCCAGCTACGCCCTGCATCTCTACACCGTCTTCGAGGATCTCGGCCTCAAGCCGGCAAAGGACACAAAGGTCCGCATGGCCTTCATCGGCGCGGAGCCCCACTCGGAGAAAATGCGGAAGCGCATCGAGGAGTTCTACGGATTCAAGGCCTTCAACTCCTACGGCCTTTCGGAGATGAACGGGCCCGGCGTGGCCTTCGAGTGTCCCGAGCAGAACGGGATGCACATCTGGGAGGACAACTTCATCGTCGAGATCATCGACCCCGTTACCCTCCAGGCCGTCCCGGACGGCCAGGAGGGGGAACTGGTCATGACCACCCTGCTCCGGGAGGGCATGCCGGTCCTGCGGTACCGGACGAAGGACCTGACCCGCATCCTGCCCGGCGATTGCCCCTGCGGGCGCACCCATCGCCGCATCGAGCGGATCACCGGCCGTACCGACGACATGATGATCCTGAAAGGGGTCAACATCTTCCCCATCCAGATCGAGAAGAAGCTCATGGAGATCCCGGGGGTAGGCAGGAATTTCGTCATCCTCCTGGAACGGGAAGGCTTCAACGACCTGATGCACATCAAGGTTGAGGTGGAGCGGGATTACTTCAGCGGTGAGCTTCGCCACCTGGAGGCCCTGCGGCGCCGCATCGTGGAGGAGCTCAAGAGCGACATCCTCATCACGCCCAAAGTGGATCTTGTGGAACCCGACAGCCTCCCGAAGACGGAGGGCAAGGCTGTACGGGTCATCGACAACCGCGAGAAGTGACGGCCCTGGAAATTGTCCGGAGACTGCGTTGCGCTGCATCCCTCGTCGTTGCGACGTACTCTGGACACGCCGGTGGTCCCGGTTTGAAAGGCAGCAAGGAGGAATCGTTTCATGATCGCACATCAGCTTTCCATTTTCGCGGAGAACAAGCCCGGCAAGCTCGCCGCCGTAACTTCCATCCTGGCCAAGGCCAAGATCAGCATCCGGGCGACCACGATCGCCACGACAGACACCTTCGGCGTCATCAACCTGATCGTGGACGATCCCAAGGAGGCCCAGGCCGCCCTGACCAAAGCAGGGATGATGGTGAAGCTGAGGCCCGTCCTGGCGATCCTCATCGACGACAGGCCCGGCGGGCTGGACCGGCTCACCCAGCTTCTCTTCAAGGAAGGCGTCAACGTGAACAATGCCTATGGCTTCGTCCTGGAAAGCCGGGAAAAGGCCGTGTTCGTGGTGGACGTGGACCAGATGGACA
The DNA here is from genome assembly GCA_964578535.1 of uncultured Syntrophaceae bacterium. Classification (GTDB taxonomy): domain Bacteria; phylum Desulfobacterota; class Syntrophia; order Syntrophales; family PHBD01; genus PHBD01. The sequence continues at coordinate 94,999 of CAZODI010000005.1, forward strand.
AGGCGGAAAAACTGATTGAAAAGAACGGATTCCGGACACTGGATACGGAGGCCCTGTCGGCCATCGAACCGTTTCACTACATGAAGTACTGACCGCGGGCCACCCGTCGCCGGCGGGAGGATGCGAAAGGACCGGGGAGGCTTTTTCAACGCCGCCCCACATACTCAAGCAGTCGCACAGAAGAGGGGGAGAGACATGAAACAAGAGAACAAGAGTTCCTTCAAAGACAAGCACCCGAATGCCGAACCGGACCCGGAAATCGCCGAGGCCCTGCGAAACGCATCCGAGAAGGGAACCCTCTCCTGCGCCGCCGCGGCCAAAATGGCGGATTATCTCCGGAAGGACATGGCCACGATCGGCATGCACCTGGACCTGCTGAACATCCAGCTAACCCGGTGCCAGCTCGGTCTCTTCGGGTACCCCCAGGGCAGGATTGTGAATGCCGCCCTCGCGGCCCCGCCGGACATCGAGAGGGCCATCCGGGCGGCCCTCCGTGACGGGCGCCTGCCCTGCATCGACTCCTGGGAAATCGCACGCCGGTTTGCCGTCCCGAAGATGGAAGTGGCCGCCATCTGCGAGGCCCTGAAGATCAAGGTCAAACCCTGCCAGCTCGGGGCTTTCTGAGGAGTCCACTCGCGCTTCGTGGCAGACCGCTTCGCCGTCAAAGAGAATTCGCCCCGTGACCCTGTTCGTCCGATGGTTCGGTCATGCCCGGGTCCGGCAAGCCTCCCGCTTGTTCATACCGGTTCCCTCCCCTCTCTTTTGCCCGATACATTGCTTCGTCGGCTTTCCTGAGGAGGGTCCTGCCATCCTTTCCGTCTTCCGGAAAGCGGGCGATCCCGATGCTCGTTGAGGACCGGATTGCGTGACCTTCCAGAACGAAATCCTCCCCGAAGGCCGCCAGGATTTTATCCGCCACCCGTATGACCGCCTTGTCCTTTCTGATTTCGGGAAGAAAAACCACGAACTCGTCCCCTCCGAGACGGGCCACCGTATCGCTCTCCCGCACCGCCTGACGGAGCCGGCCGGCCACATCCATCAGGAGTTGATCTCCCAGGGCATGCCCAAAGGTGTCATTCACCTCCTTGAACCGGTCCATGTCGAGCATCATGAGCGCCGCGTGGCGATTTCCGCGGACAGCGGCCGCCAGGGCCGTATCAATACGGTCCTGCAGCAGGGCACGGTTGGGAAGCCCGGTCAGGGGATCGTGGTATGCCATATACCGGGCCGCCTCCTGGGCCTGAATGTGACTCGTCACATCGATGACGGTTCCCATCAGGGCCGGCTTCCCCCGGTATATGATCATGGAGGAGTGCACTTCCACGTTGATCACGGTCCCATCCTTGCGCAGGGCGCGGTAGAGTACGTGGGTCTTGCTCCAGTCTCCGGCTATTCTCCGTTGTAAATTCTCTTCCAGAACAGGACGGTCTTCCGGAACAAGGAAATCCGCCGGCGACAGGTTGTCTCCCAATTCCTCCAGGTGGTAGCCCAACATCTCGGCCACGCGGCGGTTCAGATAGCAGATGCGGCCATCCTGAATGACCAGTACCCCGACAATGGATTCTTCCGCCAGGTTCCTGAACTGCTCCTCCGATTCCCGGAGGGCCGCCTCGCTCGATTTCAGGCTCCGGAAGAGGACTTCATAGGGCCTGCGGAGTCCCGTATGGATCAAGGCCAGATAGAGGAGCCAGAAAGAGACGACCTTGACGAAATGTCCCAGGGCATTGAAAAAACCGTACACGTCGACGTAGAGCGTGAAAGCCATCTCCTGGACGATCTTGATCAGGATAGCGGCCAGCACCAGGTGATAGACGCCGGGTTCAAAGGCTTCCCGGACCCGGACCAGGAGGACCGTCGCCGCCAGCAATATCCCGCAGATCACATATTCACTGGCGACCTTGAAGGGCGTCAGCCCGGATCCTTCCCGGAAGCATTCAGGAAATCCTCCCGGCGTGAATACGGCGAACAGGAGGACCGCCGTCGCCGTCACGTACAGGAAAAGCGTCAACCGGTCGGGAAGACGCCGTTGTACGAAGAATGGGGCCGCCAGGAGAGAAAGACTCTCGACATAGCGCGCAGCGATCCAGAGCTGTGTCGGGAGATTGGCTCCATATTCCGGAAAGATCCCCATCCCCCTGTAGGACAGGACATGCACGAAATCGAGGGCCGCCGCCGACAGAAGGGAGATGCCGACGAGCAGAAAATAGTGATTGTCCAGAATCCGGCGGGCGTTCCAGGCAATCACGAAAATCATGCAGGCGATGACAATGGAGAAGCCTTCGGAAATGGCGTGGAAGAGAAGATAGCTGTACGTCTTGGCCAGGAAAAGACCCGCCAGGAGAAGACCCGCCAGGAGAAGATTCCATGCTGCCCGCTTCATAACCGGCTGCCTTCCAGATCTTCCTTGCACCCCGTCCGTGCAGCCGGCACGACAGCCGACTGCTCCGAACGGACCTTTTACCCGTTTTGTTCTTCGTAACGGGCCAGTGTGAAAAGCATGTCCGCGAGCCGGTTCATGTATTCATGGATGGCATCGTTCTTCACGAGATCCTCCGCCTTGAGCAGGGCGGCCTTCCGCTCCGCCCGCCGGATGACGGTGCGGGCCACGTCGATCTGGGCGGAGACGACCGTTTTCCCCGGGTAGATGAATTCTCTTCCCAGCGTCACATCCTTCTGGAGCTCGTCGATGAGGTCCTCCAGCCGTTTCGCATCCTGCGGGCCGATGCGGCGAGACAGCTTCGGCAGGTCTTCCGGAAGGGCCGACAGCTCCGCCCCCAGAACGAGGAGGTCCTTTTGAACGCCCAGCAGAATATCCTTGATGTTCGCGTTCCCCGTCATCGCCCGGGCAACTCCCATGACGGAGCTGGCCTCGTCGAGAACCCCGTACGTCTCCGGCCGGGGATCGTATTTCGGTACCCTCTGTCCTCCGAGGAGACTTGTCTCCCCACCGTCGCCCTTCTTCGAAAATTTCATTCGCTCCCCCTCCTTTTCTCCAGCAGCCTCTTGACGATTTGCACGACGGCCTCGGCGTTCTCCCGGGCGCATCGGCTGATTTCCTTCATGGTCAGGGGTTTCTCCCCGATCCCGTGAGCGAAATTGTCGACGGAACAGAGAGATGCGTAATCGAGGTCCAGCTCCTTCGCCACGGAAGCCTCTCCGCCTAAGGTCATCCCGACGATGTCGGCGAAGGCGGATGCCATGCGGACTTCCGCTTTTGTCTCGAGCCTCGGACCCGTTGAATGCCAGTACACACCGCCATTGATCGCGGTCAGGCCGCACTCTGCCGCAGCCGACAGCAGCTCCTCCCGGAGATCCTCAGACAGCCCCGGGGTCACGTGGACCGGCCGGTCGTGGAACACCGTCGGCGAGGCGGCCAGCATGATGTAATCGTCCGGCACGACCAAGGTTCCCGGCGGAAAGGCCGCTTTCAGCGATCCCGTGGAATTGGCCGATACGACCTGACGGACCCCCAGGTCCCGGAGGGCGGCCATATTTGCCGCATGGTTGATCCGGTGGGGAAGGATATAGGGCTCCCCGTCCAGGCCATGGCGGGGAAGAAAGGCGACGTCTTCGGAGAGAAGGATCATGGCGGGTCCGAAGGGCGTTTCCAGCATGTTCGGCTTCAGCCTTCCCAGGACATGGCTTTTGAGGAGCATGGGGCCGGAGATGATTCCCAGGAGCGGCATGACGTTCCCTCCAGATGAAGAATGGCCAAGCGGGTTGATATTACCCCAGAAATGCCCTGTGCGGCAAGGAATCCTTTCCGGATGCCCGATGCGCGGGCGGTGCGGCGGCAAAGGGATTGACAGCCTCTTTCTTTGTATGCCATAGGCACAGAAAAAACTGGGAGGAAACGCCATGGCGGAAGGAAAACTTTTCGAAGCCGGCGATGACAACTTCGATCAGGAAATCCTGAAGGCCGACAGGCCGGCCCTGGTTGATTTCTGGGCGCCCTGGTGCGGTCCCTGCAAGGCCCTCGGGCCGATCGTGGAGGAAGTCGCGGCGGTGTACGGGGACCGGATCCGGTTCGCCAAGGTCAATGTGGATGACAACCCCAGGATATCCGCCACATACGGGATTCGCAGCATTCCCACACTGCTCCTCTTCAAGGACGGGAAGGTATTGGATACCCTGATCGGGCTGGCGCCGAAGGATAAGGTGGAAACCTTCGTAAAGAAGGGGCTGTGATGCATAATATGAGAAAAAGACAGGCTGTCCTGCTGATCCTGATCGTCCTGATTTTCATGACGACGGGCTGCGGATGGGTGAAAGGCCTCTTTACGAAGAGGGACATGAGCCGCTCCACCCCGGACGCCATCTACGCCCGGGGGTACGAGGACTACCAGGAGGGCCGCTACGAGAAGGCCGTCGAATCGTTCCAGCGGCTCAAGGAGGTCTACCCCCTGAGCCCTCTGGCCATTCTGGCCGAAATGGGCATCGCCGACGCCCACTTCAGCAACAAGTCCTATGCAGAGGCGGAGGTGGCCTACGCAGACTTTTATAACCTGCATCCCACCAACGAGAACATTCCCTACGTCCTGTACCAGATCGGGATGTGCCACTTCAACCAGATGCCGACCATTGACCGGGACCAGTCGGAGGCCCTGAGGGCGAGAAAGGACTTCGAACGGCTCATCGCCCGATTCCCCAACAGCAAATTCGCGTTCCAGGCGGAAAAACGACTTCGGGAAGTCAAACAGCACCTGGCGGAACACGAGTTTTACGTCGGCCAGTTTTATTACCGGACGAAGAAATACAAGGCCGCCCTGAGGCGGTTCGAGGGCATTGCCAAGGAATATCCGGGCCTCGGGCTGGACTACAAGCTCAACTGGTACCTTGCCGAGACGAAAAAACTCGCCGCCGTACAGGAGATGGAGGAGCAGAAGGAAAAGGAAAAGAAGCGGCTCAAGGAAGCAAAAGAGAGAGAAAAAGAGGAGAAAAAGGACAAGGCAAAGAACGGGGAAGAGAACCGGAACAACAAGGAAAAGCAAAGCGGCTGAAACGGCTGCATGTGGCAGGCCGCCGGCGGAAATACAGAAAGGAGCCCGAGAGGCTCCTTTTTTTTTGCGGCGTCATCATAAGGGATGGCCGGGCATGCCGCAGTCAAGCGGACAGTCCGCTCGCGTATCACGCACGGGTCCGGTTTCATTCCTCCGGGAAACGAAGTTGGCGCAGCGCCCGGTCGGCCGCCTCCGCCGGGGAGACATCCGTTTCCACGATGCCGTGGCACCCCTTCGGCAGTTCCCGGACGGCGTCGTAATCCGCCTGCTGCTGCCGGAAGATCTCCCAGCGCCCGTCGGAGGGCTCGCCCGCTTCCGACTGCCGGGACTCAAGCCTTTGCCGTACCTTCTCTTCATCGCATCGGCATTCCAGGACGATGAAATCCGCTCCCAGGTTCCGGGCCGCCTCCTGCGCCCGCAGTCGCTCCTCCCGCCTCTTGTAGGAGCCGTCGATGACGGCCGACCGGCCCGACCGGATCGCCGCCGCAGCGCGGTCCAGGGCGGCCGCGTACGTCCTGCGCGAGACCTCTTCCGAATAGAGGCCCGCGCCGAAAGCCTCGGGACGCTTTTCCCCCGGCTTGAGTCCAGCCATCTCCTTGCGCAGGGCATCCATCTGAATGAGGAGCGCGTCCAGACGGGGAGCAACCTGCCGCGCCACAACGCTCTTGCCGGTCCCCATGAGCCCCGCCGTCAGGATCAGCATGGGCCGTTCCGGTCGGGCGGCGTACGTATAGGCCCAGTCGAAGTATTTCTCCGCCATCTCCCGGGCATCCCGGCGCCCTTCCTCGCCGATGGCCGGGTCGTCGAGGCGAAAGCTGACCACCTTGCCCCGGACAAAGGCATAATAGCATTTGTAGAAATTCAGGAGCCTCTGCACGTCATCGTCTCCGGAATGGCGTATGTAGGCCTTCACGAAGGCATCCGCCCACTGCGGGTAGCCGTTGTAGTCCAGGTCCATGGCGAGAAAGGCGGCCTCCGCCGCGGTGTCCTCGAAGCGGAAGCGCTCGTTGAATTCGATGCAGTCGAAGATGACGATCTCCCCCGCCAGGCAGATATGCTCCAGGTGCAGGTCCCCGTGGCAGTCCCGGATCCGGTGCTCCGACACCCGGCGAAGCAGCAGGTCACGGTTCCGATCCATGAAAAAGGCGACGTAATCCCGAATGAAGGTCCACTGGTGGACCGGAATGGTCACCCCCCGATACTTCGCCGTCTGGTCGAAATTCTCGTCGTGATTGTGCCGGATCGTGTCGATCCCCCCCACCTCGTCGATGCGCCCGCCCGTCTCGGCGGCGGCGTGAAACGCGGCGACCGTTCGCGCCACGTCGTCCATGACGGAGATGTCCACGGAGCCGTCCAGAAGCAGCCCTTTCAGCATTCTGTCCTGGGGCAGCCGCTTCATCCGGACGGCGTATTCGACCACAAGCCCGTCCCCGGAGAGAGACAGGCCGCCGGCCTTCTCCTCGCGGATCTCCGCCACGCCCAGGTAAGTATCGCCCGCCAACCGCCGGTTCAGCCGGACCTCCTCGCCGCAGTAGAATTTCCTTTTCTCCGGCGTGGTGAAATCGAGAAATCCGAAGTCCACGGGCTTCTTCACCTTGTAGACCTCTCCGCCGGCGATGAAAACATAGGAGATGTGGGTCTGGACCAGCTCGACCGTCTCCGGCCGGTGGGGATAGAAGTCGGGGTGCAACATGCATGCGACAAGTTTCGGGTGGGTCATGGCTTCACGCGTTCTCCTCACGAATGATTTCTTCTTTGTTCAGCCCGGGGGCGTCCCGGCAAGCGCCGGGAAACCGGCCCCTGCGGAGCGATGCATTCCTTTGGCAGCGTGGCGACGGACGGGCCCGCCGGCGACGCGGCGGTGGGGGATTCGGAACCTTCACGCTTTTCCGGTAATCCCGCCTTCTACTCCTTTTCCAGGCGCTCCTTCCATTCCTGGATGCGCTGCAGGGCCTCCAGGGGCGTCATGTTCAGGGGATCCGCCGCCCGGATCTCCTCCAGGAGGTCGTCCCGGACGCCCGCGAAAAGGCTGAGCTGGTTCGACTCCTTCCGGGACGCCCGCTTTCCCCGGGCAAGGCGGGGCATCCCGCCCTCGTCGAACTCGCCGTTCTCGATGTTGTGCAGGATCTCCCGGGCCCGCTGGATCACGTCCTCGGGGACGCCGGCGATGCGGGCCACCTGGATGCCGTAGCTCCGGTTCGTCCCGCCCTCCATGATCTTCCGGAGGAAGATGATCCGGTCCCCCCATTCCCGGACGGCGATGTTGTAGTTCTTTACGCCCTCCTTCGCGGCGGCCATTTCCGTGAGCTGGTGGTAGTGCGTGGCGAAGAGGGTCCGGCACCGGAGGCCCGGCGCGTCGTGGAGATGCTCCGCCACGGCCCAGGCGATGGACAGGCCGTCGAAGGTGCTGGTCCCGCGCCCCACCTCGTCGAGGATGACGAGGCTCCGGGGCGTGCCATGCCGGAGGATGCCGGCGACCTCGTTCATCTCCACCATGAAGGTGCTCTGGCCCCGGGCCAGGTTGTCGGCGGCGCCGATGCGCGTGAAGATCCGGTCCGCCACCCCGATCCGGGCGGAGGCGGCGGGAACGACCCCCCCCATCTGGGCCAGGATCACGATGAGCGCCACCTGCCGGATGTAGGTGGACTTGCCGGCCATATTGGGCCCCGTGATGATGAGGAAGCGGTTCTCCCTCCCATCCAGGCGGGTGTCATTGGGGACGAAGGTCTCGGGGAAGACCGCCTTTTCGACGACAGGATGACGGCCGTCCCGGATGTCGATGACATCCCCGTCATCCACCTCGGGACGGCAGAAATTGTCTCGCTGGGCCACCTCCGCCAGGGAGGCCAGGGCATCCAGGTCGGCCAGGGCCGAGGCGGTGGCCTGGATCCGCCGCACCTGCCGGGCCGCCTCGTCGCGGACCGCCGTGAAGAGCTCATATTCCCGCTCCCGCCGGCGCTCCTCCGCGTGGAGAACGGAGTGCTCGTATTCCTTCAGCTCCTGGTTGATGTAGCGCTCCGCGTTCACCAGGGTCTGCTTGCGGACGTACTCCGGAGGCACCCGGTCGGCGTTGGCCTTTGTCACCTCGATGTAGTAGCCGAAAACGCTGTTGTAGCCCACTTTCAGCGTGGAGATGCCTGTCTTCCTCCGCTCCGTCTCCTCCAGCGAGGCGATTCCCCGCTTTCCGTCGCGGCTCAGGGCGATGAGCCCGTCCAGGTCGGCATCGTACCCCTCCCGGATGATCCCGCCCTCTCGGACGGTGAAGGGAGGATCGTCCACGATGGCCCTCCCGATCAGCTCCCGCAGGTCTGCCATCTCGTCGACGTCCGCCTTCAGGGAAGCGGCCAGCGGCGCCGTCCATTCCTCCATGGCCGCCAGGACCGCCGGCACCTGCTCCAGGGAGGAGCGGAGGGCCGCCAGGTCCCGGCCGTTGGCCACTCCCATGGAGACCCGGGCCGCCAGGCGC
>CAZODI010000005.1:103564-109601 GCA_964578535.1 uncultured Syntrophaceae bacterium
GGCCGCCAGGTCCCGGCCGTTGGCCACTCCCATGGAGACCCGGGCCGCCAGGCGCTCCAGGTCCTGCACTCCCGCCAGGGACTTGCGGAGGCGGTCCCGGAGGAGGTTCCGCTCCCGGATCGCATCGACCGCCTCCAGGCGCTCGTTGATTCGCAGGGGATTCACCAGGGGGTAGGAAAGCCACCAGCGGAGACGCCTTCCCCCCATGGGGGTGACCGTCTCGTCCAGGGCATGAAAGAGCGACCCCGCCTTCTTCTGCTCGCGGATCGTCGTGAAGAGCTCCAGGTTCTCCCGGGCCGTCTCGTCCAGGACGAGGTATTCCGAGGCATCCTGAAATTGGATCTCCCGGAGATGCGCCAGGCGCTCCTTCTGGGTCTCCTCCACGTAGCGGAGCAGCGCCCCCGCGGCTCCCGCCGGGGCCGGCTCGACGGCGAGGCCCTGCCTGTCCGGGGACTCGCTGGGGAAATAGGAATCCAGGCGATCCCGGGCGGCATCACCATCAAAGTAGTCCGACGGCAGAAAATTCACGAGCAGCGGCCCGGACCTCTGCCGGAGAGCCTTGAGCCACGGATCCGTCCGGTCCTCTTCCCCGGCAATCATCTCCCGGAAACCCAGTCCCGCCGCCTCGGCCAGAAAGAACTCCCGGTCCCGGAATCGGGTGACCCGGAAGTCGCCGGTGGAGATGTCCAGGAAAGCCAGTCCGTATGTGCCCTCGCGGACACAGACGGAGGCGAGGAAGTTGTTCTCCTTGGCCCGGAGGTTGTCCGGCTCCAGGACCAGACCCGGCGTCACAACGCGGACCACATCCCGCTTCACGACCCCTTTTGCCTGCCGCGGATCTTCCATCTGCTCGCAGACGGCGACCTTGAATCCGTTCTCGATGAGCCGGGCGATGTAACCGGACGCGGAGTGCCAGGGTACGCCGCAGAGGGGAACGGCGTCCTCCTTCCCCTTGTTTCGCGACGTCAGGGCGATGTCCAGGACGGGCGCCGCCGTGACGGCGTCGTCGAAGAACATCTCGTAGAAGTCGCCCATCCGGAAGAAGAGAATGCAGTCGGGATACTTCTCCTTGAGCGCCACATACTGGCGCATGGCGGGGGTCAGGTCCCCTACTCCCATCGGTCGCCTCCCCGGCGCGTGAGGTCGATGGTGCCGTTCCCGGAACGGCGGGGTCCCGGACCGGAGCGGAATCCGGGACCGGGTCCTGAGAAGAAGGAATTGAGAATCCAGCTGACGATGCTGATCAGGAGAGCACCCAGGACGGCAGGCCAGAATCCCTGGACGTCGAATCCGGGAATCACCCCCGAGGCCATTTTCAGGAGCAGCGCGTTGATGACCAGGGTGAACAGCCCCAGGGTGAGGATATTCACCGGCAGCGTGACGATGATGAGGACGGGCTTGAGGATGGTGTTCAGGATCCCCAGGGTGGCGGCTGCGAAAAAGGCGGACCAGAAGCTTGCCACGTGGATGCCTTCCACGAAGTAGGCCGCCGCGAGGACGGCAACGGTGAGGATCAGCCAGCGAATGAACATTCCTGTCATGGTTAGGCCTTCCCGGTCGCGGCCGGGCCCGGAGAAAGAAAACCCCGCCTCGCCCGCAACGGATACTGCGGGCAATACGCGCGGGTTTCGTGGGATGAGCCCCGGCGCCTTGTCAACCGCGGCGGCGGGGCATGACGGGCGGCGGGACGGCCGGACCTGTTCAGGCTGCCGTCACACCTTGGTAAAGTACTCCGGCTTGGCGGAGCAGACGGGGCATCGGTCCGGGAGGACGCCATCGGAGACATAACCGCAGATCGTGCAGACGTGGTACGTCGTCTCCCGCTCTTCCATGAAGTGGCCCATGGCCTCCTTGTACAGCTTCGCATGGACCTCCTCGACGTCCCGGCTCTGGCTGAAGTGCAGGGCGGCGCCGCGGTTTCCCTCTTCATTGGCGATTTTGATGAAGGCGTCGTAGGCCACGCCGGCCACCTTCGTCTCCGACTCGAAACTCGCCGCCAGGTTCTCCTCGGTGCTCCTGATCTCCTTGAGGAGCCGCAAGGCCCGGGTTCCATGCACCTCCTCCGACAGGGCGATGGCCCGAAACAGCCTGGCCATCTGGGGATACCCTTCCTTCTCCGCCTTGTCGGCGTAGACTTTCAGCCGCAGGACCGCCTTGGCCTCGCCGGTGTAGGCCTGGTGGAGAATCTCCATGATCTTGCTCATCGAACCTTCCTATTCTTCCGGCGCGAAGACGTCCTTGCCGGAACCGCAGATCGGGCAGACCCAGTCTTCCGGCAGATCTTCAAAGGACGTTCCGGGCGCGATGCCGGCATCGGGGTCTCCTTTCGCCGGGTCGTACACATAGCCGCACACATCACAGACATATTTCTTCATGATTTCCTCCACGATTGCTTGATTCTCTCATCCCTGGGAAACGGCTTCCTTGACCGCCGCAGCCACCTGCCGTCCCTGCTCGAAGCAGCGGGCCAGCGTGTCCCGGTCGGGGACATGCTTCACCCGAATGGCCTCACCGACGATGTTCACCTTCGTGTCTTCAAGGTATTCCTGAACCTGCTTCGCCGACTCGCCGCTCCAGCCGTAGGAGCCGAAGGCGCACCCCAGCAGGTTGGCCGGCCGGAGCCCCTTCAGGTACGTCAGGACGTCGGCCATCTGGGGAAGCAGGTTGTTGTTCAGGGTGGGGGAGCCGGCGCAGATGGCCCCCGCTTCCAGGGTCTCGTAAACCACGTCGCTCCGGTGGACCTCGTCCATGTTCATGAGCTTCACCCGGAGTCCCCCGTCGGCCAGCCCTTCGGCCACAGCCCGGGCCATCTTCTCGGTGCTCTTCCACATGGTGGCGTAGACCACGACGGCCTTGGCCTCCGGCTTCTGGGCGGCCCAACGTCCGTAGCGGCCGAGGATCCCCTTCAAATCCTTCCGCCAGACGGGTCCGTGGTCCGGGGCGATGACATCGATGGCCAGGCCCGAGGCGGCGACCCGCTCCAGGAGCTTCAGGACCTGCGGTGAATAAGGCAGGAGGATATTGGCGAAGTACGTGGCCGCCTCGAACTCGAGGATGGCCGGTTCGATCTCGTCGTCGAACCGCTCCGACGTGGCCAGGTGCATGCCGAAACCGTCCTGGGAAAAGAGCAGCCTGTCCTCCTGGAGATAGCTGAACATGCTGTCGGGCCAGTGGAGCATCCGCGTCTCCAGGAAGTCCAGGGTCGCGTTGCCCAGGCTGAGGCGGCTGCCGTCCTTCAGGGGAACGATCTCCGCCCGGTGGTGGAAAAGCTCCTGCAGGGTCTTCACCCCCATGGGGGATGCAAAGACCTTCTCCGGCCGGATCATGTCGATGATCTCGGGCAGGCATCCCGTGTGGTCCATCTCCGAGTGGTTGGAGACGATGTAGCGGATTTCCCTCGGGTCCACAACGGAGGCGATCCGGGAGAGCATCTCCTCCCGGAACGGGGCCTTTACCGTGTCCATCAAGGTGATCTTGTCGGCCATTACCAGGTAGGCGTTGTAGGTGCTTCCCCGGCGGGTCGTGTATCCATGGAAATCCCGGATGTTCCAGTCGATCGCCCCGACCCACCAGACCCGGTCGGTGATCTTCACAGCCTTGTAGAAATCGATGGTATTCATGGGCTTACCTCGCATCACGATGGGGATGGGAAATGCCGGGCATTGGATAGCATTACCCCGAGGGAGGTGTCAATCCCGACGGCGTCGGGAGAGCCGCTCCCTGTCGGCCCGCTTCTTCACCCCTTTTCCGGTCCCGGGAAGTCGGTGAAGACGCCGTCGACGCCCATGGCTTCCACGGTCCGGAAGTCCTCCTGCCGGTTGACGGTGTAGACAAACACCTTCAGGCCTCGCCGGTGCGCCCCTTCCACGAAACGGGAAGTTACCCGGTCCAGGCGGATATGGATGGAAAAGGGGGCCAATTCCGCCAGGAGCCGCTTCGACGGGAGGATTGGAGAGCGCGTCAGGAGTCCCCGGGGAATCCGGGGCGCCTCCCGCCCGGCGACGGAAAGCTCGCGATGCAGAAAGGACGAAAAGAGAACGTTCCCGTAGTCCCATCCCCGGTCCCTTACATACATCTCCACCAGGGCCGCCGCCGGACCGGCCGTTCCGGGTCCCTTCAATTCCACGTTGACCACGACCCGCCGGTTCACCAGGTCCAGGACCTCGTGGAGAAACGGAATTCGTTCTCCCTGTCCTGCATCGAGGGAGCGCAGATAAGCAAGGGAGGAGGCCATGACCCGGCCCCGCCCGTTCGTGGTCCGCTCCAGCCGGGAATCGTGGATCACGACCAGTTCCCCCTCGACGGCATACACGTCGATCTCGATGCCTTCCGCCCCCAGGGCGATGGCCTCCTCGACCGCCCGCAAGGTGTTCTCCGGGGCCCGGCCGGAGGCTCCGCGATGGGCAAAGCGGAAAAGGCGGCCGGTGGAGGTATGGGGTTCGAATCGATTGGCAGTTTCCCGCACGGTCTGCTCCACGATCACCAGGGATGCCTGCGGTTCCGTGAAAACGTGAGGGGAGGACGCCCGGACTTTACCATGCGGAGCCTTCGGAATCGCCGGGGAGTCATGCCGTCGCGGTTCCCCGGACCAGCGCCTTCAAGTCCGGAAAGACGGCGCGGTCCCCGTCCCAGGCATAGGGCAGGATTTCCAGGCCGAGGGCCTTCAGGGGCTCCTCCAGGGCAGCCGGCAGGGCGTCCGGAACAGCCAGGGCCAAGCGGGATTTCTGCGCCAGGGAAACGCTGTCCACCAGGAGCCTCGCCGCCCCCTCGAGGACCTCATCCTCCCGGATGCCCGCCAGGACCCTGAACAGGATGGTCATGTGACCCTGGCGGTCCACGGCGAAGCAATCCCGCCCATCTCCGTTTCCCGCCCCGATTCCCAGCGTGCGGAGGGCCTCCGCCAGGTCCCGGGCCACCAGGCTCCGGTCGCAAACCCGGGAAAGGCTGTCGGGAGCCGGCAGGAAGGCATCCCCGGTAAATTCCTCCCGAAAGGCCACCTCCGGGAAGGCAATGGCCAGCTGCGGATCCCGCGAAGCGGCCAGGTCCTTCATTTTCTGTACCTTGCGGACAAACTGCCCGAGCTGGCGGACGAAACGGGGGGAGAAAAGGGCGCCCACGACGGCCACCGTCGCCCGCTCATCGCCGTCTTCCATCAGGGCCCAGACACCGCGGTAGCGGCTCCCGAACAGGGTTTTCCCGATACCCTTCCGGCTGCCCCCGAGACGGCCCCGGTGGACGACATAAACCGTCCCTTCCAGGTCCCGGGCCAATGCGCCGCCGATCTTCCGGTCGATCCCGCGGATGGGGAAATTGATCTCGCAGGTGATGGCGACGCGCCCTTCGGGAACCGGTTTGCCGATCCCCAGGACATTCCAGTGATTCCTCTCCTGGACCCGCTTCGAATAAAGCCAGAGGCCCAGTTCGTCCGACCAGTGCACGGAGGCCCGGAAGCTTGCCCCGGGGTGTCCCACCCGGACGGGCAGCCGGAGGTCCGCGACGGCCCGAAAGCATCGGTTGAACTGTTGCTGGCAGCGCCGGATGGTGGCTTCGTCCTCGATGACCTTCAGCATGGCTCCTTCTTCTCCGACCGGACTCCATTCAGGCAGGCGGAGCCCCGGATCGAAACGGCGTTCCCCAAGGGTTGCTTTTTCTACCATGGGAATTCGGCCACGGCAACGCACATCACGCGAATACAGAAGAATTTCTTCATGAAAGGCATCAGAAGGACCGGATCGGGCTCGGCAAAAAGATAACTATGATATTACCAATTGACATATATCGTAACGTTGTTTATTTAAAAACCGCTTCTCGAAACGATGTTATTCCTTTGGAGGTGATCAAGATGACTTGGACAAGCCTTACACAGACCTGGCACTACGTTGAAAAGTGGGCTTCACAGAAGCCGGAGGCCGAGGCCCTGGTCTTCGGGGACGAGCGCCTCACCTGGGGTGATTTCAAGACCCGTATGGACGGCATCGCCAGGGCCTTCCTGGCGGCGGGCGTCCAGCCGGGGGACCGGGTGGCCCTCCTGTCGGCG
>CAZODI010000006.1:0-107898 GCA_964578535.1 uncultured Syntrophaceae bacterium
CACGCAGGGTCTTGAAGGTATTGGTGAAGATGAAGTCTTCCGTCATGCCCAGCATCATCTTCTCCCACTCGTGCTTCCACTCCTTGTAGCGCAGAAGCATCGGGAAGAGTCCCCAGTTCATGGACCCGGCATTGCAGGACCCCAACTCGGGCTTAAAGTTCACAACCGGAGCGACCCGCTGCTCCAGGGTCATGCCCATTCCGCCACCGGTGGTGATGCAGATGACGGCGTTGCACCGGCTCTTGATGCTCGTGATGATCTCCTTGATCAGGTTGATGTCCGGGGATGGAAGCCCGTTTTCGGGGTTGCGGGCGTGGACGTGGACCACCGCCGCCCCCGCCTCGTAGGCCCGGACGGCCTCGTCGGCGATCTGCTGGGGCGTGATGGGGAGGTAGTCCGACATCGTCGGGGTGTGGATGCTGCCGGTGACAGCACAGGTGATAACGGCCTTCTCTTTCATGAAAACGTTCCTTTCTCTGTCTTTTTTATCCTTCGATACAATCGGATTTCACTCGATCGGTATCTGGACGGATACCGCCACAATTGTCTCTCCCATTATGTGGCTCCGTTTGATGACGATAAGGCTTTTCAAAGGGATTCCTGAATTATAACAACAATGTGTGTGTTGACTGGGAATCAAAAAATGTCATGTGGCTGCCATGCGATCGTTGTTCTTGTTTCAAACCCCTTTTCTGACACTCCTGCCGGCTGTTCCGTCCGGGTGATGGGACGGAGGTGGGAATAAGAGACAGGGGCTCTCTCCGGATCACTGGATGTATTAGTCCGGGAGCGGTCAGGAACGTTTTTCTTCGGAGAGGTTATAATGCAAGGATTTAATGGTTTCCTCTGCCTCTTGAACAATACGTTCGATCAATTCCCGGCACGCCGGAATGTCCTGAATACGGCCTGTAACTTGCCCGCTCACGGTAAACCCGTTTTCTACGTTTCCTCCCGCAAATGTGTTCCGAAACCTTGCACACCCGCAGAGAAACTGCACGACCGGCATCCGGTGTCGCCGGAATTCAAGCATGATCCGGAGCATCTCCCGGAAGGAGATCTTGAAGCCTTTCACATTGCTGAGGATGCCCGGAATGACCTCCCAGGGGCGGGATGGCCAGCCGTTGTAATTCTTGAGCAGCGTCCCTGGTATCCCCCGGAGGCGCAGGCCGTCGATCTTCCGGTTCACGACAGCCTCTTCTTCCGCGGCGCGGACAACCGCCTCTTTTGCGTTCGGATGAACAGGGCATTCATGAGTGGCAAAAAAACGGGTTCCCATGGCGATTCCTTCCGCACCCAGGGCCAGGGCGGATACCAGCCCCCGACCGTCGCAGAATCCCCCGGAGGCAACCACGGGAACGTGGAGGCAATCCGCCGCCTTGGGAATGATGATGCTGCTCGCAATGTGGCCTACATGCCCGCCGCCCTCGAATCCGTGTACGATGACCGCATCGGCGCCTTCTTTTTCCATGTGCATCGCCTGAGCCACGGTTCCTGCCGTGGGCATGAAAACCATTTCATCAGGCTTCTTGAGTTTCAGGAGCTTGAAGGGATTCCCGAGGCCATGGCTGAAGACGGGCACCTTCTCTTCCAGGATTACCCGCACAAGATCGCCATATGCGGGAACATAGGGAACGGCGTTGACTCCAAACGGTTTTCCCCCCGTCAGCGATCTCAGTTTCTGTATGTTTTCCCGCAATTCCTGCGGACTTTGATCGCTCACAGTCAGGATGCCGAGGCCCCCGGCGTTGGACACGGCCGCCGCCAGGGGCACATACGACACCAGACTCATCCCGGCTTGAATAACGGGATGCCGGATCCCCAGAAGTTGCGTCAGCCGGGTGTTCATAAACCGCTCCTTGGGGATCGGACTGTGAGCCGTCTCTGCCGAAAATCCATCTCTCAGGCCTTCGTCCGGAGGGTCTCCCGGATGTCTCGCTTGAGGATCTTGCCGAGGGGGTTTCTCGGCAGGACGGTCATGATCTCAAGAATCTCTGGATACTTGTATTTGGCGATGTCCTTGCCGGACAGGAACGAGTTGATTTCCTCCAGGGTCACGGTTTCTCCCGCCTTGGGAACGACGGCGATGCAGATCTTCTCACCCAGGCGCGGGTCCGGGTAACCGACAGCCGCCACCTCTGCGACCTTCGGGTGGGCGATCACGAGGGTTTCGATCTCTTCAGGACTGATGTTGACTCCGCCTCGGATGATCAAATCCTTGTAGCGGCCCTGGAACAGGTACTTATCCTTCTTTTCGCCCTCAACGGAGAAAAGGTCGCCGGAACGGAAGTATCCTTCGCTGTCGAATGCTTTCTCCGTCAGTTCAGATGCCTTATAATACCCTGGAAAAACGGTCGGACCGGCAAAACGAAGCTCTCCTACAATGCCTGTGTTCACAATTTCTTTTTCTGTGGCAGGATCCACGAGCCGCGTCTGGAATCCTTTCACCGCCTCCGCCGTCCACTCGAGGCCCTTGCCGCCAAATCGCGGAAAGTAATTCGCCCTGTCCTCAGGACTAGGAAAGTCGCTGGGACTGCTGTAGAGGCCCACTCCTTCATTGGAGGCGAAGAAATTCACAATGCCGATGCCAAAGTCATTCTGAAACGTCTTGACCATCCAGGTGGACAGCGGGGCGGAGCCGGAACCGATGACCTTGAGGTCCCCCTTGTCCATGGCGGCCCACTGGGGCGATTTTGCCAGTGAGTCCAGCAGGGCCGGAGGCGCCAGGGTATAATAGATTTTTTCCTTGACCAACTGTTGGAGGAAGACCCCGATGTCGAATGGATGGTGAAACACCATCTTGCCCCCCGTCAGTACCCAGGGGATCAAGACCGCCCCGAGACCCGCCATATTGATCGTCGGGAACAGGGACAGATACACGCACTCCTGATCGGGCAGGAAGGATTGCACTGCGGCCCGGCTGATGGCGATCCAGTGATTGTGGCTCCGCGGAACCGCCTTTGGCATGGCCTCCGTTCCCGAGGTCCAGCAGAGCGTAAAAACATCGTTGGCCCCCGGTTGACGCGTGGCCAGGGCAGCGGCGTTCCCGGCCTCCGCCGCCAGGATTTCGGACATTCGCAGGGCGCCGGGCGACTCACCGGAACCAACCGTGATGTAATGCTTCAGAGAGCGATTCTCACCGATGCTCTTGCGAGCCATCTCAATATGATCGACTCCCAACAGGTTTTGAGAAGACACAAATATCCTCGCTTCGGTGAGATCAACCGCATGGATGATTTCGTGGGCTCGCCACTGGACCGGGATGGGGCTCACGATGGCTCCTGCCCTGGAGGCTGCGAAAATCGTAAGCGTCAGTTCGATGATGTTGGGGAGCTGGACGATGATGACGTCGTCCTTCTGAATTCCCAACTCTATGAACTTCAACGCAATCTTGTCTATTGCCTGGATCATCTGCCCGTAAGTCATTCGCATCGGCTCCAGGTCCACCAGGTTTTTCTTGTTGTACGGATCGACCAGGGCCTCCCGCTCGGGAATGGAGGCTGCACGGCCATAAAGCATTTCGATGATCGTTTCTTTTCCCCACCATCCCTTGTTTGTGTATTCACGGATTTGCTCTTCGGGTACCAGAATCATGTTCTTGTCTCCTTTCGTTTTCCTGCTGTCTTGGATCCCGGCAGAAACCGGATCCATCATCGATGGTAGGGCGGCATCACTTTTTCCACGTAATTCTTACCGCTGATGGCATCGACACACAGGAGACCCGAGTATACCGCCGCGTCCATGCCGCTTCCCCAGGTCTTCGCGCCGTACCCGTCGCCGGCGAAGAAAACTCCCTCCATACCAGGCTGTGTCGTGTCCGGTCGCCGCTCCCCCGGGGGCGGCCAATCGCCGAATCCCTTGTCGGAGCAGGTCCAGATCTCCCAGATGGTGTCCTCTTTCATCTTCGGGAAGGTCTTGTGGAAGATTCTTCGGGAGGTATCGATGACATGGTGCACCTTGGCCTTGTCCCGCAGCTCTCCCTCTGTCAAGGCGATGGAGTAGCCTATGGTGTACTTCCCTTCCGGGGCAAGGGACGGCTCGAAATTGCTCGGCATGATCGAAACGATGTCCACGTCACCAATGTACCCTTCCTCTGCCTTCAGTATGGAAGGCGCCAGGAGCCAGGATTTGGTGGCGATCCCGGCATCCGCCAGGACATCGTTTTTGAGGCCCACATAGCCCGTCAGCATGCCCACACTGAAGTAATCCCTGTCCACCTTCTCCGTCAGCGCTGCTGAAAGCCGGTTCTTGGGCAGGAACGACCAGATTTTCCGGATCGGGACCGTACAGACGATGTTGTCCGCCTGGATCTTAATCTCGCCCTCGGGCGTCTTTACGCGTACGCCGCTCGCCCGGTTTCCCTCAAAAAGGACTTCTGTAACGCCGGCGTCCGTTCTGATGATCCCTCCGTTTTCGGTAACTTTTTCTGCAATCCGCTCGCCGATGTATACGAACCCCGGTGCGGGTACGATGCCCGTGGAGCCGCTGATGAGGTTCATGCCGATGTCCACGGCGGTACGCATGAAGCGGATGAAGTCCCCCGCCGGGATCATGTCGGGTTCCCCCATGACCATGTGGATGGACGCTATGGCGGCGAGGAACTCGTAGACCTTCCTGTCTCCGGTCCGTTCGTTGAGCCATTGCCCAAAGGAAATCCGATCCCACTGTTCGAGCACATCCGGGGGAGACACGACCATTTCCCGCAGCAGTTTCTTTGTCGTCCGGTTCGATTCCTCTGTCATCCAGCCGTATGATCCGCCCTTATCCATGGGATACAGACTGCTTGTCTCCGGATCGATGACGCAAAACCCTTTGTTTCCGGGAAGAGGGATGGCCTTCTGAAGGTAATCCAGGAGAAATCCCACCCGGCCTCGATTTCCCCAGAAGGTGGCATGTCCGCCCGCCTCAAAGCTGAATCCGTCCAGGAGACCCTTTTCCAGCATGGTCTCCAGGTCCGGTTCGGCAAAGGACACCCAGGCGTAGACGGAGGCCATGGCCTGCTTGTACTCGTTCATGTCCAGTTCACGCCCCTGAAGAAAGAGGCGGTTTCCCTTCCCCTGAAAGGACAGCAGGCGTCCGCCGACATACTTTTCCTTTTCCAGGATCAGAACCTTACGCTTTTCTTCCCCCGCCAGAAGAGCGCCTACCGTTAGGCCTGCCAATCCTGCTCCGATGATAATCGTATCAAATTTTTCCATCGTTTCTTCTCCTTCTCGGGGACGCATGGGAGGGTTGGCTTCCTCATAAAGCAACGTTGTCATTTCAACCCTTTGCGTCCATCAGGTAATAAATCCGGTCCTATCGAGAACAAGGCGGGCAAGGTGTTTGTCCTTGTCCCGTCCGACTCGCGGGCTCGCACCGGTCGGTGGCTTGAACTCCGCAGGCCGATGATTGCCTCATCCGATATACTGAATCCCGTATGTCGGGGCCGGCGGGTTGCCATATGCTTGGATTTCAGATATTCATCCGCCACTGTTCCGTCGGGATGTTTCCTGCGATCATCATTCCTGGGGCCGCCGGTGCATGAGGAAGTTCATGTCCAGGGACATGACCTTCTCGTCCCGCTGGTTGCGGACTTCGTAATGCCAGACCTGGAATCCCTGGCCCGGCTTGCCCGTCTCTTTCCTTTCCTTCACTGCAATATGGACGGTGACCGTATCGCCGATCCTGACCGGAGCGAACATCCGTATGTTGTCCGCGCCCATCCAGGCAAGTACCGCCCCGCCCTCAATCTTGGCCTGCGCCGCCAGCCCCACCGCCAGCCCGAAGATCAGCGGGCCGTGGGCGATCCGTCCCTTGAAGACGGTCTTCTGGGCGTAGATCTCGTCGGTGTGGAGGGGATAAAAATCCATCGTGAGACCAGCCCAGTTCACAACATGGGTCTCCGTAACCGTGATCGACGGGGTCTTGAAGTGGAACCCCGGTTCAAAGTCCTCCCAGTATTTTTCCGGCATTGCTCTCTCCTTTCCCGATCCGCTCATTTCGCAGTGGGCCTAAACATGGGCAGCTTGAATTCGTCGTTCAGTCGCTCAAAGACAACCTCCACGGGCATGTCGCAACAGACCTCCTCGGGCCTGCAGCTCACGATGTTGCTCAGCATCTGAACTCCTTCCTCCAGACGGATGATAGCCACCACATAAGGAACGTCGTCGAGGAAGGGCGAAGGGGGATTGCTGAGGACGACCGTATAGGAATAGACCGTCCCCTTTCCCGATGCCCGCTCCCAGGTGAGGTTGTCGGAATGGCAGTGGGGGCAGAAGAGCCGGGGATAAAAAATGAACTGGCCGCAGTCGGAGCACTTCTGGAGGACGAATCGATCCTCCCGTGCGGCGTCCCAGTACGGTTTGGCGATGGGATTTACAATGGGAGAGGGCTTCTTCGGTTTTTCCATTTGCTTTCCTCCTTGATCCTAGGGAATTTCCGTTCCCAGAATGGTTACCTGGGAATCCATGTAAGTACCGCCCGTTCCCGTCTCCACCGCGAACCGAGCCCCCTGTACCTGCCTCTCGCCTGCCTTTCCCATCAGTTGGCGCGCCGCCTCCACCACCAGGGCCACACCGCCACCGGCACCCGTGTGGCCTTGGGACAGCATACCGCCGTTCGTTGTCGTGGGCATTGACCCGCCCGGCCAGGTGTCGCCCCGGAGAAAGCTCTCGCCACCCTGTCCTCGTTCTGCGAAGCCCAGTTCCTCGAAGGCGATGAGCTGGAAAATGGGATAGGAATCATAGATCTCCGCCACGTCGATGTCCTTTGGTGTCAAGCCCGCCTCCTCAAAGGCCTCCCTGGCTGCGGCGGCCCAGCCGTAACGCGTGATGTCCGGCTCCTGAGAGAAGACGAAATGAGTCACCCGAGAGCTCTCCCCGAGAATGTAGACCGGACGTTCCGTCAGGTCCCGTGCCCGTTCCGCCGAGGTCACGATGAAGGCCGACCCCCCGTCAAAGAGCATGTTGGATTGCTTGGCCCTGAGAGGCGTGGACAGAATCTTGGATTGCATCACCTCTTCAATGGAAAGGGGCTTCCTGAAAAAAGCGTTCGGATTGAGTCCTGCCCACTTGCGGTTGGAGACGCAGACGGCGGAAAGGGCCTCGTCCGCGGTGCCCGTTTCGTACTGGTAGCGGGTCGTAGCCAGGGCGGCGATAGTGGAATAATGCTGACCGTAAGGCACTTCCCACTCCTGAGAGATCCCGGCCGTGGAGAATAGATCGATGCCTCCCTGGTTGGTAGGAACACCAGTGCCCAATTTGTCCATGTGGGCACAGAGGACGCATTTTGCCACCCCGGTGTTCACGAGGCTTGCCGCCGTTTTCAGCATGCAGCTTCCACTGGCGCCACCAGCAAAGACAAGTTCATTGGTCTTCACCCCTTTCAGGCCAAGTTCCTCAACAAAACGGCACGTTACGAGATCGTTGTTGACGCCGTTGTTGTATACAACGCCGGTCGGTATGACAAAATCGATCTCATCCTTCTTTAACCCTGCGTCGCGAATGGCCTGACGGGCCGCAATCATGCCGAATGCGATGCCTGCTGTGTCGGGGTGCCTGCCAGTGGGAACTTCCCCGATTCCGACAATTGCTGCTTTCCCTTTGAGACTGCTCATCGTAACCTCCTTAATACGATCGTCCGGCGAACTCTCATCGGGCCGCTCCTCTTCTCGCAGAGGAAAGATCTGTGCCCCTTTCAGGAAGACACCCGGAGCCGATTCGCCGTATCGCTTGCTATAGTTGAAGTGAATCCCCAATCCGGCCTTTTAGGCCATCCAATGTTCCTCCAATGAAATTGAGTCCCGTTGCATCGCGGACATGGCGCTGGGCGTCGTACTCCATGGTGTATCCGTACCCCCCCATCACCTGTAGGCCGTCAAAGGCGGCATTTCTCGCCGTCTCCTGGGCGAGGCATTTGGCCATGGCTCCTTCCTTGGCGAAGGCCTCACCTCGATCCGCCAGCAAAGCCGCTTCCCCGACCAGAAGCCGTGTCGCCTCGATCAGGTAGAGGTTGCGGGCGAAGAGGTGCCGAAGGGCCATGAAACGGCCGATGGGCTGGCTGAACTGGATTCGCTGCTTCGCGTGCTCCAACGCATAATCGAAGGCGGCACGGGCGATACCTACGCCCTGGGCAGCGGCCTGAAGGGCCGAGAGCCCGAGGATGTGGGATCGCTGATCCCATCCTCCTTCGAATGCTTCGGGGCCTCCGAGGATATCCTCATCCGCCGTCCGGAAACCGTCGAGCCTGACCCTGCCGACGGCCGCCCCGTGATAGCCGAGGCATTCAGTTGGAACCACACCGAGTCCGTCCCCACTGGAACCGATGCAGAATGTCGTCAGGTGGCCTTCCCCCGTTCTGGTCAGAATGAGGAAAAGATCAGCCCGGCCCGTCACCGGGACGGCTGCCGTTTCTCCGGAAATCAGAAATCCGCCGTCCGTCTTTGACGCCTCCAGACCGACGACGCAGTTTCCCGCACCAGCGTCGGGATCGTCCATGACCGGGACAACCAGGCACTCGCCGGCGGCGCAAGCCGGCAGAAAGGCTTTTTTCTGTTTCTCACTTCCCCAAGTGCGGAAGATCTCGCCACCGTGGATTGCGGCGCCTGCATAGAGAGCGGCCAGAGCCGGCGACGCATAGGCCAGTTCCTCTGTTATGATGCAAGCGCCCTGTACATTCCGGCCCTGGCCGCCGTAAGCCTCCGGGACCAGGATCCCGCATAGCCCCAGAGCAGCCAGCTCCGCGATGGCGGAAGCGGGTACGGTATTCTCTTCGTCCCAGCGGCGGGCCACAACGCGGGGGCAGTTCTTTCTCGTCCATCCCCGCACCGTTTCGCGGATCATCGCGTTCTCGGAATTGCTCTCCCGTTCCATTTCTATCTCCTTGTCCGATGATTGCTCAGAGGCCAAGCGTCTTGGCCACGATGTTCTTCTGGACCTGGGTTGTCCCTCCGCCGATGGTCAGGATCAGGATGTCCCGCATTCGGCGCTGAACGTCGCATTCCATGGAATACCCTCTGCTACCCAATACTTCCAAAGCCGTGACGGCGATCTTCTTGGATGTCTCGGTACAGAAGTATTTCGACATGGAGGTCTCGCGGACGCATTCGATGTGCTGGGACTCCATCCAGGCAGCATGGTAGGCGAGCTGTCTGGCGGCCTCCAACTCTGTGGCCATTTCGACGACTCGGTGCTTCACGTCCTGAAGGCTGCTGTCCGATATCCCGATCGCCTCCCGCTCCTTCAGGGCGGTGATGACGTCCTCCAGGGTGGCCTCGGCGATGCCGATCGCACAGCCAGAGAGGGCCAGCCGCTCCCCGTTGAGGAGGCGTACCATCTGTGCCCATCCCTGGTTCAGGCCTTCCTCGCCACCAAGGATGCAGGAGGAGGGTACCCGGACGTCGTCATAGTAGATCTCGGCGGTATCGGAGCCGTGATAACCCAGCTTGTGGATCACCCGGGTGCTGAACCCCGGGGTCCGGGTATCCACGACAAAGCTCGTGATCCCCTTGAACCGGGACGGTGCCGTGCGCGTGAAGGTGATCACGTAGTCCGCAACGGTGCCGCCCGTGATGAACATCTTGCTGCCGTTGATGACGTAGGTGTCTCCTTTGAGTTCGGCCCGCGTCTTGATGTTGGCGGCATCCGATCCTGCCTCCGGCTCGGTCAGGCCGAACGCAAACAGGAGTTCCCCCTTGGCCAGTCGGGGCAGGAAATTCCGCCGCTGCTCGTCATTACCGTTGGCCCAGATGATGTTGTTCCCGTAGAGAACGACGTTTCCGAAGGCCCAGGTTAGGGCCGGGCAAGAGCGGGAAAGTTCCTCGCAGAGGATCATCACCTCAATTTCCCCTCCTCCATCACCGCCGTATTGTTTGGGAACATTGACGGCCGTAAAACCCTGTTCTGCCAGTTTCCGGACGATTTGAAAGGGGAACTCGTCCTTGCGGTCGATCTCCCTCGCCACCTCCCGGGAAACCTCCGTTTTTACGAAGAAACGGATACGCTCACGCAGTTCGCACTGATCCTTTGTCATTTTGTGATCCATGTTTTCCTCTCTTCGATAGCTGGCCTGGCATGCGGCCGGCCACGCAAGCGGACTCCCCGCCTGTTGGTGCAACAGCCTCTTTCCCGCTTCTCTCAGAAGAAGGCGCCGCCGTTCATGACCAGAATATGGCCGGTCATGTAATTCGCAGCTCCGGATGCCAGGAAGAGGGCCGTCTGGGCGATCTCCCTGGGTGTGGCTACGCGCTTCAGGGGGACACTCCGGTGCTCCCGTTCCATGAGCTTCTCGTTCGACCACAAGGCCTTGCTGAATTCCGTCATTACAATCCTAGGGGCGATGGCATTCACGCGGATGTTGTACGGCCCCAACTCCATGGCGAGGGCCTTCGTCAGCATGTTGATTCCCGCCTTGCTGATACAGTAGGGACCGAGTCCCTCTGCGGGGCTGACCCCGGCCGCGGAGGAAATGTTAATGATAATACCCTCTTTCTGCGCCATCATGATTCGGCTGACGAGTTGGCTGAGCAGGTAATATCCCTTCAGATTCGTTTCCATGATCTGATCGAAGAGATTCTCGTCCGTATCCACCAGGGGGCCCATGCCCGGATTGGTAGCGGCGTTGTTGACCAGGATATCGATCCGGCCGAAGGTCTCCATGACCTTATCGACCAGGGTCTTCAGGTCTCCCGGCTGACGGGCATGGGCCGTAACGGCCAGGGCAGGCCTTCCCAACGTCCGGATTTTGTCCGCCACCGCCTCCAGGTCCGGACGTTGCCTGCTGGCAATAGCGACAGCGGCACCCGCATCGGCGAACGTCAGAGCGGTCTCCATGCCGATTCCCCTACTGCCGCCGGTGATCAGGGCCACCTTGCCTTCCATCGACAGAAATGATGCATCCATTGTTGATCCCCATTATTCCAGGTTATCGTTAGGCCTCGGCCAGGTCTTCCGCCAGCTTTTTGCAGGCGGCGATCACCTTGCGGCCTTCCATGAAAATGGTCATCCGCTCCGCCATGGGCGACCCTTCCCCATGGAGACAGATGGTTTCACGCTCCGCCGGAAGCAGGCGGCGGATGAGGTCCAGGATCCGAAGGCGCTTTTCGGCGCTGATTCCCTTCTTACCGACCAGGTATTTGTCGATGGCCCCCCTCAACTCGGGAAGCTCGTAATCCCGATAGGTCGGCGCCGTCACCAGGATCCCTCCCGCCAGGTCTTCTATGGTCTTCACGACCTCATGATACCCGTGGGCGAAATGGTATTTGGCAATGTTCGTGGTCACCGGATTCGGAACAGCCATGCCTCCGTGTACGATGAAGTCCAGGCAGGCCGTCTTGGACAGGGACTTGAGGGTCTCCAGGTAGATGAGGATATCTGTCAGTTTCTCCCGGATATGCGGCGTGTCCGTGACACCGTTGCACTCGACGATGGCGGCGGCCACTCCCAGGAGTTGCTCGCTCATGGGAATCCGGTACGCGCAGCCCGTCCGTCGGTGCATCAGGGCAAAATTGTAGACCATGGTCGCCGCAAGCTTCCACTCGCCACACAGGAAGACCCGCTCCCACGGGATAAAGACATCATCAAAGATGATGAGAGAATCCGTGTGGATCCGGTAAGGCCGGGAATTCGGGAACTCCAGGCTGCTGTAGCGGGATGGGAAGGGGCGGCAGATCTGTGTAAGGCCTTTCGTATTGGCCGGCAAGGCGAAGGCCAGGGCATAGTCGCGGTCGGACTCCGACATGGCCCGACATGGAACGACCAGAATCTCGTTGGCATAGGCCGCCCCTGTGATGTGCATCTTGGCTCCCCGGACGATGATGCCTTTTGGATTTCTCTCCACTACCCGCAGGTAGAAGTCTGGATGCTCCTGGCCCGGGTCGGAGGGACGCAGCAGTCTGTTCCCCTTGACGTCCGTCACGGCCGCACAGGTGGCGAGATCGTTTCTTTTCAGATACGTACGATAATTCTCGACCCGCTCGACGTAATCGTGGTTCCCGCTCATCTCAGCGGTGATGCTGTATGCGTTGAGGGCATCGGCGCCGATGTCGTGTGAAAAGGGGATCACGCCGTCCCCCAGGCTTGTCGAGGTAACGATCAACTCATGGGCCTTCAGAAGATCTTCGGCGTTCCGAGGCTTGTAGTAGTAACGGCTGATCCGTTCCCTGAGCTCTGGATCCTCTACCGTGGCCAGATCCTGAAACTTTAAATCTTCGGCGATCTCGAAATCGATCGCCATGGTCTCGGCGCATGCCTTCAGGTCCGGGTGGGTCGCCACATTTTCCACCCGCTCCCCTTTGTAATAGACGACCCGGCCGTCATGGAGGCTCTTTAGATACTCCTTTGCTGTCATCAGGCCCATCTTGTCAGTCTCCTTCCTTTCGATTATTAATGAAAAGCAACTCCTGTCGTCGGACTCGGGCAGCCGCTGTCCCACCTCCTTCTTGATAGCCCCCGGAGTACCGACAAAAAAGGAGTGGCTCGTTTTCCTGAAGCCCCTTTTGCAATTGGGATGCCAGCGGTCTTTCTCTTGATAACCAAATGATTTTGATAAGATGAAAATGTGCGGAGAGGTGGCGCAGGCAACGACTTGCCATATGCTGTGAGTCGATCACAACATATTGTGAGTAAGAATTGACAAAGCCAGGGGCAGGGTGTAAAGAAGTGACGTTTTCTTATCCTCAACAACAGTAAGGTCTCTCCAAGGATGCTTCCGTGATGTCGCCCACAAGCCCTGTCCTGTATTCAAAACCGGATGAGTTGGTCCATGACTACATTCTGCAGGTGGCCTCCCTCTTTGGGGGCGAATTCACTCTGGACTGGCTGGTGGAGCTGACCGAACTCAAGGCCCACAGGATTCTGGCGGAACTGCAGCAAGAGATGAAAAGGAAGACCCTGGTTTCCCCCAGCCCCGGGATATATTTCTTCCCGTCGGCGGCGGACCGGGAACGGTTTCAGAAGAATCTTTCAGCGGCGGAAGCTGCCTCCTTGCACGGCCGTATCGCCGAGCTTCTCATCCGGGATCTGCCGGAAGAGGATGGCAAGCCCCTTATCGTATCCCGCCATCTGCTTCATACTGGGAACAATGTCGATCACTGCCGGATTCTGACGCGTGCCGGCAACATCCACCGCCATTCCTTCCGCAACGAGCAGGCGCTGCATTGTTATACGAAGGTCCTGAAAGATCTGGCGGAATGCGATGGCGAAGAGGCGGACCGCCTGTTTACCGAAACGGCCATCCAGTACTCCAAGATCTCCACGGCACGACACGAGACGACCCGCGTTCTCGACACCCTCCGCGATGCCCTGAAGAGGGCCAGACGGCGTGATGACAGAAACTCCCAGTCTCTGCTGGAGATGCACATCGCCAAGAACGAATGGCTCCGGTCACGCTACAGCCAGGCCCTGTCCCATTTCAAGCGCGGCTGGGCCATGACGAAAGCCCTGGACGACCCGAAAGTCCTGCGCTCCGCCTCATCGTTCGGGACCATCTTTCTCTACTGGCAGGGGCGTTTCCGCGAAGCCGTTGAAAGCTACGCCAAAGCCCTGCCGGAAGTAGAGAAATTCCCCCATGCCCATTTCCCTCTCCTGGGGGCCATAACGGTAGGGTACTGCTATGCCCAGACCGGTCAGATGACCCAGGGTCTCGGCATGCTGGATGCCATCCGGACTCACTGTCTGGAAAGGGGAGACCGCTATCTGGCCTGCCAGGCCATCGGCAACATTGGTGAGGTTATGCTCATCATGCGCCGGATCGATGAGGCCCAGCATTATCTCGAACATTCTCTGGAAATGGCCGCCGAGGTTCAGAACCGTTGGGTCTGGATCATGTGCCATGCCGTCCTGGCGTTCGTGTGTCTCTGCAACGGAGAGTCGGATCGAGCCACCAAATATTTTCGCGAGTTTCTCCGGCATAGCCGGAAAGTGGAGGCCATAGTTCACCCCTACCCGTATCGCCTAGCTATGAGCCACGCCATGAGCCTCGGTCAAATGCCCGCAGTCGAGGGACTCAGTCTGGAAGCCGAGATCGAGCGCTCGCTGCAGTCCAACAATGTCTTCCTGAAAGGGATTGCCTATCGATACCAAGCCCTCTTCCGGATACAAGAGCGCGCCCCAACGGATGCGATTCTCCAATCCTTCCAGCATTCAATCCGCTGGCTGACCGAGGCAGGACACCCGATCGAACTGGCACGTACACGGATGGAGTTGGCCCACTATTTTCTCTCCTCGGGAAAACAAGAGAAAGCGATGAACCAGCGCTTTGAAGCTTCCAGTGCCCTGTCGTCCATGAACGAGGTTCTGATTCCAAAAGACCTGCAGGGTCTTATCGAACGGCCCCCCAAGGATGAGCATGCACTCAAGGAGATCCTTGAGCTAGGCCGGCAGGTGGTAAATATCCGGGACAACAAGGAACTGATGCAGCGCATCATCTCTATGGTAAACCGTGTGACCGGGGCGGAACGGGGAGCCATGTTCCTGTTCGACAGAGCGCAGGCCGAAGGTGGAAAACTCTGCCTCAGGGCGTCCAAGAACCTGACGTTATCGGATGTGACCCATCCATCCTTTGGCGCCTCTGCCCAGCTCATTGAGGAAGTGGCAAGAACGGGCCAGGGAAGCCTCCTGGGGGCCGACACGGCCGACGCCTCACTGCTTATATCCCAGGGGGTAATCCGCTCCATGGTGTGCGTTCCCATGGTCCTTCACGACCAGGTAATTGGTGTCCTGTACCATGACAACCGGTTGCTCAGCAGCGCCTTCCGGAAATCAGACCTGGAACTTCTGGGATATTTTGCGGCCCTGGCGGCGATTGCCATCGACAACGCAAGGGCCTACGAGGAAATCAGGAGCCTCAACCGGAAGCTCAATGAGGAAAAGAAATATTTCGAGGAAGAACATCTCACCCACCTGCACTTCGACGACATCATCGGGCAGAGCGCGTCGATGCAACAGGTCCTGATGCAGATCAACCAGGTGGCGGGTACCAATGCATCGGTTCTGATCACCGGGGAAACGGGCGTGGGCAAAGAGCTCGTGGCGAGGGCCATTCACCGCCTGAGCTCCCGGAAGGACCGGCCATTTATCAGCGTCCAGCTAAGCTCGCTCCCGGACAGCCTCATCCCCAGCGAACTGTTCGGCCATGAGAAAGGGGCTTTTACCGGGGCTACCCAGCGGAGAATCGGGCGGTTCGAGCTGGCTGACGGAGGGACTCTCTTCCTGGACGAGATCGGCGACATCCCCACTGAGATCCAGGTGCGACTACTGCGGGTCCTGCAAAGCCGGGAGTTCGAGCGGATCGGTGGAACAGAGCACCTAACCTCCGACTTCCGGCTGATCGCCGCCACAAACCGCAACCTGGAGCAGCTGGTCCGCAACGGCACGTTCCGGGCGGACCTTTATTACCGACTAAACGTCTTCCCCATCCATGTTCCTCCCCTGAGGGAACGTGAGGGGGACGTACCGCTCCTGGCTCACCACTTCCTTCATATTCAGGCCACCAGGACCGGGAAAAAGATCGATTTTATTTCCGATGAGGACATGAAACGGCTGAACCAATACAAATGGCCCGGAAACGTCCGGGAACTGGAAAATCTCATGGAACGAGGAGTGATCCTGAGCACGAGCAGCCGGTTCCACATGCCAGGCCTCGAGCCTGCTGCCGTGGCTTCGGCCGCATTGGCGGTGGACAACGGGGGAGAGACACTCGCCGACAACGAACGGCGCCATATCCTGAGGACCCTGGAAAAAACGGGCTGGAAGATCGCAGGATCGGGAGGAGCAGCCCAAATTCTCAACCTCCCACCCTCTACACTTTCCTTCCGGATGAAGAAGCTGGGAATCAGCAGGCGGGAGAGGTCCGCCACCTCCGACCCGGGCCCCCATCCTTCCGATCCGTTTTCACGTTTCGGGAAATAGGGGGCTGTTTTCAAGGTGGTGGCTCATCCCTCCCGCCTGCCGGTACCTCTTCATCAGATTTTTCACAATCTCTCGAAGATCATGGCCATGGCAACTCCTCCTCCGCCGCACAGTGTCGCCAGTCCAAGCTTGGCGCTGCGCCTGGACATCTCATGGAGCAGCGTGGCAACGATGCGACATCCCGTAGCTCCAATGGGGTGACCGAGAGAAATCCCGCTGCCGTTGACATTGGTGATTTCTCGGTTCAGGCCGAGTTCCTTTTCCACGGCAAGATACTGGGCGGCAAAGGCTTCGTTCACCTCGATGAGGTCGATGTCTTCCAGGGTCAGTCCCGCTTTCTCGAGGGCCTTCCGGGTGGCCGGCACGGGTCCGATCCCCATGAAATCAGGATTCACGCCGGCCACGGCATAGGAGCGAATCCGGGCCATGGGCCTGAGGCTCAAACGCCGGGCCTCATCCGCACTTGTCACCAGTATGCCTGCGGAAGCGTCATTCATGGAAGAGGAGTTACCCGCCGTTACGGTTCCCCCTTTCTTGAAGGCTGGCGGAAGAACGCTCAGCTTCTCCAGGGTCGTGTCCTCTCTGGGTCCTTCGTCTCTGTCTACGATGCGGGGTTCGCCGCGCCGCTGGGGAATCGTGAAGGGGACGATCTCCTCTCGGAACAGCCCTTCCCGGGCGGCCCTGCAGGCCCGCTGGTGGCTGGAAAGGGCGAGTTTATCCTGCTCCAAACGCGTGATGGCATATCGGTCGGCCAGATTCTCGGCGGTGATACCCATGGGCGGACCGATGCCGATGCGGTGGAGGCCGTCAACGACCGGATCGCTCATCTCCACGCCCCCCAGCCTTCCTCCCCAGCGGGCGCCGTCCAGAATATAGGGAGCTGTGCTGTAACTTTCAGTCCCTCCGGCGAGAATCACCCCCGCATCTCCGGCACGGATGGCTTGGGTGGCTGCCGCGATGGCCCACAGGGAGGAAACGCATACCCTCTGCACGGTAACGCCGGTGACGGACTCCGGAAATCCGGCTCGCATGGTCGCAACCCTGGCGTGGTTTGTCTCATCCCTGGTTCGTTGTGCGGCGACGCCCCAGATGACGTCGTCGATCTCCTTCGGCTTGATCCCTGCCGTTTCTACAATGGCCTGCATAACAGCAACGGACAGATCCACTGCCTTCACGTCCCGAAAGGCTCCGCCGAAACTGCCCACTGCAGTCCGCCTCGGAGCGGTCACCCATATTTCTGTTTCTCTCATCACTTCTCCTTCCTGTCTGCATGCTAGATCCATGTTGCCTATGAATCAGGCAACTTCAATGCCAACGGACGATACCCGAGGGAACAGCCGGAATTCGGCGGCATTTGTTCCGGAATGGTGAGCGCCGGCAAAGATTAATCGCAATATGTTGAGAGAAGACACAATATATTGGTGAAAGGCATTCCCGCCACCAGGATTGGTGTTGGGTGAATGGAGCGTGAAGGAGTTGTTTATTTACCCACCTTCGTTCCCGCGCACCCCGATGCGCCGGGAAAAAGGACGCCACACTCCGCCATTCGAATTTCCCTCATCATCTCGTCCGTGACGAGCTTCCACTCTTGGCATGAACATTGATTGAATACCGATCAAAATGCCATGGCACCGCGGGCAGTGAAACCGTGAATGCATCCTTTGCCTTGAAGGTCCAGACTATTATTCGGGAGGATTGACATGTCCTATTTACAGAAACCCTGGTTGAAATCCTACGATCCGGGGGTGCCCGGAGAGATTGAACCGCCGGTCGTCACGCTGATCGAACACATCGATGGGAATCGCAAAATCACGGGATCCAAGGTGGCTCTCCACTTTCTGGGTCGGACCATGACCCATGAGGAAGTCCTGGATCACGCGGACCGATTCGCCTGCGCCCTACATGCGGCAGGATATGGCAGGGGGGACGTGATCGCACTTTGCATGCCCAACATCCCGCAATATCCTGTGAGCATTCTCGGTGCATTCAAGGCGGGGTGCACCGTTTCCAATGTTTCGCCCCTTCTCTCCGCGGAAGAGATGATCTTCCAGTTGAAGGACTGCGGGGCCCGCGTCCTGGTGGTAGCTGATCTCCTTTTTCCGAAATTTGAGGCCATCTGCGGGGAGTTGGAAACCGTGCAGCTTGTCCTCCATACAGGTATCCTGGATTATCTGAAGCACAACCCGGAACACCCGACCCTGCCGGGAAAAAACGTCGAGTCGTTCCAGGTCTTCTGGAAAGATCAAATGGCGCAGGGCCTTCCCGCGTCCGTTACCCTGGATGATGCTTCCTTCATCCAGTACACCGGAGGAACGACGGGGCTTCCCAAGGGAGCCGTGCTGACGCACCGCAATTTGATGTCTAACATGGCCCAGTACAGGGCTGTTTTCCAACTTGAGCGGGACAGGGACATTTTCTGTTCGGCCCTCCCTATGTTTCATGTGGCCGGGCTCGTTGTCTCTCTGCTGGGATTCTATTTCGGCGTTCCCCAGATCCTCTTCCCCGACCCACGAAACGTCCAGCACATCCTGAAAGAGAGCGTCCAGCACAAACCCACCATCATGGTGAACGTTCCGACGCTCTACCTCATGCTGATCAATGAGCCTGAATTCCGGAAGACCGACTGGTCGACCCTGAAGGTCTGCTTTTCCGGAGCGGCCCCCTTTTCCCCGGAAGGGATCCGGGCGCTGGAGGAGGTCGTCGGCAAGGGCAAGCTTTCGGAGCTCTATGGATCCACAGAGACCTCACCCCTCATTGCCATCGACCAGAAAACGGCTGTGAAGCGGGTTGGATCCGTGGGACTGCCACTGCCTTCGACCCTGGTGAAGATCGTCGATCTGGCGGACGGGACTGCGGACATGCCGCTCGGCGAGCCGGGCGAGATCATTGTCAATGGCCCCCAGGTCATGAAGGGCTACCATAACCGGGCCGGGGAAACCGACGCCGCCCTACGCAGTCATGACGGACGTCTCTGGTTTCACACGGGCGATATCGGAAAAATGGACCACGACGGATTCCTTTATCTGGTAGACCGGACAAAAGACATGATCATTGTGGGAGGCTACAAGGTCTTCTCCACGGAGGTGGAAAAGGTCCTGTCGGAACATCCGGCCATTGAGATGTGTGCCATCATCGGGGAGAAAGATCCGGCCCGTCCGGAAACAGAGCGGGTCAAGCTGATGGCCCAGAAGAAGACCTCGCATCGGGATATCCCGGAAGACGAACTCGCCCGGGATATTCTCGCCTTTGCCCGGGAGAGGCTTGCCCCCTACAAGGTTCCCAAGGTTGTCCAATTCATGGAAATGCCACTGACATCGGTAGGAAAGATCGACAAAAAGGCCCTGCGCTGAGATCAGTAAATTCTCGACAATTCGGATCCGCAGGTCCGCCTTGCCGGCACCCGGACGCATACGGAGAAAATCGCTCAAGGGCATGGGAAGCTTCCCAAACTCATGGAGGTGGTTCTCTGCGACGACCTGAAAGTACCCGCGCTGAGGGGGAAGCCCCTCGATGTGGCGTTATGCGAGAGGCAGGAGCCTGTCGACAATCTCCTGCCCTGTTCGCTGTCCAGATCAAGGATTTTACCGGGGAGCGCCGACAGGTCGAGCAATGCGAACGTTTCACACTGGTGGACCTGGAACGGCAGCAGGAAACGGGCGAACGGACCCCGGCCCCGAACGTGAAGCAGCTTGTGATCATGGAGAAATACAGTAATTTTTCGACGGGATGTACGAACAGGGAACTTCCCGGAAGGCTACAAACGAATGACTTGAACCCGCTCCACGCAGGAAGAAAATGATCGTGATGTCGTCTCCCCGACTACCGGCCTCCGTTGATACCATTAGACCGGGGTATCCGGAACGGAATGTCTGCCAACAGCATATGGTTTAGGGGGCGCAACATATGGTGCAAAGGCGGCCACGGACGGAAACGGCGATTCAGAATTGCATGTGATATCGAGTCGATAGATTGTGACCGCCGGTTGGCACCTCTCTTGCAAAAATTTCACGATAACCGCGAAGTCTACTGCGATTTTCACCTGCCTCAACCTGCATGCGAACCGCCTGTCCCGGGTTCCGGAAAGCCGTCATGGGATTCGAAGAAAGACGAAAACGGGAGAAAGACAGTCGCAGAAACGCCATCCTCAGGGCGGCCCGGAAGCTGTTCCTGGAAAAGGGCTTCAAGAACGTCACGGTGGAGAGCATCGCCAGGAAGGCCGAGTTCAGCAAGGGGTCCATCTACCTCTACTTCTCCGGGAAAGAAGAAATCTACACCCACATCCTGCTCGTGGAGATCGGAAAATTCCGGACGAAAATCGACGCGATCTTCGACGAGGGAGGCAAGGCATCGGAAATTCTCCGAAAGACCGCCGACCTCTACGTCGATTTCTTCCTCACCGAGCCGGAGCTGTTCCGGATCCTGATGACGTTCATGCTCCACAGCGACCAGCGGGAGCAGTCTTCCGACCTCAACCGGCAACTGATCCGGACGACCAATGCCGCCGCCGACGGCATCGAGAGGATCTTCCGCCATGGCATCGACACGGGGGAGTTCCTCCCGGGGCTCCGGCTGCGGGCAATCCGCAACGCCGCCTGGGCTCTCCTGAACGGGGCCATATCGCTGCACCTGTACACGGGACCGGACTACGGAAGGAGGGACCGCATCCTGTCCACCATTCACGCCATGCTGGGCGTGTTCATCGAAGGACTGAAAAGGGAGACGCCGGGGCATCCTGCGGCAGCAAGGGACAATCCGCGGGCCTTGCGCTGAGGCCGGCTGCACGGGCGGCTCCGCGACGCGATCAAACCGGAAAACCATTTTTACGAAAGAGGAGGTTCCAGAATCATGGGCAATTCACTGGTGAGCATGCGGGATCAGCAGTTCGTACTCTTCGAGCAGCTCGGGATCGACAAGCTGTTCGCAAGCGAGAAGTTCAAGGATTTTTCCAGCGACGACATCCACATGATGCTCAACGAGGCGGAGAAGATGGCCGTCAACACCATTCTTCCCACCTATGTGGAAGGAGACAAGGAAGGCTGCCACCTGAAAGACGGCAAGGTGACGACGCCGGCGTCGTTCAAGCCCGCATTCCGGAAGTTCGTCGAGGCCGGCTGGCTCTGCCCCACCAAGTCCCCCGATGTCGGCGGCCAGGGGCTGCCGATCTCCGTGAGCACGGCGATGACGGAAGTGTTCGCCGCGGCCAACATCGCCTTCCTGATGTACAGCGGCCTCACTTTCGGGGCGGCGGGCCTCATCGATCGGTTCGGGACGGAGGAGCAGAAGGACAAGTATATGTACAAGATGTTCGCCGGGGAGTGGTGCGGCACCATGTGCCTCACCGAGCCGGGGGCCGGGAGCGACGTCGGCGCCCTGAAGACCACGGCCCGCCGGAATCCCGATGGAACGTTCAGCATTACCGGGACCAAGTGCTTCATCTCCGCTGGGGACCATGACCTGGCCCCGAACATCGTCCATCCCGTCCTGGCCCGGATCGAGGGGGATCCCCCGGGGACGCGGGGCATCTCGATCTTCGTCGTGCCGAAGATCCGCGTCAACGCCGACGGCAGCCTCGGGGAGCCCAACGACGTCAACACGGGCAATGTCGAGCACAAGATGGGCCTGAAGGGAAACGCCACCTGCACCCTGAACTTCGGTGAGGACGGAAAGTGCATCGGCGAGCTTCTCGGCAAGGAGCGGGAGGGAATGCGGGTCATGTTTCACATGATGAACGAGGCCCGCCTCGAGGTGGGCATGCAGGGCCTCGGCCACGCCTCCGCCTCCCTGGAGCACGCTGTCGCGTACGCGAAGGAGCGGATCCAGAGCGTCCCGGTATGGGAAATGAAGAACCCCGACGCCAAGGCCGTCGCCATCATCGAGCACCCCGACGTCCGGCGCGATCTGTTGTGGATGAAGGCCTACGTGGAGGGGCTCCGGGCATTGAACTACTTCACCGCCGCCTGCATGGACCGGGCGGAGGTGGCCGAGACGGAAGCGGAAAAAGAAAAGTGGCACGGCTTCGTGGAGCTCCTGACGCCGATCTGCAAGGCCTACTCCTCCGACCGCGGCTTCGAGGTCTGCGGCAAGGGCATCGACGTGTACGGCGGCTACGGCTACTGCCAGGAATACCCGGTCGAGCAGTACATGCGGGACTGCAAGATCGCCAGCATCTACGAGGGGACCAACGGGATCCAGTCCCTGGACCTCGTGGGCCGGAAGCTGGGCATGCGCAAGGGCGCCAACATGATGAACATGCTGGGCGAGATGGGCGCCACGGTCGCGAAGGCGAAGGCCAGCGAGGACCTGAAGCCTTATGCGGGAAGGCTGGAAGAAGCCATGAACG
This sequence comes from uncultured Syntrophaceae bacterium, assembly GCA_964578535.1. Taxonomy (GTDB): domain Bacteria; phylum Desulfobacterota; class Syntrophia; order Syntrophales; family PHBD01; genus PHBD01. The sequence continues at coordinate 22,225 of CAZODI010000006.1, forward strand.
CCCTGATGGAGCTGACCATGACCTTCGCCTCCCTGGGCAAGAGCGGCAGCTTCCTGATTCCCGTTCTCTATGCGTCGCCGTTTCTGGACATCATGGGCGACGTGGTGACGGGGCACTTCCTCCTGCAGGCCGCCTCCATCGCCGAGGAGAAGCTCAAGGTGATCTACGCGGAAGCGGGAGCGGAGAAATCGAAGGGCCGGCAACGGGCTCTCGTTCGCGAGAACCGGGACGTGGCCTTCTACACCGGGAAAATCGCGAGCGCGAAGTTCTTCGCCTCGGAGATCCTGCCGACGATCAAGGGACGGTGCGAGGCCATCAAGATCGGCGACAAAATCGCCCTCGAGATCGCCGACGAGTCCTTTTCAGTCTAAGGCGTCAAAAACAGGTCAGATTTATTTTTGCAGTGCAACATAGAAAATAAATCTGACCTATTTTCCACACAAACTGCGACGGGCGCCGCCGCGACCAGAGACGGCATACGGCGGCGCCGTTCGGGAGATAACCACCAGAGGAGAGAAACCATGTCTTACCAGATCAAGAAAGCGGCAGTTCTCGGCGCCGGCGTGATGGGAGCCACCATCGCGGCCCACCTGACCAATGCAGGGATCGAGTGCATCCTGCTGGACATCGTTCCCTTCGAGCTGACCGACGCGGACAAGGCCAAGGGCCTCACCGAAAAGAGCCCCGCCTGGCGGAACCGCTTCGCAGCCAACGGCCTGGCCGGCGTGACGAAAGCGAAGCCGGCGGCCTTCTTCGCGAAGAAAAACGCCTCCATGATCAAGATCGGAAACCTGGAGGACAACCTGAGCCTCCTGGCCGACGTCGACTGGGTCTGCGAGGTCGTCGTGGAGAACCTGAAGATCAAGCAGGAGCTCTTCGCCAAAATCGAGAATTACCTGAAGCCGGACTGCATCATCTCGACCAATACGTCCGGCATTCCCATCCGGGACATCACGGCAAAGTTCAGCCCCAAGATGAAAGAGCGCTTCCTGGGAACCCACTTCTTCAACCCGCCCCGGTACATGAAGCTCCTGGAGATCATCCCCGGCAAGGAGACGAAGAAGGAGGTCGTCGATTTCATGACGCGCTTCTGCGAGGACGTCCTCGGAAAGGGCGTGGTCGTCTGCAAGGACACGCCGAACTTCATCGGAAACCGCATCGGCCTGTTCGACATCTCCAACGTCATCCACCTTATGATCGAGAAGGACGTGAAGGTGGAGGAGATCGACGCCATCTTCGGCAAGGCCATGGGCCGCCCCGGCACGGCCATCTTCGGGACCATGGATCTCGTGGGTCTCGACACGGGCCACCACGTCATGAAGAACCTCTACGAGGCCGTCCCGGACGACGAGATGCGCGACTGGTTCCTGCCCCCCGACTGGCTGACGGCCATGATGGAGAAGAAGTGGCTCGGCAACAAGACCAAGCAGGGCATGTACAAGAAGACGAAGGACGAGCGGGGCAAGAAGCAGAAGCTGGTCATCGACTGGAAGACGCTGGAGTACGGCGTCCCCGCCAAGGTCTCCTTCGCGTCCGTCTCCGCGGCCAACAAGGCGGAGGGAGAGACGGCCGAAAAGATGAAGGTCCTCTTCAGCGGCAAGGACGCCGCGGCGGAGTTCGTCCGCGAGTTCCTCTGCAACAACTTCATCTATGCGGCCAACCGGATCCCCGAGATCGCGGACCGGGTCCTGGAAATCGACAATGCCATGAAGTGGGGCTACAACCAGAAGCTGGGCCCCTTCGAGTCCTGGGATGCCGTCGGCGTGCGGGAATCCGTCGAGGTGATGAAGAAGCTGAAGAAAAAGGTGCCCAAGAAGATCGAGGAGATGCTGAAGGCGGGCTGTGAGTCCTTCTACCTCAAGAAGGATGACGGCCTTTACTATTACGACTTCGGCAAGAAGGGCTACGTGAAATTCGAGGAAAACCCGAAAATCATCCTCCTGCCCGCCCTGAAGGAGCGGCAGAAGGTCATCCGCTCGAACGCCAGTGCGAGCCTGGTGGACATGGGCGACGGCGTGGTCTGCCTCGAGTTCCACAGCAAGATGAACGCCATCGACGACCTGATGATCAACATGCTCACCGAGGGCTGTGACATCGTCGAGAAGGACTTCCTCGGCATGGTCGTGGGCAACCACGATCCGCGGGCCTTTTCCGCCGGCGCCAACGTCTTCAAGGTCCTGATCGCCATCCAGCGCGGCGCCTGGGATTTCGTGGAGGACTCCATCACGGGCATCCAGAGCGCCCTCATGCGCATGAAGTACCTCTCGAAACCCGTGGTCACCGCCCCGGCGGGCCTGGCCCTGGGCGGAGGGTGTGAGATCGCCATGCACGGTGCGCGGTGCCAGCCCTGCGGCGAGACATACATGGGCCTCGTGGAGGTCGGCGTCGGCGTCATCCCCGCGGGCGGCGGCTGCAAGGAGACGGCGCTGCGGCTTACCGAGGGCATCCCCACGGGGGCTGTGGAGGGCGGCCTGAACCTGCAGCAGTTCTACGCGAAGGCCTTCGAGAACATCGCCACGGCGAAAGTCTCCACCAGTGCCGCCGAGGCGATGGACCTGGGCTACATCCGCAAGACCGAGAACATCAGCCTGAACCGCGACCAGCACCTCTGGGACGCCAAGGAGCTCGTCCTGGGCATGGCCCGGTACTACAAGCCGCCCCGGCCGGCCCTGATCCCCGTCATGGGGGAGAGCCTGCGGGGCATCGCCAACGCCGCCCTCTACAACATGCGGCACGGGAACTATGTCTCCGACTACGATGTCCACGTGGCCAAGAAGGTCGCCCACATCCTCTCGGGCGGCGACTGCGCCGAGGGGACCTTCGTGACGGAGCAGAACATCCTGGATCTGGAGAAAGAGGCGTTCCTCTCCCTCTGCGGCGAGTCGAAGACCCAGGACCGGATCATGCACATGCTGACGACAGGCAAGCCCCTGCGCAACTAAACCATCAAATGATCGGGGCGCGGCTCGAGGGAGCCGCGTCCCGCCGCTTATGAAGGAGGAATATCATGGGTGAAGCAGTTATCGTGGAAGCCGTCCGGAGCGCCGGCGGGCGTTCGAGAAGGGGTGGCCTCGCGGGGACGAGGGCCGACGAGTTCGGCATCCAGGTCATCAAGGGCCTGATGGCCCGCGTTCCATCCCTGGATCCGGCCGACGTGGACGACGTGATCGTGGGCTGCGCCTTTCCCGAAGGGGAGCAGGGCATGCAGATGGGCAAGATCCTGGCCGTCGGCGCAGGGCTCCCCGAGCCGGTCTGCGGCATGACCATCAACCGCTTCTGCTCCTCGGGACTCCAGTCCATCGCCGACGCGACCTCGAGGATCAACAACGGCTGGGCCGAGGTCATCATTGCCGGGGGGTGCGAGTCCATGTCCCACATCCCCATGGGCGGGGGCGTGCTCCGGCCCAACTTCGACTGGCCCGCGGATTTCCCCTGGGTCTACATCTCCATGGGGCTGACGGCGGAAAACGTGGCCCAGCGCTACAACATCTCCCGAGAAGACATGGACGCCTTCGGCATGGAGAGCAACCGCCGGGCCTACGAGGCCATCAAGGCCGGAAAATTCAAGGGCGAGATCATCCCGATCCAGGCTTATCGCTACAAGGTCACGAAGGACGGGGAGCGGGTCCGGGAGACCTTCGTCTTCGACACCGACGACGGCGTCCGGTGGCCCGTGAGCCTGGCCGACATGGCCAGGCTGAAGTCCCCCTTCAAGAACGGCGGGACGGTCACGGCGGCCAACTCGTCCCAGACGACCGACGGAGCGGCCTTTGCCCTGGTCATGACGGCGGAGAAGGCCAGGGCCATCGGCGTGAAACCGTTGGCGAAGCTCACCAATTTCGCCGTGGCGGGCTGCCCGCCCGAAGAGATGGGCATCGGCCCGGCCGTGGCCGTTCCCAAGGTCCTGAAACAGGCGGGGCTGAAGGCGAAGGACATCGACGTCTTCGAGATCAACGAGGCCTTCGCCTCCCAGGCCCTCTACAGCCTCCGGGTGATCGGCATCGAGGACCGGCTCAAGGCCGGCGACGTCAACCCCAACGGCGGGGCCATCGCCCTGGGGCATCCCCTCGGCGCCTCGGGAGCGAAACTGACGGCTCAGCTCCTGGCGGAGATGAAGCGCCGCGGTTCCAAGCGGGGCATCGTCTCCATGTGCATCGGCGGCGGCATGGGGGCCGCGGGCATCTTCGAGATGCTGTAACCCGATCCCTGAAAGACCCCCTGTGGGGCGAGAGGCCATGTTCCTTCGGGACATGGCCTTTTTTTTGCACATTGGATGTCGGTTGCCCGCGCTCCAAAGGGGTCGATGCCGTGCGAAGTACCGCTGTCATCCGGCAGGACGGAGAGTGGCTCGCCGCAAGGATGCCTGCGGGTGTCCCCGCGGAGTCAAGAATCCGCTTGGAGCGTCAAAGTTTTGATCCGTCTTTTCGCGGGCGGAACGGTGCCTGCACCGCGCCGGGGCGGAAGCGGAAGGACCGGCATTGCGTGACGTTTTGGAGGTCTGCACATGGGATCCGACGACAGGACGAGGGAACAGCTTCTCCAGGAGCTGGAGGAAAAAGAACACAGGCTCGCCGAGCTGGAGAAGAAGCTGTCCGAGCTTGATACGCAAGGGGAGCATGCGTGCATTTACCGGAGGGCCCTCGACAAGGCGGACGATCTCACGGTGATCATCCAGGACGGCAAGTACGTCTATGTCAACGACCGACACCTGAATCTTTTTGGGAGAGGCCCGCAGGATCTCATCGGCTTGCCTTTGGGCGGCTTCATCCACGAGGAAGACCGTCCCCGGGTAATGGAGTACCAGCGGCTGCGTCAGGAGGGAAAGGCCGCCCCCTCCATCTATGATATCCGCCTGACCATGCCCGACGGATCCGTGAGGGACGGCGAGGTGTCCGCCATGGACATCGAGTATGAGGGAAGGGGCGCCTCCCTGGCCTTTGTCCGGGACATCACAGAGCGGAAACGGATCGAGGCCGCCTTGCGCGAAAGCAGGGATCAGTTCAACCGGATGATGGACAGCGTGTCGGACATCATCATCGTTTTGGACAGCCGGGGGAACGTCACATTTGAATCGCCTTCGATGGCCCGAATCCTCGGATATTCGCCCGGCCATTTCATCGGCACCAGCCCCTTCCCGCTGATCCATGAGGAAGATGTCGAAAACGTGCTGGCCGAGTTTGCCGAGGTGATTCGCAACGAGAACACGGGCACGCCAACGGAGTTCCGGATCCGGAAGGCCGACGGATCCTGGATCTGGCTGGCCGCCGTCGGAAGCAATCTCAGCGAGGCGCCGGGCGTGCAGGGCATGGTGATCACGGCCCGGGACGTCACGGAAAAGCGGCGCATGGAGGATCAACTGAGGCAGAGCGAGGCCCGCTTCCGGGACCTGGTGGATCTTCTGCCCCAGGTTGTCTATGAGTCAAATGAGCTGGGAATCTTCACCTTCATGAACCTCTACGGATTGTCCCTGTTCGGCTATACCGAGGAGGAGTTTGCCGCAGGAATTCCCGTCCTGCAGATCATCGCCCCGGAAGACCGCCGGCGGGCTTCGGAGAACATCTCCCTTGCCATGAGCGGCGAACTGAACCAGACGCGCTCGGAGTACACGGCCATCCGGAAAAACGGGGAAACGTTTCCCATATTTGTCTCCTCCTCCTTCATCGTGAAAGACGGGATGATCCGTGGCCTCCGGGGCATCGCCGTCGACTTCAGTGAGATTCTCCGGTCACAGCAGCTGCTGAAGGAGAGCGAGGAGCGATGGCAGTTCGCCCTGGAGGGGGCGGGCGACGGCCTCTGGGACTGGAACGTCCAGACGGGCAAGGTCCTCTATTCCAGGCAGTGGAAGGTCATGCTGGGCTACGGGGAGGACGGGATCGGCGATTCGCTGGATGAGTGGGAACGGCTGCTCCATCCGGACGACCGGGCGCGGGCCCACGAGGAGCTGGAGCGGCACTTCCGGGGTGAGACGCCGGTTTACACCTGCGAGCAGCGCCTGCTGTGCAGGGACGGCACCTACAAGTGGGTCCTCGACCGGGGCCGGGTCATGACCTGGACCCCCGAGGGCAAACCGCTCCGGGCGATCGGGACCCTTACGGACATCGACGGCCGCAAGCGGATGGACGAGGCCCTGCAGGAGTCGGAGAGCAAGTTCCGGGACTTGGCGGAGAAGTCCATCGTCGGCATCTATCTGATCCAGGACGATGTGTTCCAGTACGCCAATGCGGAATTCGCCCGCATCTTCGGATATGAGCCCGGGGAGGTCGTGGGCAGGCTGCGGATCGAGGATTTCATCCATCCCGGGGATCTGTCCCTGGTGAAAGGCATGATCGGGAAACGCCTTTCCGGGGAGCTGAAATCCCTCCGCTACGATTTCAGGGTCCTGAGAAGGAACGGAGAGGTGAGGTATGCCGAAGTGTACAGCTCCCGGACGACATTCCGGGGGAAGCCGGCCGTTATAGGAACCGTCCTGGACATCACGGAGCGGAAGAACGCGGAGCAGCGTCTGAGGGAAAGCGAGGAAAAGTTCCGGGTCCTCTTCGAGTCGGCCAACGACGCCATCGTTCTCTGGGACGAGGAGCATTTCATCGACTGCAACCGGAAAGCCCTGGAGATGTTCGGCATCGAGTCGAAGGAGCAGATCATGGGACGGCCGTTCTCCATCGCTTCCCCTTTGTATCAGCCGAGCGGCCGGTTGTCCGAGGAGGTCGCGAGAGAACGGATCAAGACTGCACAGGAGGGAACCCCCCAGTTCTATGAATGGCAGCACCTCCGCCGCGACGGTTCCGTTCTGGAAGCGGAGATCAACCTGCATGCCGTCGATCTCCAGGGCAAAAAGCTGGTTCAGGCCATCGTCCGCGACGTGACGGAGCGCAAGCGCGCCGAAGAGGTGCTTCAGCGCCTCAGCCTGGCCCTCGAACAGGCCGCGGAAGAGATCATCATCACGGACCCCGACGGAGTGATCGAGTACGTCAATCCGGCGTTCGAGAAGATCACCGGCTACTCGAGGCAGGAGGCGATCGGCCGGACTCCGCGGCTCGTCAAGAGCGGCGTCCACGACAGGGCCTTCTACGAGCGGCTCTGGGGCACGATCAAGCGGGGAGAGATCTGGACGGGGCGGATCACGAACCGGCACAAGAAAGGGATGCTCATCCAGGAAGACGCGACCATCAGCCCCATTGTCAGCTCGGCGGAGCGCATCACCGGCTTCATCTCCCTCAAGCGGGACATCACCGAGGAGGTCAAGCTGGAGACCAAGCTCCGCCAGGCCCAGAAAATGGAGGCCATCGGGACGCTGGCCGGCGGAATCGCCCACGATTTCAACAATATTCTCGGTGCCATGATGGGGTACACGGAGTTGGCCAGGCTGAAGGTCGCCGACCCGCAGATCCACTCCTACCTGGACCAGGTCCTGAAGGCCTGCAACCGCTCCCGGGACCTGGTCAACCAGATCCTCACCTTCAGCCGCCAGCGGGAGCAGGAGAAAAAGCCCGTCGCGGTGATACCCGTCGTGAAGGAGGCCATGAAGCTGATGCGGTCCTCCTGCCCCTCCACGGTTGAGATCCGGCAGAACTACAGCCTGGACAGGGACATCGTCCTCGCGGATCCCACGCAGATCCACCAGGTGGTTATCAACCTCTGCACCAATGCGATCTACGCGATGAGAGACCGGGAAGGGACCCTGGAGGTGAGCCTCGGCCGGAAGGACATGACGGTCTACGATCCGTTTTTCGACTCGGATCTGAAGGAAGGGCCGTACCTGGTACTGACGGTCAGCGACTCGGGCCAGGGGATCGACCCTGCCGTGAGGAACCGGATTTTCGACCCCTTCTTCACGACCAAGGTCCCGGGAGAGGGAACCGGGCTCGGGCTGTCCGTGGTGTACGGCATCGTGAAGGACCATGGGGGCGCCATCGCCGTGGAGAGCGAGCCCGGGAAAGGGACCGTCTTCACGGTGACCCTGCCTCTGGTCGAGGCCGCCGAGGCGGGCGACGCGGGGGAAGCGAGTCCCCTGCCCCAGGGGAATGGCCGCATTCTCCTGGTCGATGACGAGGAGCCCCTGGCCGCCCTGGGCCAGGAAATGCTCGCGTCCCTCGGATACGATGTTTCGGTCAGGCTGAGCAGCCTGGACGCCCTGGAGGCGTTCCGCACGAACCCCGCCCGCTTCGACCTGGTGATCACAGACATGACCATGCCGAACATGACCGGCGACCACCTGGCCCGGGAGATGCTGAAGATCCGTCCCGATCTCCCGATCATCCTGACCACCGGTTTCAGCGAGCGGATCAGCGAGGAGGAGGCGAAGAGAATGGGGATCCGGGTCTTCGTCATGAAGCCCGCATCCCTCCAGGCCCTGGCCCGGGCCGTCCGGACGGCGCTGGAACCGGACAAGGGCTCCGCCGGGCGCGGGCAGGGGCATCCGTCCCGCGTTTAGGGAATGCGCCGGCCGTCCAGGAACAGGCCGGTGATCAACCCCTGGCCGTCTTCCCGGAGGGCCACCTCCACCCGGAGGTCCCGGGCGTTCCTTGCCCTCTCGACGGCCCGCCCCTTTCCTTCCTCCACGAAATAGTGCTCGATCCCGTATTCGACGGCCGCCTGGCGGAAGGGGATTCTCTTGACGGATGTCACCGTCCCGGCCAAGGCCTCCCCCGCGCGGCACCGGGCATCTTCCTTTTCCCGGAGCGTCGTCTGGACGCGGCCGCTTCGATCCAGGCAGAAGATCACCCGATCCCCCTCGCGGAAGGAAAACCAGCGCGGCTCGAAGGTGCGCTCGCCCGCGTGGTCCGTCCGGAGGGCGACCTCGTAGCGGACGGCCCTTTCGTTCACGCGGGTCACCCGCCCCCGGAGGAACTTCCCCCCCGGCGGAGCCGTCGGGGTTGCGGACGCCATGCGGTACGTCCCGTCGTCCCCTTTTTGCAGAACCGCCCAGATCCGGTCGTTGCGCCGGATGTTCCCGCGGATTCCCGCCCGGTCGAGATCGATGGTTGACCCGTCATAGCTGAGGGTCACGTAATCGCCCCGGAAGAGGTCCCGCGGATCGACGGGGGCCGACTGGAGAAGGATGCGCTCCCCCGTGGCCACCCGGTATTCCCGGAAGCCGATGATTCCGACCAGGAGGAGGACCTGCAGCAGGATCACGACGGCGATTTTCAGCCTCATGGCAGATCCTCCCCGGCCTGGAACGATTCAAGGACGGAGCGTCGCTTCCGCTCAAGGAACACGCCGCCCGCCAGGAGAATGCATCCGCCCGCGATGAAGAAGAGCGATCTCGGCAGGAGCTTCCAGAAGAAGTCGACGTAGCGCGCCGCCACGTCGAGGACGAAGAAGAAGAGGCCGATGTTGATGTACAGGGGGCGCCGGCGGATGTAGCCGAGGCAGATCAGGCCGATGATGCCCGCGGCGAGGAGCAGGTTGAACAGCAGCCGCGGCGACAGGAAGAACGGACCGGCCGGCAGTTCCGGGGCCGTCGCCGCCAGGAGACAGAGACCGGCCGTCAGCGTCGCGAGTGCCGCCAGCTCGGCCCTCCAGCCGGCATCCTGTTCGCCTTTCCGGGCGGTCATGAACGCCGCCCCGGCGAACAGGACCAGGATCCCCAGGTAAAACGGCAACAGGTCCGGCGTTCCCAGGCTCTCCCCGCGCGTGTCAAAGGTGAGGAGAAACGCCCCGCCGTAGGTCATCAGGATCCCTGCCAGGATATACGGGAAGGAGAGGGGACGGAACGAGGCCGTCCCTCCGTGGGCCAGGCCGACCGTCCAGATCGCCATGCCGGCCGTCCAGTAGAGGACGATGATCGGGACGTATTGGAAGAGGTCCGAAACGTGGAAGCTCGCCTCCATGCCCAGCCACAGGGAGAGCGCCAGGAGGGAGAGCAGGAGGACGCTCCGGAAGCGGAGCAGGTACGCCAGGGGAAGGATGCCCAGCCCCCACAGGAGCGGGCCGTTGGGGTAGTGCACGGTGATGTTGTAGATCTGGGCGATCAGGAAGATCCCCGCTCCAAAGAGGATGGACCCGAGCAGAATCAGCGAGGCCCCCACCCGGGGATAGCTTTTCTTTTCGTACCGGAGCCAGTAGCCGGTTCCGTGGCTGGCCAGGAGCGAGACGAAGATGATGCCGAGCTTGGCGAAGCGCGGGATCTCCGACCAGTTGGCGGCGATGAAGAGAAGCACGCCGATCCCCACGAGAATGGAGCCGAGGACGGAGATCGTCTGGATCATCCGGCCGGATCCGGCCTTCCGCTCGATTTCGTCGATGTGCCGGTAGCGCTCCAGGATCCGCTCCTGCTGCTCCTCCGACAGCAGGCCGTCGGCCCGCCACCGCTCCATTTCCCGCCGGAGTTTTCGCCGGAACGAATCGTCGATGGAATCCTGCGTCATGGTCCCTTCCAGTGCATCGGGCTGGTTACCGAAATCCCGCGTTTCATGATTATCCTGTCATGAGCATCCGGCGCATTCGCCCAGGACCCAGGGAATTTCACCCATATCCCGGGTCCGGTTTCGGTCGATGCCCAGATCGTCCAGCAGCGGCGCCAGGGGGTCGGGCTCCCGGTAATAGCCCAACTCCTGCAACTCCTGCAGAGCCTCCTCCCGGGAAACAAGCCCGAAATAAACACCCGCACTGACTTCGACCACGGACTGGGGGAACAGGGTGGTTCGTGCGGCCTGAAAGCGTTTGAACTGGCAATAGTCCTTCACCTTTTCAATCCGGCAGCTGGTGTGCAGAAGTCCTTTTTGTCCCGGCGGCATCTGCCAGTGCATTTCCCTCCTGATAATCTCGACGACGTCACTCCACGAGCCATAGGTGACGTTGGTCTGCAGCCTGCGCAATGTGGGAATGGGCATGTCCGGATCGTTCTCCGCTCGGGCCAGGATGTTTTCCAGGGGAACGAAAACGGGGGACAGGCGCTTTTGGACGGTAGCCATCAATCGCAGGATTTCGGCATTCAGGGAATAAGGCTGCAAGGGCCCAACGGTTTTCGTGATCGTCCGCAAAAAGTTCAATGTGTTGGCACGATGATCGGGGATTTGTTCTTTCCGGGGTTGCCCCGACTTGATTTCGCTCATCACATAGTTCATGACCGACAGCTGCACCTCTTCAACCCCGTGCATGATCAGGGGAATGTTTTCCTGTGCCGCCAGAGGGTAAAAGAGCGCATGCGCCGCCATCGGGCAGAGGCAGGGGAGGCCGGTATGCTCAAACTGGCTGCGCATGGCCTGGCGGACCATGTTCCAGGGCAGGGTGCGCTCCACGAATTCCACGTCCGGAAGCAGACGCATGGCCCGACGGGCATTCTCCCTGCACGTTTCATTGGTGTAGGGCATGTTCCATGAGGCGACAAGCACCCGGAGACCGAGTTTTTTAGCGAGATACCAGAGCAGGAACGTCGAGTCCTTTCCCCCGGTATACAAGACCATGACGTCAAAGCGGGAACCGGTGTTTTGAGATGCGATCCGAAGGAGATCCTCGTCCGTTGTTCCCTCCTGTGCCAGTGAATCCGCTCCGGTCTCTTTTGCCCGCTCGTAACACTGGCAAAAGGCGCACAGGCCGTTTTCATCGAATTCCAGTCCGGGCAGGAGATAGTCGTTGTTGACGCAGCGCACGCACTGCCGATGGCTGTCTCTGGTGGAAGTCGAACGGACCTCCGCCGCCTCCACGATGACCCCCTCCGCAATCAGCCGGGTGTAGATATCGTGGCTCCTGAGGTCTGACGGCAGATCGGCGGCGGCGGTTCCCCCGTTCAGCAGGGAGAAACGACCGGCCAGTTCACGCGGCAGGGGGATGATGTTTCGTGTATGGTTGGGCGGGTTGCGAAGGCCGTAATAGACCAGCCGCACTCCGTTGTCCGTTTCCCGGAGATGCCAGCGGTACTGCAGGGCCGGGTATTTCAGTTCGCTCATGTGCTTCTCCTTGATCGTCTTTCGTTTTTCAGCGGGCCGTCGTTCCGGTTCTGATCCGGCCATGCGATCCGTTTCCGGTCCGATTGTCCGCAAGTCCGTTTGTCGTTTCAATCCGCCGTGACATCCACAACCTCCATGGCCGCCCGGAAAAGATCGATCACGGCAAACCGGGGTGCGAAGACAATGTCGCGGTTCACAAGGCCGGTCCCGCGAAGGAGATAGGCCAGCACTTCCGATGCAAGCAGAACCCCGGACAGGGCGCCGCCGATGCTCGTCGTGGCGAGCTTGCCTGTTTTGGCGGCACGGTCGATCCGCTCCATGGCGGTGCGCTCGAACCGGTCGGAGACAAAAGAGGGAAAAATCCCTTTCCCGTCGGACTTCTTCATCAAGAGACCCCAGAATTCATCGGGCATCATGCCCCGGGGATGGTGGGCGACCAGCAGGGCGCCGAATCCAAAGGCACCTGCGGTAAACAGCGGAATGTCGAACCGCCTGAGAAACTCCGGAGCCATGGCCTTCACGTCCGCTCCCTTTTCGAGATCGATTACGCCCACATAGACATCGCTGCCGTCAAGAAACCGCTCCATATTGCCCGCCAGGATTCCCTCCGGAAACAGCTCCAGTTCGACATCCGGATTGATCTCGCGGGCAAGCCGTTCGTAGACTTCGATCTTCATCCTGCCCATGGTCGAGGCGAAGGCGGCCGCCTGGCGATTCATGTCGGGAGGATCGAAAACGCCGTTTTCCGCCAGCCGGAAACGCTTCACCCCGCAGCGAACGAGATTCAGAAAGGCGCCGCCGCCGACTCCGCCAAGGCCCGCAAAGGCGATCCATGGGGTGGAAAGCGCTTCCATCCCTTCCTTTCCCAATATCGGCAGGGTGCGATCAAGAAAACTCTGCATGAATCCGGTCCTCTTTCGTTGGCCGTCAGGGCATCCACCCGCTCATGGCAAGGGATGATCAGGAATTGCAATCCTTTGTAAATGTTGTATGAATTTTGTCAATGACGAATTTATCCTGATGTCCACCCCAGGATGATTCTCATCCGAACCGTGGTCCGGTTTCAGCCACCTCATAATCCTTAATAAAAATATCTTGTTCGGCATGTTCGCTGACCGGCCGGGAAGAAGTGTTGCCAGGGTCGTGATTGAAAATCATCCATCAGCCGGTTTCGGAACCCCGGTCCGGAAGATGGGAACTCTCCGCTCCGGACATCTTATGTGGTCGCATTGATGCAGGAATTCCATATTTCGGGGGAAGAGGGATGGATCGGCCTCCGGAGGGTGGCACGAATCTGGCTGATTACTCTCCCAAGTTTTCCTGATCGATCCCTCGGGAGCTTGATTCGAGCAGCCGGCACGGCCGGAAATGGACGTTTCGAATCGATCCGAGGGGATGATTCCCTTTGTGCGTGTGATGTCCGCATCACTCCGGGCGAGATTCCCACGGTTCCGGACGGACGCAAACCCTTCTGTGCACATAACGACGCGGTGTCGTCTCCTTCATATCCATTCCTGATGGCCGATTCAGGTCCGGGACCCGGCCGGCGGGGCATCCCTGCGGAGCGGATCGACGATTCGAGCGATCCCGTTTCACCCGGGTATTCCTGCTCGGAGCAGAGCAAAGGGCCGGAATGAATGATGGAGCGGAGGGAGGGCACCGGGAAAACCAACCCAGAGAGCGGGAGGCAGAAGAATGAACAAGGACTGTTTCGAGGACTACACGGTGGGAGAGCGCCTGGTCAGCCCGGGCCGGACAATCACGGAGACGGACATCGTCTTCTTCTCGGCCTTCACCGGGGACTGGCATCCCATCCACACCGACGTGGAGTTCGCAAAGAAGTCGTTTTTCGGGGAGCGGATCGCCCACGGGATGCTGGGGCTGGTCGTGGGATCGGCCCTCATGTTTCGATTGGGCCCCAACGTTCTCCTTCCCAGGAGTTTCATCGCCTTTTACGGGATGGACAAGATCCGCTTCACCGGCCCGATCAAGATCGGCGACACGATCCGCTGCGAGGCGGTGGTCACGGAGCTCAAAGAGAAGGACGAAAAGATGGGGGTCCTCCGGTACGAGGCGAGCATCAAGAACCAGCGCGACGAGGTCTGCATCGTCTTTCATCCCGGATTCCTGGTGGGCCGCCGAAAGGCGTAACAAACGGCGACCGGTCCGGGTTGCCGGGCAGGCCGCCGGTCGGAGAAGATCCGGCCGGGGGAGCGGGACAGCACGGTTGGCGCGGCTTGCAGAAAGCCGCACCGCGGGAGAGGTTTTCCAACCGAATCGAGGAGTATCGTCCAGGGGCTCGAAATCTCAAGAATGCAAGGAGAAGCGGGAAATGACGGGTTGAACGCACCACAAGCAAAGGAGGGGACATATGGACGAGCGGATTGTGCAGAACATGATGCGGCGCGTGGCGTACGGGGACTGCCTTAGGCGGACGGCGCTCCGGTATCCGAAACGGGAAGCCGTCGTGGACGGCGCGAGGCGTGTCTCATTCCGTGAACTGGACGGCATGGCCAACCGGTTTGCCAATGCCCTCAAGGGCAGGGGCTTCCCGAAGGGCACGAAAATCGCGTTCATCTCCCTCAACGCCCTGGAGCACTTCGTCGCGTTCTACGGGACGGCGAAGGCGGGCATGGTCTTTGTCCCCATCAATCCCCTCTTCAAGACGGACGAGCTTGCCTTTGCCCTGAACCACGCGGACTGCGAGGTCGTGGTCTTCAACGGCATGCTTTACGGCGGTTTCAAGGACGCCTTTGCCCAGGCGGAAAAGGCGAAGCTTTTCATTGCGTTCAATCCTCCCCCGGGGGACTTCATCCTGTTTGACGCCTTCCTGGAAGAGGGATCGGACACGGAGCCGGAGACGTTCATCGAGGCCGACGACGACCTCCTGATCCTGTTCACCGGCGGGACCACCAGCTACCCCAAGGCGGCCGTGCTGTCCCATCTCAACCTGTTCGTCTGCACGAACGGGATCCTCATCGACATCCCCTTCACCAACCAGGACAAGTTGTTCATGGTGATGCCGCTGTTCCATGTGGGGGCGTTCATCATCACGAGCCTCGTCAACTTCGTCGGCGGGGCGGTGCACGTCTACATGCTGCCCGACCTGAAGCAGGTTCTCGTGAACGTGGAGAAGGAGAAGATCACGTGCACCCTCCTCATCTCGCCCCTGTGGAGGCAGCTGATCGACCACCCCGACTTCGAAAAGCACGACCTCTCGTCGCTCCGGCTCTGCGTCTACTTCACGGCGGTCATGCCGGAGGACCTCCTGAAGCAGGTGATGGAGAAGGTATGCCCCAACCTCTGCCTGTGCTTCGGCCAGACGGAGATGTCCCCGTCCACGACCTGCTTCAAGCCCGAGGACCAGCTCCGCAAGATGAAGTCCCTGGGCAACTCGACGGTCAACGT
Organism: uncultured Syntrophaceae bacterium; assembly: GCA_964578535.1. Taxonomy (GTDB): domain Bacteria; phylum Desulfobacterota; class Syntrophia; order Syntrophales; family PHBD01; genus PHBD01. The sequence goes on from CAZODI010000006.1 coordinate 37,524, forward strand.
CGAGATCGCCATCATGGACGAGGCCGGGAATCTCCTGCCCACCGGCGAGGCGGGGGAGATCGTCTACCGCAGCCCCCAGGTCATGAAGGGGTACTACAAGCAGGACCGGGAGAGCAAAGAGGTCTTCGCCCACGGCTGGTTCCACAGCGGCGACGTGGGGTATCTCGACGAGGAGAACTACCTGTATTTCCTGGACCGCAAGAAGGACATGATCAAGACGGGCGGCGAGAACGTGGCCTCCCTCGACGTGGAGAAGACGATCTACCTGGATCCGCGGGTCCAGGAGGTGCACGTCATCGGCCTGCCCCACGAGCGCTGGATGGAGGCGATCACCGCCTTCGTCATCCTCAAGCCGGGGCAGACGGCGGAGGAGAAGGAGATCATCGCCCTGTGCAAGGAGAAGATGGTGGGGTTCAAGGTGCCCAAGCGGATCGTCTTCGTACCGGACCTGCCGCGGTCGGCCGTCGGCAAGGCTCTGAAGCGGAAGATCCGGGAAGAGTATCTCGACCTTTACCAGGGGGAACGATGAACCGCTGACACCGTCACGACAGGAGGAGCCATGCCGAAAAATTTCTCCAGGTGGCCCAGGGGCGTTTCGAAGACGCTGGCGTATCCCGAAGTGCCCCTGTTTCAGATCGTCCGTTCCTCCGCCAGGCTCTGGCCGGAGCGCAATGCGATCATCTTTGCCGGGTTGGAGCTGACCTTCCGGGAGCTCGACCAGCTCTCCGACCGGTTCGCCGCGGCGCTGTTCGATCTGGGGGTGCAAAAGGGCGACCGGGTCGCCATCCACCTGCCCAACTGTCCCCAGTTCGCCATCGCCTATTACGGACTCCTCAAGGCGGGGGCCGTCTTCGTTCCCATCAGCCCGCTCCTCGCGGAGAAGGAGTTCGTCTTCCAGCTCAACGATTCCGGAGCCGGGATCTACATCGGCCTGGACCTGCTTTACGGGATGCCCCAGAAGGCCCTGCCGGAGACGCCGGTCCGGCACGTCATCCTGGTGAGCCTGGCGGACTGCTATGCGCCGCTTGTGGCCCCCGCCAAGCTGTTCCGGAAAAGCCCGTTCCCGGAGCCGGTCCTCGATTTTACCGAGCTTCTCTCGAAGTATCCCCCCGAGGCGCCGGGAATCGCATTCTCCCCGAAAGAAGACCTGGCGCACATCTCCTACACGGGAGGCACCACGGGGACGCCCAAGGGGGTCATGGTGACGCATTTCAACGGCGTCGTGGCCTCCTGCCAGCTCTGCTACTGGTTCCTGGGCGGAGACGTGGATTTCCGGGACGGCGTGTTCGGGGTGAAGAGATCCGGCGGCGACCGGGAGGAGGATCACGTCATCCGGCGGGGCCGGGAAATGAGCCTGGTGATTCCGCCCTGGTTCCACGCCATGGGCGCCTTCGCCTTCCTGAACATGCAGCTCATGGCCGGCTGCACGCTCATCGTCCAGCCCCGGTTCGACGCGGCGGATTTCCTGAACGCCATCCCGAAATACGGGGTCTCCATCTTCGGCGGCGCCCCGCAGATCTTTTACCCGCTGGTGGAGCACCCGTTCTTCCCGGAAACCGACATGTCCGGCATCCGCCTCATCGCCTCGGGGGCCGCGCCCATCTCCCACGAACTGCTCCGCACGCTCACCGAGACCATGGAGGGCGTCGTCTGCGAGGCTTACGGGATGACGGAGGTGACCGTCGGCTGCGCCTTCACGCCGGCGGAGAAGGGGGCTCTTCGAATCGGGTCGGTCGGCCTCCCGATTCAGGACACGGAGATCCGGATCGTGGACCCCGCGGACGCCTCGAGCGAGATGCCCGCGGGCAAGATCGGGGAGATCTGCGTGAAGGGACCCCAGGTCATGAAGGGGTACTGGAACCAGCCGGAGGAGACGAGGCTGGTCCTGGACGGGGAGGGATGGCTCCTGACGGGGGACATCGGACGGTTTGACGAAGACGGGTATCTCTACATCGTCGACCGGAAGAAGGACATGCTCATCTACAAGGGCTACAACATCTATCCGCGGGACCTGGAAGAGGTTTTGAACCGGCATCCCGCCGTTGTGCAGTCCGCCGTGGTCGGCAAGCGGGACGACCGGTACGGGGAGCTTCCGGTGGCGTTCGTGCAGGCCGCTCCCGGGAGTGCCGTCACGGCGGAAGAGTTGATGGAGTTCGCCAATCTGCAACTGGCAAAATACAAGAAAGTGCGATGGGTTGAAATCGTGGAGCAACTGCCGGCGAGCGCCGCCGGGAAGATCCTGCGGCGCGAGCTCAGGGACCGGGCCCAGGCCCTCGCCGTCACGGTCTGAGGGGCAGGCCGGCGGGGACATTGGGAGGCATCCGGAAGGAGGAGGACGCACATTTCCATGTAATCAGAAGATCGCCGGTCGGATCTCGGGAGGTATCGTCCTGTAGCACCGTTGACACAACATCATGCACCGACGGAAGGAGGATGCGATGACGGAGAAGACGGTTCTCATGAGCAGGCAGGGGGAAATCTGCACCATCACGATCAACAGGCCCTCGGTCAGGAACGCCTGGACCCGCGAATTTGCGGGGGATCTGGCGGAGGCCTTCCGGCTGGCCGGGAAGGAGAGAAGCAACCGGGTGGTTGTCCTGGAGGGGGCGGGACGGGACTTCTCCTCCGGGGCGGACATCGCCCTCTTCAAGGCGGAGTATCCCCCTCCGGTCTGGCTGGACGGGATGAGGGACTTGAAGGAGCTGATCCTGGTCATGCGGCGGATCCCGCAGCCGGTGATCGCCAAGGTCCGGGGGGTGGCCATCGGCGGCGGCATCAACCTGGCCCTGGCGGCGGATTTCGTCGTAGCCGCCGAGACGGCCCGTTTCTGCGAGAACTTCTCGAACATCGGGATCGTCGTCGACGCGGGGGGAAACTATTATCTGCCCCGCCTCGTGGGGCTCGTCAAGGCCCGGGAGCTGGCCATGCTCGGAGACGTCATCGACGGGAAGACGGCCGCCGCGATGGGCCTGATCCACAAGGCCGTGCCCGAGGGGGAGCTCGACGCCGCCGTGGCCGCCCTGGCAGCGCGGCTGGCGGGAAAATCGCCGGAGGCCATGGCCTTGATCAAGGAGGCCCTGGACGCGAGTTTCGAGACGTCGCTGCCGTCGACGCTGGAGTGGGAGGCGGCTCACCAGGCGGTCATGACGCAGACGGAGACGCTGAAGACAGCGGCCAGGCTGTTTCTTCAGTCCCGCGGGAAGGGATGAATCATGAATGTTTCGTTTTCCGAGGAAGAAATCCGGTTTCGCAGCGATGTGGACGCCTTTGTCCGGCGGGAGCTCCCGCCGGACTGGGACGGGCGCGCCTTTTACTGGCCGGCGGCCTACGGCGCCATTGCCATGTTCGAGGAGGAGCACCAGGCATTCTGCCGCGCCTTCCTCCGCAAACTGGGGGAGCGGGGCTGGTTGAGCTTAGGGTGGCCCGAGGCATACGGCGGCTCGGGTTCGTGGATGAAGCAGGCCATCGCCGACGATGTCATCAGCTACCACCGGGCGCCCTCCGGCAGCATCGCCACCGTTATCGGCGGTCCCACGATCATCTTCGTCGGCTCGGAGGAGATGAAGCGGGAGTTCCTGCCGCCCATCGCCCGGGGGGAGGTCAATTTCTGGCTGGGCTACAGCGAGCCCAACGCGGGATCGGACCTGGCCTCGCTGAAGACGACCGCCGTCGCCGACGGGGACGATTTCATCGTCAACGGCCAGAAGATCTGGAGCAGCGGCGCCCATGTCTCCGACTACGCGTGGCTTCTGGCCAGGACCGACCCCTCCGCGGGCGGGCACCGGGGGGCGACGCTCTTCCTGGTGGACAACAGGCTTCCGGGTATCACCATCCGTCCCATCGAGAACATCGTCGGCTTCCATTCCTTCAACGAGGTCTTTTTCGACGATGTCCGCGTGCCGGGGCGCTTCGTGGTCGGCGGGGTCAACAGGGGGTTTTACAATGTCATGGTGGCCCTCCAGTTCGAGCGGCTTGTCGTGGGGATTGGCGCCTTCCGGCGGACGCTGGACGACCTGATCGGCTGCATGAAGGAAACGTACGCCCGGAAGAAGAAATGCGCATCGTATGTTGTGGGCAGAGACGCCCTGGCCTCCGTGGCGATCGACATCGAGGTCCTGTACGGCCTCTACTGGCAGAACGTCTGGATGATGGACCAGGGACGGGTGCCGGAGCTGGAGGCCTCGGCCATGAAGCTCTTCAGCACGGAGCTGAGCCGGAAGCTGGCCGGCGTGGCCGTGGACATTCTCGGCCTGTCCGCGCAGCTGGACCGGGGCTCCCGGTATGCCCCCCTGCAGGGGCGCGTCCCGGCGGGCTACCTGGATGCCGTGTCGGGTCCCATCGGCGCGGGGACGTCGGAGATCCAGCGCGGCATCATCGCCACCCGCGGACTGGGGCTGCCCAGGGCGTGACGGCCCGCCCCGGGGCGGAAGAAACGGGATCCAACCAAAAACGCGAAGGAGAGGAACCAATGTATTTCGACGAGACCCATGAGGCGTTCCGGGCGTCCGTCCGGAGATTCATAGACAGGGAGATCAATCCCCACATGGACGTCTGGGAAGAGGGGGGCGTGCCGCTCCACGACCTGTTCGGGAAGATGGGGGAGCTGGGATTCCTGGGGATCCGCTACGATCCCCGCCTGGGCGGGCAGGGCCTGGACTATTGGTACGAGACCGTGTTCATCGAGGAGCTCGGCCACGTCCATGGGTGGGGCGTCCCGACGGCGATCATGGTCCAGACGAACATGGCGACGCCGGCCATCGACATGTTCGGGAGTGAGGCCCTGAAGGAGCGGTACCTGGCCCCGGCTATTGCCGGGAAAAAGGTGGCGGCCATCGCCGTCACGGAGCCCGGCGCGGGCTCCGACGTGGCCGCCCTCAGGACCCGGGCTGTCCGCGACGGCGACTCCTACATCCTGAACGGGTCGAAGACGTTCATCACGAACGGCTGCCAGGCCGACTTCCTGACCCTCCTCGCCAGGACCGCCGACGGGCCGGGGCACCACTGCTACGGCCTGTTCGTCGTTCCCACGGACCTGCCCGGCTTCGGCGTCAGCAAGCGGCTGGACAAGGTGGGCCTCCGAAGCAGCGATACCGCGGAGCTGTTCTTCGACAACCTCCGGATCCCGGTTGAGAACCTCATCGGGAAGGAAGGGGAGGGCTTCATCTACCAGATGATGCAGTTCCAGCATGAGCGCTTCACGGTTCTCCCCATGACGTACATTGCGTGCCGGGACATGATCGACATGACCGTCGCCTACATCCGGGAGCGGATCGTCTTCGGAAAGCCCCTGATCACGAAGCAGGTCCTCCGGCACCGCCTGGTGGAATGGCTGGCCGAGATCGAGAGCCTCCGCCACCTGACCTACCACATCGTCCGGATGAAAATGGCCGGGAAGGACGTTACAAAAGAGATCTCCATGGGGAAACTCCTGGCGGGCCCGCTTCTGAACAGGGTATCATCCGGCTGCCTGCAGATGTTCGGCGGGATGGGGTTCATGAACGAGACGCTGATTTCGCGCCATTTCCGGGATACCCGGGTCATGTCGATCGCCGGCGGGGCGGACGAGGTGATGAAGGACATCATCGCCCGCCAGGAGGGATTCTGAAACCATGACAAAGATCCTGGCTATCAACGGCAGCCCACGGGCCAGGCGGGGAAACACCGACAAGATCCTGCAGCCGTTCCTGGAGGGTGCCGCCGAAGCGGGCGCCGTCACGGAGACCCTCTATCTGAAGGATCTCCGGATTCAGGAATGCCGGGGCTGCTATGCCTGCCACATGCTCACGCCGGGCCGGTGCGTCCTGAAGGACGACATGGCCGGCGTCACGGAAAAGATGCTGGAAGCGGAGGTCCTTGTCTTTGCTTCCCCCCTGTACGTCTTTTCGGTCAGTGCGCTGCTCAAGGCGCTCCTGGACCGGATGATCGTGTTCGGCAGCCTGGACCTGGAAGTCAAGGACGGGGTCGTCGTCCATCCCGCCCGCTGGCCGGAGAAAAAGTGGACCTGGGTCGTGATTTCCAACGCCGGCTTCCCGGAACGGGAGCACTTCGCACCCCTGGAGGACCTCTTCCGGCGGTTCGCCCGGGCCATCGGCGGGGGAACCCAGGTGACCATCGGCGGGATGGTTCTCAAGGGAATGGGCGAGATGTTTTCCGTTCCCGCCCTCTTGCCGAACTACGAATGGTTTTTCGATGCCTGCCGGCAGGCGGGGCGGGAGGTCGTCCGGGACGGCTCCATCGCGGAGGCGACGCAGGAAATCCTGGACCGGCCGCTCGTGGACATCAGCATGGAGGAGTTTGCCGCCATGAGCAACGCCTTTATCGAAATGGCCGCGAAAAAGGCCCGGAGACCGAAAAAGGAAGCGGCGTCGGAACAAGGAGGATGATCCATGGATTTTTCCCTGACGGAGGAGCAGGTCCTTCTGCAGAAGACAGCTTGTGACTTTCTGGCGAAGTCGCTGTCCCGGGAAGCGGTGAAGCGGGTGGAAGAGAGCGAGGCCGGGTATGACCTCGACCTCTGGAAAAAGATGGCCTCCCTCGGGTGGCTGGGGCTTCCCTTTCCCGAGGAGTACGGCGGAAGCGGCGGCGGCCTCATCGACCTGACGGTCCTCCTGGAGGAGATGGGATACCGCACCTGCCCGGGGCCGTTCTTCTCCACAGTGGTCCTGGGCGGCCTGCCGCTCCTGGCCTTCGGCACCGAAGATCAGAAGCGGGAGAGCCTGCCCGCCATTGTCGCGGGGAAGCGGATCATGACGTTCGCCCTGACGGAAAAGAACGGCGCCTGGGATGCCGGTGGTATCCGCGTCCGTGCCGTTCCGTTCGGCGAGGCATGGCGGATCAACGGGGCCAAGCGGCATGTCACGGACGCCCATGTTGCCGACATGTTCCTCTGTGCGGTCCGGACGGGGAAGCCGGCCGAAACCCGGGTCGGGATCACGGTTTTTCTGGTGGATGGAGAGACTCGCGGTATCCGGACGATGGACATGAAAACAGCGACGGGGGACCGGCAGGGCGAGGTCCGGTTTTACCGGGTGCCGGTCCGGAGGGAGCAGATCGTCGGCGGCCTGGATGCCGGGGCGGCGGTGATCCGGGATACCCTCGAAAAGGCGGCCGTGGCGAAGTGCGCCGAGATGATCGGCGGGGCGAGGGCCGTCCTGGACATGGCCCTGGCCTATGCCAGGGAGCGGGTCCAGTTCGGCCGGCCCATCGGCAGCTTCCAGGCGGTGCAGCATCACTTCGCCGAAATGTGGACCGACATCCACGGGTCCCGATACCTGTATCGGAAAGCGGCTCTCGAAATCGACGGCGGCACCCCGGCGGCGCAGGCCGCCGCCATGGCCAAGGCGAGGACCGGCGAGACGTATCGCCGCGTCACGGCCCTGGGCCACCAGATCTTCGGCGCCATCGGTTTCACCATGGAGCACGAGATGCACCGCTACCACCGCCGTGCCCTGGGGGGCGACGTGACGTTCGGGGGCGGGGCGTTTCACCGGGACCGGGTGGCCGAATCGATGGGGCTTTAGGGGCATGATAAGGTCAGGAAGGGAGTTGGTATCCCCTGTCCCGGAAAAGCCGCAAGCAGGCATCGACAGCGGTTTTGTCGTAAAGGGTTCCCCTGTTTTTCCCGATCTCCTCCAGTGCGGCCTCGATGCCCAGTGTCGGACGGTAAGGCCGGTGGGAGGCCATCGATTCCACCACGTCCGCCACGGCCAGAATCCGGGCCTCCGGGAGGATTTCTTCGCCCTTTAATCCGTTCGGATAGCCGGAGCCGTCCATCCGCTCGTGATGCTGGAGAACGGTCCGGGCAATGGGCCAGGGGAATTCGACATCCCTGAGAATTTCGTAACCGGCCTCGGGATGAACCTGGATCAGCTCAAATTCAACGAGAGACAGTTTTGATGGCTTGCTGAGTATCTCCGAGGGAATCGATATCTTGCCGATGTCGTGGATCACGCCGGCCACGCGGATTCCTTCGATTTGATCGCCCGGAAGCCCCATTTCATGGGCGATGGCCCGCGCCAGGTCGGACACTCTCCGCTGGTGGCCGGCCGTGTACGGATCTCTGGCCTCCACGACGGCGGTGATGGTCTGCACCGTCGCCGCCAGGCCCTCTCTCAGTTTATCGATGATGACCTGCCGCTCCAGTTCCAGCCGCTTGCGCTCGGTGACGTCCCATACCGTTGAGACCGACAGGCCTTCACCGGGAAGGGAGATGTTCCGTGCGGTAATGTACGTGGTTTCGCTTCCCCGGCGGGTGATCGGAACGTCAGGCCAGTACAGCCGCGCCGGATCTCCGCTGGCATAATCGTCGAGGACCTGCCGTTTCATTTTTTCCCTGAACTCCGGGTCTTCGTAAACGGCGTTCCAGAAAGTGTCGGGATCCGTGATGGCCTCCCTCGTGGTCCGGTAGTATTTGGGGAAGAGATCGTTCATGTACCCGAACACGACGCGGGGATCGATGGAGTTCACGGCAACACCGATGGGAAGATTGTCCAGGACCGCCCGGATGAATCCCTCTCTTTTCCTCAACTTCTCTTCCGTCTGCTTCAACTCGGTGATGTTTGTCCAGACCCCGATCGCTTCCCGGGGCGTTCCGCGTTCATCGCGGACAAGCCGGATCTGATCCTGGATCCAGATCACCGTTCCGTCCTTGCAGAGGAAGCGATACTTGTGATCCAGGGCCCCCGTTTCAAAGAATGAGGACCAGACGTTGGCCCGAGCCTCTTCACGGTCGTCGGGATGGAGGTGATCGTCCCACCAGCTCGGCTGCTGCAGTTCCTCCATGGTATATCCCAGGATCTGCGTGATGTTTTCACTCACCCAGATCGGCGAGGCCTGATCGTTCTCGATTCGGAGGGCGTAGCTGATGACGGGACTGACGGACAGGTAGTTCTGCAGGCGCTCCATGAGCTCTTTTTGTGCGTCCTGAGCCCGCTCCAGCAGCTTCAGGCGGCGGTACAAAGCCACATAGAGCAGAACGGCGGTGACAAGGACAAAACCCCAACCCTTGTAGGTCTGCATCCACAGACAGAGATCGGGATCTTTCACCAGCCGGAGCAGTGCCTGGTCGGACAGCAGGATCCATGCCCCGGCAATCAGGACATAAAGACCGACGATCTCCAGGGTTGCTTTTCTCATTGCTTGCCTTTCCGTGAAACCGTCCTGCACGGCATGGAAAGAGTGCTTTCCCCGTTTCAGAGCATTACACGGGGGCCTCCTTCGACGGGTCCCGGTCTTTGGTTTGCGTCCCGTGCGTCTGTAACTATTTCCCGAAGACCGTCTTCAGGATGTCCGTCACCCGGGCGGCGGGGTCGGTCCGGATCTTCTTCTCCTCGCTTCCGATCATGAGGAAGAGGCCGTCCAGGGCCTTGCCGGTCACGTAATGGTCGAGGTCGACGGACTCCTTCGGCACCAGCGGCAGGGATTCAACGGGGGCCATCATGTCCTTGTAGGCCTTCGTCACGCCGACCCGGTTCATGCCGGCGGCGACCGCGGGCTTGAATGCGGCGTAGAGCTTCTCCGACGTCCTGGCCCTGAAATAGTCCGTCGCCGCCGTGTCTCCTCCCTGGAGGATCTTCCGGGCATCTTCAAAGGACATGTCCCGGATAGCGTCCGCGAAGAGGTCCGCGGCCTTCGGGGCCGCGGCTTCGGCTGCCCGGTTCATGCTGAGTGTGAAACGGTCCACCTGCTTCCGGAAGCCCAGCCGGGAGGCCATGTCGGCGGCCGTCCGGACCTTTTCGGGAAGCAGGATCTTCACCAGCTCGTTGCCGAAATAGCCGTCCTGCTTCGACAGGGCGTTCACGGCGTTCTTCGTGCCGACGGCCAGGGCCTCCTTCAGGCCGGCGATGGTCGTCTTCTGGTCGGGACCGGCCAGGGACGCCCTGCCCTTTGCGTCGGGCAGCCTCTCGAGGATGTCATCGAGGATACCCGCCCCGGCCGGGGATGCCGCGCCCACCGCCCAGAGAAGGGCAAAAATCCACAGGATCCTTTTCATCTCGCTTCCTCCTCCATCGGCCGGGCAATCCCGGGCCGACGAGCTTTATTTCCTTGTTTCCGGTGAACAGACTGCCTTATGATTCCAGAAAAAGTCGGGAGAGACAAGACATGTTTGCCTGGATGACCGGTATCGAGGGATGGATTGCCCTTGGCACGCTGGCGGCCCTGGAGATTGTCCTGGGCATCGACAACATCATTTTCATCTCCGTCCTCGTGGGGCGCCTTCCCGCCGAAAAGCGGGACCTGGCCAGGAAGGCGGGGCTGCTGCTGGCGATGCTGACGCGGCTGATCCTGCTGTTCTCGATCGTCTGGGTAGCAGGCCTGACGGAGCCCTGGTTTACCATCTTCGGGATCGGGATCTCGGGACGCGACCTGATTCTGATCGGCGGCGGCCTGTTCCTGATGGCCAAGGCGACCCATGAAATCCACAACAGCCTGGAGGGCGCTCAGGAGACCGCGCACACGCCCGTCAAAGCAAGCATGGCCGCCGTCCTGGCCCAGATCGCCGTCCTGGACGTCGTCTTCTCCCTGGATTCGGTCATCACCGCCGTCGGCCTGGCCCGGCACATCTCCATCATGGCCATCGCCATCGTCGTCGCCGTCGGGGTGATGCTCTTTGCGGCGGGGCCGATCAGCCGTTTCGTGGACGCCCACCCGACTATCAAGATGCTGGCGCTGTCGTTCCTCATCCTGGTCGGCGTGACGCTGATCGTCGAAGGCTTCGACGTCCACGTCCCGAAGGGGTACATCTACTTTGCCATGGCGTTTTCCGTGGCCGTGGAGATGCTCAATCTCAGGATGCGGAAAAAGCAGGAACGGAAGCCGGTCAAGCTCTACAAGCCGAGCCTGAACTGACGGCCGCTCTCGGGGACGCCGGCCGGCCTGCACCGGCTGAGCCCTTGCGGCCGGCTTCATCTCCACATATTTGTGCCTGCTGTCCTTCGATCGGCCGATATTGTTCCGTTTCGTCGCGATTCCGCCGGGGGTCGGCAATGCTCACCATGAATGAATCCGGGCAGTTTGCCCGGCGATCCGGTCTGGTATTCAACTTGCGATAAAAAAAGGTTCAGGGGTTATCCGGCCGGAGAGGGGATGCTCCCGAGAAGGTACGCTGACTGTGAGGAGCTCCATTGACCGGTTGCCCGGATACGCCCCTTTCCCTGTCGGAATTGAAGGAGATCATCGCCGCCGAAGGGATCGTCGTTCAGTTTCAGCAGATCCTGTCTGCCCGCAACCATTCCGTCATCGGATGCGAGGGGTTGATCCGGGGCCTGTCCCCGGAGGGGTACCTCCTGCCGCCCCTTTCGCTGTTCGACGCCGCCCGGAGCCACGGCCTTGCCCTGGAGCTCGACCGCCTCTGCCGGGAGAAGGTCCTGGCCTCCTTCCGCAATCTTCTTGATTCAGAGAAGAACCACCTGCTTTTCGTCAATCTGGAGACATCGTTTCTCTCTTCGGAAACCGTGGGCTCGGGATATTTTCTCGATCAGGCTGTCCGGAACGGGATTCCGCCCCCCAATATCGTGATCGAGTTCGTGGAGTCCCTGACGGCGGACAGCGGCGCCCTTCTCAGGTTCGTGAACGCCTACAGCGAATGCGGATTCAACATCGCCCTCGACGATGTCGGAACCGGGCACTCCAATTTCGAGCGCATCTCCCTCATGCGGCCCGACATCATCAAGGTCGACCGCTCCATCATCAGCGGGATCGCCACCAACTATTACAAGCAGGAGATCTTCCGGTCCCTTGCCAACCTGTCGCAGGGCATCGGTTCCCTGATCCTGGCCGAGGGCGTGGAAACGGGAGAGGAGGCGCTCTCTTGCCTGGAGCTCGGTGCGGACCTGTTTCAGGGGTACTACTTTGCCCGGCCCTGCGACCGCACCGGTCTCGATCCGGCCGAGGCGGAGCAGAGGCTGACGGATGCGGCGAATGACTACAAGATCAAGTGCATCGACACGGTCAACGCCCGCCGTCGGCGGAACAAGCTGTATCAGAAGGCGGCCCGGAGGGTCATCCGGGAGCTGGAAGGGAGGCCGCCGGAGAGGTTCGAGGGCGTGTTGAGGCAAACCTTGCTGCATTTCGATTTTATCGATGCGCTGTATGTCGTGAACGACGAGGGGATTCAGCAGACGGACACGGTCATGAAGGGACCCGAAAACAGGAACGTCAACCCGCTGTTCCAGGCGGCCAGGAAGCAAGAAGACCTGTCCTACAAGGAATATTTTTACCAGCTGATCAACACCGATCTGGAGCGGTATACAACGGACCACTACATCTCGTTCGCCACGGGAAACCTCTGCATCACCCTGAGCCAGCTCTTTCGGGGATGCAACGGCCGTCGCTACATCCTCTGCATGGACTTCCTGGCCGGTGACCGGTCGATCTGACGGCACGGCCGTTGATGGGCCGGCTTCGAGGCAGGCCCCAGGCACTCCGGAGCCGTTCGCGTTCGCATCTTACGTGAAGTTCCGGTGCTGGATGGCCTCGATGAAGCCCAGGGTGCCGGGGGTGATCTGGGCGGCATTGGCCTCGTCCGTGTCGAGGTGCATGTCCATCCGGTAGGTCGGATGGACGCGGATGAGAACGTCGCCGAAGATGAGCTCCCGAACGCCCTTGACCTTCACCATGACGACGTCCCGGTCCCGGAGGCCCAGGTTGAGAGCCTCCTCCGGAGACATGTGGATGTGGCGCTTCGCCGAGATCACCCCCTTCTCCAGCCGTATCGAGCCCTTTTCCCCTTCCATGACAATTCCCGGCGTTCCCTCCAGGTCTCCGGAGTCCCGGATGGGGGCGTCGATGCCGAGCTTGAACTGCTCGGTCCGGGAGACCTCCACCTGGGATTCCTTCCTCAGGGGGCCGAGAATCCGGACCTTTTCGATCCGCCCCTTGGGACCCACGAGATTCACCGCCTCCAGGGCGGCGAACTGGCCCGGCTGGCTCAGCTCCGAGCGCGGCGTCAGGTCCCCGCCGGGGCCGAAGAGGACGTCGAAGTCCGCCCGGCTGAGGTGGACGTGGTGGGCCGACGTGGACAGGGGGATGCCCCGGGAGCGGAATTTCTCGATGGTTTCCTGCGTGACCACCCGGCCGAGGGCATGGACCGTCTCCCGGGCGATCATCCGCTCCTCGTCCGCCGGGACGATCAGGATCCGCACCTTCGACTCGGGATCGGAGATGTCGGCGGGCTGCCCCCTGCCCGCCTCGGCCGTCCGGTTCAACTCGTCGGAAAGGTCGATGCCGAACGTCTCCAGTCCCTGGCACACCCGGGCCCGGATCTCCGCGGAGTTTTCCCCGATGCCGCCGGTGAAGATCAGGACATCGAGACCTCCCAGGGCGGCGACGTAGGAGCCGATGTACTTCCGAAGGCGGTAGCAGAAGGCGCTGACGGCAAGCTTGCAGTGCGGATCCTCCGCCTCCGCCCCCTCCAGGACCTCCCGCATGTCGTTGCTTCGGCCGCTGATTCCCTTGAGGCCGCTCTCCTTGTTGAGCATCCGGTCCACCTCTTCGAGGGTCATGCCCCGGTGCCGCATCAGGTGCAGGATCGCCCCGGGGTCGAGGTCCCCGGCCCGGGTGCCCATGATGAGACCCTCCAGCGGCGTCATGCCCATGCTGGTGTCGATGCTCCGGCCGTGATCGATGGCGCAGACGGAGGCGCCGCTTCCCAGGTGGCAGGAGATGATCTTCATCTCCCCCACGGGCCGCTTGAGGAAGGTCGCCGCGCTCATGGCGACGAAGCGGTGGTTCGTTCCGTGGAAGCCGTAGCGCCGGATCTGCTCCTCTTCGCCGACTGCGAAGGGGATGGCATAGGTGGAGGCGGCTTCGGGCATGGTCTGGTGGAACGACGTATCGAAGACGGCCACCTGGGGAACCGCCGGCAACAGCTTTTCCAGGGCCTCGATCCCCTCGATGTTGAAGGGGTTGTGGAGGGGCGCGATGGGGATATAGGAGCGGATGGCCTCCTTGACCTCCTCGCTGACGACGGTGGAGCTGGAGAATCGCTTTCCCCCGTGGACGACCCGGTGTCCCACCGCGTCGATCCCGCTCAGGGATTCCAGGGCCTTGATCTCCGGGTCTGTCAGCACGCCGAGCATGACCCCGAGGGCGTCTCCCACCGTGGCGATCCCCGCGGCGGGCAGATCTTTCCGGGTCTCCGGGGTCCGCACGTGATGGACCGCCTCGCCGGATCCGATCTTCTCCACGGCCCCTTCCAGGAGCGGTGCCGGGGCGGCCGTGTCGAAGAGCGAGTATTTCAGGGAGGAGCTGCCGCTGTTCACGACCAGGATCTTCATCGGTTCGGAGACGGAGGAGAAATTCAGGTCGTAGGGGTCGGTGTTTTCCCGGAGGGCGACGCAGGCCTTTTCCCGTTCCGCCAGGATCCGCTCGTCCGCGAGAAGCCGTCGGGTGATGATCCTGGTGATCTTTCCCAGGGTCTTGGGATTGGTTGCCACGACCCGGGACACGATCTCCCGGGGGATGCGGATGAGCTTCGACGACCAGCCGGACAAGACGCTGGCCATGGCCGGCTCCCCCGTCATGATGGACATCTCCCCGAGGACGGCCCCCCGCTCCAGGGCGGCGATAGGCTTTTCCGTTCCGTCGGGGCAGGGGAGGGTGACCTCCACTTCCCCTTCGTAGACGATCCAGAGGTACCGGCCGATCTCTCCCAGACGGATAATCGGGGCGCCGTCCGTAAATTCCAGGTACTGGGAGTTTTCGGCCAGGAGCGCGATCTCTTCGTCGGTCAGATCGGAAAGAATGTCGACACTCCTGAGAAACGGGGAAAGGTCCATGGCGTCCCCTCCTTTCTGCTCTTAAAGGTATTCTTCTTCGCTCATCTCCACGGCCCGGTCGATCTCCGCCTTCAGCGCGGGAGGCAGGCCCGGGATGTCGACGCTGAGGAAGCCCCGGACGATCGTCGCCGTGGCCTCGTCTTCCGTGAGGCCCCGGGACATCAGGTAGAGGATCTCCTCCTGGGCGATCTTGCCGACGGCGGCCTCATGGGACATCTCGACGCCGTCGACCCTGGCCTGCAGTTCCGGGATGGCATGGATCAGGCCGTTCCGGAGCATCAGGCCCCGGCACTCCAGGTGGGCCTTGACGCCGGCTACCTCGCCGATCAGGTCCCCCCGGTTGATGATCCGCCCGCCGTTGGAGATGGCCCGGGCGATGATCTCCGCCCTGGTTTCCGGGGCCGAGAGAAAGATCCGTCCCCCCACGTCCAGCTCCGAGCCGGGGCTTCCCACCAGGAGGCTGTAGAAGCGCGAGACGGCGCCCTTTCCCGCCAGGCGGGTGGTCGGATACATCTGGAGGGACCGGACGGGCTTCATGCAGATGTAGTTGTTCAGGAAGAGGCCCCCTTCCTCGACGATCCCCACGGACCGTGGCCGGACGCTCATTTCTTCCGCCCAGTTGTGGATCATGGTGAAGCTGAGCTTCGCGTTTTTTTTCACGAAGAACTCCGAGATCCCCACGTGGAGCCCCCGCTTGAGGTTCGGGGCGGTGGCGCAGCCGGTGATCACGTGCAGCTCCGAATCCTCCTCGGCGATGATCAGGTTGTGGACGTACTGGCTGAGCCCCTCCTTGTGGATATACAGGCACGCCTGGACGGGAAGGGTGACCTTCGCACCGGGGAGGGCCCGGATGACGTAGCCGTCATGAAGATGGAGCTGGGCTGCGGCGGTGTATTTATCGGCGTCGACGGCGACGAGTTTCCAGTAATAATCCCGGATCCAGTCCTTTTCCTTCAGTGCCCGTTTGATCGGGAGGACCTCCAGGCCCTCCTGTCCGGAGTGGACGTGGAGGACGCTCGTGTCCTTCTGGACGTACGTCCCGGAGCGGCCTTCCTCCGTGGCGTCCACGCCGGATTCCAGGATTCTCTGCCGATCGATCATGGGGAGCTTCGTCAGGTCTTCCAGGTAGCCATGGTCCGTCGGTTCCGCCGTGAAGGAGGAGAGATCGATGTCGGGGCCGAGGGCGGCCTTCTTCTCCGCGGCCTGTGCGGCCTTCTCGTCCATTATGTCGTGCATCGCACACACTCCTCGTATCCCGCCTGCTTGATGCAGCGGAAAATCTCCAGGGGGTTCTGCTTGCAGGTCATGACCCCTTCGTACAGCACCTGGCCCCTGTCTGCCGTGACGTAGTCGAGGATGAAGCCGGTGTGGGTGATGATGAGGCCCATTTTGGTCCGTTGCCGGAGGCGGTTCTTCTGAGAGATGTCCGCATCGATCCGGAAGTCCCTCTGGAGCAGTTCGCTGATGGTGTTGCCGATGAGGGCGATGTTTTCCAGGTCCACGCCCGATTCGGGCTCGTCGAAGAGGAGGAGGTCCGCGTCCTGCGCCATCAGCTGCAGCAGCTCGGAGCGCTTGATCTCTCCGCCGGAGAAGCCGGCGTTGATGTCCCGGTCCAGGAATTCCGTGAAGTTGACTTTTGCCGCCAGGGCCTCCACGTCGACGGCGCTGCGGCCGCAGATCTGAACCATCTGGCGGGTCTTGAGCCCGTGGATCGTGGGCGGCCGCTGGAAGGACATGCCGATTCCCAGGCGGGTCCGCTCGTTAACGGGCATGCGAGTGATGTCCACGCCCTTGAACTCGATCTTCCCGGCGGTCACCCGGTACTGGGGGTAGCCGAGAATGGTCATGAGGAGCGTCGTCTTGCCGGACCCGTTGGGTCCGAAGAGGATGTGGGTTTCGCCGGGTTTGATCTCGAGGTCGATGTGCCGGAGGACTTCCCGGTCGCCGATGCTCACCTGCAGATCTTCAATAATCAGCATGGCCTCCTCCTTTGCAAAGCGGGGGAAAAGGGGCGGATCGGAAAGCCTCCCCCTTTTCCGGCCGGTCAGGATACCAGTTCCTCGACGACTTCGCGGACCGTCTTGATCTCCCGAATAAGGGCCGCCACCTGGCCGGCCCCGGCGGGGAAGAGATCGAGGTCCCCGGCGAGCCAGCCTTTCGGTGCGTCGAAGAGGCTGTACCGCTCCGACAGCTTGACCTGGGGATCGTTCATCTCCTTCTCGAGTTTCGGATTCCGGATCACCCGCATGTTCATGTTTCCCAGGTTGAGGAGGACCGTTCCGCCGTCCCCGCACCGCAGGATGGCCTCTTTCCAGACGGCCGGGGCGGGACTCTCCACCGTGGCGATGAGTCGCGTCCCGATCTGCACTCCCTGGGCTCCCAGGGCCAGGGCCGCACGGTAACCGCGGCGGTCGGCGATTCCGCCGGCGGCGACGATGGGAACCCTCACCGCGTCGGCCACGAGGGGAACAAGGACCAGAGTCGAGGATTCGGAACCGAGGGACCGGAGCCCGCCCGATTCGGAGCCGGAGACGATGAGGCCGTCGGCCCCCGCCTCGATGGACTTGACGGCCGCATTCAGGGAGAGGAGAACGTGGAGGCCCTTCATGCCGAGGGCGTGGATCTGCGGGTAGAGGGCCTTCGGCGATCCCGCGGAGGTGGTCACCGTCTTCACGCCCGCCTCGGCGAGGATCTCCAGGATCTTCTGGTTCTCCTGGTTCATGACCATCAGGTTCGCCCCGAACGGCTTTGCCGTGAGGGCCCGGACGCCCGCGACGAGGCGCTTCGCGTCTTCCTTGTTGCTGAAGCCGAGGGACAGCATCCCGAAGGCGCCGGCCTCGCTGACGGCGGCGGTGTAGTGCGGGTCGTTGAGAGCGCCGATGGGGCCTTGAATGATCGGATAACGGCAGTCGAGCATTTCCAGCAGTGCGGACATAAGAACCTCTCCTTTCGGTGAATTCGGTCGTGGTGGGGAAATCCCCACGTAATCCTTGTTTTATCCCTCCACGCGGATGGCCTTGCGCGGACAGTCCCGGGCCGCCCGCTCGACGGCCTCCCGGTGTTGCTCCGGCTGCTTCACTTCGAATACCGGCCGGAGATGGAGACCCCACTGGCAAAAGACGTCGAAGCAGGCTTCGATGCAGCGCTCGCACCCGCTGCAGGACGTTGGATCGATGACGATTCGCATCGGATCGAGGCACCCCTATTTCCCGGATAGCTGCCGAACCAGCTCCGGCAGGCCGTCCAGAAGCTCTTCCTCTTTTCCCTCGCGGCAGCGGAGAGACGCTGCGGCCATGATCCCCGCCGTTTCGAGGTCGGTCCGCCGCGCCTGCAGGATCAACTGGCATCCCAGGGGCGAAATCCTCCCCGAGACACTCTGGTTTGCGGCGAGCCATTTCCCCAGGCGCAGGGCCTTGCCCTCCTCCAGGAGGCCCGATTCCCCCAGTTTCATCTCGTCCATGGCCCGCTTGAGATCCTGGCGGTTGACGACGGTGAACCGGCCGGAGCGGTGGATCTCCTCCCGGAGCGCCTCCGACACGATCAGGCCCGCCACGCACAGGCGGTCCGTCGCGTCCAGGTCGTGCACGATCACCTTCTGTTTTCCTGCGATTCCCGGTTCCGGTTCCGGGACCTCCCGCTCTTGCGGCTGTTCCGCGTCCTCAGCGGCGGCGGGAGGTGCCTCCCGCGGGGAGGGCTCCGATGGGGCCAGGCGGCCCTTGCGGACGGCCACGGCCAGCATGTCCCCCTTGGCCTGCTGGAAGAGACTGCGGTAGGACCTGTGAACGCTCCTCCGGTAGTCATCCGGGTCGATGCCCGTCTTCTGTTCCGTGAACTCGAAGCGCCTTCCCGACTCAATGTTGATCAGAACGGCCTGGAAATACTTCATCCCGGCAATTCCGCGCTCCACCATCAGAACATAATCCGCATGGAGGGCCTTCCCCACCCGCCTGGACAGGCTCCAGTCGCCGCGCCGCCACTCGTGGGAGGCGATTTCCTGATCGCCCATAACGGTACGGACCTGGGGCAGGGGCACGACTTCATAAATCCCGGTCTCGTTCAGGGTTTTCTGGACCCGGCGGAACATCCGGTCGGTGAACTCCTCCTGCGTCCTTCCGAAGCGGCCCTTCGACGAAGTACCGGAGGGATGGACCGTGACGGCCTGGACGAAGACGCGGAGTTTTGCCGTGGGGGCGGGGGGAGGAATCGTCCCGACGCGGACCGTGGCGCACCCGGCCGTAAGCCCGAGCAGGGCGGCCAGGACGATTGCCGATACAGGACGGGTGCTCCTCATGGTTCCCTCCGGTGAAGCGGGGGAGGATCCGGGTCGCAGTCGCTCGACCGGCGTTCAGAAAGCATGGATCAACGTCCGGCGAGTTCGGGACCAAAAAAAGGCATTGGATTGCCGGGCATTATAATGCGGTTTTCAGGGAAGATCAACAGAGGGTCTGACGATGTTCAGGGATAAAACGGCTCCGCGGCCCGGTCCTTGAGGTAGGCCTCGGAGAAGATTTGCCAGCCCCTGGGACCGCCCTTCCGGTAGAGGGCGATGCGGGTCTCGCCGTTGACGGTCTCGATGACGGCGAAGGAAGCCGGGATGGCGGCGCCGAGATACTGGTCGCCGGGATTCAGGACGACCGTGTCTCCGGCGATGTCCAGGAGGGCCTGGTGGGTGTGGCCGAAGAGTACCCCCCGGGCCTTTCTCTTTTTCGCCATTTTCACGAGCCGGCCGATGGTTTCCCGCCAGACCGACGGCGGGTGGTAGGGGTTCATGTCGAGCTGGAAGCCGTGGAGGAGCAGGTAGGGCCGGCCATCCAGGTCCGCGACGTCCATGTCGGGGTAGTTGCTTCCGTAATCCTCGTTTCCGCGGACGCCGTAAAACGGGATTCCCGACTCGTCGGCGATCGCCCTCCCGTCAAGCACGCCGTCGCCCAGGTGGATCAGTCCGTCGAAGGGGCCGAAGAGGCCGGCGGCGTTCCTGAGGTCATGACGGTTGCCGTGGGTGTCGGAGACGACGAGATAGCGCATGGAACTCCCGGTATCCGTTTTTTTTCCTGGGAATGTGGAATGAATGGCTCGTGAGGTCCCGGTCCGGGCGGGGTGGGACCTCACGAGCGATGGAATTACAGGAATGGAGGTGGTTTGTCAAGGTCGGCGGGTGCTTCCTTGCCGATTGAGCGGCAAGATACCGGCGAGACCTCGCGGCGGGGGCCTGCCGCTCCCGCCCACCGGCTGTCTCCTGCGGCGGACGGGAGCGGCAGGCGCTTTACAGCTTCATGACCTTGCTGACGATCTCCTTCATGATCTCGGTGGTTCCGCCGCCGATGCTCAGGATCCGGGAGTCGCGGTACAGCCGCTCCACCATGTATTCGCGGGTATAGCCGTATCCGCCGTGGATCTGCACGGCGTCGAAGACGACCTTGTCGCAAACCTCACAGGCGAAGTTCTTCGCCATGGAGACTTCCCGGATGCAGTCGATGCCCGCCTGCATTTTCGCCGCGACGCGGTAGTTGTATTCCTTGGCCACGGAGACCTTCGTGGCCATGTCCACGAGCTTGTGGCGGGTCACCTGGAATCCCGATAGGGTCTTCCCGAAGGCCTCCCGGGTCCTGGCGTACTTGATCGACTCCTCCAGGGCCAGCTCCGCCGTCGCGTGGGCCATGACGGACAGGGCGAGACGCTCGTTCTGGAAGTTCGCCATGATACCGTAGAATCCCATGCCCTCGCCTCCCAGAAGGTTTTCTGCAGGGACACGGCAGTCTTCGAAGGCGAGCTCCGCCGTGTCGGAGGCGTTCCAGCCCATCTTGCGGATTTTCTTGGCCACGGAGAAGCCGGGGGTGGAAGAATCGATGACGAGCAGGCTGATCCCCTTGAAGCCGGATCCGCCGGTCCGCACCGCCGTGGTGACGAAGCTGGCCCGGCAGCCGCTGGTGATGAAGGTCTTGGCGCCGTTGACGATGTAGTGGTCGCCGTCCCGGACGGCCCGGGTGCGGATGTTGGCCACGTCGGAGCCGGCGTCGGGCTCCGTGATGCCCAGCGCGGCGATCTTCTGTCCGCTGAAGACCGGCGGCAGGAAGCGCTGCTTCTGCTCCTCCGTTCCCATATGGAGAATCGGCGGGCAGGCGATGGCGTAGCTTCCCAGTCCCGACACGAGGCCGATGGAGCCGCAGCGGCAGATCTCCTCCGTGTAGGCGACGTGCATGAACTTGTCGCAGGGAATGCCGCCGTAGGCCTCCGGGAAGTCGAGGCCCATCAGCCCCGCCTCGGCGGCCTTCGCATAAAGCTCCACCGGGAAGATCTCCGCGTCCTCCCAGTGTTCGATGTTCGGCATGATTTCCTTTTCCACGAATTTCCGGACAGTGGCGCGGAAAATCTGGTGTTCTTCGTTGAAATACTCCTGGTACATGGGATGAGCCTCCTCTTTTTTGTTTTATGAGCGATCCATGCCGACCCCCGGCCGCGCCCCCGCGGCTGTCGGGCACGTTCGGGGCGCGGGGGCTGTCACGGGGGCTTCCGTCGTCGCGGAAACTTTTCCGCGGGGAACCGTTCAGAATCCGGACCGCCGAAAGATCGGAAAAGCTTCCTGAATGCTCCTCTGGAAACCCCCGGCCGCGCCCCCGCGGTAGTCCGGACCGTGGGGGCCGCGGGGGCTGCCATGACCGTTATGCCTTCGTGAACTTTTCCCGAAGGATGTTCTTCAGGATCTTGCCGCTCGGGTTGCGCGGCAGGGCGTCCGTGAAGATGATCTTCTTCGGGACCTTGTAGCCCGCCAGCTCGCTCTTGCAGAAGTCGACGATCTCCTTCTCGTCCAGGGTCTGCCCGGGGCGCGGGACAATGACGGCCGTGACGATCTCGGACCAGCGGTCGTCGGGCATGCCGATGACGGCGGCGTCGGCCACCTTGGCGTGCTTGAACAGGGTCGCCTCCACTTCCTGGGACGATACGTTTTCACCGCCGGTCTTGATGATGTCCTTCGCCCGGTCGACGAAGTAGACGAACCCCTCGCGGTCCATCCGGACCATGTCGCCCGTGTGGTGCCAGCCGCCGCGGAACGTGTAAGCCGTCTTTTCCTCCTCCCTGTAATAGCCGAGCATGACGGAAGGCCCCCGGGCTACCAGCTCACCCGTCTCGCCCCGGGGGACCTCGCGTCCGTCGGGGTCGAAGACCTTCAGTTCGAGGGGCAGGTGGGACCGGCCGATCGAGTCGGGCCGCTTCGCCATGTCGTGATGCTGGAGGCAGGTCCCCAGGGGGCTCATCTCGGTCTGTCCGTAGTAGTTCATGAACTCCGCGTCCGGCAGGAGCTTCCGCCAGCGGTCCAGGACGGCCGGGGGCGCCAGGGCGCCGAAGACGATGCACATCCGGAGCGAGCTCAGGTCGTAGCTCTCGAAGTCCGGCACCATGGGCAGGTAGAGGTACAGGGCCGGCGGCCAGATCCAGTAGGTGATCTTCTCCTCCCGGGTGAGCTTGAGGATCTCCAGGGGGTCCGGGGCGTACTCCATCACGTAGAGGGCGCCCACGGCGAAGCTGGCGATGCACAGGTACATGGCCGCCACGTGGTACAGGGGAATGCCGCCGATGAGGACGTCCTTCTCCGTGACCTTCAGGTCGGCCAGCGCGCTCAGGAGGACCATGTAGAAATTCAGGTGTGAGTTGAGGACCCCCTTCGGCGCCGCCTCCGTCCCGGAGGTGTACAGAAGAATGGCCGGATCGTCGTAGTCGATCTCCGCCTCCGGCTCCGTGGCGGGATTCGCCTCGTTCCAGAGGTCCTCGATGTTCATCCATCCCGCCGGCGCTTCCTTGCCTCCCAGGTCGATGTACCCGAAGGTGCGGACGCTTTTCAGCTCGTCCTGCATGCCGCCGAGCTGTGGGATCAGGGCATCCTCGACGAAGAAGACCTTCGGCTCCGAGTGGTTGATGATGTACCGGATCTCGTCCCCCTTGAGCATGAAGTTCAGGGGGGTGATGACGGCCCCCAGTTTCATGAGGGCCCACCAGTAGATGACATAATGATGGCAGTTGTGGGACAGGATGGCCGCCCGGTCGCCCTTGCCGACGCCGAGCTTTGCCAGGCCGTGGGCGCAGCGGTTGACGGCCTCGTTCAGCTCCCGGTACGTGAAGTTCCGGTCGCGAAAGCGGAGGATCCGGCGGTCGGGGGTGCGGGCCGTCGAGCGGACCAGAATATCGCCGACGGCGGTTCTGCGGATGACATTCTTCTGGAGAGACGAGAGCGTACTCATGGAAAAAGCCTCCTTTTGGCCGAAGTCCCCCCGATAGGGGGTGTGGTTCCCCCCGGGGAAGGCGTAATCTGGGGTTGAGAAACGGAGGCAGGGGCCCTGGCGGGGCCCCTCCTGTCCAGGTGTATCAGGGTTGAATGGAACTGCCGCTCAGGCAGGCTTGTAGCGGTTCAGGCTGTCCCGGGCGATGAATGCGCGCTGCATCTCCGAGGTGCCGTAGGCAAGCTCGGCGAAGCGGGCGTCCCGGTACAGGCGCTCCACGGCGGCTCCCTTGACGTACCCGTGCCCGCCGTGGACCTGCATAGCCAGGTCCGCGATCTTGTTGATGGACTCGCTTGTGAAGAGCTTCGCCGAGGCCGTGAGGATCGGCGCCTCCGTCTCCTGGTGGTCCGTGCTCCAGGCCGCACGCAAGGTCATCATCCGGCCCAGGTCGTTCAGGGTGAACATGACGGCCAGCTTCGCCCCCACGCCCTCGAACAGGCCGATGGGCTTCCCGAAGGCCTTCTTCCCCTTCCCGTGTCCCGTGGAGACCTCCATGCAGGCAACCCCGAGTCCCACCGACATGGCCGACAGGGAAATCTTGATCCACTCCGTGATGCGGCCGAGAAGGGCGTATCCTCCGCCCGCCTCGCCCACCAGCGCGTCCGCGGAAACGGCGCACCCCGTCAGGCTGATCCCGGCCGTCGGGGCTCCCCGAAGACCCATCGTCTCCACCGTCTCGCCCACGGCAAGACCGGACGCGCCCTTCTCCACGACGAACAGGGACAGGCCCTTGTCGAGGCCCGCCTCCCGGTCCGTCCAGGCCAGCACCAGGAAGGCGTCCGCCACGGGGGCGTTCGTCACGAGGTCCTTTGAGCCCGTCAGGACCCAGCCGTCCCCCTTCTTCTCCGCCTTCGTCGCCATGCCCGAGAGGTCCGAACCGGCGTCTGCCTCCGTGCAGGCCAGCGCCCCGATGAGCTCGCCGGCGGCAACCCCCGGCAGGAATCGCGTCTTTTGCGCCTGGGACCCGAAACACGACAGCGCCATCCCGAAGGCCGTTCCCGAAGACATGGCCGCCAGGAACGTGGCCGGGCACGCCTTCGCCAGCTCTTCGCCCGCCACGCACTGGCTGACGAAGTCGGCTTTCAGAAGGAGGTCGAAATACCCCGCCCCCGCCAGCTTCCTGAACCGGGCCCGGAGCATCTCCGGGACCTTGTCCGGCGTGGCTGCATCCAGCTCCGCCGCGGCGGGTGCGATCTCAGCCCTGCAGAACGCTACCATCCGCCCCTGCAGGTCTTTCTGTTCCTTGGTCAGTTCGTAATCGATCATGATCCTTCACCTCCCTCACATCATCATGAAGCGGGCGACGATCATGCGCATGATGTCGGATGTCCCGCCGCCGAGCTGCCCCAGCTTCGCATCCCGCATGCCTCGCTCCACCGGGTACTCGTGAATGTACCCGTACCCGCCGAACAGATCGACGGCTGCCGAGCACATCTCGAATCCCTTGTCGCCCACGTACATCTTGTTGACCGAGGCCAGGAGAGGATTCAGCATCACCCCGTTGTCCTTCGAGGCCGCCACGCGGTATACCGCCAGACGCGCCGCCTCCAGGAACACCCGCATGTCGGCGATCCGGTTCTGGATCGACTGGAACTCGCCAATCGTCTTGCCGAAGGCCCGACGCTCGTTGGCATAGCGGGCACAGTTCTCGATCATGAACATCCCGCCCCCCAGGAAGGGGGAAAGCAGCGTGCTCCGGTCCCACTCCACGCCGCCCAGGGCGATCCGCCAGCCGGCGCCCTCGCCGCCCAGCAGGTTCTCCGCAGGGACTTCACAGTCCTCCATGAAGACCTCCGAGGTCGTCGAGCACTTACAGCCCATCTTGTGCATCGGCTTCCCCGTCGAGAGACCCGGAGTGCCCGCGTCCACGATGAACGTCGTGATTCCCTTGTGCCTCTTCGACTTGTCCAGCGTCGCAAAGATCACGAACACCTTCGCCAGCGGGGCGTTGGTGATGAACGTCTTCGAACCGTTGAGGATGTACTTGTCACCCTTCTTCACGGCCGTCGTCGCCAGGGCCGCCGCGTCGGATCCGCTGCCCGGCTCCGTCAGTCCCATGCAGCCGATGTCCTCGCCCGTCGCCAGGCCCGGCAGGTACTTCTTTTTCTGCGCCTCCGTGCCGTGCTCCATGATGTTCGCGCCGCACAGGTACGTGTGGGCTCCCAGCGCCAGCGTGTGGCCGCCGTCGAGGCCGGCATGGCCCATGGCCTCGCCGGCCAGGCAGCAGGTGGTGAAGTCCGCTCCCGATCCGCCGTATTCCTCCGGGAACGGAAGACCCAGGAGCCCCATGGAGCCCAGCTTTTTCCAGACTTCCATGCTGAACTCCCCCTCACGGTCCGCCGCCTCGCACAGGGGAGCCACCTCCTCCTTGCAGTAACGGTAGATCGTGTCGCGGAACATCCGCTGTTCGTCGGTAAATGTAAAATCCATCGAGGCGATCCTCCCTTCAGGCCTTGCGAATGCCCATGATTGCCCGCGCCTCCGCGGGCGTGGCGGGTGTCCGGTTCAGGGAAGCGGCGACCTTCACGCACCACTCCACCTGCTCCCAGCTTCCCTTGGCCAGCTCGCCGTTGGGCATCCGGGTGTTGTCCTCCATGCCGACCCGCATGTTGCCGCCCATGAGGCAGGACATGACGTTGGCGGGGAACTGCTCGTTGCCCACGGCGCAGGTCGTGAAGTTGGCCGTCGCCGGGATGGCGTTGACCATGGAGATGAACACGTCGGGGCGGAATTTCTGGCCGCCGACGACGCCCCACACGAAATTGAAGTTCATGGGCTCCGTGAAGAAGCCCTGCTTGGCGATCAGGAGCGTGTTGTCGATGCCGCCGATGTCGTAGCACTCGATCTCCGGCTTCACGCCGTTGGACTCGAAGGCCTTGCCGAAGTCCTGGAGCATGGTGAAGGTGTTGTCGAAGACGTAGTCGAAGAAGATCTGTCCGGTGTGGCGGTCGACGATGCTGAAGTTCATGCTGTTGGTGTTGTACGAGGCCATCTCCGGCTTGACCGCCACGATCTGGGCCAGCCGCTGTTCCGGCGTCTTGAAGATGCCGACGGCGGAGCTCAGGCAGACGAGCAGCTCGGGGCAGCGAGCCTTGATGGCGTCATGCACGGCCCTGATGCGGTCGATCTCGTGGGTCGGCTGGCCGTCGTCCGTTCTTGCATGGACGTGGACCATGGCGGCCCCGGACTGGTAGCACTTGTACGCTTCCTCGGCGAACTCCTCGACCGTGTAAGGTACGCTGGGGTTGTTGTTCTTCATGGTCGCGGCCCCGGTGAGAGCCGCCGTGATGATGACCTTCTTTTCATCCTTGGCCATGGTGAAACCTCCTTACGGGTATTTGTTTTGTTGTGGTCCTGTCGGATCCTTCGGGTCGCGCCTCAGACGGGCTCGAAGTGATCCAGCTGCATCAGGGTGTTGACGGCCCCCTGGGCGAAGACGGCCTTCACCTTCATGCCAACGTATACGTCCAGCGGATCCACATCGGCCACGATGTGGGTGAGCGGCGTGTCGGCCCCGTCCAGCTTGATCTGACCCAGGATGTACGGCGCCTTCCGGGGAAGATGCTTGTCGTTGTAGTTGACGATGGTGTAGTTGACGAGTTCCCCCGTCGTGCCCACGTCCACCCAGTTGTCGGCGATCTTCGCCCCGCACTTGTTGCAGTATTCCCGGGGCGGGATGTAGGTGATGCTGCACGTTTCGCACTTGAGGCCCGTGATCTTCTTCTTGTCCCTCATGGCGATGATCCACTTCGAGCCGATCCGTCCCACGAAGTACTGGTTGGGCAGGGCCATCCTCGCCTCGATGACGAAGCAGTCTTTTATATTTTCACTTGTGCAGGTCATGATCCGATTCTCCTCTCCCTTAGTCGATGATTTCAAAATGGAGGATGTCACGGAAGCTGCCCGTGGGCTTTTCCGCCCAGACGGGCCGCACCCTCGATCCGATCTTCAGCTTCGAGAGGTCCTTTCTGTCGATCTCGAAGGCGAAAGCTTCCTCCGGGGTGGCATTTTCCAGCATGATCCAGGCGCAGGCGTAGGGGGTGTCCCGCACTTCGCCGGTGAGGGGATCGGGGCTGGCAAAGTACACCAGGTCGAAGTTCGTGACGTACCCTTCCGGTCCCAGCTCCACGTAGTCGGTGGTGCGAACGTGGCAGAACTGGCAGATCTCCTGGGGGAGGATCAGGGTCCGCTTGCAGAGGGGACAGACGCTGGCGAGGAGCTTCTTCTCCCGAAGCCCGGCGAACCACTTGCCCATGACGGGGCCCGTGGCGAAGCGCTGGTTGATGGAGGTGACCACCTTCAGGGAAAGCAGCTCCTCCGCCTCCTCGGCGTTGGGATCCACGTACTTGTCGAAATATTTGCCGGTCGCAGCGGCGGCCATCATGTCGCCGTCGATCCGGACCTTTCCGGAGGTGAAGGCGGCAGCGCCGTCGATCGTGCCGGTCATCATGCCGACATAGGTGGCGGCCTCCATGGTCATTTTTACAGCCAGGTCCGCATCGAGGCCTTCCTTGAGGGTGCACGTCCCGTCGGCGATGGTGATGGTGAACTGGCCGCCGCCCTCGCCCGTCAGGTCATACCCGTATTTCAGCGTCACGCCCGCCGCCTTGTCGGGACGGAAACGGTCTCCGATGGCGGAGAGGATTCCCCGGGCGGTGACTTCCGTCTTTTTCTCCGGCACGGTGTACTGCACGAAGATCTGGGGCAGAAGCGTCATCAGCATCCGCGTGTCGCCGACGACCCTCATCTTGCCCTGGGAGAGGGCGTCGATGGCGCCGATTTTCTGCAGGGTGACGCCGATGAACGTCTCCGGGTCGGAGGCCATGATCGTCGCCGTGCACGGTCCGAGATCGCCCTCGACGGTCTCGATTTTGGCAGTCTGGTCCTTGACGGTCAGCTTCCATTTGCCGCCGCCCTCGCCGCCGCACTCGTACCCGATGACGACGTCCACACCCTTGGACGCCTCGGGTTTGAAGCGCTTGGGCATCGTATTGAAGATATCCGCTACGGTGGTTCCGAAGAATTCAGCCATGGTCAACCTCCTACCAGTTCAATTCTTTTTCGAGCATAAGCATAACGGTCCACAGGGTGCCGCCGAACCCGGAGGCCAGGGCATGGCGGACCTCCTTCTTGATCTGGTGGCCGCCGGCGTCTCCCCGAATCTGAAGGGCCGCCTCGGCGGGACGGAGCATGGCCGTGGCGCCGATGGGATTGCTGGCGATGACGCCTCCCGAGGGATTGACCGGGAGCTTGCCGTCCATGTCGAATTCGCCGGCTTCCATGAGCTTGAGAACCTCGTCATCCTTGAGGAGCAGGAATTCCCGGAGCCAGTCGAGGCCCCAGTAGGCGGACGGATCGTACATCTCGAAGACGTCGAAATATTCCAGCGGGTTTTCGATGCCGTTTCGCTTGAAGAGCTTCTCCGCGCAGTCGCGGTGGGTGCTCTTGGGTTTCTTCGCGCCGTACAGGTTGGACATGTTTTCTCCCCGGTGGGAGGTTTCATGATCCCGGATCCAGACGGGCGGCTTGGCGGTTCCCTTCTTCACCCGGTCCTCGTTGGTGAGGATCATGGCGCAGGCCCCGTCGGACTGGGAGCACATGTGGATCAACCGGAGCTCGCCGACGAGCTGGGGAGACGTCTCCATCAGGGTCTCCAGCTGGTCGTACTCGAGACCGAGGCGTCGGTGTGCCCGCTCGTTCAGCATGGCGTGCTTGTCGATCATGATGCGGTACTTCATGGCGGCCCGGAGAACCCGCTCCTTCCCGAACTCCTTGATCATCTCCGTGGCCGTGGTGGATGTGAGCGCTCCCGTCTGGAGGTTGCGGAACCAGAGGGGGTCGGCCATGTTCGTGATGCCGCCCGTGGTGTTTCCTTCCTGGAGCTTCTCGAAGCCGAGGCACAGGACGGTGTCGTACTGGCCGGAGGCCACGAGGCTGTCGGACGCGCAGACCAGGGTGGCCCCGACGGTGCCGCCCGTGGTGATCCGGTACTCTTCCTTCCCGTAGGACCCGCAGCCCATGGCGTGCCACATGTCCGGCTGGAACTGCATCTCGAAGAGCTCCATGTTGCCGTGGACGATGCAGTCGATATCGTCAAGCGTCATGTTGGCGTCCGCCAGGGCGTTGCGCACCGCTTCGGAGACCATTTCCACCTGGTTCTGGTCTTCCTTGTGGCTGGACAGGGTCGTCTGGCCGATCCCGATAATGGCTACATTTCTGTTTTTTATGTGTTTTTTCATGATGCCTGCTCCTTACGCTTCGAGAATGAGAACGGAGTGGAACTGGCCGGCGGGCCCGTTGGTCGAGTGGGCCACGGCGCATTTCGCGTCCGGAACCTGGCGGTCACCGGCGCCGCCCTGAAGCTGGAGAGTCGCCTCGGCGGCCCGATAGAGGCCGGCGATGATGAGCGGGTTCCCAGCCAGGGTTCCGCCGGAGAGGTTCACCCGGTGCTTCCCGGGGCCGCCTTCGGCGATGAAGCGCGCTCCTTCTCCGTCTCCGCAGAAGCCCAGTCCTTCCATCCACATGGGCTGCTGGTAGGCGTAGCAGTCCATGACCTCGACCACATCGGCGGCCTTTTTCAGGTCCTGGATGCCGGCTTTCCGGCAGGCCTTTTCCGTGGCGTTCTTGAGGGCGAAGTTGCTGGTCAGATCCCGGTCACCGAAAAAGAAGG
Source organism: uncultured Syntrophaceae bacterium (assembly GCA_964578535.1). Lineage (GTDB taxonomy): Bacteria > Desulfobacterota > Syntrophia > Syntrophales > PHBD01 > PHBD01. The sequence continues at coordinate 67,244 of CAZODI010000006.1, forward strand.
TGTCCATGCAATTGGCGAACCCGGTGATCCATACCGGCTTGTCGGTGAATTCCTTTGCCCGCTCCTCCGAAGCCAGGAGCAGTCCGACGGCGCCGTCGGAGACGGGGTAGGCGTGGAGCTGGCGAATGGGATCGCACAGCATGGGCGAGGACTTGACTTTCCCCGCCGGAATGGCCTCCTGCGCATTGGCGTAGGGGTTCTTGGCGGCCCACTGGCGGCTTCTTACCACGATCTCGGCCATCTGGTCGTCCGTGAGGCCGCTCTTTTTCATGTAGGCCCGCGCCTGCAGGCCGGCGGCGTTCAGGTAATCCAGGCCCGTGGCCCGGCCGTAGAAGGGATCGAAGCCGCAATTCGTGATCATGTTGCGGCTCTCGCCCTGGGATTCCTTGCAGTGTCCCATGATCAGGACGAGATCCTTGTGCCCCGAGAGGATGATGGCGTTGGCGTAGCCGATGGCGTTGAGGCCTTCCTGGGCCATCTTTTCTTCCGCAAGATACTGCCCCCCGATGACGTCCGTGACGCCGTTGTTCGAGATGGTCCGGGCATCGAAGAAATCGTCGGAGGTGCTGACGATCATTTCCACGCCGCCTTCTCCGTACTTGAATCCTGTCTGCCCCTGAAGATCCTCCAGCACGTCCAGAAGCATGTTCTGGAACCGCCTGTACCAGAGGTCCGGTTCGTTCTTGTGCTGGGCAACCGCACAAATCGCTACCCGCTTTGTTGCCATAGAACGTCTCCTTCCTTAATATGGTTCTGAATCGTATCGCAGCGCGGGATCCGTCCCGGCCGCAGTCTCATGCAAATCGGATCAGCCGCAGGTCTACCGCGGGCTTTCGGCGGGCCTTGTCGCCCGCAAAGCAGTTCATGAACCGCCCCTCCTTGATGGTCCGGATGATTCCGTCCCGGTCCCGGGGGGCCTCCAGTTCGATCCAGCCGCGCCCGCAGCCCAGGAGGTTGTGGGAATCGTCGGCCGCCACCTTGGGATAGGGGATCTCGGCGATATCGAACTGCGGCGTGTAAAACCCGTGGGTTGTAATCTCCACCGCGTCGATGGGATAGCGCTCGGCCACCTCCGCGATGATGCGGATGCAGTCGCGCAGGCCGAGATCGATATCGGCGGGGTGGTTGAATACGTGCAGGACTTCCCTTTCTCCCTCGATCCGGCTGACATGGACGTATCCCTTGCGGCAGTGCACCGTCAGCTCGATCCCCGTGAAGATCAGCATGTCCGACCGGACCCGGGCGATGGCATCCCCGTAGGAGGGCTTCAGGAGGTGGTCATGGTCCGTGATGGCAATGAAATCGTAGCCCAGGCGCGCATAGGCATCGGCAACCTCCTGGGGTGTCATGGTCCCGTCGGAGTAGGTCGTATGGGTGTGAAGCTGTCCCTTGAGAATCATGGCCGTCCATCCGCTTCCGTCAGGCACCCGGGTACGGCGCCCGGCCTGCGTCCGCCGGAATGCCGGAATCCGTCTTCCCGTCTCTGCTCCGCTCTGGTCTGTCGGGGATTGGCGCCCCGAGGCGTTCGGTGGGAATCCATCTCAATGCTCAGCTTCCGCCTCGGCTCCATGTAGAAAAACCGTGATCATACTCTCAATGATCCGCTTCTCCCTGGACTTGCTCAGGGTTTCATTGCCTAAAATCATGACCGACAGAAACGTGTCGATGGCGCCCAGGAAAACATAGGTGAGGTAGTTGGACTGAATGTCGGACCGCAGGGTTCCCCGGGTCTGGCCTTCGCGAATGATGTCTTCACAGAGGTTGAAAAGCTTCCGGAACTTGTCCTTTCCCCGGGGACTCGAGTGGTAGATGAAGCCCCGGGAGACCTCCGCCACGAAGATGGACATCTGGCTCGGCGTCGCGGTATAGGCGTTCATCATGAACTTGATGATCTCCATCAGCTTTTCCTTGGTGGCCGCGGTGCTCTTCTTGAGCATCTCCAACTCGTCGTAGAAGGATTTCCACCAGTTCTCGACGATGGCATCGAAAAGTTTTTCCTTGTTCTCGAAATAGTGATAGATGAGCCCGTACGAGAGGTTGGCTTCCTTGGCGATATCAGCCATCCGGGCTTCTGCGAATCCTTTCGTGCTGAAGACCTTCAGTGCCGCTTCGACGATGATTTTTTCACTGGCTACTTTTTCCATGCAGTCCGGTGTAGCAAATGTTGATTGACATGTCAATCGGCATTTGGCGGCCGGATGTCCGGGGTGTGGATGCTTGGCATAGGTTTTGACAACGATATGAATAGGTTGTGAAATGTGCTGAACAGTATCAAACGGAAGGAGCGATGGATGAAAAGGGGGATGGCCGTGATGGCCGCGGTGGTGGTCATGCTCTGGTGTGCCGGCGACGCTTCCGCCTTCCGGTGCAACCGGGGAAAAGGCCTGGTCAGCACCGGCGACACCAAGGCGCGCGTCACGATCGAATGCGGAAAGCCCGACAGTGTCGATCGTGTGAAATCCGTCACGAGGGGCCGTTTTATCGGAGGCGAAGACCCGCGTACCGGCCGGAGCCATGGCGGAGTCTATGCGGAAGAAACGGTGTCCGTCGAGAAATGGTACTACAACTGCGGAGACAACGATTTCCTCTACGTTCTGACCTTCGAGGGGGACGTCATGATCGCGGAGGAAACGGCCGGCCGGGGGAGCGGCCCGTCCCGCTGCTCGTATTGAGGCGGGATGAGGTTGGCGGCCGATCATGGCGTTCCACATCCTGTGTTTCAATCAGGAATGGACACCCGTGGAGCCCCGATCGCGCATCCTGCTTTCTTCGTGCGGTCCATGGCCGAATCCTGCCATGGATATTTTTTATCCATCCGTCCGTGGTGAGCTGGATAGAATGTATCCAGAATGGTATTCGTTGGTCGTATGCTCGAGGCCTCTTTTCATGATTGATTCATGAATCCGCTGTATTGGGAAGCGCGACCAATCAGGCACGGTCCTTGCCAAACAAACGTTCCGGGGGATGCCGTTTGAATGTCCGTAACATAGCAGGCAGCCCCGGCGACTCCCGGGGCCTCGCCTTGACAGGCCCCCTCATCCATTGCATATAGACCGGCCATGAAGAAAAACATCGTGGGTTTCCTGCTTTCAGCCTTCCTTGTCGTCCTGTTCGTTCCGGCGGCAGCGCATCCGGAAGAATCGATCCGCCCGGGAGAGACGCTGGACCTGAAGCACTGCATCGCCATCGCCCTGGAGCGGCACCCGAGCATCCTCGGCGCAGCCGGCGGCCTGAAGGCCAGCGAGAGCCGCGTGGGCCAGGCCCGGGCCGGCTACTATCCGCAGGTCAGCGCATCGGCGGAATACGACCGCAGCTCCGTCGGCGGCACCTCGTCCAGGACGGCGGGAACCGTATACGACAATTATGCAACCGGCGTCAGCGTCAGCCAGACCCTTTTCGATTTTTCCAAGACGTCGACCCAGGTGAAGATCCAGAGCCTCGGGGCGGACTCCTCCCGCGCCGATCTGGAGCAGGCGATGAACCAGATCGCCTATGACGTCAAGAAGGCCTATTACGGGCTACTCCAGGCCCGGCGCCTGAGAGACGCCAACGCGGAGGCGGTGGGCTCCTACCGGCAACACCTGGCGCAGGCAAAGAAATTCTTCGAGGTCGGCCTGAAGCCGAAGTTCGACGTGACAAAGGCGGAGGTCGATCTGAGCAACGCCCGCCTGAACCTGCTGAAAGCGGAGAACGCCATGAACCTGGCCCGCCTGACCCTGGTGAATACCATGGGTCTGCCCGGTATGCAGACGTTCGAGATCCGTGACAACCTGGCCTTCCATCCCTACCCGGCCTCGCTCGATGAGGCGTTGAAGAAGGGGGAAGAGCGGAGGCCGGACCTGCGGTCGGTCCGGTCGAAGCGGGAGGCGGCGGAGTCGTCCGTCGACCTGGCGAAGAAGGGATACTTTCCCGTCCTGACCGGGAGCGCCGGATACGGATGGTCGGGGGAGGATTTTCCCCTGGAGAGGGGATGGAATGTGGGGGCGACCCTGTCGGTGCCGCTGTTCAGCGGCCTGTCCACGAAGTACCAGACCGACGAGGCCCGGGCAAACCTGGAAGTCCTGAAGGCGAACGAAGACTTTGTCCGCCAGACCGTACAACTGGAGATACAGCAGGCCCTGCTGAATCTTCAGGAGGCCCGGGACCGCATCGCGGTCGCGGAGCTGGAGGTGCGGCAGGCCGCGGAAAACCTTGAACTGGCCCGGGGGCGATACGGCGCCGGCGTGGGCAGCCCCATGGAGGTGACCGACGCCCTGCTGGCGGACATCAACGCCAAAACGGCCCATACGGCGGCCCTTTACGATTACCGGCTTGCCCAGGCAAGCCTGGAGAAGGCGACCGGGGAAAAATGAAAATCGCAGGCATGAACCGAAAGAAGATCCTGATCATGGCCGGCGTCGCCGCCCTGATCGCGGCGGCGGCCATCTGGTTTTTCTTCCACGGGAACAGCAGCCCCGCCTTCAAGACGGCCAGGGCCGTCCGCGGGGAGCTCATGGCCGCTGTCACCGCTACGGGCACGGTCAACGCCGTCACCACGGTGCTGGTGGGGACGCAGGTGTCCGGGACCATCAAGGAACTCTACGTGGACTACAACTCGCCGGTGAAGAAGGGGCAGGTCCTCGCCCAGATCGATCCGGTCTCTATCCAGGCCCAGGTGGACCAGGCGCGGGCGAACCTTCGCCTGGCCGAGGCGAACGTGGAGAAGGCCGTGGCAACCGCCCGCGACGCCCGGCGGACCTTCGAGCGCAACAAGGAACTCTACGCTGCCAACTTCATTGCCCGGAGCGACCTGGACACGGCGGAGACGAACACCTCGACCGCCGCCGCCTCGCTCAGCGCGGCCCGGGCCCAGGTCCAGCAGAGCCGCGCGGCCCTGACCGCGGCGGAGACCAACCTCCACAACACCCGGATCCTCTCCCCCGTAAACGGAACCGTCATCTCGCGGAGCATCGACATCGGCCAGACCGTGGCGGCGAGCTTCCAGACCCCGACGCTGTTCAACATCGCCCAGGACCTGACCCGGATGCAGATCGACGCGAACGTGGACGAGGCGGACATCGGGAAGATCAAGGTGGGGCAGGCGGTGACGTTCACCGTTGACGCGTATCCGGAGGCCCCCTTCCAGGGCGACGTCTCGGAGGTCCGCAACGCGCCCACGACGGTGCAGAACGTGGTGACCTACGACGTCGTGGTCAAGGTGGCCAACCCGGAGCTGAAGCTCAAGCCGGGCATGACCGCCAACGTCTCCATCATCATCGACCGGCGGACGGAGGCGTTGAAGGTGCCCAACGCGGCCCTCCGTTTTCGGCCCGCCGGCAGGGACGGAAAAGGTGCGCCGCCTGCCGCCGTCCAGGGAAAAGAGGGGAGGGAAGGACGGGAGGCAGGGCGGGGGCAGGCGGTGTGGGTCCTCGATGGCAGGAAGCCGAAACGCGTTCCCGTCACCGCCGGGATCAGCGACGGCCAGTTCACGGAGATCGTCTCGGGGGACCTGAAGGAGGGCCAGGAGGTGATCGTCGAGGCCGCGGGTGCCGGGAACAACAGGCAGCAGCAGCAGATGAGCCCGAGGTTTTTCCGGTGACGACCCTGATCGAGACGGTCGACCTGATGAAGATCTACGACGTGGGGGACAGCCCCGTCCACGCCCTGGACGGCGTCTCCGTCACGATCGACCGGGGGGAGTTCGTCGCCGTCATGGGACCGTCCGGCTCCGGCAAGTCCACCTTCATGAACGTCATCGGTTGCCTCGACCGGCCCACCAGCGGAGAATACCGCTTCGACGGCATGGACGTGAGCCGCCTCAATCCGGATGAGCTGGCGGAGATCCGGAACCGGAAGATCGGCTTTGTCTTCCAGGGGTTCAACTTGCTCTCCCGCTCGACGGCCCTGGAGAATGCCGAGCTGCCGATGCTCTACAGCTCCATTCCGGCGGGGGAGAGGAAGAAACGGGCCCTGGACGCCCTCCGGCTGCTGGGCCTCGAGGGACGGGAGCATCACCGGCCGAACCAGCTCTCCGGCGGGCAGCAGCAGCGCGTGGCCATCGCCCGGGCCCTGGTGAACGACGCCCCCATCGTCTTTGCCGACGAGCCCACGGGAAACCTCGATGCCAGGACGAGCGTCGAGATCATGGAGCTCTTCGTCCGGCTCAACCGCGAGTCGGGCATCACCATGGTGGTGGTGACCCACGACCCCGACGTGGCCGCCTTCAGCCGGCGTGTGATCCGGTTCCTCGACGGCCGCGTGGTCAGCGACGAGGCGGTGGCGGCATGATCGGCATCCCGTCCACCCTCAAGATTTCCTTCCGGGCCCTGTGGGTCAACAAGATGCGGTCCTCCCTGACCATGCTGGGCATCATTATCGGCGTGGGGGCCGTCATTGCCATGCTGGCCGTGGGCACCGGGGCAAGCCGGAAGATTTCCCAGCAGATCGCCTCCATCGGGAGCAACCTGATCATCGTGATCCCCGGCAGCATCACCCAGGGCGGCGTGCGCCTGGGAGCGGGAGCCCAGTCCACCCTGAACCGGGACGACGCCGAGGCGATCCGGCGGGAGTGCCCGGCCGTACAGGCCGTCTCGTCGGAAATGCGGCGGGCCGCCCAGGTGGTCTTCGGAAACCAGAACTGGGCCACGGCGATCACCGGCGTGGAGCCCGGAATGCTGGAGGTGCGGGACTGGGACCTGGCGAGCGGACGGAACTTCTCCGAACAGGACGTCCGGAACGCCACCAAAGTCTGCCTCCTGGGGCAGACGGTGGCGGACAGCCTCTTCGGAAGCATGGACCCCGTCGGCCAGATCATCCGGATCCGGAAAATTCCCTTCATGGTCGTGGGGATCCTGGATCGGAAGGGCCAGTCGCCCATCGGTCAGGACCAGGACGACGTCGTATTCATTCCCATCACGACAGCCCAGAAGAAGGTCTTCGGGACGACCCACGCCGGGACGATCGGATCCATCCAGGTGAAGGCCGTCAGCGCCGAGTCCCTCCCCGAGGCGGAGCGGCAGGTGACGGAGCTGCTCCGGCAGCGCCACCGGATCGGCCCGGGACGGGAAGACGATTTCACGGTCCGGAACCTGACCTCCATGCTCCAGGTGGCGGAGCAGTCCACGAGGGTCATGACCCTTCTCCTGGGGGCCATTGCCTCGGTGTCGCTCCTGGTGGGCGGCATCGGCATCATGAACATCATGCTCGTCTCGGTGACGGAGCGCACCCGGGAGATCGGAATCCGCATGGCCGTGGGCGCCAAGGCCCGGGACATCCGGCTGCAGTTCATCATCGAGGCCCTGACCCTCTCGCTCATCGGGGGCATCGCGGGCATCCTCCTGGGGGTGACCGTGTCCGGGATCCTGTCGTTCCTGGCCGGCTGGTCCACCGAGGTGTCCGTTCTCTCGATCTTCCTGGCCTTCGGCTTTTCGGCCCTCGTGGGAATCTTCTTCGGCTTCTATCCGGCCTACAAGGCCTCCCTGCTCCATCCCATCGACGCCCTGCGGCACGAATAGCGATAAATTCCGTTGCAAGGGCCCCGGCCCTTGGGGTACCGTGCCGGGCCATGAAGACCTCCCGGATCCTGATCTTTGTCTCCGTTCTGTTCTTGCTGGCAGCGGCCTGCTCGCGGCCGGAAGGGGATGCGCGCCGGAAGGGCGCCGCCGACGCCCCGCCCGCCTACGGCGACATCCTGGTGGACGGCTCCATCGGCGACGCCAGCAACCTCATCCCGATCCTTGCCTCCGACAACGCCTCCCACGGCATCGCGGAGCTCGTCTTCAACGGTCTCGTCAAGTACGACAAGGACATGAACATCGTCGGCGACCTGGCCGAGTCCTGGGACATCTCGAAGGACGGGCTGGTCATCACCTTCCACCTGCGGAAGGGTGTGAAGTGGCACGACGGTGCACCCTTCACGGCGGAGGACGTGATCTTCACTTACCGCCTCACCATCGACCCGAAGACGCCGACGGCCTACGCGGGGGACTTCCTGAAGGTGAAGAAGGCGGAAGTCCTGGACCCGCACACCTTCCGGGTCACCTACGACCGTCCCTTCGCGCCGGCCCTCATGAGCTGGGGCGCCTCGATCCTGCCAAAGCATCTGCTGGAAGGCAGGGACATCAAGTCCACACCGCTGGCCCGGAAGCCCGTGGGAACGGGGCCGTTCGTATTCAAAGAATGGAAGACGGGGGAGAAGATCGTCCTTGCCTCCAACGAGGACTACTTCGAAGGTCGGCCGTACCTGGACGGCTACATCATGCGGATCATTCCCGACACGGCCACCATGTTCCTGGAGCTCCGGGCCGGCGGGATCGACCGGATGGGCCTCACGCCCCTCCAGTACACCCGGCAGACCGAGAATAATCTGTTCCGTAGGGATTTCAACAAGTATCGATACCTTTCCTTTTCCTACACGTTCATGGCGTTCAATCTCCTGAACCCGATGTTCGCCGACAAGCGGGTCCGCCAGGCCATTGCCTATGCCGTGGACAAGGAGGAGATCATCCAGGGGGTCCTCCTGGGACTGGGCCGGGATGCGACGGGGCCTTACAAGCCGGGGACCTGGCCCTACAATGCCAATGTCCGCAAGTATCCCTACGACCCGCAGAAGGCCCGGAAACTCCTGGCTGAGGCGGGCTGGCGGGACACCGACGGGGACGGCGTCCTGGACCGGGACGGAAGGCCCTTCGCCTTCGAGATCCTGTCGAACCAAGGCAATGAGGTGCGGGCCAAGTGCGCCGAGATCATCCAGCGCCGCCTGGCGGAGGTAGGCATCCGGGTGAAGATCCGGATCGTCGAATGGGCCGCCTTCCTGAACGACTTCATCAACAAGCGCAAGTTCGATGCCACCATGCTGGCCTGGTCGATCCCGCAGGATCCGGACATTTACGATGTCTGGCACTCCTCCAAGACGGGGACCCAGGAGCTGAACTTCATCTCCTACCGGAATTCCGAGGTGGACGCCCTGATCGAGAAGGGCAGGGGGACCTTCGACCAGAAGGAGCGGAAGAAGGCCTATGACCGCATCCAGGAGATCCTGGCGGAGGAGCAGCCCTACCTGTTCCTGTATGTGCCCGATGCGCTGCCCATCGTCTCGGCCCGCATCCGCGGCATCGAGCCGGCGCCGCTGGGGATCACCTACAACTTCATCAAATGGTATGTTCCGAAGGAGGAGCAGAGGCTCGTCATGGTCCGGTAATACCGGGCTCCGCGGCGATGGGCGGATTTTCCGTTGCCCGAGCGTGTCCGGGTCGGCGGGACTCCCGGCAGCAAACCAATCCGGCGGCAAGCCGGTCGACAGGAAGGTATGGAAACATGGCGGAGATCAAGAGCACCATCGATCTGATCATGGAGAGGACGAAGAACCTCTCCCTTTCGGAGGAGGAAAAGACGGCCATCCGGAGGCGGGAGGCCGAGGGGAAAGCCAAGGGGTGGATTCAGCGCTACCGGGACGGCATGGCGACCCTCCGGGACCTGAAGAAGGAATACACCGAGGAGAAGAAGGAGTTTCCCGAGGCGGAGCGGATTTTCCGGTCGGCCCTGCTGGAGCACGTGGAGCCCGGGGGAGAGAACGGAGCCGTCTTTGAGCTCATGGAAAAGGTCCTGAAGATGAAGACGGAACCGGTGCTCGAACTGGCCGAGTCCGGTCGGGAGGACCTGTCCCGGATCGTGCTGGAAGGCCTGGAGGCGGAGCGGGAGGTCCTGCGACGGAAGGGGATCTCCGGTCCGGCGGTCATCCCGAATCCCAATCGGGACCAGGCCCTCCTGGAGAGGGTCCGGGAGGAACGATCGGCTTTCCGGAAGCGGCTCCTGGAGCGGCTGGCCGTCTGACGATCAGCGAAGGTAGGGAAACCAGGTCTTCTCGATTTCCTTGAAATTTCTCCGGACGGCGTCGCGGCCGGTGACGATCCCGCCGTGGCCCGTCAGCAGGTATTCCACGTCCAGGTCGGCGAGGCGGCGGATGCTCTGCATCAGGGCCTTCCCGCTTCCGCCGGGCATGTCGGTCCTTCCGATTCCCCGGTCGAAGACCACGTCCCCCGTGATCAGCACCTTCTTGTCTGCCCAGTAGAGGCAGACCGAGGCGGGCGAGTGGCCCGGTGCCAGGATCACCTCGATCCGGATGTCCCCGATCGTCAAGTCCCCCTCTCCCAGGAAAAAGTCCGGTTCCGGAAGCTTCATGTATCCCGCGGCGTACTGATTGAAGAGCTCGTATTCCCGCTGGTTCATGGCAAAGAGGGCCGGAGGCGAGAAGTCTCCGATCGACTCCAGGTGATCCGGGTGGGCATGGGTGATCAGGACGACGTCGATCCGGTCGCGGGAAAGCCCCGCTTCCTTCAGTCCCCGGTCCACGTGGTCCAGCAGGTGCCGGTGGCCCGGATCCACGAGGATATTCTTCTCCCCCTCGAGCAGGTAGGCATTGCAGTTGTTCTCCGAGTAGCTCTGCCACAGGAAGGCTTGGACGCCTTCGGTCACATTCATGGTCGGTCCTCCGTTCGTTCGTCGCGGGCGCTATAGCACAATCAGAATTCGATTCCCAGGCGGATCCGGGGTTCGACGATCACCCCGACCCCCTCGATGGTCTCCCGGTAGGAGCCGGAGCGAAGCTGGCCCGGAAGGTTCTGAAACCGCTCCCAGCGCCTGGTCTCCGGGGTCTCCCAGGGGGTGAGGCGCTTCAGGTGATCGTCTTCTCCGGGCATGGTGGACAGGGACAGGCGGAAGTTCTGGTAGTAGAACTCGTTCCAGGTGCTCCCGTTTGTCTTTTCTCCCGGTCCCGGGACGATTTCGGACGGGGCGGCCCAGAATTTCTCCCGGTCCTGCCAGGATTTTCCGATGGTGAGAAAGCCATTTCCTCCCAGGTACCGGCGAACCTCCTCCCGGACAGCGGCCTCCTCCTTCCGGACCGATTCCCCGCTGCGGACCTCTTCTCCGGCAGACGACGCCGTGGAAGGACCGGCGGGAACCTCATCCGGGGCGAGGCCCGCGATGACAAATCCGGCCGGCCGGGTATCCGGACATGCCCCGGCATGTAAAGCCGCAGGCAGCGGCACCAGCAGCAGAATCAGCAGAACCTGCACGAAAATCTTCTTCATCATTGTTTTTATCGACCGGCGGGAGCCGGGACCCGGATGCGCCGGTTTACGTAGAGGGGATCGTCGCGCTGGATAGAATTCAGGGCCATCAGGTTCTCCACGGAGGTGTGATGGCGGCGGGCGATTTCCGTCAGGCTGTCGCCCTTCTTTACCCGGTAATAAACCGTTCGCTCGCTCTTGCCCGCCGATGCCTTCTTCGGTTTTTCGTCGGATGCGGTGTCATCGGGATCCGTCCCGTCGGTGGGAATCTTCAGGAGTCGTCCCACAAACAGGGGATCGTCCCGCTTCATGTCGTTGGCCTCCAGGAGGGCCTGGAGCGAGACCTGCCGGTCCCGGGCGATCGATCCGAGCGACTCCCCTCTTTTCACCCGGTAGGTGAGGAAGCGCCGCTTCGGCGACTTTTCCCGGTTCCCCGACGCCTTCTTCGGCACGACCGCCTCTTCTCCGGCGTTCACGGCGGGCACCTTGATTTTCAGGCCCCAGAGGAGCGGATCGTCGATCTTCCTGTTGTTGAGCTTCAACAGGTCCGCCAGGGTTGTCCCGTACTTTTTCGCAATTCCGTCGAGGGTTTCACCCCGCTTCACGAGATGCAGGAGCACATCCGTCCGTTCACCCCGTCCCCTTTTCACGATCTTCACGGCCGGGCCGCCGGTCTCCTCCGCCGGCAGAAACTCGGTGACGGCGTCGGCGATGGCCTCGGCGATCTTCTTCTGGTGCGGGCGATGCTTGAGGAGCTTCTCCTCCTCCGGGTTGGAGATGTAGGCGGTCTCCACCAGGACGGAAGGAATGTCCGGCAGCTTCAGGACCCGGAAGGGGGCATGCTGCACGGTGGCGAACTTGATGCGTCCCACATTTCCCATATGATTCAGGACCGTCGAGCCGAAGAGCCGGGACTGGTTGATGGTGTTCGTCTGGAACATGTTGAGCAGGATCGCATCGGTATCTTCGCCGTTCTCCTCTTCGGAGACGCCGCCGATGATGTCCGAGAGGTTTTCATTGGTCACCAGGAGGCGGGCAGCCTCGTTGGAGGCCCCGGTCAGCGACAGGGCGTAGACCGAGCTGCCCCGGGCGTGGGTTCCCTTCACGGCGTCGGCATGGATGCTGACGAAGAGGTCCGCACCGTATTCCTTCGCGATGGTGACGCGCTTCCGGAAGGGCACATAGTAGTCGCCGCTCCGGGTCAGGAAGGCCCGGTAGCCCTCCCGGCCGTTCAACTCGTCGCGGAGCTTCCTGCCGATCTGGAGGACCACGTCCTTTTCCTTCGTGCCGTGGTGTCCGATCGCCCCCGGATCATCTCCTCCGTGACCGGGATCGATGATCACGATCCGGTCCCTCCGGTCCTTCTTTACGGCCTGGCGGGTCTCGCTTTCCTTCTTTTCCAGGGCGGGCAGCCGGAGGTCCACCACCACCCGCTCGGGCCGGTCCTGGAAACGCTTCAGGCGGAACACGTTCGACTCGGCACCCTCCGGGAGATGGAGCTCCGCCCGGAGGGTGTTCCCGGGGCCCCGTCCCAGGACGATCTTTTCAATGGCCGGCTTGTTCATCTCGAAGGAAGAGGGGAGGGAGTCCCGGGGGGTCGCATGCTGGAAATCGATGAAAACCCGGCCGGCTTCCTTGCGGACGGTGAAGACGATTCCGTCGCTCACGTCAAAGACGACCCGGGTCTGGTCCGGGGCCGTCCAGTGGCGGACGTTCTGGATTTCCGCACCCGCATAAGCCGGCGCATACATGAGCAAAATCAGGGGAATGACCGCCATGGCGGCCCGCAAAAGCGGATGGATCCTGGAATACAACACCGACATGGAGGCGATGTACCAGCATTGACCTGGAAAATCAACCGGTTTCACGAAATGTGGTTGACAAGGAACGGCCGAAATGACATGAATACCGGCCTTTAAGGGAGTCCGGACATGGAAATCAAGAAGATCCTGAAGGAAAACCGATTCTGCCTCTCCTTCGAGGTTTTTCCGCCCAAGCGGGAGGGAAACCTGGAGAGCCTGTTCACGACGATCGGGGAACTGGGCACGTTCGATCCCCACTTCATCTCCGTCACCTACGGTGCGGGCGGAAGCACCCGCGACAAGACCCTGGAGATCGCCTCGAAGGTGAAGAACGACTTCAACCGCGAGGTACTGGGACACCTGACCTGCGTCGAGGCCACCCGGGACGACATCGCCCGGACGCTGGACGCCTTCCAGGAGCGGAACATCGAGAACATCCTCGCCCTCCGGGGGGATCCGCCGGCGGGACAGGAGACATTCACCCCCACTCCGGGGGGCTTCAACTTCGCCAGCGACCTGGTGGAGTTCATCCACCGGGGGTGGCCCTTCTGCATCGGCGTGGCGGGGTATCCGGAAGGCCATCCCGAGGCCGCCTCTTTCGACGACGACCTGAAGAACCTCAAGAAGAAGATCGACGCCGGGGCGGATTTCATTGTTACCCAGCTCTTCTTCAACAACGAGTTTTTCTTTCGTTTCCGCGACCGCGCCCGGGCCATGAAGATCCAGGTCCCCATCCTGCCGGGGCTGTGGCCCATCCTGAACTACAACCAGATCAAGCGGATCGTCGGCCTCTGTGGCGCCACGATTCCCTCCGGCCTGGGCGACAAGCTGGACCGTGTCATGGAGCGGCCCGGGGAGGTTGAGAAGTACGGCCTGGAGCATGCCGTCCGGCAGGCGGAGGAGTTGATCCGGAGCGGTGTCGACGGCCTGCACATCTACTGCATGAACCGGAGCGAGCCCGTAAGGGCCATCCTGGGGGCCGTGAGCATCCCGCGGGGAAAGGCGGAAGGTTCTCCGGGAGTGGCGGAGGCCGGGCGGAGCCGGTCCTGACGAACATTCCCGGAATATCCGCGAAGACGGAATAAGGCGGCGGAATCGTTTCCTGAAACTTCCTGGTTCCTGAAGATACAGACTTTTTTAAAGCGGGCGATCGGCCCGGACGGCACAGGCGTCGACCGACGGATTCAATCCGGGTCGACGCTTTTTTATTGCCCTGCAAAAGATCCGGAATCGCGTCTCAGAGGAAGAATCGGTCGCGTAAGTAAAATAAACTTGACATAATGTAAAACAAAGTATACTAACGGCCATCACAATCAAGACAAAGGAAACCCGGGATGCCGAAATCATTGCCGCAGTTGAAAATTGTGAACCGCCTGCACGTCCTGCGGGCGGAGCGCCGGATCACCCAGGAGCAACTTGCAAGGGAGGTCGGTGTGACGAGGGCGACGATCATCGCGATCGAGGGAGGGGGGTACAATCCGTCCCTTGAACTGGCGTTTCGCATCGCCCGGCATTTTCAGACGGACATAAACTCGATTTTCCAGATTGCTGAGGAGGAGAAATGAAACGGTTCGATACAGTCGTGCTGAAGGTCTTTCTATACGGGCTTCCCGTCGGCGTCCTGCTTGCTGTCTTCGGCTATTGCTACAGCCAGGGATTGCTGGATCGGAACAACAGCTTTGTCGGACTCGTGAATGCGCTCTCCGGATTGTTCATTGCGGCCTGGATGGCGATTTCCCTTTATCTCTGTTTTCGGCTGATGGTCTCCGAAGCCCTGAGAGATCAGGTTATCTCCAGGATCACCTTCATGAGGGAGCGGGACGAGCGCGAAGCCATCCTGACGGGAAGGGCAACCAGGACCACGTTTCTGATCACGCTGGCCATGCTGTTTTTCCTGCTTTTCCTCTCCTGCGTTCAGGTGTCGGTTTACCGCGTCCCACCGGAGCAGGCTGTTGACGGCAAGACAGGGATGATCAGTCTGGGTGTAGGTTTCCATCTACTCGAACAGGACGGGAAGAATCGGGTAACAGGAATGGTCCGGCGGGAAAACATCTTTTTGTACAATGGATTGCCTGTTTCAAGCGAAGCGCTCATCCTGCTCTTGATCGCGCTGCAGATCGGTTCTTATAATGATTCAATGCGTCGGCTCATGAAATGACCGCCTGAGATGCGGACCCGGCTCCTGTTCTCATGCCGGCACAGGAGAACCGCTTAAGCGCCGTGCATAGAATTCGGGGGAGAGGCAATTCGGAAGAAAGGGCTGGGCGGACAGGCTGTCCAGAGGAGGGAAAGCCCGCACCATGCGGGAACATGATCCGGGCTCCGCTTTCTCAAGCGTGCTTCCCTGTCGCGTTCAACCTCTGGATTGGCAAATAATTTAACACACACATTTTTAAAAGGGAACGGAAATATTTCGGCGTGTCTGAGGTCCGCAGGATCAAAGAGGAAGTTCTGCGAGAGAAGATACCTGAGAGGGCAAGAAAAGCGAAAGCCCGGTCCATGTTCCCGCATGGCCGGGCTCTCTAAATCTCGTTCCAGAGTTTTCGAACGCATAACAGGGAAGAGATGAACTCCTGGAACGGACCTGCCTGCATTATGCAAAAAAAGGAACATCTGTCAATACGGGTTTTCCGTCCGTGATTGAGTTTTCTGTGAATTTTCAATGTCAAACGGTAAAGAGAATTGCCACTTAAATTGGAGTGTTCATTTCCAACCTCATTTCCAACCATTCCAGGCATAGCGGCGCAGGCTGCACATGCTGAACCCCGCATATATGCGCGATTTACGCCGGCTGAAAGCTTAAGCTCACAACAGCGGAAGGTGGCCATGGTGCGAATGCCATTCTGCCCGGCCGCTTTTGCATGGATGGACATTTCCCTGCGGGTTTCCTTCGTTTTGCGGCTCGGAATCGTTCACGACCGCAACCCTGCGCCGGTCCTCGATGCGCGCTTTTGAAGCGCTGTGATGTGAAATCCCGGACATCGAGACCGATGGGTGCGATGGCGGGATCCTGGCTGGAGATGGTGCGGCCGGAACCCGAAAGACCGGGGCATTCCCGGAAAACTCATGAAGGACGAGGAGATCCGCGGCATTGCCGCGAATAAGCGGTTGACAACGGTTCGGAAAAATGGCAAAAGCGGTTCCTTCTTTGAACATGTCCAGCCGGAGAAGGAGCCCCGGGCGGGCCCGACCGGCGGATCATCGGCGCTGCGAACGACCGGCGTGAGCGGTCGCCGCGAGCAGCCGGAACGATACAGGGCGATTAGCTCAGGTGGATAGAGCGTTGGTCTCCGGAACCAAAGGCCCCGCGTTCGAGTCGCGGATCGCCCACCATGAATGAAAACAAGGGGTTAGGCACAGCGTCTGATCCCTTGTTTTTTGTTTGAAAAATACTAAAGCTCCCTTCTGAACCGTTTTATCCCCTTTCCTGAATCTACTTTCGTGCCACGTGTGCGCCATCCCGCTGGCATGGCTGAAGGAGTTGCAGGCAAAATAGGCGAAGCCGAACGTGAATGAGGGGACGCTGGTCCCAGGGTCCCCCGTGGGGAACCCGGGGTGCCGGTTGATCGTCACGCCGATTCATAAACTGCGGCGGCGGCAGGATAAATACGCCCTGGTTTCGCTTTGCACAGGCGGTTGCATGGTACCGGCGACGATCTCCGTGCGGGCCTGATAGCACGCAACGCGAATCGCAGACGGAGACGCAAGAGAAGAGACGTTCCGTTACAGACCCGTAGACCTTTGCAATATTGTGAAGAACCCACCGGTGGAGGATAAACGAAAAAATTTGTTGACAGCAATGTAAGTAAGTGATACTTACCCAACGTCAATCAGCTTTTAACTCAACAATATCGATGTAAGTTTACTTTACATTACGGAGAATATATGCACGAAGACACAGTCCCTGAGAATGTCGAGACCCGCCCTCACCCACCCGGTCGGATCAAACTTGCCAATGCGCTTCGCGTCCTTCTAAAGGAGAAGGAGTTCGATGCCATCACCACAGCCGAGATTGCAAGGACCGCGGGAGTCAACGAAGCTCTGATCTATCGATATTTCGGCGACAAACGCGGCCTTCTTCACCAGATACTGAGCGAATTCCTGGATGCCTACATCGGGGAAATCGAACTGGGCCTTTGTGGGGTGAAGGGGGCTTTGAATCGCCTGAGAAAACTCATCTGGCACCACATCCACATGTTCGAGTCCAACCGCGTGTTTGCAAAATTGTTTCTGCTGGAGGTGCGGAGTTTCCCCGGCTACTTCGGTGGGCATTGCTACGGCCAAGTAAAACGATACAGCAACATCCTGCTGGGGATCTTGGAAGACGGAAGGAAGAGCGGAGAGATCCGTGAAGATATTCCTCTCCGTTCTCTGCGCCAGATTGTGATCGGAGGGCTCGAGCATCTTTGCCTACCGGAGATCATTTTCGATCGGGATTATTCGTCAGACCAATTGACGGAAGATCTTTGCAGTGTCCTGTTTAACGGGATCGAGAGAAACGTGAAAAGCAGTCAGGAAGAGTGAGGGCGGACAGGCCCTCCCGAATACATTCCGGTTTTACCGAGAGACAGGAGGAGAAGCGATGAAACGAAAAGACTCCATTGCAATCGTGACAGGCGGAGCATCTGGTCTGGGTGAGGCTTGTGTCCGCAACATCCTGGCTGGTGGTGGAAAAGCGGCGATATTCGATATGCAGGGGGAACGTGCGGAAAAACTCGTCGCAGAGCTGGGACCGAGTGTCATCTTTGTGAATACCGACGTGACCAGTGAGCAGAGTGTTCAGGCGGCAGTCGATGAAACGCTGGCAGCGTTCGGCATGATCAACGTGGTCATCAATTGCGCCGGCGTCGGCGATCCGGCAAAGGTGTTGGGCAAGAAGGGGCCGATGCCTCTGACCTTCTTCATGAGGATCGTCCAGATCAACCTGGTCGGAACGTTCAATGTCATCCGTCTTGCCGTTGAGAAAATGAACCAGAACACCCCGTACGAGGACGGCGAGAAGGGCGTCATCGTCAACACCGCCTCTGCAGCGGCTTTCGACGGTCAGATCGGCCAGGCAGCCTACAGTGCTTCCAAGGCGGGGGTTGTGGGGATGACCCTTCCCCTGGCCAGGGAGTGTGCCGACTACGGGATCCGGGTGATGACCATCGCCCCGGGGCTCTTCAACACGCCTATGCTGGCGCAGTTGCCCGATGCCGCCCGGGAGGCCCTCGGGAAGATGATCCCCTTCCCGTCCCGATTGGGGAAACCTTCTGAGTACGCGGAACTGGTGCAGCAGATCATCGAGAATCCAATGCTCAACGGCGAGGTGATCCGACTGGACGGAGCAATCCGAATGGCGGCCCGCTGAGGGGTATCCGAACCACATTTCATCGAGGTCAGGCAGGAGACAACGACTCATGAAAAAAAGGAGATATCGTTATCGTCAGTGCCGTCCGGACGCCCTTCAGCAAGTTCGACACCGCCGTAACCGGTTTTCATGGGATAACCGATTGAGCAGTAAGTTCAGGGGAGGACGGGACGGCATCGAGGGGAGCCGCTCCGCCTGTTAGAGGGACTCGATTACATTTATTTCGATGCAATGCCGCAGAAAGGAGGAGCGAAATGGATTGGAGAGAGGATTACAAGAAGAAGTGCGTGTCCGTGGAAAAGATGGCAAAGCAGATCAAGTCCGGCGACTTCATCATGAACGGCTTGGCGTTGGGCGCCCCCACACCGCGGGTCGTGCATGCCATCCTGGACCGGGCGGAAGAATTGAGGGATGTTGTCATCTGCGACGCCGTTCCGGTCTATCCCTCGAAACTGTTGAGCCCCGATTTCATGAAGACCATCGATGGCCACATCAACCATGTCTCGGGCTTTTTTTCACCGGGTGGCCGCGCCCAGGGACAGCCGGGACTTTCGCCGTACTTCCCAGTATCGAGTTCCGATGCCGCGCAGAAAGTAGCCCCCGTGGCGGATGTCTTTATCTGCCAGGTCACCCCGCCCAACAAACAGGGTTTCGTGAATCTTGGCCTGGCCAATTTTTACCACATGGACCTGATTCGCCTGGGCCGGGAGAACGGAAAACAGCGGCTCACCATCGGTGAAGTAAACGACCAGATGCCCATCGTGTATGGTGACAACTGGATTCATGTTTCCGAATTTGACCTGTTCGTCGAAACGTCCATGAAGATGCCGGCCATCACAAGGACGGCGCCGGGTGAGCGGGAAGCGACCATCGGCCGGTACGTGCTTGAATTGATCAAAGACGGGTACACGATCCAGATGGGATTTGGAGGCATCCCGGAAGCCGTTGTTGCCGGCCTGGAGGGAAAGCACGATCTCGGGGTCCTCACCGAGATGTTCCCCGTCGGCTTGAACGACCTGGTCGCGAAGGGCGTCGTGACAAACCGGAAGAAGCCCTTCCACAAGGGGAAGACGGTCGCTACTTTCTGCATGGCCGACCAGTCCTTGTATGATTTTATCGAGGAGAACCCCAACTGCGAGTTCTTTCCCGCTTCTTACACGAACAACCCGGCCTTTATCTCCCAGCATCCCAATATGGTGGCCATAAACATGGCGCTGATGGTCGACTTCACAGGGCAGATTGCCTCGGAAGCCCTAGGGTTCCGGCAGATCAGCGGTACCGGCGGGCAGCTCGACTTCATGATGGGTGCAAACTATTCCCAGGGAGGGAAGGGTATCACCCTGTTGACGTCTGCCCGGACGCTGAAGGACGGATCGCTCGCTTCTTCGATCGTTCCAGAACTACCCCCAGGAATGCCTGTGACCGTGCCCCGGATCCTGGCGGATTACGTTGTCACGGAGTATGGGATTGCCCACATCCGGCACAAGACGACCACCCAGCGTGCCGAGGCCCTTATCAACATCGCTCACCCCGACTTGAGGGGGGAATTGCGGAACAGCATGAAGGGTCGTTTCTACATGAGATGACAGCCGGTGAAGTGCGGGCTCGACCGGGTCGAGCGGCCGCAGTCGCCGTGAAGCGGAGCGCCAGCTCGCCTGCGGCGGCTGCGGCGTCGGCATCCGCCGAAGGCTGATGGCCGCATCGCCGGAATCCGGCAGGGAGGATCTGTCCGATCACGGATCCGTTCGTTGAAGGAATGATGCACCTTATCTCATGGGGAGGAAACGACGGTGGAATACACATCGATTCTTTACGAAAAAAGCGGGGGGGTCGGCACGATAACCCTGAACCGTCCCAAAAGCATGAATGCCCTGAGCCGGACTCTTCTTGAAGAACTGGGACACGCGCTCCAGCAGATGGCGCTGGATGATGATACGAAATGCGTCATTCTTGCCGGTCACGAGAAATTTTTTGCCGCTGGCGCGGACATCACCGAGGTGGTCAACATCATCTCTCCCGCCGATGCCTACCAATTCTCCAAGTCTGTGGATTTCATCCGCCGGATGGAGGATTTCGACAAGCCGGTCATTGCAGCTGTGAGCGGCATGGCCTTGGGCGGTGGGTGCGAACTGGCCCTGGCGTGCGACCTCCGGATCGCGGCAGAGAATGCGCAGTTCGGTCTGCCGGAGATCAAGATCGGGGTCATGCCGGGTGCGGGAGGGACCCAGCGGTTGCCCCGCCTGATCGGAGCGGGGAAGGCGAAGGAACTCTTGTACACGGGAGATTTCGTCGATGCGGCGGAGGCGTATCGTCTCGGCCTGGTGAACAGGGTGGTGCCTGTGGATTCCCTGATGGATGAGGCACGGGCCTTGGCAAAGAAGATCGCAGCCCGGCCCGGGATCGCCGTGCGTATGATCAAACTGGCCGTAGAAGGGGGGCTCAGCATGGACGTCAAGTCGGCCATCGCTTATGAGGCCCGCTGCTTTGAAACCCTTTTTTCCACGGAAGACCGGGTGGAGGGGATGAAGGCGTTCGTGGAAAAGAGAAAGCCCGTATTCAAACATCAATAATCCGTCAACCCGATTGTGGGTTTTACCTGAGGGGGCATTCATGGAGATCATCAACTACACGGAAGAACACCGAATCTTCCGCGATGCGCTGCGGAAGTTCGTGGAGAAGGAACTGATTCCCCACGTGGATGAATGGGAAGAAGCGGGCATCGTGCCCAAGAGCGTCTGGCAGAAGATGGGAAACCAGGGATTCCTCGGTACGGGCGTTCCCGAGGAATACGGGGGACCGGGTGCGGATTTCCTCTACTCCGTCATTATCATAGAAGAGATGGCCCGGGCCAATTTCACTGGTCTCACGGCGTCGATGCACAGCGACATTATCGTTCCCTACATCATTGCCTTCGGCTCGGAAGAACAGAAACGGAAGTATCTGCCCGGCTGTGTGACGGGCGACATCATCACGGCGGTTGCCATGACGGAACCCAACACCGGAAGCGACCTCGCTTCCATCCGGACGACAGCGGTGGAGGACGGGGATTCCGTTGTCCTGAACGGACAGAAGACCTTCATCAGCAACGGTATCAACTGTGGCATCTGCATTGTCGTGGCCAAGGACCCTTCTGTAGTGAACCCCCACCAGGCAATAGACCTTTATATCGTCGAAGATGGAACACCCGGATTCGAAAAGGGAAAAAAGATCAAGAAGGTCGGCTGGCACAGCCAGGACACAGCGGAGTTGTATTTCGAAAATTGCCGGATCCCACTGTCAAACCGGCTCGGTGATAAGGGCACGGGCTTCATGAAACTCATGCAGAAGCTGCAGCCGGAACGCCTTGTCTGTGCCATCGGCGCCATCACCGCCGCGGAATACATGCTCGATGTCACGATCAAGTATTGCCAGGAGCGGACCGTGTTCGGCAAGCCCATTTCCAAGTTCCAGCACTCCCAGTTCGAGCTCGTGGAGATGGCCACGGAAATTAAAATTGGACGTACTTTTATAGACAAACTGATCGTGGACCACATGGAGGGCCGGCAGATCATCATCGAAACGTCCATGGCCAAGTACTGGCTCACCGACATGGCCAACCGGATCGCGGACCGTTGCGTCCAATTGCACGGGGGGTATGGATATTGTGACGAATATCCGATATCCAGGGCCTGGCGGGACGTCCGTGTAATGAAGATCTTTGCCGGGACGAATGAGATCATGAAGATAATCATAGCCCGCTTCATGGGGTTGTAAAGGCAAGCTGTCGTAAAAAAAGTGCTCTGGACGTGCCGTGAGGGCTTTGCGTGGGGGCGTGTTTTGTTTGCGGAACCTCCGGCGGCCAAGGATTAAAAAGGAGGACAGAAATGGATTTCCGGTTTTCAGAAGAGCAGCAGATGATCCGGGATATGGCCCGGAAGTTCGTGGACGAAGTCGTTGCCCCCCGGGCTGAGGAACTGGAGGCCTCGGGCGAGTATCCCTATGACATCATGGCGCGGATGGCCGACCTCGGCATGATGGGCATCCCTTTCCCGGCGGAGTATGGCGGAAGCGGCGGGGACTGGGTGGGCATGCACCTGTGCATCGAGGAGATGTCCCGGGGGGACACGACCCTGGGGGGACTGCTGGACGTGACGACGAGCGTCGTGGCGCAGGAGCTGTATGTGTTCGGGACGGAGGAGCAGAAGCGGGAATGGCTCGTGCCTATGGCGCAGGGCAAGACCATCGGCGCTTTCGGTCTCACGGAGCCCCAGGCAGGGTCCGACGCGGGCGCCACTCGGACAACGGCCGTCCGCGTCGGTGACTCCTGGGTCATCAACGGGACCAAGCAGTTCATCACGAACATCGGCCTCGACACCGCCTCCCTGGTCATCATCACGGCCCGGACGAAGGCTCAAAAATCGGGGGAAAAGGAGCAGATCAACACCTTCATCGTCCCGAAGGGAACGCCAGGGTTCACCCTCGGCAAGAAGTACGACAAGATGGCCTGGCGCCACTCGGCCACCCATGAGTGCATTTTCGAGGACTGCCGGATTCCGGCTTCGAACTTTCTCGGGAAGGAAGGGAGGGGTTTTGCCCAGCATCTGGCGGTCCTGGAAACGGGTAGGATCAGTGTTGCCGCTGTCGCCGTCGGTCTGATGCAGGCCTGCCTGGACGTCTCCTTGCGGTATGCAAAGGAAAGGGTCCAGTTCGGGCAGCCCATCATCAGCTTCCAGGGGGTCTCTTTCAAACTCGCGGACATGGCCATGGCGACGGAGCTCGGCCGCAACATGTATCTCAAGGCGGCCTGGCTGAAGGACAACGGCCTTCCCCATACGTTGGAGGCCGCCTACGCGAAGCTTTACGCCTCGGAGATGTGCGAAAAGGTAGCCAGCGACGCATACCAGATCCACGGGGGCTACGGTTTCATGAACGAGTACGCTGTCTCGCGGTACTACCGGCACACCAAGATCCTGCAAATCGTCGAGGGGACCAACGAGGTCCAGCGGATGGTCATTGCCCGAAACCTGAAATAGACCTGGAGGCCGATCATGAGCAAACAAGCAATCTTTCACCCCGGCGCCCTGGAAGAAAGGGATGGCGTTCTTGTGCAAATGGGGAACCAATGTGTGGGGTGCGGCAGGACGTCTTACCCCGCCGTTGAACTGTGTCCGTTCTGTTCCTCGGAACAGCTTAAAAAAGTGCCTCTCAGCGCGACGGGCAAGCTGTTTTCGTTCTGCGTGACCCGCGTCCCCGTCGGTCCGTACAAACCACCCATCATCGGCGGTTATATCGATCTCCATGAAGGGACACGCGTTTTTGGGCAGATCCATGCCCGCGTGGAGGATGTGAAAACCGGCATGAAGCTGAAGAGGGAAACGGGCGTGATCTGGACGGAGAAGGACGGCACGGAGGTTCTCGGCTATTTTTACGTGCCCTGTGGAGGTGAGCAATGAGGAACTCAGTCTATGTCCTCGGCATTGGCCAGACGATTTTTGGCAGACACGACAGCCTGACCGTCAACGATTTGGGAGCCACCGCCGTCTTGGCCGCCGTGAAGGATGCTCAGATTGCTCCCAAGGCCCTGGAGGTTGGATATTGCGGAACGATCAACAGTCCTCCCACGCCGGCCCAGTCGATTCTGCACCGGATCGGGGTGGACCGGATTCCGATGTATACCGTGGAAAACGCGTGTGCCAGCGGTTCCTCCGCCGTGCACTTGCTGCATGAAAACATCGCTCTGGGCGCCTGCGAAATCGGCATCGCCTTCGGCGTCGAGTCGCTGTCCGCCTTCAACAGGAAATTCGGAAAAGGATTGCTTGTGATCGAGGGGGATCTCCAGGGAAAACTCGCCCTCACCATGCCGTCCTTCTTCGCCATGATTTGCAACCGGCTGATGGAAGAGCGCGGTGCGACAATCGAGGACATCTGCTATCCATCGGTGAAAAACCACCGGGCCGGCCTGACGAATCCCTTTTCCCAGTACAAAAAGGCCGTGACAGTCGAGGAAATCATGGCCTCCCCCATGATCGCCGACCCCATCACTGTGCTTCAGTGCTGTCCCCAAAGTGACGGAGCGGCGGCCATCGTCCTCTGCTCGGAAGCCTTCTTCAAGAAGCACAACCGGAAAGGGCATCGTGCGCCCGTCCGGATCGCCGGGTCCGTCATCTCGGTCAGCGGGGCCGAGGACGCCTCCTTTGATCCCCTTGCCCTGAAAGCCATGATCGACGGAGCGCGGGAGGCCTGCGAGATGGCAAGCGTGGACGCTGCGAAGGACATCAACGTCGTCGAAATGCACGATGCGTTCTCCGGCGAGGAACTGGCAGCATACGAAATGCTGGGCCTCTGCCGGCCTGGCGAGGGCATCGCGCTGGCCCGTTCCGGCGCAGTGGAACTGGGAGGCCGCTGCCCCGTCAATCCCAGCGGCGGCCTGCTCTCCATGGGCCATCCCCTGGGAGCTTCCGGGGTTCGCGTGGTCAACGACGTTGTGCGCCAGCTCTGGGGTGAGGCAGGGGCAAACCAGGTCGAGGGCGCGAAGGTGGGCATGGCCCAGATGCTAGGCGGTGTATTGACTGGTGTCGAATCCCCGGTCGTGGCGGGCATCCAGATTCTCACCCGGTAGGGTGGTGGCGACGAGGTTTGGAGTTGTTCCATGCAGGATGTGTTCATCATTGGCATCGGGATGAACCGGTTTGGAAAATCCAGCGACGGGACTGTCCGCACAATGGCGGAAAAGGTTATCCTGGAAGCCCTGGAGGATGCGGGCCTGGCGAAAGAGGACCTCCAGGCGGGCTTCTTTGCCAACACATTCTGGGGGATGTTCGACCATCAGCACTCGATCCGTGGCCAAGTGGTCTTCCGGGGGATGGGCATCGACCGGATCCCGGTGACCAACGTGGAAAACGCCTGCGCAGGTGCTTCCACGGCACTTCACCTGGCCTGCACCGGCATCCGGGCCGGGATGTTCGAAGTGGCCCTCGCCGTTGGCTCCGAGAAGCTGACGAACCCCGACAAGGAAAAGTCGCTGGCGGCCTATTCCAGCTGCATGGATGTTGAGCATTTCGAACGCCAGATCGGAGTGCTAATGGAATATGGCAGGAACCTCCGCATTCAGTTGCCGCCGGACGAATCGGCTCCCGGGGCGGGACGCAGTATCTTCATGGACGCCTATGCCATGATGGCCCGCTGGCACATGAACCGACACGGCTCAACCCAGCGCCAACTGGCCGTTATTGCCTCCAAGAACCACTTCCATGCCTCCCTCAATCCGCTCGCCCAGTACCAGAACCCGATGAGCGTGGAGGAAGTGCTGGCGGACGCTCCGGTCACCTATCCGCTAACGCGGGGCATGTGCGCCCCCGTGGGCGATGGAGCGGCCGCGGCGATCGTCTGTTCTGGGGCGTATCGGAAGAAGAGGGGTGGCGGGCGGGCCGTGAGGATCCTGGCGTCTGTCCTTGGGCAGGGATCAGACCGGGAACTGGACGGGGAGGACATCGGGAAGCGCCTTTCCCGAAGGGCCTACCAGGATGCCGGACTGGGCCCCGGGGACATTGATGTGGCGGAATTGCACGATGCGACCGCCTTTGGAGAACTGCATCAGACAGAGGCGATGGGATTCTGTGCTCCCGGTGAGGGCGGATCATTTGCCGAGTCCGGTGCGACAGCCCTGGGCGGAGCGAAGCCGGTGAACACGAGCGGCGGTCTGGAAGGGAGAGGACATCCCATCGGGGCGTCCGGGCTTGCCCAGATCCACGAACTGGTCCTGCAGCTTCGGGGTGAAGCCGGCAGGAGGCAGGTGCCGGGGGCAAGGATCGGCCTGGCCGAAAACGGCGGCGGGAACATCGGCGTCGAAGAGGCAGCCATGTGCATCCACATTCTGGAACAGCCCTGAACCGGCTGCCGATTCGGGGAGCAAAGAAAATCTAATCTCTTTTTCCAAAAGGTTTTCTGGGGCAGAAAGTCCATGACCTGAGTGAAGACGGGGGTCCTGAGAACATGAGTGCTCCTCGCCGGCGATATTTGCCGGGAAGAGTGACAGGATTCCTGTTTGAAATTCAAGTCGAGGACACCCCTGATACGTTGTTTATTTATGTCTTTTAGATGGTTACGTATGATGATGGACAATTATCCCGGACAGTAGTGGAAATCCATAACCATTGAAAAATCGAAGATGCAGATCGTCGCCACCCTCAAGAATATCATCCCGATCGTGGGGAAAATGGGAGTGAAAATCGAGCGATTCGATCCGGGATCCATGAAGGTCCGCCTCCCTCCGGTTCCCTCTTCTCTCTGGCGGACTACACAGGGGGCGTTCTGTTCAGCTCGTGCTTCGACATGAAGAAATACATTCCCATCCTGAAGGATGCGTCGATCGTCTACAGGCGCCCCGCCATGAGTGACATGTCCATCGAGGCTGTTTTAGCCGCGGGCAAGATCGAGGAATTCAGAGGAAGGACGACTGTATCGGGAAGGCGGATTTCATCAAGGAGTTCGAATTGAAGGGTGAAAACGGCAACCTGTGCTACACGGCCAAGGGCAGTTTTCAGATCAGGAAGGTGTTGGGGAATCTGTCGCTGATCCCGCTTGAACGCCTTGGCGTCGGTGAGGCCTTACTTTGGTCCCGGCGCAAACCGCGGCGGGATAACATCCAGAAAGGTCGAGGACATGTTTGAGTGTCTCTTCAGCCCCGGACGCATTGGAAACCTGGAAATCCGGAATCGCATCGTCATGCTGCCCATGACCATGGGCTAATCCGAGGCCTGCGGGACCGTCGGGGATCGCTTCCTCACCTACTTCGCCCATCGGGCGAAGGGGGGAGTCGGGCTCATCATCGTTCCCTTTTCGCCCCTCGACGTCGGTTCGTTCTTCGTGCCGGCCGTGTTCGACGATCGGTATCTCCCGGGAATCCGGCGGCTCACGGCGGCCCTGCATGCGGAAGGGGCCAAGACGGCCTGCCAGCTCATTGTTTCCTACCACGTGGCCTTCGGTGGCGGACCGGCCGAGCACGTCGGCCCCTCCCCGGTTTTGAACCAGATGCTCAGGGAGACTCCCCGGGCTCTCGAGGTCGACGAGATCCGCTGGATCGTGGAGGAGTGCCCGCCGGGCCCGCGAGGGCGGTTTTGACGCCGTCGAATTCATTGTGGGCGGCGGTTACCTCCTGAGCCGCTTCCTCTCCCCCGTCACAAACGAGCGGGCGGATGCGTACGGGGGGAGTCTCGAAAACCGTATGCGGATCCTTCTGGAGATCGTCGCGTCGATCCGCCGGCATGCGGGGGACGACTTCCCGATCGGTGTCCGCCTCAATGTAGAAGAACAGATGCAGGGCGGGCACACGATCGAAATCTCGAAAGGTGTGGCCCGGGCGCTGGAGAAGGCCGGTGTCGGCTTCATCAACACCTATACAGGCTGGCACGAATCTCCCGTGCCCACTGTGGCGCCCCTGGTGCCGAAAGGGGCCTTCGCGCATCTCGCCGGTGCAATTCGGGAGGTTGTCGGGATCCCCGTTATTGCAGCTAATCGTATCAACGATCCGGCTACGGCGGAGCGGATTCTGGCGGAGGGCCTGGCAGACTTCATCGGCATGGGCCGGGCCCTGATCGCCGATCCTGAACTCCCCAACAAAGCAAAGGAGGGGCGTGTCGAGGAGATTGTTCCCTGCCTGGCCTGCGGCAACTGCCTTTCTGATATTTTGGCCATCTACAAGGATCTTCGCGGTCGTGTCTCGGCCTCCTGCACGGTCAATCCATTTGCCGGTCGGGAACTCAAGTTTGTTCCCACCGCCGCAGGCAAGCTCCGGAAGGTCTTCGTCGCCGGCGGTGGTCCCGCAGGTCTGGAGGCGGCCCTTACTGCGGCAGAGCGGGGTCACCGGGTCACCCTGTTCGAGAAAGGGAGCAAGCTGGGAGGATGGCTTCGGGTGGGGTGTCTTCCTCCCCACAAGGAGGACATCCAGAACTTTGCGCGGAGCCTGGAAGCGCGGGCCCGTAAGGCGGGTGTCAACATCCGTCTTGGCAAGGTCCTCGATCCTCCAACCTTGGAACGGGAAAAGCCCGATGTCCTTGTGGTAGCGGTCGGGGCTGTGCCCATTGTTCCGAATATCCCAGGTATCCGCTTGGGCCAAGTGGTCTCCGCGGAGGACGTCCTGACGGGGAAAAAGACCGTTCGAGGGAAGGTTGTCATCCTGGGTGGCGGCCTGGTGGGCTGCGAGACGGCGGAGTTTCTGGCGGCCCGGGGCGGGGGCGTCGAGAGCGTCACCGTTCTGGAAATGCTGGACCGCCTGGCGCCGACGGTTTCGACAAGCTACCGCCCGTTTTTCCTCGGCATGCTGAAGATGCTGGGCATCCGCCTCGAAAACCGGACAACCGTAGAGGAGATCAACGGATCTGGCGTCAAGGTCAACCGGCAGGGCAGCGCGGAATTCATCGAGGCTGACGCTGTTGTCCTTGCCGCGGGTCTCCGGGTCGATC
The DNA here is from genome assembly GCA_964578535.1 of uncultured Syntrophaceae bacterium. GTDB lineage: Bacteria > Desulfobacterota > Syntrophia > Syntrophales > PHBD01 > PHBD01. The sequence continues at coordinate 95,883 of CAZODI010000006.1, forward strand.
AGAAGACGGTGGAGGATTTTCTGGACAAGGCCCCGGAAGTATACGTTGTCGGCGACTGCGTCCAACCCCGTATGATCAAGGAGGCCATGGAGGAGGGACTGGCTGTCGGTCTGAAGATCTAATTCCATGATGTTTCGGAGGAATTTAGAGGCTTTTCCCAGCTTCTGGCATTCCTGCTCGCTGTAATCGATCGTTTTGGAATGGTCTGTCGATTGGTCCACCACGACGTTGCCGTCCTTGTCCTGGATCTCCCGGACTCCCATCGCATCGCCCGGTTTCTCTCCACCCTCCCGCTCCCGCTCGATCATGAGCTGGATCGTCTGGTCGCTCACGCTGGACTCTCTCAGTTCCTTCGATGTTCTCCCGGATCTTTTCCTTCGTGCTCCTTGTCCGAGCCAGGAATATTGCCATAGCGGTAGCCTGCGCCCCCTTGGTACACTCTGGGTGGTTGTGGGTCACGATCGTGTAATCCTCGGCCTTCCGAAGCGTCTTCTCCAAGGTCTCGTACGTATACCCCACCGGGCTGATCCGCATGGCAGCCCCCGTTCCCGAAACTGAAGTAGGGCCCACTGTCCTCCGTGCTGGCCCAAAGGTGGAACATCCCCCCATATCCCTGATCCTGGTAGCGGTAGTAGTACTCCCGCATGGTATTGGCGTAATCTAGGTCGTGGAGGATGGCGTCGGCCAGGGTGACGGTCAATACGGTATCGTCCGTGAACCGGCAACCCGGGGAGAACAGCGGAAATTTGGTCGTCTTGATGGGCCGGTGCTTGTACAAGGACCCGATGATGTCTCTGGCGATGTCTCCTGACAAAATAGCATACATGAAGAAATTGTATTTGAATATTGGAAGAGAAGGGAAGGGCAGGGGAAGGCCGGATGGCGGCCTCCCCCTTTGGGTTTTGTGACAAAATGTGTCAAGTATTGTTTATATTGCTTCTACTGTTTCTATTGTTTCTACACGCTGACCCAAAAAAAATCGGATACTTGAGTCGTTTCGATTACTTGCTCCTCCCCCCTGGATCCGTCTCCGGAACCAAAGGCCCCGCGTTCGAGTCGCGGATCGCCCACCATGAAAAACAGGGGGGCAGGCATTTTGTCTGACCCCCCGTTTTTTTGAAGTGTAAGAAATATCTACATTTGTTCTCGTTTTCGCCTTACTGATCTTTCTGCTCCTCCAGAAGGATCTTCCGCAGGGTCATCTTCTCCAGCTTTCCCGTTACCGTCTTCGGCAGGGTCTCGAAGAAGCGGACGTACTTCGGAACTTTGTATGATGCCATGTTCTTCCGGCAGAACAGGATGACATCCTCCTCGGTCGTCTGATTCCCCGGTTTCAGGGCCAGGCAGGCCACAACCTCCTCTCCCTTGACCAGATCGGGAATGCCGACGACCTGAACCTCGGCAACGGCCGGATGGGTATAGAGGACGTCCTCGAGCTCTTTCGGATAGATGTTGAAGGCCGAGCGGTTGATCATGTCGTTCTTGCGGTCCCGAATGTAATAATAACCGTCCTCGTCAAAGCTGACCATGTCTCCCGTGTAGAGCCACCCGTCCCGGAGACTCTTGGCCGTCGCCTCCGGCTTGTTCCAGTACCCCTTCATGACGTTCGGCCCCTGGATGATCAACTCTCCCACCTCTCCGACCGCCACGGGTTTGCCCTCGTCGTTGACAACGCCCACTTTGATTTCCGGAACAATGGGAACACCGCAGGACATCGTTTTCTGCACGCCTTTTCCGGGAAGCGGATTCATGAACACCACGGGCGCCGCCTCGGTGAGGCCGTACCCCTCGCTCAGGGGCGTAAACTTTTTGTTCCAGGCCTGGAGGATCGGCTCGGGGGTCACCGCCGCACCGGTCACACAGTACCGCAAGTTGATCTTCCCGGCATATTCATCCACGTTGGGATGGTTCACCAGCGCGTAGTACATCGTGGCCACGCAATGGCAGGCGGTTGCCCGATGACGGGCCATGGCATCCAGGAAGGACGTCGGGTCGAAGCGCTTCAGCCAGGCCACTGCCCCGCCCTCGATGAGAAGTTCGCCCACGACGTGGGTGAGGGCGTAGGAGTGGAAAAGCGGGAGGGCACAGACGGTGAGGTCGTTGTACGTCGTTTCCGCCCAGTCCGCGCAATGCCGGGCGTTGGTCCAGAGGTTCAGATGGGTCAGCATGACGCCCTTCGGCTGTCCCGTCGTCCCGGATGTGTACAGGATGGCGGCGAGATCGTCCTGCTCGACGGACGTCGCATGGAAGCCCTGGGGGTATCGCTTCACCCACGTTTCGTTGGCCAGGATCCCGTCTTCGTCTTTCCCGTTGACGACGATCATCTTCCGGATCCCGATCCCGGGCAGTCCGTATACATGACGTGGAACGGCCGCCAGTTCTTCCGCGGTGACCAGGACCTTCGGGGTGCAGTCCCGAATCACGTATTCCAGCTCCCTCTCCTTCAGCATCGTGTTGATCGGATTGACGACGGCCCCCATCTTCAGGGCTCCGAAATACCAGAACAGGAACTCCGGGCAGTTCGGCAGAAAGAGCGACACCCGGTCTCCCTTTTCCACGCCCAGATCCACGAGGCCGTTGGCGATCCGGTTGGCTTCGGCGTTCAGCTCCCGAAACGTCCAGCGCTCTTCTTCGAAGATCAAGGCCACTTTCCCGGGATGGGCATGTACGGAATTCTCCAGATAACCCGCCAGATTGATTCCCTTCATGATCGCCTCCTCCTTTTTTCCGCTCTATGAGTGCCGACTCCCCCGCCGATGGGGGTGCCCCTACGTAACAGAAATCTGACTCTGAGTGATATAGGAATGTGGGGCGAATCGGGCGCGGATGGCATGCCAGGGAAATGGATCATGGGAGCGTAGGGGGATTGATGGATCTTGGAAGGAGAAGGTCACCAAATCAAAGGGTGCGCCATGCCCCGTCAAGAGTTCATGGAGATCGGCGCAGTCCTTGGTTGACAAGGCAGACCGTGTTTTTCTATTGTTCTTCCATAGGATTCCTGTGCTGTTTGATCTGTAACCCCGGAAACAGAAAAGGAGGAAGCCATGAAGCGGATCCTGCTGTTCGTCTTCGTCTTCGCTTTCTGTTCGACAGCCCAGGCGGGCGTGTTCGATCAGATCAAGGGGGTAACGGACACACTGGAGAAGGCAACCAAATCGGTAACACAACCCACCCGAAATGCCCCGACGCCGACAAGCCCGGCATCCTCAACCCCGGGCAGGGCGGTGCCAGGCGTCCCCGGACAGCCTCCAACTCCTCCTGAATCACAGGAGGTCAAGAAACAACGTGGCGAATTCTGGAACGCATACAAGAAGTACCGTGGAAGCATAGAGTTCTTCCTTCAGTACTACGACAATCCCGACAGGTTTTTCAGCTACGCGGATGATACGCTCCCCAAGGCCAAGACAGCCTTCAAGGATATCCATGAAGGGTGCACGACCCGATTCCGGGATGTTAAAGATGACCCATGGGCGGTACGGAATAACGACCGTTTGAAGATGCAAAGCGTCTGGTGCAAGATGGCCGCCCAGGGTGACGAGTTGCTGAAGCGGGCGGTGACGAACAAGGCGACCTTCTACATCAACCAGGTCGCCGAATCGTTCGAGAACCAGTCCAAGAAGCTGGCCGAAAGCAAAGGCGAACTCGGGACATGGGACCTGCAGTATTATTTGAACCCGGAGGCGCGGAAGGCGGAAATCCTGAAGATGGTCGAAAAAGACCTGCAATTCGTCGGCCTGGAGAAACCGCCGAAAGAGGTATTCGCCAAGGCTGACGCTGCCTTGGCCAAACTGGTCGGGGAGATCAGGGAGCAGGTCAAAAACTGGCCGTGCTACCCCGATGGGACCCCCATGAACGATGCCTTCGTCCAGCAAACCGTCCTGAGAGATCACAAGGGGGTGAAGTTCCTGAAGAACTACCGGCAGTCCGTGGGCTGGGAAGTCAGGGTCAATTCCCTGGGCGTCCCCATTCACCGGAGGATGGGGGGCAAGGCCATCTTCAAGCTCCCCAACGAGACCTGGTGCCGCGCCTGGTACTACACCTACTTCCAGGACTACCAGGGCCGGGGATACGGGAAGAGTTACTTCAATCAAGGACCCAAGGTCGGCCTGACCTCGATCTGCAACTGTCCGTAGTACACAAGTGCAGCGATCGCCAAGGTTCAGACGGCGTTTGAAACTGGATGGAAAGGGGAGGAAAAAGGGAGAGGCCGGGTAGTTGGCATTTCGATCCGGTGTTGAGCATTGCCAGATAGTTTCTACGAAAGAAATTCGATTGTCGACTCGGCCCTGGCCTCCGACGTTTCTTTTCCTTTCCGGGCCATCCCGGGGCCGTTTCTCTCCAGATCCCCTTGACACGGGAAACCGGCTCTCTATAAATCATCGCGAACGGGGGATTCTGTTTTCCTGGGAAATGAGCTGAAAACTGGAGCCATCAATGAGAATGAGAAAGAAAACCGCCCTCTTCTTAACTTGCCTGCTGCTTTCCGGCCTGTGCTTCGCAGCCACGGCCTCGGCAGCCACCGAGCGGCGTGTCGCCCTCGTCATCGGCAACGGCCAGTATGACACCGGTCGTCTGAAAAACCCCGTCAACGATGCCACCGACATGGCCGCGGCCCTCCAGCGCCTGGGGTTCACGGTTGTCCTGAAGAAGAACGCCCGTCAGCAGGACATGGAGGAAGCCATTGAAGACTTCGGGAACCGGCTCAAGCGGGGGGGCGTCGGTCTGTTTTACTATGCCGGCCATGGGGTTCAGGTCGCCGGCGTGAACTATCTCATACCGATCGGTGCCAGGATCAACAAGGAGTCCGACGTCCGGTTCCATGCCGTTGATGCCGGAAAGGTCCTGGCGGAGATGGAGAACGCCAACAACGGTCTCAACATCGTCATTCTGGACGCCTGCCGCGACAACCCGTTCGCCCGCAGCTTCCGCAGCTCGTCACGCGGTCTGGCCATCGTAAGCAATGCCCCGGCAGGGACCTTCATTTCGTACTCCACAGGTGCCGGCCAGGTCGCCCGGGACGGCGAGGGTAGGAACAGCCCCTACACCGCCACGCTGATCCAGTACATGAAGGAACCCGGACTGGCCATCGAGGAAGTCTTCAAGGGCGTTCGCCAGAAGCTGCGCCGGGAGACAGGCCAGGTCCCGTGGGAGTTGTCTTCGCTGGAAGGCAGGTTCTATTTCCGTCCCGGCAGGGCGGTAGACTCAGCTCCTGCCGCAGCAAGTCCCCTTATTGACTCCGCTGCCGGACAGAAGAAGGCTGGGGAGGTATCGCCCGCACAGAAGGCGGCGTCGGAGGAGGAAAAACAGGAAGTGGCCGTGGCTCGGCCACCGGAGTTCCCTGCCGTGAAGGAAATAGGCCGGGACGGGAGGTTCATTGCCTATGACAACGGGACCGTTCTGGATACCAAAACAAACCTCATGTGGGCAGCAAAAGACAGTCAAAAACTGATTACGTGGCCTGAGGCCAGGATCTATTGCGAGCAATACAGAGGGGGTGGTTATTCTGATTGGAGAATGCCGGCACTGCAAGAGATTGCGAGCTTGTACGATGCAGGCAAGCGGAGTCGAATGACGAGTTTTATTGAAATCATGCAATGCTGTCCCTGGTCCTCAGAAACCCGAGGTTCCGAGGCCGCCTACTTTACCTTCTCATTTGGCACGTCTGTCTGGACGCAACAGAACGGTGGCTCACCGGTTCTTCCTGTTCGTTCCTCCATTTCGAAGCCCGCCGAAATCGGCCGCGACGGGCGGTTCATCGCATATTCAGACGGTACCGTACTGGATACCAGGACGAACCTGATGTGGGCGGCAACGGATGAAGGCAACGGCGTCAACTGGACAGACGCCAAGGGCTATTGTGAAAATTACAGAGGAGGCGGTTATAAAAATTGGCGCTTGCCTGCGAAGAGCGAGTTGGTGGAATTGTATAAAAGCGTGAATCACTATGCGAAATCCGGTTGCGGCCGTGACGCCCATTTGACGGAATGGATTCGCCTGAACTGCAGTACGTGGGTCTGGGCTTCCGAAACACGCGGTTCCGATGCTGCCTATCTGAGTTTCGGTGCCCTCGGCACACCGGAATGGAATCCCCAGTCAGACAGGTCGCTCCAGGCCCTGCCCGTGCGATCCGCAATTGCCCGATGATCCGTTCCGCCGCAAATCGTTTCAGGCCCGAATCCACCATGTCCACAAAAACCAGGGGGGCGTGACCGCCCCCCTGGGCCTGCTTGAACCTCATGCATCCCAATTGTTTTCAGGGCAGCCCGGAGCCGCGCACCGTCACTTTCACGGCCCAGATGGCGGCCTCGCGGGCACCTTTCCGCAGGTGCTCCTGGAAATCCGGGGCGACGCACAGGAACAGCGTCCGGCGGTCGGGTCCACCCAGTGCACAGGCAAACACGGCCAGGCTTCCCGTGGAGATTTCGTCCAGCACCTGGCCCCCTTCCGCGATGTGAAGCACCCGGTTGCCGATGGCATCGGCAATCCACACGGTTCCCTCGGCATCCATCGCCCCTCCGTCGGGCGCCACCTTGGCCTGGGGAAACACCTCCGCCAGTTCCTGCCCCTTGGGAAGGGGACCGAAGACGGCCCAGTCGCGTCTCGGCCCCAGGGTGCCGTCGGCCTTGATGTCAAAGGCCGAGATCCGGTTGCCGAAGGTTTCGTTGACGATCAGGGTCCGGCCGTCGGGCGTGATCATGACCGCATTGGGGAAATACAGATTTTCCGCCGCCACACTGACATGGCCGTTCGGTTCCACGAGGGCCAGTTTGGCGGTTTTCATGGGAGCACCCCCCATCAGGTCGAATCCGAAGTTGCCCACATAGGCCCGGCCCTGTGCATCGACCACCATGTCATTGCATGGGCCGTCTGCAATGCCGGACAGGTCCGCGTGCACGGCCAGCGATCCGTCCGGTTCACGCCGCAGCAGTTTTTTGTCGAGCATGGAGACGATGAGCAGGCGGCCGTCCGGCAGCCAACCCAGACCGGACGGCTGTTGGGTGACCGTGGCGATCTTTTCTACCTTGCCGTCCATATCGGCGGCGATCACCTGCTGGGTGTAGAAGTCCGAAATCCACAGGCGGCCGTTATGCCACCTGGGCGCCTCCAGATAATCATAGCCGGAAATCAGGGTGGAAAATGGGTGTGTCGTCATGAGTCGGAGACCTCCTTTCCAAGGTTAGAGCATTTATGCGTTCATCCCCGCCAGGTAGCCTGCCTCGATTGCATCGACGACCTTGCCGACTTTGACCGCATCGCCGATGGAGACAACCTTGTAAGGCTTGCCGGAGAGTTTCGACCCCACCTCTCCGTCGGGAATGCTGCCCGAAGCGACAATCACCGTGTCGGCCGTGATCGATTCCGTGACATTGTCCCTGACCACGAGAACCCCATCCACCAGCACCTCTTTCACCGTCGTATTGACGAGGATCTTCACCTTGCCTCTTTCCAGATCCTGCAGCAGGGCACTCCTGTTGATGGCTTGTATCTCCGTGGCAATATCGGGGAGCATTTCAATCAGGGTAACCGACTTGCCGTGGTTGACCAGATGATTGGCCGTTTCGGCGCCCACCATACCGCCTCCGATTACGACCGCCCTGGCACCGACGAAGACCTTCCCTGCGAGGACGTCATAAGCATTGACGACGATTGGCTTGGTGATGCCCGGAATCTCGGGTGTGGCCGGGATGCCGCCCGTTGCATGGATGACGACCTCCGGTTTTTCCGAATCGATCAAGTCAGGTGTAACATCGGCGTTCAACGTGACCTTGACTTTGAATTTCTCCAGTTGCTTGATCTGGTATTCTACGAAGTTTCCGATTTCGCCCTTGTTGGGCGGCACGCACGCCAGGTAGAAAAGTCCTCCCAGCCTGCCCTCTTTCTCAAAGAGGCTTACCTGATGACCGGCTTTTGCAGCGGTGGCCGCGGCTTCCATTCCTGCGGGACCCCCTCCGATGACCACCACCTTTTTTGCTTTCGCCGCCGGTTTTATGATCCATTCCGCTTCTCTCCCGAGCGTTGGATTCAAGACGCACTTGATGGGCTGATCCGTGAACAGGATTCCGATGCAACCCTCATTGCAGGCGATGCACGGGCGAATCTCGTCGAACAGCCCGGCTTCCGCCTTTTTCGGGAATTCCGGATCCGCGAGCGATGCCCTGCCCATGGCGACAAAATCGGCTTTCCCGCTCGCAATGATGGACTCCGCAACGAACGGGTCATTAATCCTTCCCACCGTGATCACCGGGATTTGAACGGACTTTTTTATCTCTTCGGCATACCCGGCCAGCCACCCATGCGGCACCGAGGATGCCGGGACGATTTTGTCCGCACTCGCGTAAACGCCGGCCGAGACGTGCAAAACATCCACCCCGGCCTGTTCCAGCATCACGGCGATGGCTTTCGTATCTTCGATGGTTCTTCCCCCGGGGACAAACTCGTCGCAGGAAATCCTGAACCCGACGCCGAAATCTTTTCCGCATTTCGCCCGGATGTCGGCCACGATCTTCAACGGGAAGCGCATCCTGTTCAAAAGATGTCCGCCATATGCATCCGTTCTCTTGTTCGAATAGGGAGACATGAATTCTGAAATCAGGTATCCATGGGCCCCGTGGATTTCAACACCGTCGAATCCCGCTTTTTTGGCCCTTAAGGCCGTATCCCCGAATTGCCCCACGATCTTCTCGATCTCATCAACCGGCAGTTCCTTGGGCAGCTCCTGCATGGTCGGACAGGGGATCGGGGACGGTGCCAGAGGCTGGCAGCCTGTGATGGCACTCACGGTCTGTCTTCCACAATGGTATATTTGTGCAAAGATCTTGCTCTTGTACTGATGAACGCTCCTGGTCAGTTCGGTATGGCTGGCGATCTGGCCGTCATTCCACAAGCCGGCCACGCAGGAAAAACCTTTCCCCGACGGATCAACCGCATAATCTTCCGTTATGATGAGCCCCCATCCTCCCTTTGCCTTCGCCACATGATAGGCCAGGTACCTTTCAGTGGCCGTGCCGTCTTGATTGCAATAGTCGGTAACCATGGGAGATACGACGAGTCTGTTCGGAATCTCGACACTTCCGATTTTCAAGGGACTGAACAATCTCTTAAACATGCTCTCTCCTCCTTTCCTGGAATGGTTGAAGCGTTTCTTCCTATTGCCGAATTCATGGATTTGTCCCGAATGACAGCAAGCAGTGTTTTGCAGACTCGATCCGGGACGATCTCGGTTATGGAGATTGGTTGAGGGGATAAGCCGATGGACGATTCAACAATTGACTCTTCTTCCGTTACCGAGCCGACACAACGGCGGATTCATCGAAGGAGAAGGAGTGTGTGGAGTTCAGCAGGCAGGCAGGTCGATAAGGAAATTCTGCACGATCAGAGAATGAATTTTTATACCAGAAAGTCAAGAAGTCATAATAACAGCAAAATGCCAGCACCCGGATTCCGTCCATTTTATGGGGAGGGTTGGGGGAAAGCTCTCTCCCGGTTGACCGGTCAGCCAGGGAACAGCCGCAAGGCATTGCCGCGCTCCACGGCTCTTCTCGTCTCCATGTCGAAACCGTCACAGGCGGCAATGCCCTTGATCGTCTCGCCGGTCAGGATCTCCGGGGCAAAGGGGTAATCGCTGCCGAAAAGGAGGGCCAGAAAAGGGAAGGCTGGATGGCGGCCTCCCCCTTTGGGTTTTGTGACAAAATGTGACAACGATTGTTTCTCTGGGTTCTATTGCATCTATTGTTTCTACGCGCTGACCACAGAAAAATCAGATAATTGAGGCTACTCGCTTCCTTGCTCCGCCTCCCCGGATCCGTCTCCGGAAACGCATGCCCCGTGTTCGAGTCGCGGATCGCCCATCATGAAAAACAAGGGATCAGACGTTCCGACTGATCCCTTGTTTTTGTCTCAAAATACGAAAGCTCCTTCCCGAACCGTTTAATCCCCTTTCTTGAATTCACTCTGTGGTAATAGAAAAAACATTCACCGGATCGTCGATATTCTTGAACTTCATGGGGCCTTTCGACGTGGAGACGGCCTCCACGAACTCATCCTGTACCTGAAGGGATGCAGAATAACGGTTCATCTGTTCCAGGGTCTCCCCGGTCGCCAGGATTTCCCCGCCCGAGGCTCCACTGCACAGGCGGGAGGTCAGATTGACCAGGTGTCCCAGGGCAGTATACTCCATACGGTTGGCAGTACCCACGTTGCCCACGACAACGGTTCCCGAGGCCACACCGATGCCGATGGCCCCGGAGGGTTTGCCGGCGGCCAGCCGGGCTTCGATCCACTCTTTGTGTAGTTTCTGCATGGAGGCCGCAGCACTCAACGCTTGCCAGGCGTGGGCCTCGTGGCGCAGAGGAGCCCCGAAGATTGCCATCAGTCCGTCCCCGAGGAACTTGTCCACCATGCCGTCCATATCTTCGACGCACTTCACCATGTTGCCCAGAAAGGAATTCACGGTTTCCTGGATCTCCTCCGGGGAGAGGCGGCTGCCAAGGGCTGTGAATCCGCGCATGTCCACGAAAAGGATCGAGACTTCGCGCTTGTCCATCTTCAGGAACTCGTCGATGTGCGTCTCCTTCAACTGGTCGATGACCCGCGAGGACACGTAACGGGAGAAGGCGCTTTCCAGGAACTGGTTTTTCTCCTTCAGGTACTCCCTTGCGCTTTGCAGCATAAGGTGGTTCCTGACCCGTGCCATGACGATGGGCGGGCTCACCGGTTTGGTGATGTAATCGACGGCGCCGAGTTCCAGACCCTTCTGCTCGTCCTCGACATCGGTCTTCGCCGTGAGGAAGATCACCGGGATTTCACTGGTGGCATTGTTTTCCTTCAGCCGCCGGCACACCTCGTAGCCGTCGATCCCGGGCATCATGATGTCCAGCAGGATCAGATCCGGAGGGTCCTGGGACATGGCGATCTGCAGGGCCTTGTCGCCGTTGAGGGCGACCTTGGTCTTGTATAGGTCCTTCAGCAGTGAGGTCATCAGGGCGAGGTTGTCCGGTGCGTCATCGACGATGAGGACGGTCTGCTTCTTGGCTTTTTCGTCAGCGCTCATATCTCCCCCACTTTTGGTTCATCATGCGGGCAAATGGCCGGGACCCGTCTTGCTCCCGTTGGTTGTATTCACCAGAGATCTGCCCGCTCCAGTCTTTCCTTTAAATATTCGGTCATTCTCTTCAACCGGAGGTGGGTCCGGACGCGGGCCAGGACGATCGGGGGACTGATTGGTTTCGTGATATAATCGACAGCGCCGAGGTTCAACCCCTTCAACTCGTTTTCCATATCGGTCAGGGCAGTAAGAAAGATGACCGGAATATCCACCGTCTGGGAATCGCCTTTCAGAACGCCGCAAACCTCGTAGCCGTCCATTTCCGGCATCATGATGTCAAGCAGGATGAGGTCCGGCGGTTCCCCTGAAAAGGCGATCTTGAGGGCATCCTTACCGGTGGTGGCCACCTTGACCCGGTAAAGGTCCTTCAAGAAGCCGGTGAGCATCGTGAGGTTCTCCGGCGCGTCATCGACGACCAGGATGGTCTGTTTCTCCTGTTGATTTGACTGTTCCATTCTCCCCTGTCTCCTTTTCGAGGATGGTCATGATGCAATATTGAATTCCTTATCGTGTTCTCTAAGAATATCGAGGGATTTTCCAAAATCGTACTGATTCAGTGCGTTCTCCAGGGAGGCATAAATCTCCGTTCCGAGCACGCCGCGGAACGCCTCCCTTTCCGCATCCAGATAATCCACGGCCTCGCTGTCGTCCTGCTCCAGGTACTCTGTAATTTTCAACCAGATTTCCCGGGCCTTGTCCGCGTCGACCGCCACAACGGTCTCCTCTGCTGATTCCGGCTTCGCCAGGCTCCCCCCCCTCAGTCCCGCCACCAGCTTTCCGTGGGCATCGGCAAGGGGCAACAGCAGCGCTTCGATGGTTTCCCGATCCCCCCGCTCCTTGATTGCTTTCTCCACCCGGGCGGCCAGCTCCTGGATCTTCGTGGCCCCGATGTTGCCGCTCACCCCCTTGGCC
>CAZODI010000007.1:0-17132 GCA_964578535.1 uncultured Syntrophaceae bacterium
CCATGTCGAACTTCCGCTTGAGCCCCGCGGCGTTCATGTATCGGACTTTCCCGAAAATGGTCCGCTCCCCCCAGGGCCGGTCGTGCTTTCCGAGGCACCAGGCCACCCCGGCAAATCCGTTGGGGTCCCGGCCGTCCAGCTCCCAGCGGTTGTTCAGCGCGAGCATTGTCCGAAAGGCATCCGCCGGGGACGCGCTCCACTCGAGGATCTTCTTTCCCCAGTACATGCGCATGTAGTTGTGCATCTTCCCCGTCCGGACCATCTCTCGCTGGGCGGCGTTCCAGAAGGGATCGTGGGTCCTGGCCTCCTCGAGGTCGCGGAGGCCGTACACGTACTCCCGGGGATCCCGATCGTGGTCTTCCAGGGTCTTGCGCGCCCAGGCCGGGACGGCCCCTTCGTACGTGTCATAGAACGGGTTGTAGTGGACGAAATTCACGGCCAGCTCCCTCCGGACGATCAGCTCCTCCAGGAAGGCGTCCTTCGCGGCCGGGTTTCCCCGCCGGGATGCCCGGACGGCCAGGGCGATCTCCAGGGGGGAGATATGGCCGAAGTGCAGGTATGGGCTCAGGTCCGATACGGCATCGGAGCCGGGGATGTTCCGATCCGTGTGGTAGCGGTCCAGGGCGTCGTCAAGAAAGCGCTTCAGGCGTTTCCCCGCCTCGCCGGGACCGCCCCGGAAGGAATCGGCGGGCGGCACGTCCCGGTCCACGGGCAGGTCGCGCAGAATGACCTCCGGGTTGTCCAGAGACAGACCGGGCAACCGTAATCCCAGGGAGTCGCGCTTCACCGGTGTTTCCTTCAGGGGGTGTAGAAAATCCGGCAGATGGGTGCGGATCTTTGGCCGCAGCGTGGCTGCGGAGAACTCCTCCTTCGGGGATGCCGATTCCACGGGGACGATCACGTCCGATTCGACCTGGATGAGCGGGCAGGGGGCCTCCCGGGCGGCGGCCTCCCGCCAGGCCTTCTGGATCCGCAGATAGCCGCGGTCCGTCACGGCCAGGGCGGCGTCCCGGCACAGCTCCAGGGCGCCCTTCTCCGGAGAGACGGCCCGGACGACCAGGGCAACTCCCCGCTTTTCGAGATCTCTTCGAACCTCCCGCAGCCCCTCCAGGAGAAACCGGTAGTGCCGCAGGTTCGCCTCGGGAAAGTCCGGCGTGAGGCCGAAGAAAGCCACGACAGGAAGGCCCAGCCCGTTGGCCTCCCGGATGGCGAATTCCAGGGCGTGGTTCCAGGACGCCCGCTGGGACGACTGCATCCAGTAGAGGACCCAGCGGCCCCTCCGGGGGGACTTGCGATTCAGGGGAGTGATGCGCTCGGGATGGATCATGGATTTACGGGCTGAATATCCCACCCTTTTCCGGGGTACGGTGTTTCGGTTTGCGGGAGAAGACCGGGGTGGCCACAGGCTCTCCAGCCTGGAGGGATGATGGGGCGATCGGGGACAAATGTCAAGCGTGTGGATGGTCCGTTCCGTGGCAGGGGCGGGAGGTCACGCTTGAGCCGGTGAGAGTTCGGGGAATGGACCTCCCGAAGAGCGGTCGGTTCTCCGGGAGGTCATTCGATTTTCGATTGTTATGGGACGGATGTCTTCGCGGGCGGTTTGCCGGTACTGATTTTCGCCCATTCCCTGGCGACGCCGACGGCACCCTTCAGATCGTAATGGCTCCGGACGAAGATGTCACAGGCCGCCGGCGAGCCCGCCGCATTGACGCCCCAGCCGATGAAGTAGCCCGTGAACTTGGAGGAGGCGATCTCCTGGGCCAGATAGAGCGCCCGGAGCCGCTCTTCCGTCGTGTACCGGGCATTCCCGAACAGGTAGTCGTCCATCCATTTCCTGGTTACGGGATTCCGGTAATCCGCCTCGACGGGCATCGTGCAGATGATGCCGCCGGAGACGTCGTGCAGGAGCTGGATCTGCTCCCCCGTCAGCTTCTTGATATAGGTGACGCCGGCGTTGGAGATGGCCGTACTGGGAATGAAGATTCCCCCGGGGTGCTGCTGCCCCTCCATGGCCGCCCCGAGAGAGCACCCGTAGGCGACCTCCGCCTCCGTCATCAGGTGGGTGATCTTTTCACGGATGTGGCTGATCCGGGCCGTCCCGTTGACGTCGGCCACCAGGGAGGCCACCCCGCAGACCAGGTCGGTGTGCCCCGCCAGGCACGCGCACTTCGACTGGCGGTGGATGTTGGAGAACAGGAACGGCAGCTGCCCCGCCATGTCCCATTCGCCGCACATGAAGACCCTCTCCCAGGGAACGAAGACGTCGTCGAAAACGACCGTTCCCTCCACGATTCCGATCTCCGACCCGATCGGGTTTTCCATGTCGTGGCCGGGTGCGCTGCTATCGCGGTTTGGCGCCGGCCGGACGATGAAGTGGACACCCTTCTCGTCGGAAGGCACGGCAAAGGCGACGGCATAGTCCTTCTCGCCTTCCGTCAGCGCTGTGCAAGGCACCGCGAAGGTGTACAGGGAGCAGGTCGCATAGGAGTTGCTCACTTTCGCCCCCCGGACGACGATGCCCTTTTTGTCCTTCTTGACGATCTTCACCCCCGGGCTTCCCTGCTTCTGCTGGTCCAGCTTCAACGACCGGTCGCCCTTGGGGTTCATCATCGCCCAGAAGCAGTCGTAATCGTTCTTCATCAGGAACCCGGCAAATTCCTGAAAGCGCTGATGATACTCGGTGCCGTATTTGCGGTCGATGTCGTGGGTCAGCGTCCAGAGAATGCACAGGCTGTTGGACATGCACCACCCGCAGATGTGGTGGCGGCAGACCTGCCGGGTCAACTGGGCTTTCTTCAGGGAATCTTCCTGTGTCGTCTGGAGCTTATGGGTGAACCTGCGGACGGGCTCATCCACGAAGGGTTCATGGCAAACCGCAAGGTCCCTGTATTTCTCGTCGAAGCAGATATCGTGGTTCAGGGCGACAAGGTTGAACGAAGAACGGAACCGGTGGTCCTTCTGGTAGTTCTCGACCTTCTCCCCCATCATGTAGATGCTGGGTTTCATTCGCTGCATGTCGTCCAGGTACTGAGCGCCTGTCTTGATCATGTTCTCTTTCCTCCCGATGCCAAAACGGTTCCGGGGGCGCCGCTATGCCTTCCCGGCGGCGCCGGCCCTCTTCTCGGCTTCCTGCTGCAGGATTTTCACGTTCACCTTTCCCTCCGCCGTGATGGGCCAGGGGCCTTCCCATTCGCAGATCAGCTTCGGGATTTCGTAATTCGCCATCCGGCCCTTGCACTCCTTCTTCAATTCCTCGATGTCCCGCAATTTCGCGCCGCTCCGGACCCGCACCAGGGATACCAGCTTCGCTCCCCAGTAGGGGTCCGGGACGCCGAATGTCTGGACATCCTCGAATTCAGACGGAAACAGCTCCAGGAGCAGTGTGGAGACATACGTCGTAGAGACATTCTCACCACCCGTTTTGACAACGCCGCCCATCCGGCCGAGGAATACAAGATATCCGTTCTCCAGCATACCGAAGTCGCCGCTCTTGATGAACCCCTCCTCGTCGAGCACTTCCTGCGACTCCCTTTCCTGCTTGTAGTAGCCCTGGAAGCTGAAGGGGCTCCGGTAGCGGATTTCCCCCTGCCTGCCGTCGGGCAGCTTTTCACCCGTGCCGATGTCCTTGATCACGAGCTCGACGCCGGGAACGGCCCGTCCGTTGGTGTACTTCCGGATGCGGTGGACGGCACAGTCGTATTCTCCGAGCGTCACCAGGGGGCCGTTTTCGGTCTGGGCGTAGAGCCTCTGGATCTTCGCCTCCGCCTCGTCTACCTGCATCATGTCCCGGATGATCATATCATAGGACTGGGCGCTGATCGCCCCGTTGATTTTGCGGATCGTGAACTTCGTGTTCTTCGCGTTCATCGCCATCTTCATCGCCACGAAATGGGCGTCGAAGCCCAGGGTGCAGGTACAACCGTACCTGTCGATCACCTCGACGACTTCGAGGGGATTGAAGGTATCCGTCAGGAAAAGCGTCGACCCGCAGTAGGTGAGGGCCAGGTTGATCGCGTAGATGCCGCTGTTGTGGTAGAAGGGCGCGATGTTCATGTACTTGTCGAACTCCTGGTAGTCCTGGCCCTTGGCGGCGAAGTGGACGGTCCCCAGGGGCGGTCGGTGGTCCCAGAGGGCGCTCTTGGACAGGCCCGTCGATCCGGAGGTCTGGCAGATGAACTGGATGTCCGTCGGCTTCGCGTCCATGACGAGCCGCTGCATCGCGGTCCCGTCGTAGGGGACACCGCTGTCGATCAGTCCGTGAAGATCCAGGAATCCTTCGTACTTGTTCCCTTCCTTGCTGCAACTCACCAGATGGGCCAGGGCGGGGATGCTCTTCGCGGAGACGCGGCCTTCGCCGAACTCGAGATCGGGGATGCACTCCCGCAGTAGCTGGATGTAGTCACGGCCGCCGTACTTGTCGACCGTCACGATCATCTTCGGGTCATTTCGCTTGAGTATGCCCGTGAATTCGATCTGTCCCCACAGCAGGTTCAGGGGATTGATCACAGCACCGACCTGCAGGACGGCGAAGTAGAGGTAGACGAAATCCGGCGTCGGAGACGGCAGCATGCATACCCGGTCTCCTTTCCCGATGCCCAGTTTCAGAAGAGAGTTGGCGAGCCGATTCACCTTGTCCTGGACGGCCGCATAGGAGAGGTTTTCCCCGCCGTAGACGATGGCCGTCTTGTTCGGCCGGTCCTGGCAGACCTCGTAGAACAGCTTCTGGACGGTCGACGTGTACCACTCATTCCTGCTGAATCGCTCCTGAATCAACATGGCTATTCTCCTTTTTGTATGAAAGGTGGTCCATTTCTCTGGAGGGCTGCAACCACGGCCACCCCAGGCTTCAGCGGACGTGCCGCGGCGTCCCCTGTGCTCAGCCGAACTTCGCCAGCAGCTCCCTGGCGATGATCAGCTTCTGGATCTGCGTGGTTCCCGCCCCGATCTCGATCCCCTTGATGTCCCGGTACATCCTCTCGATGGGGAACTCGTTGATGTATCCATAGCCGCCGAGGACCTGCAGCGCTTTGTTCACCACCTCCATGCCCACGTGGGAGCCGAAAACCTTCGCGTAAGACGCCTCGAGGGTCACCCTCTTGCCGAGGTCGGCCTCCGTGGCGGCCCAGTATCCCAGGATCCTACCCGCCTGGATCAGCGTTGCCATGTCCGCCAGCATCTCCTGGATCATCTGGAAGGAGGCGATGGGCTTGCCGAACTGTACCCTCTCCCGGGCGTAGCGGATGGCGATGTCGAAGGCTCCCTGGGCCATGCCGATCGGGAGGATCGAATAGGTGATGCGCTCGCGGTCCAGGCCGTTCATGAGCACCTGGATGCCCCGGTTTTCGCCGATCAGCACGTTCCGGGCGGGGACCTCGCAGTTCTCGAAGACCAGCTCGCCCGTGGGCGATCCCTTGACGCCCATCTTGATCAGCGACCTTCCCCTGGCGAATCCCGGGAACCCGTGCTCCACAATGAAGGCGGTGATCCCCCGGGCACCCGCGGCCGGGTCCGTCTTAGCGTAAACAATCACCACGTCCGCCAGGGGGCCGTTGGTGATGAACATTTTGCTGCCGTTGAGAATGTAGACATCGCCTTTCTTCTCGGCCCGCGTTCGCATGGACAGGGCGTCGGAGCCTGCTTCCGGCTCGGTGATGCCGATGGCGCCGATCTTCTTCCCCGCGATCAGGTCGGGCAGGTACTTCTTCCGCTGTTCGTCGTTTCCATTCCGGCACAGGTTCTCCGTGCAGAGGATCGAGTGCGCCCCGAACGTGTTGGCCGTGGCCGCGCATCCCCGGGCCAGCTGTTCCATCACGAGCTGGCAGGACAGAAGATCGACACCGCTCCCGCCGTATTCCTGGGGAATGGAGATGCCGAAGAGCCCCATCTGGGCCATGGTCCGGAAGTTCTTCTCCGGGAAGGCGCCGTCCCGGTCGATCTCGGGCGCCAGCGGGATCACCTGTTCGTCCACGAACCTTGCCACCGATTCCTTCAGAAGCCGTTGTTCCTCATTGAGTTGAAAATCCATGGGTACCTCCTGGTTGCTCAGTATTCATCAGTCACTGCAAAGTGCTTGATATCCATGATCGAGCCGGTCCGCGTTTCCTCGAAGACGGCCTTGACCCGGGCGCCGACCTTCACCTTTGCCCGGTCGACGCTGTCGAGGAAGTGGGGCAGCGCGGTGTCCGCGCCGTCCAGCCGGATGAAGGCGGTCCCGTAGGGCACCGGGCGGGCGATCCCGGTGTTGGGATCCACGAACCCGAACTCGACGATCGCGCAAGCGACGATCTCGCCCTCGTCCGAGACCGGGACCCGCTCCTCCATCTTCACGTGGCACCGCCCGCAGATGCTCCGCGGGGGGACGTAGACCCGGCCGCACTGCGGGCAGCGGATGCCGAAGAATTTCTTTTCGTCCCGGATGCTGTTCAGGAACTCAGCCCCGAAGCGGCTGAGGGTATATGCGTAGGGTTGATGCATGTCTCCCGACGTTACGGAGAGCAACTCGGTCTGCTTCGTCGCGCTGTCCGTCATTCCATCCTCCACAAGTTTCTTTTCTAATTGGGTTTTTTTCTGCCCAGGAGAAGCACGTCCGCCCAGTAGCAGCCCCCGAAGCCGGTCGCCATGGCGACGTTCACCGTCCGGTTGACCTGGCGCGGTCCCGCTTTCCCCATGATCTGGATCGCCGCCTCGCCGACGCGGATCACCCCCGTGGCGCCGATGGGATTGGAGCTCATGACCCCGCCGGACGGATTCATCGGTATTTCTCCGTCCATGTCGGTGACGCCGTCCCAGAGCAGACGGCGGCCCTCGCCCGGTCCGCAGAAGCCGATCGACTCGATCCAGGCCAGGCCTGCATAGGAATAAGGGAGATAAAGCTCGCAGACGTCGATCTCCTTGAGGGGCTCGGTGATTCCGACCTTGGCGAAGGCCTGGCGGGAGGCGGCCTCCAGTGTTTCGTTCAGGGACCAGTCGAGGTCTCCGTAGTAGACGGTGTTGTGCCGGTTGGCGACGGCGAGGATCCACGCCGGGACCGGGGCAATCTTCCCGGCCACGTCTTCCGACGCGAAGACCAGGGCCGCCGCGGCATCCGTTCGGGGGCACATGTCGCTCATCCGGAGGGGGTAGGCCAGGACCTGGTTCTCCGGGGAGGAGACCAGGATGTCCACGAGGGTGTTCACGTCCTTCCCGCGCATCCACTCCTGACGGAGATGCGCAAAGGGATTGTTGAGGGCGTTCAGGCGGTCCCGGACGGTCACCCGGGTGCCGTCCCGTTCGGTCACGCCGTGGTCGTGCATGTACCGGCTTGCGTCGACGGCAAGGCCGCCGATGGCGCCGGCCATGTTGGGGCGCTCCCAGATGGGGTCATATGCTGTGATGATGGCTCCCGTCGTGTCCGACTCGGAGTTCTTCTCCCAGCCGATGGCCAGTACGCGGTCGAAGAGCCCGCAGGCGACGTGATAATAGGCGCACATGGCCACCGTGGTTCCCGTCGTGCCGCCCGTCGTGACCTTGATGACGGGTTTCATCACGCCCCCGGATCCCTCGACGCTCCACATGTCCACGTAGTTGATGCCCTCGAAGTGATCCATGTTGCCGATCACCACGGCATCGATGTCTTCGATTCCCAGTTCCGCATCCGCCAGGGCCGCCCGAACCGCCTCGTTGATCATCTCCACGCCGTTGACGTCCTTTCGGGAACTGCTTCCCCTGGTCTGGCCGAACCCGACGATCGCCGCTCTTTTTCCCATGCGTTCACACCCCTCTCTATGTCCCGACCACGATCACGCCGTGCGCCTGCCCGCAGGCACCGTTGATTCCATGCGCCAGGGCGGTTTTCGCACCGGCCACCTGCCGTTTTTTCGCATCCCCGCGCACCTGCAGGACCGCCTCGATCAGCCGCGCCATCCCCGCGACCAGGACCGGATGCGCCGAGAGCACGCCGCCGGAGGGATTCACCGGCAGGTCTCCGTCCATGTCCGTGGCGCCGGACCGGACAAGGTCCAGGCCGCGCCCCTCCGGGGCCAGGCCCAGCCCCTCGCTCCAGAGGAGCTCCATGTAGGAATACGCGTCGTAGAGCTCCACGACGTCCAGCTCCCTCAGGGGGTCTCCGATGCCGGCCATCCGGTAGGCCTTGCCTGCCGCGGCCCGGAGGGCGCGGGGGTTTGCCAGGTCCCGGTAGCCCAGCGTGAAGGAGTCCGAACAGTGCCCCATCCCGCGAACCCAGACGGGCTCCTGCCGGAAGCGCATCCGGCCTTTCTCGTTGGCGAGAACGATCGCGGCCGCCCCGCCGGAGACAGGTGAACAGTCGTACAGCTTCAGCGGATCGGAGATTTTCCGGGACCGCATAACGTCCTCCACGGACAGGTCCATCCCGAGGTGGACCTGCGGATTTCGAAGGCCGTTGCGGTGGTTTTTCACCGAGACGCGGGCGAAGTCCTCTTCAGTCGCGCCGGTGCGCTCCATGTAGCAGCGCGCCTGCAGGGCGGCGGAGGTCGTCGCATCGATTCCCAGGGCCCGCTGGTAGATCGGGTCGAACATCCCGTTCGTGATCAGGTTCATCCGGCCTTCGGAACCCTTCACGTGGGAGACGACGAGCGTCGTGTCGAAGGAGCCCGCAAGCGTCCGCATGACCCCGTAGATCGTCCCGAAGATCCCGTCTCCCTCGACGGTCGACACGTCTTTGTCCCAGGCGCCCGAGGCGTACATGACCGACATCGAGGATATGGTCCGGCCATCCCAGAAATCGTTGGACACCGTCAGCACGTTGTCGATGTCACCGATCTCCCCCCCGGCATCCGCCAGTGCAGCTCTGACCGCTTCGAACACCATCTCTTCAAACGTTTCGTTCTTCTCGCGCTCGAAGGAGGTCTGTCCGACCCCCATCACGGCAACCTTGTCCATACCCTTCTCCTCAATCCCTGTGCGGTGCGAAGTACTTGATATCCAGGATATTACCCGAACGCCGGTCGGCGAAGACCGCCTTAACCCGCATCCCGACCTTCACTTCTTCCGGCCTGGCTTCCCCGATGTAGTGCAAGAGCGATCCACTGGCTTCCCCAAGGCGGATCAACCCGTAGATGACGGGCGGTTCCAGATTGAACATGGGATCGGGCTGCCGGGCGACGGTGAACGACTCCACGACCCCGGAGCCGTCCACGGGAACCCACTCCTCCAGATGACGGAAGCACTGCCAGCAATTCTTCACGGGGGGGACGTACACCTTGTTGCATGACGGGCAGCGAGTGCCCCAGATTTCGCAGCGATCCCGGAGCGCGGTGAAGAAGCGGCTCCCCGTTTCACCCACGTACCATTTGTAGGGGACTTTGATTCGTCCTTCACAGGTCAGTCTTGCATCTTTCATTCGGTACCTCCCGGTGTGCATTCATTGTGCGATGGCCGGTGCACGACGTCCCGTCAGGGGCGCTTCGGCAGCCCCAGGATTTCCCGGGCCTGGGCGACCGTGGCGATCTCACGGTTCATCTCCTCGGCGATCCGCTTGATCCGGGCTACGACCTGGGCGTTGCTCTTGATTTTCTGCCCCTTGCGGAAATAGAGATTGTCTTCCATCCCGACCCGCACGTGCCCCCCGAGGATGATGGACATCACGTTCATCGACAGCTGGTAGGGACCCACGCCGATCAGTGAGAAGATCGAGTTCGGGGGCAGTTCGCCGATGAGGGACAGGACGTTGGCGGGGGTGGGATAGGATGAGGTCTGGAACCCCAGTACGAACTGGACCATGTAGGGGGCATCGAGATTGCCTTCCCGGATAAGGTCCTGGACGACCCAGTACTGTCCCGGGTGATACAATTCGAGTTCCGGCTTGATCCCCTTTTCCTTCATGGTCCTGGCGAAGGCATTCACATCGCTGTAGCTGGCGGGGACGCAGGCGTCGAACATCACGCCCGGGCGTGTATGTTCGAGAGGCGGCTTCCGCTCGTTCAGGAAGAACTTCATCATGAACGGGCCGGGATTGAGGCTCGCCATGTCCGGCGCGGGATCCGCGTACAGGCAGGCCATCCGCTCCTCGAGCGAAAGGCCGGGACTCCCGCCGGTCGTGTTGTTGATGATGATGTCGGGACAACGTTCACGGATTAATGCGTTGACCCGCGAGTAATGTTCCGTTTTGCTGGTCGTCATAGCCAGGTTCTCCGTGTCGCGGGCGTGGACGTGAACAGACACGGCACCCGCCTGATACGCTTCGTACACGGCGTCGGCCTGCTCCTCCGCCGTTTCCGGCAGGTTTTCGTTCGACTCCTTTCCGTGCAGCCCGCCCGTGATCGCACAGGTGATGATCATCGGTGGGAACGTTCCCCGGTTCACCCGCTTCATCCACTCGTAGGGATCGCGGTAATCCCAGATCATGTCGTTCTGTGTCATGGTTTGATGCCTCCGTTAAGATCACTAACCTTCATTAAAATCTGATAACAATTTGTAATTACAGATTATATAAGAACGTTATCCGTGTCGTTAAAAGCAGGTGAGTAATACTCACTCACCTACGGCATTGTCAAGGATTTTTTTTCTCTGATGGACCGCAGGCTTGCCCGACGGGAAAAAGCTTGTCATGTCAATGCTAAACGGGTATGCGATGGAACAAAAAGTCCGAATGCAACGTCAGGCCTGAATGGACTTGGGGCCTGTGGGTGAATTCTGTTGAAATCAGCAAGAATGTAAAAAACCACAAGAAATCAATGTGTTGCAGGATCCACGGGAAGGAAGGGAAAAGGAGCGGGTGACTCAGGTGGCACCGGAGAAAAATCAGCTTTCAGGCCGCGACATGATGGAAACCATGCCGCCGGGCAAAGTGAAGATCATCGAGGCACTGAAATCCCTGCTGGAAGTCAAGGAATTCGACTCGATCACCACGGCCGAAATCGCCCGAACGGCAGGCGTCAGCGAACCCCTGATCTACAAGTATTTCAAGGATAAGCGGGACCTTTTATACGTGGTTCTGCGGCACTACCTGGATCGTCATCTGGCCCGCTTCGAACTGGATTTGAAGGGCATCAAAGGGACCACGAACAAGCTGCGCAGGCTGATCTGGATGCATATCAACGTATACGCATCCAACCGGATCATCGCCAAACTGCTTTCCCTTGTGGTTCGGGGCATGCCGGGTTTTTATACAAGCGAAACCTATGACTGGATCGTCACCGTTTATGCGCGGACGGTTTTGAAGGTGATCGAAGAGGGGATTGCAAACGGTGAGATCCGGAGTGACATCCCGCCCAAGTTCATTCGACAGGTGCTTCTGGGGAGCCTTGAGCATATCTGTCTCCGGGAGGTCATCTTCGATAAGGATATCGACCCGGACGAACTGACGGACAACCTGTGCAAACTGCTGTTCCGGGGAATTGAAAACAACGGAGAATCAGGTGACCCGGCGCGATGAGACATCGCGGAGATGCATGGAGCGTCCACGAACGGGTCCGATAGAAAAATTTCTTCTGCCTCCGCGGCGGGGGAATTTTTTTTAAGGGCATGCCCGGCAGGTTGCTCCGCCTTGACAGGCCCCCGGCCGTTTCCTATAGTGGCAAATCCCTGCCGGAAACGGCGGATACCGCAGCATCCCGGGCAAGGTATCAGGGTATGCGGATCCCGCCAGGGCCATCCTGCATCGGTTCATTCCGGGAAAATCGGAGGATCATATGGCGGTCAAAGACATCGTCGCAACGGATGCGGCCCCGAAGGCCATCGGTACCTACTCCCAGGCCGTCCGGGCAGGAGGATTGGTGTTTCTTTCCGGGCAGATCGGCCTGGACCCGGCGACGATGGCGCTGGAGGAGGGGATCGAAAGGCAGATCCACCGGGTCTTCTCCAACCTGGAGGCCGTGGCGGAGGCCGCCGGGCTGGCCCTGGACGATGCGGTCAAGCTGACCATCTTCCTCACCGACCTGGGGCACTTCCCCCGGGTGAACGAGATCATGGCACAATATTTCAAGGAACCTTATCCCGCTAGGGCCACCGTGGGCGTGGCGGCCCTTCCGCGCCAGGCCCTGGTGGAGGTGGAAGCGATCCTGGCGGCGGGAAACGGAGGATGAACGTGGCGGAGCGGATCCTGTACTACAGCACCAACCGGAACCTGGACCAGGCGCCTGGGATCGTACCCTTCAAGGGAAAAGTCTCCTTCCGGGAGGCCCTCCTCCAAGGGCAGGCCCCCGATGAGGGGCTCTTCATGCCCGACCGGATCCCGGCCCTGAAGCCGGATGAGATCCGGGCCCTGAAGGGCAGACCCTATACGGACGCGGCTCTGCTTGTGGGCTGGGCATTCCTGCGGGACGAGATCGGAAAGGACGAGCTACGGCGGATCGCCGAAGACGCCTATGACTACGATGTCCCGCTGGAGCCGGTGACCGGCGGCAAGTACGTGATGCGCCTCGACCGGGGCCCCACCGCCTCGTTCAAGGACTTCGCCGCCCGCATGATGGCCCGCCTCATGAGCCACTTCCGGGATCCCGGCAGCCGCCTCAACATCCTGGTGGCCACCTCGGGCGACACGGGAAGCGCCGTGGGCGACGCTTACCGGGGCGTCCCGGGCATCGCCGTGACGATCCTCTATCCCCGGGGCGAGGTGAGCGGGCGCCAGAAGAAGCAGCTCGACACCATCGGGCAGAACGTCCAGGCCGTCTCGGTGGAGGGCAAGTTCGACGACTGCCAGGACCTGGTGAAGCAGGCCTTTGCCGATCCCGGGCTGGCGGGGATGAACCTGACCTCGGCCAACTCCATCAACTTCGGCCGCATCCTGCCGCAGATCGTCTATTACGTATATGCTTACGCCCAGCTGGCGGAGTCGGGCGAAGAGATTGTCTTTTCCGTACCCTCGGGCAACTTCGGAGACGCCCTGGGGTGCGAGTATGCCCGCCGGATGGGCCTGCCCGTCCACACCCTGGTCATGCCCACCAACGAGAACGACGAGTTCCCGCGTTTCCTTGAAACCGGGGTCTATGCGAAGATCTCGCCGTCCCGGGCCTGCCTGTCCAACGCCATGAACGTGGGGCACCCGAGCAACCTGGCGCGCTTCTTCGACCTCTACGGCGGTACCGTCGATCGGGGTGGCCGGGTCTGGAAACGGCCCGACCGGGATCAGATGCAGCGGCGGATTTTTTCCGTGTCCGTCTCCGACGACGAGACCCGCCGAACCATCCGCCGGGTCTACGACACCTTCGGGGTCGTCCTGGAGCCCCACGGAGCCGTCGGCTGGAAGGGACTGGAGACCTGGCTGGCGCGGCACGGCGACTTCCCCCTCTGCGTCTCCCTGGAGACCGCCCACCCCGCCAAGTTCCCCGAAGAGGTAAGGGAGATCCTGGGTATCGACCCGGAGCTGCCCCCGAGCATGCGGGACCTGGATGCACGGACGGGCGAGCCTGATGAAATGAGCGGGCGGTATGGGGATTTCAGCGAGTACCTGAGAATGCGCCTGCGGGGAAGAGACTGACGACGGCCGTGTTTTATCCGTCCGGCGGTCCGCTCCTCCGCTGCGGGGCGGTGCGGCCGTCCCGGGGCCGGCAGGGGCGTTCCGCCGAAAGCAGCGGCACACGGATCATTTGAGGGCACAGATGGGGGAGGAAATCAGGAGGCCTATGGTTCAACCCGATCAGAAACTGGTTCAGCTGGAGCGCAAGCTGTTCGACCTGTCCAGCCTCCTGCAGGCGGGGAAGGCCTTCGACAACCTGCTGGGCGCAAGGGAGCTCTACAACGTATTCGTCAGCATCGTGCAGGAGCGTTTCGGTCTTTCGGCCTATGCCCTGTTCATCATGAACGACGAAGGGACCCGGTTCGAGATGGTGCAGGGCTTCGGCCTGGCGGCGGATCTGGCGGCGGATTTCTCGTTTCCGGCGGACGAGGGGCTGCTCTGGCAGGCCCTCCGGCAGGGGCAGCCCTTTGCCACGGTCGACAGCTTAGGGGAGCCCCGCTTCGCGGTTCCGTTCGAGAAATACCGGCTGTCGGGACTCTCGAGCCGGTATTTCGTTCCCCTGGTCCACCGCGGAAAAGTGGTGGGGCTGCTCAGCGTCGGCACGAAGAGGTATACCGGTTCCTACACGGACGACGACCTCGAATTCCTGAACATCCTGGCCGAGCAGGCCGCGGTCAGCATCATCACCGCCAGGCTGTACGAAAAGAGCGAAGCGAGCATGGTCGAGCTGAACAAGACGGTCAAGAACCTGTCCATCCTGTACAACATCGGCCGGGCCATGAACCACATCGGCGACCTGAAGAACCTGCTGAAGTTCATCCTGCAGCAGGCCATCGAGACCACCGAGGCCCAGAAGGGATCGCTGATGCTCTTCGATCAGCAGACGAGACGGCTGGTGATCCACGTCGTCAACGGACTCCCGGACAAGAAAACGGAGGAGGCCATCAATTCGGGCCTGATGAGCTGCCGGACCTTCGGCGTCGGCGAGGGCATCGCCGGCAAGGTCTTCGAGACGAAGGAAGCGATCATCGTCAATGCAGCGGACAAAGACGAGCGATACCTGGAAAACCGGGAATCCAACGTCGAATCGATCCTGTGCATCCCGCTGGTCGTCGCGGACGAGGCCATCGGGGTCATCAACATCACCAACAAGCGCAGCGAGGGGATCTTCACGGCGGAAGACCTGGAGCTGCTCAACGCCCTCGGCAACCAGGCGGCCGTGGCGATCAACAACACCTCCCTCTACGAGATGGCGATCACCGACGAGCTGACGGGGCTCTACATCCGGCGTTACTTCAACGTGAAGCTGGACTCGGAATTCCGGCGCGCCAGGCGGTACGGGAGCCGCCTCACGCTGGCCATGTGCGACCTGGATCACTTCAAGAGCGTGAACGATTCCTTCGGCCACCAGATGGGCGACCGGGTCCTCCAGGCCGTAGCGGGCCTGCTCAAGGCTCACGCCCGGGAAAGCGACATCCCGGCCCGGTTTGGCGGGGAGGAGTTCGTCGTCATCCTCCCGGAGACCGGCGGGGAGGGCGGAATGGTTTTCGGGGAGCGAATCCGCACCGCCGTGGCGGGAAGCAAGGTGGAGGGATATCCGAATCAGTTCACCATCAGCATCGGCCTGGCGACGTTCCCGGAAGACGCCGACTCGATCCAGGCCCTGATCCGCGCCGCCGATTCCGCCCTGTACGAGGCCAAGGAGAGCGGGCGGAACCGGGTTCAACGCTTCGTCCCGCCGCCGGCGGCGAACTGACCGGAAACGATCCGGCAAAGCCGCCGCCGGGTTCCGGGAAGGCCGATCTCAGTCCAGGGCCTGCCGGACTTTCGCGGAGAGTTGCTCGATGCGGAAAGGCTTCTGCAGGAACCCGTTGCAGCCGCGGTCCATGATGTTCTGGGCCTGGCCGTTGATGCTGTATCCGCTGGAAAGGATGACCCGGACCGCCGGATTGATCTCCCGGAGGCGGTCGAAGGTCTCTCCCCCCGAGATCCCCGGCATGACCATGTCGAGGATCACCAGGTCGATCTTCTCCTTCTTTACCATGTACACGGCAATGGCATCCTGGCCGCTTCCGGCCACGTAGACCCGGTATCCCAGGGAAGCGAGAAGCTCCCGGGTGACCTCGGCCACCGTCTGCTCGTCGTCGACCAGCAGGATCGTTTCATGGCCTCCGGTGATCGTTTCGCTTTCCTCCCGGTTCCGGACGACCGCTTTTTCCGTTGCCGGCAGATAGATGGTGAACGTCGATCCCCGGCCGGGCCGGCTGTCCACCTGGATGATGCCACCGTGCCCCTTCACGATGCCGTACACCATGGCCAGCCCCAATCCCGTACCTCGTCCGATGGCCTTCGTCGTGAAGAAGGGGTCGAAGATTCGCTCCATGGTCTTCCGGTCCATTCCGATCCCCGTGTCGGAGATGCGGATCTTCACGTATCGGCCCGGTCTGGCGCCGTAGGGCGCCGTTTCCCCCTCGCCCAGGACGACATTCGCCGTCTCCAGGTCGATGTCCCCGCCCGCGGGCATGGCCTGCCAGGCGTTCACGTAGAGA
Source organism: uncultured Syntrophaceae bacterium (assembly GCA_964578535.1). Taxonomy (GTDB): domain Bacteria; phylum Desulfobacterota; class Syntrophia; order Syntrophales; family PHBD01; genus PHBD01. Next base: position 15,964 of record CAZODI010000007.1, read on the forward strand.
TTCATGAACACCTGCTCCATCTGGCCCCGGTCGACCTCCACGGCCCGGAGGTCCGCGGCGAAGCTCCGGTAGACGGAGATTTCCTTTTTCGTCCGCCCGAAGAGGGAAGACGTTCCGGCGAGGATTTCGTTCATGTCGGAGGGCTTCACTTCATATTTTCCGCCCCGGGCAAGACCGAGGAGCTGCTTCGTCAGGTCCGTCCCGCTTTTCACCTGCTCCTCGATTCGCTTGAGCCTGTCGTAATGGGGATGGGACGGCTCCAGGTCCAGCAGGGTCAGGGAGGCGTAGCCCTGGATGCCCATGAGCAGGTTATTGAAATCGTGGGCGATGCCGCCGGCCAGGGTTCCGATGGCCTCCATCTTCTGGGCCTGGCCGAGCTTCTTCTCCATATCCAGCAGCTCCGTGACGTCCTTCATCATGCCCACGACGCCGATGACACGTCCTTCCGCATCGCGAAGAAAGCTGCTGTTCATGTTGAAGATCCGCTCCATCCCGTCCCGGGTCAGCATGGCGCCGATATGGTTGCTGACGGCCCTGTTTTCATCCCGGATCCCCCGGAACAGCTTCCGGCAGGTTCGCCGGTCGTCCTCCCGGGTGAAATCCGTGAAGTAACGGCCCTGCAACTCCTGGAGGTCGTGCCCCAGGATTCGCTTCCAGGCGGGATTGGCGTACGTGACAGCCCCCGTCATATCCAGGGTGTAGATGATGTCCGGGGCGTTCTCGCTCAAGTCGCGGAAGCGCGCCTCGCTTTCCCGGAGCGCCTCCTCCGCCTGCTTGCGGTCGGTGATGTCGAACATGGACCCCATGATCGTCGGCCTGTCCGACAGGTCGATGGACGCGGCGGAGAGCTCGATCCACTTCTCCCGTCCGTCCTTCCGGATGATCTTGAATTCATACCGATCCGGAGGCTCTTTGCCCTCCAGGCGCCGGGTGCCCCGGCCCCGGACCGTCTCCCGGAAATCCGGGTGGATGAACTGCCAGAACGGAACGCCCGTCAGTTCGTTCATCGTGTAGCCGGTGATGGCCTCGAAGGCCGGGTTGACGTAGACAAAACAGTTGTCCTGAATGAGATAGATGCCCGCGGAGGTGCTCTCCATCAGGGCCCGGTACCTGCTCTCGCTCTCCATCAGCGCCTTTTCCGCCTGCCTGCGCTCCGTGATGTCCAGAAG
>CAZODI010000007.1:17232-106173 GCA_964578535.1 uncultured Syntrophaceae bacterium
TCTCGCTCTCCATCAGCGCCTTTTCCGCCTGCCTGCGCTCCGTGATGTCCAGAAGCGAGGCGATGGTCTGGGTTGTGCCGGGGATCAGGTCCGCTTTCAGGGCGATGTCCCGGACGCGGCCGCCTGCGTCGGAGAGACAGAATTCGTAATATTTCGAGGCGTTTTTGGCATCTTCCCGGCGCAGGCGGTGCTGCTCGATCATTCTCTCCCGGTCCTCCGGTACGACGAACTCCGTCCAGCTCCTCTTCCCCTCGGTTTCGCCCTTCGGACAGCCGGACAGCTTCTCGAACTCGGTATTGGCGAGGCTGATGGTCGTGTCGTCTTCCACCAGGATGATCGCCGTTCCCGAGTTTTCGAAGAGCATCCGGAAGCGGGATTCCGATTGCCGGAGGGCCTCTTCCGCCTGCCTGCGCTCCGTGATGTCGCTGAGCAGGTACAGGATCGCCGTTCTGTCTCCCCGGTGCATCAGGACGGTCGCCGAAAGGGAGACCCAGGTGAGCCGGCCGCCGGCACCGACAATCCGGAACTCGTAAGAGTCGGGAACCGGCTCCCTCCTCAACCGTTTTCCGTAGTTCGTTACGATGAGCTCTCGGTCCGCAGGCCAGACAAAATCCGGAAAGGGGGACCCTTCCAGCTTCTCCGTGGGGACCCCCAGAAGCTCCGACATGTTCCGGTTGACGAACACGAAGCGTCCGTCCTGAAGGATGAAAACCGCCTCGTTGGCCCTGTCGATGGTGCTTCTGTATTTTTGGAACAGCTCAATATGAAACTCCTGAACCGTGTTCCCGGTCGAAAGCGCCCGTTCACGGGTGGCCGTCTCCTGCAGGCACGGATCCTTTGTTTCGTCGATGGCTTGTCGTCCGTTTGCCATTCCTTCATCCATACCCCATCCTCAATCTATGCAGAATCGCAATAAAAATGACAACCCCGCCGTCAGGAGGGCGGGGTTGTCGCGTCTGTCGTTTCGATCCATGAGACGATATATCCATCCGGTTGTTTTCGGGTCGGCATGCTGGACCAGATGAGCCGCGATGTCAAGAGGCACAACGGGGCGGAAGATTCGTCTGTTGGATGTTAATTTGTGTGAAGTGCGGCTCAAAAACGTTCATGGCCGCCTGTTGAAATAAATCGGTTCGAAGCGCAGCTTCAAGGGATGCCCTTTGATATCGCATTCAAAACCTTCAGTTTTAGAGCCTCATCGTCTTCGTCACCTTGCAGAAGGGCATTCATCCATTCGCTAAGCAACTCCCTGTTTATGTTCCCGGCGGCAACATGGTAGCTTATGTTCTCCGATTCCCGGATAAATCCCCCCACGCTTCGCAAATAGCCGTTGAGCAGGAGCATTTGTGCACAAAGTGAAATGGCGATTCGCTTGTTGCCGTCGGCAAAGCAATGGAACTTGCAGGTGCAGAAGAACAAATGGGTCAATTTGTCGGCAAGGTATGGATAATAATCATCATTCCGCATGTGATTCAGAATGGAGTCCAGTTGCCCGGAGTCAAGGCAACCAACCGATCCCCCGCCGCTGACGGCCACCGTCTTGCGATGCACTTCAAGAGCCTGATCGAGCGTGAGGTAGATAATCGGCATGATTATTCACGCTCTTTGAGCCGCTTCATGACATCTTTCGCGTCTTCAAGCCTTTCTGCCAATTCCTTGCTTTTCTCACCAAGAAAACGTTCAAATTCTTCGCGCTGCAGGGGGGTGACATATTCCTTGAGCTGAAGATGCAACGCGTCGCGAAATGCCAGATCACGACTGGCCATTTTGTTCCGTGCTTTCTCGATAAGAGGCTTCCATAACGCCTGATTTTCAAAATCTGTAAATAGTGAATCAACCTCCCATGAGGTCAGTTTGCGCTTCCGGGCTGCAAAGCTGCTGCGTAATACAGCGGCAAAACCGCTCTCATATGCAGCGACCAAATCCAGTATCTCGGCGTAGAAGGTGTCCCTTACCTTGTCTTTCTCCTGTAACCGCAAAACCTTACGATATTCCGTCGCCTTTTCCTTGAAAATGCTGACATAGATCTTGTCCGTGTAGAGAGGATACTTGAAGTTACCCATATCGACACAATCCTTCAATGCGTCGGTGAATTCGCGGCGATAGCTTTCTTCCTCGAACCAGGATTGAAGAAAATCCTCATCCCGCTGGTTGATGTATTTGGTGCCGCCGCCGGTGCGTTGATTGATCGTATCGATGACGATGTCGAGAATAGCGCGACGCAGGAGCCGCGCCCGCTCGCTCTCGACGATCAGCATGGACAGATTCAGGAATGCGCGGAAGTCAAAGATGCCGAGCACAGTCGTTTTGGTAACGAAGCCCATTTCGTCACCAAAATGCTTCCCGATCTCTTTTTTCAGCTCTTTCAAATGGTTACCGCGCAATACCTCGTACCCGTTCCGGCGCAGTTCGTCGCCGTATTTCTCGATATAGTGGTCGATCGTGCGGGAGGTGACCTCAAAGAAAGTTGCCACCTGCTCTTTCAGCACGACCGTCTTGTCTTGAAACGGAATACCTCGGATTCCTGCTGCTTTTTCGATTTCAGCAACGGCGTAAGGGTTGTTGAGGATGTTCTGCCGGTCGAGGACGGAATTCGTCAGATCTTTCTTCACGCTGATTGAACCTCTCTACAGGCTGCGCACATTTCCCAGGCCATACTGCTGGAAAATGGCGGAAAGGTTGCTTTTGGTCACATCATCTGCGAAGGCGGCATCGCGAAAAACAACCGTGCTTTCACCTGCCGGAGAAAGCGCCTTGTGCCATGCCGTGATGCCCCATGCCAAGGGTTCTGGTTCGTCGATGCGGATCGAAGGGGAAACCTGTTCCATCCCGGGCGTCCGCCCCTGTCTTGGAGGTAAGAGTGTTGTATCAGGGACGGAGGTTGGGAACGTGGCGAATGTACTCGGGTTGCTTCCGGGTTGCAACCCTGAAGTGAATCCTGCAATGGATGGTTTCCATTGTAGATCATGAAATGAACCAGGCATTTCCGTTCAAGATTGTTTCGCAGCACAGGTCACCGTTCCGCCGGTTCCGATCCCTCTCCCACGGCTCTCTTCACGGCCCGGGCGAGGTCGCCGAGGGAGACGGGCTTCATCAGGAAATCCCGGCAGCCGAGTTTTTGCGCCTCCTCCTTGTCGATCCGCTCGCTGAAACCGGTGGTCAGGATGATCGGGAGATCGGGCCGGATCTTCAGCATCTCCCCCGCCAGGCGGGCGCCGGTCATGTTGGGCATCGTCATGTCGGTGATCACCAGGTCGTAATCCCGGGGGTTTGCACGGAACGCCTCCAGGGCGTCGATACTGCTCAGGCGTACGGCCACGTCGTAGCCGAGGGACGTGAGCATCTCCCGCCCCAGGGAGGCGACGGGCTCCTCGTCGTCGACGTACAGGATGTGCCCGGTCCCCTCGGGAATCAGGGCCATCTCCGGCCCTTCCCATTCCTTTTCGGCATCGAGCAGGGGCAGGTGAATCGTGAAGGCGGTTCCTTTCCCGGACTCGCTCTCCACGTGAATCATCCCGCCGTGGTCCTTGACGATGCCGTAGACGACGGACAATCCCAGCCCCGTCCCTTCGCCGGACGCCTTGGTTGTGAAGAAAGGATCGAAAATCTTGTCCCGGACAGCCGGGTCGATCCCTTCCCCGGTGTCGCTCACCACCATCTGCAGATAGGGCCCTTCCTTCAATCCCGGATCGTAAACCGGGCTTTGCGCGGTGAGTACCTGCCGGCCGAGTCGCACCTCCAGGACGCCCTCCCTTTCCCGCATGGCATGCACGGCATTGGTACAGAGGTTCATCAGTACCTGGTGGATCTGGGTGGGATCGGCCAGGACGGTGTCGTGGGGAGTTTCGAATGACGTGCGGATCTCGACGGTCGAGGGAATGGACGACCGAAGCAGCTGCAGGACTTCCTTGACGACAGGGGTGACGGCCATCGGCTTCATCTCCTGGTCCCGCCGGCGGCTGAAGGTCAGGATCTGTTTGACCAGGTCCCGGGAGCGGTCGCAGGCCTTGAGGATCTGATCGAGATAGGGCTGGATCTGCGGGTCCGTCGTCCTGAACCGCGCCAGTTCCGCATAGCCCATCATCGCCGAGAGGATATTGTTGAAATCATGCGCAATGCCCCCGGCCAGTGTGCCGATGGCCTCCATCTTCTGGGCCTGCCGGAGCATCGTCTCGAGTTTGACCGCCTCGGTGACGTCCCGGTTGAGGGCAATGTAGCCCGTCAGCTCACCGGTCGAGGTGAGCAGGGGGCTGATGGTGGAGTCCGCCTGGATCCGTTTCCCGTCCTTCCGCCGGTTCGTCATGCGTCCGCTCCAGATCATGCCGCTCTTGAGGGTCTTCCAGAGATTCTCATAAAAGGAATGATCCTGGACGCCGCTCTTCAGGAGCGCCGGAGTCCTGCCGATGGCCTCGCTGCGGCTGTATCCGGTGACTTTCTCGAAGGCCGGATTCACGTACTGGATGACTCCGTCCGGGTCGGTGATGAGGACGCTTTCCGCGGCCCGCTCGATGGCGAAATTCAGGCGCCGGAGGTCCTCCTCGGCTTTCTTCCGTTCGGAAATGTCCATCAGCACGCCGTGGTAAAGCAGAAGGCCGCCGTCCCTTTTCGGCGTGGCCAGCGCCTTGAACCAGATGAGTGCGCCGTCCGGCTTGACAAACCGGCCCTCGAACCTCCAGGGGGTCCCGGAAGCCACCGCCTCCCGGAGAGAGTCCAGGAAACGGCCGCGGTCCTCCTCCACGACGTGATCGGCGAACATCGGGAAGAAGACATCGATCTCCGTGGACAATCCGAAGGTCTCCGTCAATTTCTCGCTCACGTAGCTGACGTTGCAGCCTCCGGCGTCCGTGGCAACGAACTGGTATGCGACACCGGGGATATTGGTCGCGATGCTGTGCAGCAGGATCTCCCTCTCCTGAAGCGTCCTGTTCATCCTCATCAATCGATCCACATACGTGTGGATGAGAACATAGAGCAGCGACGCCGTGATCAGGATAAACAGAATGCCCTTTGATATCTGGACATACGTCATCACGTTTGCATCGCGGACCAGCCAGGCGAGGATGGTATCCGAGAAGTATATCCACAGCACGCCGAAGAATATGTAGATGACGATGATCTTCAGGACGGCGTAGCGGTCGTGTTGTTGTGAGGACGAATCCATATTCGCATCCGTCGAATGGCCGGAAAGATGGATCTCTTTACCGGCAGGCGGGCCCTTCCCGGTCCCGGCGCCTGTTGGTGCCTTATCCTGTGTACCCCATTTCGCGTCCGATCCGGTTGAATTCCTCCTCCAGCACCAGGAAGGCGGCAACCACGACGGGGTCGAACTGGACGCCGCTGCCTTTCTCAATGAAACCGAGTGCCTGCTCCCGTGTGCAAGGTCCCTTGTAACAGCGGCAGGAGCGCAGCGCGTCGTAGACGTCCGCGACGGCCATGATCCGGGCCGCCAGGGGGATCTCCTCGCCCTCGAGTCCATCGGGATAGCCTCTCCCGTCCCAGCGCTCATGATGGCTCCGTGCGATGGAGATGCCCATGTTGATAAATGCGTTCCCGGGGTACACGTCACGGACCGACTCCATGGTCGCAGCGCCCACGACGGAATGCTCCTTCATGATGCGGAACTCTTCCTCGGTCAGCTTGCCTGCTTTCAGCAGGATCCGGTCGGGACTGGCGACCTTGCCGATGTCGTGCAGCGGGCTGGCATTGAAGATGTTGTGGATGAAGGCCTCGTCGATCGCCTGGTTGTACGGCTCTTCCCGGCCCAGTTTTTCAGCCAGCATCCCGCAGAAGACCTGGACCCTCTCCAGGTGTTTTCCCGTTTCCCTGTCCCTGGATTCGGCCAGCTTGGAGAGGGCGAAGATCGTCGACACCTGGGAGGCGGAGATCTCCCGAACCTGTTCTGCCACCAGGTCCTCCAGGTGTGCCTGGTAGCGCCGCAGCTTCAGGTGGGTCTCCACTCGCGCTTCCACCTCTTCAAACTGGAAGGGCTTGGTCACGTAATCGACGCCGCCGCTGCCGAAGGCCTTCACTTTGTCCAGTGTCTCCGTGAGGGCGCTGATGAAAATGACGGGGATATCGCGGAATCGGACGTCCTCTTTCAGCCTCCGGCAGACCTCGAAACCGTCCATTTCCGGCATGGTGATGTCGAGGAGGATCAGGTCGGGCTTTTCATGCTCCACGGCCTTGAGGGCCAGTTTTCCGCTGGGTACGGGCCGCACGCGGTGGCCTTTCTCCTTCAGCATGCCCGCAAGGAGGGTGAGGTTGGCGGGCACATCGTCCACGACCAGGATATCGGCCTGGACCGGATCCGTTTTGCTTTTGTTTTTCATGAATCATGCTCCGTGTGAAAACAGCTCGATCAATGCTTCATATTCATAGCGGGCGGCCATCTGCCGCACCCACCGGGTGAAATCCGGGTGCTCCGCGGCCAGTCGTCCGACCAGTTCGTTCAAGAGGTCCATGTCGGCGCTCTCCACCGCGTCCCGCATTTGCGAGATCAGTTCCGGGGCAAGAGCAGCGACAGTCCGGTGCATCCGGGCGGCATCTTCCGCCCCGTCGGGTGTCCTTTCCGGGGACTCCGTTTCGTCGTACAGGAATTCGACTCCTGTGAGCAGGCGGATGGTTTCAAACAGATCCTCTTCTTTGAAGGGCTTCGACAGGTAGCCGTCGGCCCCGGCGGCGAAGATCCGCTGCCGGTCCTCCTCGAAGGCGCTGGCCGTGACGGCGATGACGGCCGTGCCCTTCAGCTCCGGCGTCGCCTTGATGACGCGCGTGGCCTCGTAACCGTCCATGACGGGCATGGTCATGTCCATGAGGACCACCCGGGGCTTCCACTCCCGGATCGACTGAAGAGCCTCCTCCCCGTTGACGGCCTCCCGGGTGGTGAATCCGACGGTGCCGAGCAGCCGGGTAAGCAACTGGCGGTTCGTGTCCCGGTCGTCGGCGACAAGGACTCGGATCTCGCCCTGGCCGGGCTTCAGGCGCAGGACACGGCGCTTTGCCTCCTTCGGTTTCGCCTGCTCCTCCGTTCCTTCCCGGACGGGAATCTCGAAGCGGAAGGTCGTTCCCTTGCCGACGGTGCTGGTCACCGTGATGGATCCCCCCATGACCTGGACGAACCCCCGGCTGAGGGCCAGTCCAAGGCCGGTTCCGCCGCTCTTGACTCCGGTCCGGGTCTGCTCGAAGGCCTGGAAGAGGATGCCCTTTTCCTCCTCGGTCATGCCGGGTCCCGTGTCCTCCACCTCGAAGCGGAGATCCACCTTGTCTCCCTTTTCGGCCCTGGCCGCCACACGCAGGGCGATGCCGCCCTCCTCGGTGAACTTCACGGCGTTCCCCAGGAGGTTGATGAGGACCTGGCGGAGTTTTCCTTCGTCCGTGACGGCCCAGCGGGGAACGGGCCCGACCTCCTCCAGCAGGAAGGTCAGTTTCTTTGCGTCGGTCCGGATGCGGAACATCCGTTCGATGTCCCGGAGGAAGGCGTGCAGGTCGAAGGTGTTCGGTGTGAAGGTGGCCCGCCCGGCCTCGATCTTGGACATTTCCAGGATGTCGTTGATGAGCGCAAGCAGATGTTCGCCGCTGCGGTTGATGACATCCAGGTGTTCCCGGGACTGCGGCGAGAGATCCGGGTCCCGCTCCATGAGCTGGGCGAAGCCGAGGATGGCGTTCATGGGCGTCCGGATCTCGTGGGACATGTTCGCCAGGAACGCGCTCTTGGAGCGGCTTGCCGCGTCGGCCGCATCCTTGGCCTCTTTCAGGATGGTGATATCCCGAACCGTGCCGCGGAAGCCGACAATCTTGTCCTGACCGTTTCTGACAGGGTAGGCGGAGACGGCCGAGTAGACGCTGGTCCCGTCTTTCCTGGTGAGCCGCCAGTAGAAGTCTCCGGATGGTTTTCCGCTCACGTAGACTTCGTGGAAAATCTTGTAAACGCGTTTGGTTTCCTCATCGTCCATGTATGCGCTGAACGGGAGCCCCGTGAGCTCTCCCTCCCCGTACCCCAGGAATTTCCGCAGGGCCGGATTGCAGAAGAGCATGCTGCCTTTCAGATCGACCTCATAGTAGCCGCTGTCCATGGTTTCGAGGATGGTCCGGTATTTCTCCTCGGCCTCCTTCAGTTCCGCTTCCATCCGCTTTCGCTCCGAGATGTCGCGGGACACACCCACAATACCGGTCAGTCGTCCTGCATCGTCACGCATGGGGCTCAACGTCACATCCACCCAGAAGGTGGAACCGTCTTTTTTGTACTGCTCCAATTCGAGATGGGATGTGGGATTGCCGCCCTTTTCGATTTCAGGGAGTACCCGGAGATAGTCCTCAAAGAGCACGTTCAGGGATTCCGGAGTCATGGCATCGGCAAAGGGCTGTCCCATGGCCTCCTCGGGAGTCACGCCCCGCAATTTCTGTATGGCGGGACTTATGTAAGTCATTCGGAGATTCGTATCCGTCGTATAGATCACATCACCGCTGTTCTCGGTGAGGAGCCGGTACTTTTCCTCGCTCCGGCGGAGCGCCTCGGCGGCAGCTTCCCGCTCGGCCTCCGCCCGTTTTCGTTCCGAGATGTCACGGGTCACGCCGTTGAAGGCGACGGGCCTGCCCCGTTCATCCCTTTTCACGACGGCGCTGATCTCCATCCACAGCCGGTCCCCGTTCTTGGCAATATGCTCCGCCTCCATCACGATCCGATCCAAAGGTTCCTTGCCCGCAACGATCCTCCTGAAGCCGGCCGTCACGGCCTCCGCGGTCTCCGGGGTAAAGACGTTCTCGAGTTTCATGCCCACCGTCTCCTCGGCGGTGTATCCGAGCGTGCGTTCCACCGAGTTCGAGCAGAACGCGTAGCTCATGGCTTTCAGGTCGAAGACCCAGATGATGTCACTCGTGTTTTCCACCAGGAATTTGTAATTTTCCTCACTTCGGCGCAGCGCCTCGGCGGCCTCCTGCTTTTCCGCCTCGGCCCGTCTCCGCTCGCTGATGTCTCGGGAAACGCCGAGATAGCCGATCAGGCGGCCTTCGTCATCGCGCATGGTCATCATAGAGGCTTCCACCCATACGGTTGAGCCATCCTTGCGGTACTGCTCGATCTCGATGCGCGCCGTCGGATTCTTTCCTTGCTCGATGTCGGGAAGGAAGCGGTTGTATGCGAAGAGGACCGTATTCAGCGAATCCGGAGTCATGGCCTGTTCCACCGTCTCGGCCAGGGCCTCCTCGACCGTGATTCCACGCAATTTCCGGATCGAGGGGCTGACGTAGGTAAAGCGCATTGCCGTGTCGGTGGTCCAGATCACGTCGTCGCTGTTTTCGGCGAGGAGCCGGTACTTCTCTTCGCTTCGGCGCAGCGCCTCGGCGGCCTCCTGCTTTTCCGCCTCGGCCCGTCTCCGCTCGCTGATGTCCGTTGTCAGCATGACGATGCCGATGGGTGCACCCTTGGTATCGCGCAGGAACGTGATGGTGCTTTCCGTCGGGATGGTGGACCCGTCCTTGCGAAAGGCCTCCAGTTCCAGGACTCGCACGTTATGGACGGAGAAATCCGTTGTCCGCTCCCTTGCCAGGTCCTCCTCGTAGGCTTTCATGGCAAATCCCATCGATTCCGGGGTGAGCCATTGATTCAGCGACAGCGCCACCGCCTCCTCCTGTGTATATCCCAACATTCGCCGGACCGCGGGACTCGCATAGGTGTTCTTTAGATTCATGTCCCAGATCGACAGGACGTGAGGGATGGTTTCGACGACCCGCCGGAGCTTTTCCTCGCTCTCGCGGAGGGCCTCCTCCGCCTGCTTGCGCTCGCTGATGTCCACAGCCAGTCCGTCGAACCGGATGATGCGGCCTTCCTCGTTCCGGACGGCCCGTGAATGCAGGGACAGCCAGACAGGGCTTCCGTCCTTGCGCCGATGCTGAACCTCATAGGCCGGGAGGAATCCCTCCCTCTCCATGATGGACATGATCTCTGCGCGGTCGGCGGGATTCATGAAGATCTGTGTTGCAATGTCCGTGACGGTGCTGATCATCTCCTCGGCGGAGTCGTATCCGTAAATGCGGGCCAGGGCCGGATTCACCGAAAGGAAACGGCCCTCCGGCGTGGACTGGTAAATCCCCATCAGGGCATTCTGGAAGATGCCCCGGAATTTCTCCTCGCTCTCGCGCAGGGCTTCTTCCGCCTGTTTGCGCTCGCTGATGTCGCGAATGATGTAGACCATGCCGTAGGGAGTACCGTCTTCGTGTTCGAGGACGCTTCCGTTCACCTCGTATAGAGACTTCCTGCCCCTTTCCAGGATCAGGTGGTATTCCTTCGGCCCGAGGGGTCCCTCCATCATGAGGATCGTGTTCTGAATTGCCGTTTCGAGATCCTCGGTGGCGACGAAGGAGAGCATGTTCTGTCCGACAATCTCTTCTCTTTTATACCCGCTCACCTCGATGCCCTTCTCGTTGATGTAGAGAACCTCGCCCTGGGTGTTCGTGCGGATCACGACGTCGGGGATGGCCGCGATAAGCCGGGTCGAGAACTCCTCGCTTTCCCGGAGCGCCTGGTTCTGCTGCCAGATCTTCTTCGATTTCTCCCAGCTGTTGAACCGCAGCCGGTCCAGGAGAAAAATGAAGAACGCCACAACCACGATCGCGACCAGGAGGTCGTTCAGGTTGTAGCGCGACCGGACGGAGTCGAAATACATCCCCTTCGCGAAGCAGGTGCTGAAAAAAACCATCACCGATAAAGCGAGGATCGACCAGGCCGCCCGCCGGGGGATCGGGATGAGGGCCAGCAGCGTGGTAACGAGAAGATAGCCGCCGAGATAGGCCGGGTCGGCCTTGGACAGGCCGGTGATTGCCGCCGTTGCAATCTCGAGATAGCCGCTGATGATGATGATCAAAAGCAGGCTGTAGGGCTTGAATCGTTTGAAGCCTTGCAGGATCAGGACGGTCAGGCCCACCACCGAAAAGCCGATCCGGAGCGCAATGATAAGCGGCTCGTTCGGGTGGAGCTGCCGGTCGATGGGGATATAGGGGAGCAGGGCGAAGACTGCGATCAGGGAGACGATGAAGACAATCTTGCCGCACTGGTCGTTGAGTTCCTGAAAGAAGGTCTCCTTGTAGTCGGACGGACCGTTCCAGGAAACGAACGGGACGCGGATCCGCTCCCAGATGGATGGCTGGTCGTTCAATTTTCCCCTCCCCGTATGGTGTACAAAACATGGCGAATGTAAACGGATATCGCCGGCTATGCAACGGGAAAATGGGAAGCGGAACCGCGACCTGCAGGATGGCCCAGACCTCCGGTTTCCCCGATACGGCGACGGGCGCCGCCGGATCGTATGCTTTTTCTCCCGGAAAGGCCACAGGCCGGTTGCAAAACCGAAATATCTCTCTATAATGCCCCCTGCGGGCTCCCCGTGGGGATACGAATTTTTGCGCGATTCCGAAAGGTTGGAAATGGCGTACAAAGACATGGACGATGGCCGGCTGGCCATGCAGATCTTCTCCGGAGAAGACCGGCTGGGGGTCGATTTCCTGAACGAAGTGAAGCGGAGGAAGGAAGCGATGCTTCCGCTCCTGTGCGAGGTTCTTTTCCACGAGGAGAACTACAACTGGGAGGACGGCCGGGGATGGGGCGTGATCCACGCCGTTCATCTCCTGGGCATCCTGGCGGACCTGCGGTCCGTCGACGCCCTCCTGGAGGCCTCCGGATTTGCGGCGGACCGTCAGATCGACTGGATCGCCGAGGCCCTGCCCGAGTGTTATGCCCGCCTCGGTCCGGCGGCCATCGGGCGCCTGAGGGATCATATCCGGGCCAATGTGGTTCATGGCGAGCCTTACGTGGTCAACGAGATCCTGGGGCTGTGGAACATCTGGCACGACCGCATCGACTTCCGGGAGGGAATCGAGGCGTTTCTTCTGGAGCTCCTCATGGAGACCGCCGGGGACTATATCGTCCGGACGAACCTGATGGCCGATTTCGCCCAGGCCGGGCGGCGCGACCTGAAGACCCTGTTCCGGCACTACTACGAGCGGGGTGAGGCGGACCTGGAGACGGTCACCTGGGAAGACCTGGAGTCGTTTTTCGAGGACAGGCCCAACCCGCCGGCCTCCCGGAGGAGCCTGGAGGACTTTTACGATTCCGACGCCATCCGGGAGCGGGAGCGGCACTGGGCGGTCCATGAGGCCATGTTCCGCCAGCGGGACTGGGAGGACTGGCTCCTGGAGAACATGGACCGGATCGGCCTGAAGGAACCCTGCCCCTGCGGGTCCGGCGGCCTCTTCGAGCAGTGTCACCTTCCCTGGGCGGAGCGGGAGCGGGACCGGCTCCTGCAGGAGGACGACCTGGCCCAGACGCGCCGGCAGGCCCGGAACTTCGTCAGCCAGGAGAGGGCGGAGGAGACGGCGCTGCGCCGGTTTCTGGCGGACCGGGGACAGGCGGACCTGTTTCCCCTCATCAAGCGAAGGGCCCTGGAGATCGCCCGGGCGACCACCAGCAAGTCCCGCAGCCGGAGCTTTACAGCCGCCTTCCAGACGTTCTTCGGCCAGGTGGAGTTCCGGTCGAAGGACGAGTTCAATGAATTCATGGAGCACCTGACCGCCTACTACAACGCCCTGACGGCCCAGTACGAGGAGCATCCGGGCGGCGGGCGGCGCCTGCACTGACCTCCGACTCGCCGTGGATGGACATGGAGAAAACGCACGGACCTGCCGTCGCGCCGCGCACCGTCTGTTGCCGGCATTGGAAGAACCTGGTTTGACGCGGGAAGCGCAGGACGTCGTGAAGTCGATGCCCCCGGGAAGCCGGGGATTCAGATCCGACCGAGGAGAAAGGAGACAGCCATGAAGAGCAGCAAAGCGGTACGAAGGAGTCGGGGAAATGCATTCTGGACGGTGTTCGCCGCTCTGGTCCTGGCGGCCCTTGTGCTGGCCGTGCCGGCCCAGGCGCTGCCCGGGGGAAGCTACAGCAAGACCTGCAAGGACTGCACGGACGACGGCCAGGAGCTTGTCTGCCAGTGCAGCTATAAGGGGAACTATTCCGGCACCTCGATCTACTACGGCATGTGCGAATCCGGCAGCGTGACCAACACCCGCAGCAAGCTGACCTGCACCGCCAGGGGGAGTTTCCGCAGGTCGTGCAAGGACATCTCCTGGAACGCATCGCGCCTGCAGGCCGTCTGCAAGACCAAGAAGGGCAAGTGGAGCGGCACGGTCCTGAGCAGCTGGTCGTCCTGCGACGGAGACATAGCCAATTGCGACGGCGCCCTGACCTGCGGCGCATGCCCGTAAGCCATCTGTCAGCGCCGGTGCCTTGGCCGGCACCCGAACATCCATGACCCACTTGTTTTTGCCTGAATGGAAATGCCCGGCTGCCGGGATGGGGAGCGGAACCCTTCCCGGTAAAGTTATGACGGTGTTCGCCGCGCACTCCAGGCACGTTGGATCCTCCAGACCGACGGTGCGAGCGGTGTTCGTCCGGGAGGCCTTATGAAACAGGACGTTCCAATTCTCGCCGCCCCGGATCCGGAGCGGGTTTCCCGGGTTCGGGAGATGTTCGGGGACATCGAGGGCCGCTACGATTTTCTGAACCGCCTGCTGAGCCTGCGCCGCGACGTGGCCTGGCGGCGCTTCACCGTCCGCCGGATGCGCTTTCCCCGGACCCGGCGCTTCCTCGACGTGGCCACCGGGACGGCCGACCTGGCCGTCGAGGCGGTGCGGCACCATCAAGAGATTCAGGCGACAGGTCTGGATTTCGTCCCCGGGATGATCGAGGGTGCCCTGCACAAGGTCGGCGAGGACGTGCGAATCCGGCTGCTCCTGGGAGACGCCCTGAACCTGCCCTTTGCCGCGGATTCTTTTGACGTCGCCGCCGTGGCCTTCGGGATCCGGAACATGCCCGACCGGCTCGGGGCTCTCCGGGAAATGGCCCGGGTGGTCGTCCCTGGCGGACAGGTCATGGTTCTGGAGATGCACCTGCCGGAGATCCCCGTGGTCCGTCCCTGCTACCGGTTCTATCTCTGCCGGATCCTGCCCCGCCTCGCCGGCGCCCTGTCGGGCAACCGGGAGGCCTACCAGTATCTCTCCGAGTCCATCGTGGCCTTTCCCCCGCCGCGCATCTTTTCTAACATGATGCGGAGCGCCGGGCTGGAGGCGGTGGAATGCCACTCCCTGACCCTCGGCGTGACCTGCCTGCACGTCGGCCGAAAGCCGGAGCGATAAGCGAATATTCCGGATCCGCCGGACGGATCGGAGGGAATGGTCTTATTTGTTTTATTGATTTGACATATAGCGAATCATCATATATCCCGCCATATCTGACCGGCTGAAACAGCAATACCAAGAAGATCAGACGGATTCCCGGCCTGTTCCTCCGTGGGTCGGGAAAAAAGCATGTTCTCTGCCGGACGGAATTCGTTGTCAGCGGGAGGCACGCGGCCGGAAGGAGTGAGCCGGGCGGTGCAGGAAGGAGACAGCATGCGCGAAATAGTCGACGCCAGGGGCCTGGCGTGCCCCCAGCCGGTGATCCTGGCCGGGAAGGCCCTGGAAAAGAATGAGCGGATTGCCGTGATCGTGGACAATCCCATGGCGGTGGAGAACATCCGCCGCCTCGGAGCGAAAATGGGCTGCGAGATGGTCGTGGAGGAAAAGGGCGGGGGGATCGTCCACATCCACCTGACCCGGGGAGCATCGCCACCGGCCGCACGGGAGGACCTGGAGGCTCTGGCCGTCTGCACGCCATCGGGTGGAGGACCGTATGTCGTGGCCCTGCCGGAAAATCGGATGGGACGGGGGAACGATGCCCTGGGGGAGATCCTGATCAAGGCCTTCGTCCATACCCTGACCCAGATTGATCCCCTTCCGGAGAAGGTCATCTGCTACAACACGGGGGTGCTGCTGGCCCTCGACGACTCCCCGGCTCTCGATGACCTGCGGCGGCTAAGGGATGCGGGCGTGGAGGTCCTCGTGTGCGGAACGTGCCTCAACTTTTTCGATGTCAAGGACCGCCTGGCCGTCGGCTCGGTGTCCAACATGTACGAGATCGCCGGATCCATGGCGGCGGCCCGGGTGGTCTCGCCATGACGGAGCACGTCGAGACCTGGTGGGTGGTCCTCTTCGACTCCGTCCACCATGCCGTCCAGGCGGAGAAGATCCTGAAGGAGGAGGGGGTGCCCTACAAGCTCGTCCCGGTCCCCCGGCACATCAGTTCGGACTGCGGCGTCTGCATCCGCATTTCCGCCGGGGACCGGTCCCGTGTCGCCGAAATCCTGGACCGTCGCGGCACGTATCGTGAAATTCGCCCACTCTGACAGCGGGGAGACAGGATCATGACCAACAGGCAGGACTTCTCGCGCAGCATCACGTTCCAGCATCTGGAGGCCCTGACGGCCCTGGCGGATACGGGGAGCTTCTCCCGGGCGGCCCGGCGGCTCCACCTCTCCCAGCCGTCCCTGACGCGGCACATCCAGAACCTGGAAGAGCTGGTCGGCACACCGCTTTTGGTAAGACAGCGGGAAGGGGGTATTCTCACCGCGGAAGGCCGCCAACTGTGCGATTTCGCCCGGCAGATTCTCCGTCTCCGTGAGGAGGCCTGGGACCGGATCGCCGACAGCCGCGGCTCGGGAAAGGGCCGCATCCAGATCGCCGCGAGCACGATTCCGGCCACGTATATCCTGCCGGGGGTGATCTCCGCCTGGCATCGCCTCCATCCGGGCATCACGATCAGCGTCCGGACCCACGACAGTGACGAGACCCTGCAGGCGGTGCTTCACGATCAGGCGGAGATAGGGCTGATCGGAAAGAAGACGGTCCACCGCGGCGTCGTCTCGTTTCCCCTGTGGAGCGACCGCATTGTCCTCGTGGTGCCTCCGGACCATCCCTGGGCCGGGGAAAAGGAGCTTCCCCCGGCACGGCTGGCGGAATCCTCCTTTATCGCAAGGGAGCGGGGCTCGGCGACCCGGGCGACCCTGGAGGCCTATCTCCGGGCGGAGACCGGCCTGGATTCCTCCTCGATCCGTGTCCTGTGCGAGGTGGGGAGCTCCGAGGCGGTCAAGGAGGCCGTCCTGGCGGGGGCGGGGCCGGCGTTCCTGTCCATTCATGCCGTCAGGAGGGAAGTGAAGGCGGGAAGCTTGAGCATCGTTCCGGTGGACGGCTGGAACATCGAGCGCTCCTTTTTCCTGATTCACAAGAAGAGCTTCCGGTTCAAGCCCCACCACAGCCTGTTCATGGAGTACCTGAAGGCGTATCGGACGGAGGGCGCCCCGGGTCAGACGCAGAGCTCCACGACGTCGCCGTCCTGAAGGACGTAGTCCCGCTGGACCATCTGGCCGTCCCGGACGGACCGCCCCCAGATCCGGGCATACCGGAGCTTTGCCACGAAGTCCTTGTGGATCATCTCCGCCATCTCCTCAACGGTGCAGCCCTCGGGGATCACGAAGGGGGCCGTCATGTCCGGCTCCTTCCCCGGCCGCCGGGTATAGACCCTGACCACGCCGGACATCCCGTAGAGCCTCTCCAGGAAGGCCATCAGGTTCCGTCCCGTCTTCGACGAGATCCCCATGGCGGGGCTCTTCACCTCCGACAGCTCCAGGAACGTTTCATAATCCGCCTCGTGCTCCGGACGGTCCGTCTTATTGACCGCCACGAGCATCTTCTTGACGAAGGGGATTCTCTTCAGGTCCGGCGGGAGCGGGCGGCCTTCCGGGAAGACGCGGAACCCCGTGAGGACGGCGAGGGTCTCCTCCAACTGGGTCAGCGGGTCCGCCTGGAGATCCAGGAGGACGACGACGATGTCGCACCGGCGGAGCAGGTCCCCCAGCTCCGGGTCGGTGTATTCGGCGGTGACCGGCGGCGTGTCGATGAGCTGGATCTGGACGTTTTCGTAGGGAGCCATGCCCGGTGTGGGCCGGTGGGTCGTATGGGGGAAGTCGCCCACCTCCGCCGTCGCCTTGGTCAGCCGGTTGAGGAGGGAGGACTTGCCGGTGTTGGGCATCCCCGTCAAGACGACCTGGGCGATCCCCTCGCGCTCGATGCTGTAGGGGGTCTTTGCCTTCGCTCCCCCGGATTTCTTCTGCCCCTGCTCCTTCAGCTTGGAGATCCGCTCCCGGAGCATCGCCTTGAGCTTGTCGGTGCCCTTGTGCTTGGGCATGATGGCGAGCATCTCCTCCAGGGCCTCGATCTTGGCCGCGGGGGTCCGGGCTTCCCGGAAGCGCTGTTCTGCCTCGAAATAGTGGGGCGGTAAGTTGGCCGGCATAGTGACCCGGATCGTAACAGGAAAAAGTGGCTTTATGGAATCAAAATCGGAAGGCGGTTCCGACCCGGCCGAATCCGATATGGTTCCTGTCCGGATGCCCCCGGAGAGCCGTTCCCTCTTCCGGGGGGACGGAACTCAACGGCCTGCTTCTCTGGTCCGCATGGGATGAATATCATCCATGCCATGATCCGTTTTCATCCAATATGTTATCTTTCCGGTATGGCCGTCGTTTTTCCCCTCTCGGCCGCATCGCGGTCAACCATAACCATCCGCATGAATAGAAATCATCCAATGCCGGATCTTCAGGCGCCGGACCGCGCAGGGATGGAGCCCGAGTGGAGGAAATGCCGTATCCACCCGAAATGGAAAGGCAACAAGCAGTGTCTTGCCGGTTGAATGGTTGGAGGCACAAACGTGGCATGAATCTGGCTCTCCGAATAGACTCATTTTGATATTGTGAATTCCTCAAAGCGGTTGATTCAGCAGCCGCCCGAAAGCGGTCGTACTTCAGGCATTCTCAGTTGATAGAGAAACCGGTTTTCCTCCCGTCGCTGCATATCGGCATGGATTCCATCACTCTCCTTCTGCTGGGTTGAATCGAATTGTATAAGCCAAATCATTGTCTTTGCAGGGAACACGGGGCATCCGGCACGGCGCCGAAATCCCTGCGAAGGAGGTAATATCGCGATGGATCCGGGCATGATGTCGAAACGCCCGCGTCCTTCCGGTGAATTCCCGAATCACAAGCAGAAGGTTCCCTTTGTCTTGCGGAGGAGGTGAGATCATGTGGGAGACAAGGATCACCAGGCTGTTGAACATTCGTTATCCGATCCTGATGGGGGGCATGCATCGCCTGTCGACTGCCGAGATGGTCGGCGCACTGGCTGAAGCAGGCGGCCTGGGGTTCCTTCCGGCGGCGTCTTTTCCGTCGCCCGAGGAGCTGCGCAGGGAGATCCGGAAGGCCCGATCGATCACGGACAAACCGATCGGGGTGAACGTCTCGCTCATTCCGTCCGTCTATCCCGGTGAGGGGATGATGCAGGAGATGATCGACGTGGGGATCGAGGAGCGGGTCGCGGCATTCGAAACGGCCGGTGGCTCTCCCGCCCCGTTCGTCGACCGGATGAAGAAGGCGAAGATTCCCGTCCTGCACAAGGTCACACAGGTCAAATTTGCGCAGAAAGCGGCTGCCCTGGGTGTGGACGCCGTCATCGTCATCGGTTTTGAAGGCGGCGGCTACATCGGCTCGGCGGAGATTGCATCGCTGATACTCACCGGAAACGCGTCGCGGGCCGTTTCCATTCCCGTCGTGGCCGCGGGAGGCTTTGTGGACGGCCGGGGCTTGATGGCCGCGCTGTCCCTGGGCGCGGAGGGAGTCCTCATGGGGACCCGTTTCATCGCGTCGACGGAAGCAGGACTGCGCCCCGGTTTTTCCGAGTGGATGATCCGGGCCGGCGAAGGAGACACCACGCTCCTGATGAAGTCGGTCAACAATCCCGTCCGATTCCTTCGCAACAAGGTAACGCAGGCGGTCGAAACGATGGAACGGGAGGGGCGATCCATCGGGGACATCCTGAGCGTCGTCGGTCCCGCGCAATCGGAGGACATCCGTCGTGAAGACGACACGGAGAACAGGCTCTTCCCCGTCGGGCAGGGGGTCAGCATGATCGGAGACGTGAAGCCGATCCGGGCGATCGTCGGGGACATCATCCGGGAGGCGGAGCAGTCCCTGTCGAGATTGAACGCAATGAGGAGATAAAGCGTCCCCACAGGTTATTTCATCATCCATATTCATCTGTTGCCAACGAGAACGAGAAAGGATGTCCGATATGCTGATTGGCGACCTTCTGACAAGAGCGGCAAAATGGTATCCGGAAAAGGAAGGGATTGTATTCGAAGATAAACGATTTACGTATCGGGAGTTGAATGCCCGGGCGAACGCACTGGCCCATGCATTCCTGGAGATGGGCGTCAGGAAGGGCGATCGCATCGCCGTGATCTGCCACAATTCCCATTATTATTTCGAGGCCGTCTTCGCCGCGGCCAAGATCGGTGCCGTCTCGACCAACCTCAACTGGCGCCTGTCTCCCCGGGAAATGGCCTTCCTGGTCGACGATTCGGATGCCCGGGTCATCCTCTTCTCCGGGCGGTTTGCACACCTTTTCGAGCCGATGATGGCGCTGATGAACCGGAAGTTCACCCTGATCGGCGTGGAAGGGACGTTGAGGGACGACATGCTCGATTATGACGAGCTCATTGCCCGTTACCCGGGCCACGAGCCCGAAGCGGACGTGCACGAGGACGATGTCATGCTGCAGATCTATACAAGCGGCACGACGGGCCGTTCCAAAGGGGTCATGCTGACTCATGCCAACCTCATGGCCAACTGCAGGAACACGGTCATCGAGCTGCAGTTGGATCGGAGCTGCAATCTCCTGGGAATTCTTCCCATGTTTCATATTGCCATCTCCACGGTTTTTACCGTGGTGATGATCGGAGCAAAGGTAACGTTTCTCCATGGATTTGACCTGACCGCCATCCTGGAGACGATCGTAAAGGAAAAGGTCACCGCACTCGGCTTCACGCCAATCATGTTCCTGTTCCTCCTGGAGCATCCGACCATCGACCGGTATGACCTGAGCTCCGTCAAGGACATCATTTATGCGACCGCACCGATGTCCCCGGATCTCCTGGCGCGTTCCATGAAGAAATTTCAATGCAATTTCATTCAATTTTTCGGAATGACGGAGATGAGCCCCGTCATGACGATGCTGATTGCCGAGGATCACGTTCTCGAGGGGCCTGAGCATAAGATGCGATGGCTGGGTTCGGCGGGCCGGCCTGTGATGGACGTGGAGGTGAGGATTGTCGACGAAACGGGCAACGACTGCCCTCCCGGGGTCACGGGAGAGATCATCGGTCGCGGGCCCACCGTGATGAAAGGGTACCACAAGCTTCCCGCCGAGACGGCCCGGGCCATCCGGGATGGCTGGTATCACACGGGAGATATGGGGTATTTAGACGATTACGGATACCTGTTCATCGCCGACCGCAAGACCGACATGATCATCTCCGGTGGGGAAAACATCTATCCCCGGGAGGTGGAGGAGGCGATCCAGAAGATGGAGGGGATCATGGACGTTGCCGTGATCGGGGTTCCCGACGATGCCTGGGGCGAGGCGGTGAAGGCCGTTGTCATCAGGATGCCCGGATGCGACGTGACGGAAGCCATGGTGATCGAGCACTGCAAGAATCACATTGCCAGTTACAAGAAGCCGAAATCCGTCGATTTTGTGGATGCAATGCCGCGAAGCGCAATGGGGAAAATCCTCAAGCACGAGTTGCGGGCCAGGTACTGGGAAGGCAGAACGAGAAAAGTGTGAAAAAGGAGCCAGGGCATGAACTACAGTGTGTTTCATAAGGAGCATGAGCAATTCCGGCAGCAGGTCCGGCGCTTCCTGTCGGAAAGGGTTTCGCCGTACGTGGAGCAGTGGGGAGCGGAGCGTCGGATTCCGAAGGAGATCTGGCGGGAAATGGGCAGCCTGGGCTTTCTGGGGTTCTGTTATGACCCCGCCTACGGCGGCTCCGGGGCGGACGAGCTGTTTCGCGTCGTCCTGATCGAGGAAATGGCGCGGGCCAACGCGGGAGGATTCTGTCTCGCAATGACGGGCCACAATGACATGTCCACGACTTACATCAACCTTCTCGGCAATCATGAGCAGAAGCTGAAATGGCTGGCGCCCTGCGTTTCCGGCGAAAAGGTCTGCGCCATTGCTGTAACGGAGCCCGGCGCGGGTTCCGACGTCGCGGGAATGGCCACGCGAGCCGAGCGGGCCGGAGATCGCTACATCGTCAACGGCCAGAAGACATTCATCACCAACGGGTATCACGGAGACATCCTCGTTACGGCGGTCAAGACGGATCTGAAGGCAAACCCGCCCCACAAGGGCATTTCCCTGATGGTCATCGAACGGGACACTCCGGGAGTCACCGCGCGGAAACTGGAGAAGATCGGGGCCCATGCATCGGACACGGCTGAAATCTTCTTCGACCAGGTGGAGGTGCCGGCGGAGAACCTTCTCGGGATGGAAGGCCAGGGATTCTACGCCATCATGATGAATTTCCAGCTCGAACGGCTCGCCATCGGAGTGCTCTGCGTGGAGACGGCTCAATATATATTGGAAAAGGTCCTGGATCACACCCGCCAGCGGATCGCCTTCGGAAGGCCGCTCGCCAAGCTCCAGGTGGTCCGTCACAAGCTGGCGGACATGGCGACCGCGATCGAGCTGAACCGGGCGCTGGGGTATCAGTGCGCCATTCAGTACTCGAATGGCGCGGACGTCACAAAGGAGATCTCCATGTTCAAGGCCTCCTCATCGGAGATGGTCAACCGGGTGGCCTACGACGCCACCCAGCTGTACGGCGGATACGGATTCATGGCCGAATACGATGTGGCCCGTCTGTATGCCGATTTGCGGCCGGTCACCATTGCCGGCGGAGCGACGGAGGTCATGAAAGACATCATCGGCCGCCTCATGGGCCTGTAAGGCGAATTCGCACTGTTTCATCAAAGACAGGGGGCAAGAGCTTCTTCAACCATACAATCAGAGAGATGTCCGGAATTGTTTTCCATGTCGCTTTTCTCAGGTGGGCAAAGACCGGAAAATGTGCTATGAAGCCGCCGTTCCACGAGATCGAACGGAGCGGACGACCTTGAACGAACGGGGGACAAAAGACGTCAAACGAGGGGCAGAGGGATACTCTGCCCCTTTTTTCGTCAAAAAGGAGATGAGACATGGTCAAGGTGAGTGAAATGAAGCGGGCGGTCGTGGTCGGTGCGGGGACCATGGGGCATTCCATCGCGCAGGTCTTTGCACAGCACGGGATTGAAGTCGGACTGGCGGACACAAAAAGTGAGTACCTGGAGCGGGCCATGCAGCTGATCCGGGCCAACCTGGAGACGCTGGCCGACTACGGAACGGTGAAACAGGGGGACATCCCGGCCATCCTGGGGAGGATCATCCCGTCGACGGACCTGGCTTTCGCGGCGGAGGGCGCCGATTTTGCCATTGAGGCCGTCGTGGAGGTACCGGACGTCAAGAAGGCCGTTTTCCAGCAGCTCGAGCGGATCTGTCCGGAGGGGGCGATCCTCGCCAGCAATACCTCCTCTCTGGACGTTTTCTCCATCGTCGGCGATATCCACCGGCCCGAGCGGCTCCTCATCACCCACTGGTTCGCGCCGCCCCACATCATCCCGCTGGTGGAGGTCGTCCCCGGCCCGAAGACGGCGCCGGAGGCGATGGACTTCGCCGTGCGGCTCATGGAGCGCCTGGGGAAGAAGACCGTGGTGCTCAAGCAGTTCGTCCCCAGCTTCATCGTCAACCGGATCCAGCAGATGATCTTCTTTGGTGTCCTGGAGATCCTGAAGAACGACTGGGCCTCCCCGGAGGACATCGACCTGGCGGTCAAGGCCAGCCTCGGCGTGCGGCTTCCTGTGGTCGGCGCCGTCCAGACCCTCGATTTTACGGGCCTGGACCTGGTGGACATCATGATCAAGAACGCCCTGGGCCAGTCTCCGGCCTTCATCGCCGATCCCGTGGCGAAGGGGCACCTGGGGGCGAAGACCTCGAAGGGGCTCTTCGACTACGGCGGACGCCCGGAGGAGGAGATCCTGAAGAAGAGGGACAAGCGCTACCTGGCGATGCTGGAGTCGATGGAGAAGCTGGGGGTGTTCGATCCCGTATAAAAGCTGGAATCTGTCCGGCCATGCAGACAGGAAGAGGGAGCGGGCTTGCGTCTGCTCCCTCTTTGTACTTCCGGTTCAGTAGAGAATTCGAAAATCCTGGAATTCACCGGAATAGGGTTCTTCCCGGACTTCCGTTTTCGTCACCGTCGCCGCGGGGGGCCCTGCCGGCACCAGGCGGCGAGGGCCTCCACCGCCGGGGTTTCCCCTTCAAGGAGGGCCTCGACCCGGCCGTCCGGCAGGTTCCGGACCCATCCCGTCACACCCCGGGCACGGGCTGTCCGGACCGTCCAGGCCCGGAAGGCCACGCCCTGGACGATGCCCGTTACGAAAATGCGGATGCGCTTCACCGATCGCTCCCCTGCCTGAAAATCCCCTTCACCGTTGCGGGGGCGGGGATGAATCCGGCGCCCGTTCCGGCGGGATGAAGGCAGGGTTGCTTTATACCGCCCGCCGCTGCGGATTGCAACGGCCGCCCCCCCCCGCCCTGTATTTCCGCCCCTGTTCTTTCCGTACCGGCCGTGCTATTCTCACCACCGTACGGGGAAGTCCTTTCCCGCCTCCGTGTTCTTGCGATCAAACAGAGCTCACCGTTTCACCGGTCCCTTGGACCGAACGAAGAAAGGAGAATACCGATGCAGGCACTCTTCACCCTCACCCCAGCGGAATCGAAGCGGCTGATCGGCAAAGGCGTGGCCTCCCTGCCGAGCATCCAGAATGCGAAAAACAAGGGCTACCTCCTCATCGGGCGGGGATCCACCAACGCCTACATTCTCGAGGAGCTTCTGGGGAAGCCGGTCCGCAAGGAGGGGTACGTGGCCGGCCAGGTCATCCGCGGCGTCCTGTGCGTCCTGGGGGCGGAGGAGCGGACGAAGCCCGTGACGTTCCACAAGGGCAAGATCCTCCCCGTGGAGCCGGGATCGGTTCTCGACAAGCTGGGTCCCGGGGACATCATGATCAAGGGGGGCAATGCGCTGGATGCCAACGGGAACGTGGGCGTCATCATGGTCAATCCGATGGGCGGGACGATGGGCCAGTTCTACATGGCCCTGAAGGCCCGGGGCCTGGAGATGATCTACGCGGTGGGCCTGGAGAAGATGATCCCCTCCGTGCCGATGGCGGCCCAGTACGGCGGGACCATGACGACGGACAAGGCGATCGGCCCACCCGTCGGCCTGGCCTGTGTTTCCGATGGCATCGTCTTCACCGAGATCGACGCCATCGAAAACCTCTTCGGCATCGACGCCGTGCATTTCGCATCCGGAGGCTGGGGGGGAGCCGAGGGATGCGTCACTCTCGTGGTCGAGGGTCCCGATGCCAAGGTCAAACAGTGCCTGAAGTTCATCGAGCAGAAGATCAAGGGAGAGCCGCCTCTGCCCGCGGCCAAGAGCCCTTGCAAGACCTGCACGATCTCCTGCAGCTTCCAGAAGAAGGACGACAAAAAACTTCCCGCCTGGCTCCGCTGATGCATGAAGGGGGGCGGATTTCCGATCCGTCCCCCTCTTTTCTTTCACTTCGCATCAGGGCGCGGGGGCTGTCACGGGGTTCCCGCCGTCGCGGACATTTTTTCCCGTGTTCCCTCGTCGACGGTTTGTCAGGCTGGAGGGATGGGAAAAAAGTCCTGATCGCTCCTCTGGGAATCCCCGGCCGCGCCCCCGCGAACGTCGGTCGGGAAGCGGGGGCTTCCCGGAGCGCGAATAGCGGCTTTTTCGGGGCACCCTGCCGTCGCAGCGCAGCGCCCGCAAAGTCATCTGTCTGAGCGCCCCTGGGCGCGAGTTATGACTTTGCAGCGGAGCGAGACGATGCAGGGTCGAAAAAACGCTTCTGAGCGCGAGGGAAGCGCTGCTCCTACTTGTCGGCCTCCCATCCGCGTCTGATTTTCTAAAAAATGAAAAAAAGCGGAGGGCGGATTTCAAATCCGGCCTCCGTTGTTTTGTTTCCTATAAAAGAAACTGACCTGCTATTCGTGGGGGAGGCCGAGGAGGGCGAGGAAGGCCGCCTCGTCCAGGACGGGGACGCCCAGGGTTTCCGCCTTGGCCAGCTTGCTTCCCGGGTCGGCTCCGGCCACGACATAGTCGGTCTTCTTCGAGACGCTGCCGCTGACGCGTCCGCCGCGGCTTTCGATCATCTCCTTTGCCTCGTCGCGGGTGAATCCGACCAGGGTCCCCGTCAGGACGAAGGCCTTCCCGGAAACGGCGGACGGTTTCGCTTCGCCGGCGTCTGGCTGGTCCTTCCCGCGAACGTCGGCGGTCCAGGTGAATCCGCACTTCCGGAGCTGCCTGGTCACTTCCCGGAATCCCGGATCATTC
The DNA here is from genome assembly GCA_964578535.1 of uncultured Syntrophaceae bacterium. Lineage (GTDB taxonomy): Bacteria > Desulfobacterota > Syntrophia > Syntrophales > PHBD01 > PHBD01. Next base: position 42,497 of record CAZODI010000007.1, read on the forward strand.
AGAAGCTGTCGAACCCCCGCGGCCGCACCGGGTGAGATCCCCGGGACCTCCCGGAGGTCCCGATCCTCCGCCGCCTGCAGGGCTTCCAGCGATCCGAAGCGCCTCTCCAGGGCCTCCGCCCGGACGTCCCCCACCTCAGGGACCGCGAAGCAGGAGAGCAGCCGGGAGAGCGGCATTGTCCGCGATCCCTCCTCCGCGGGCGTCTCCTCCCATCCAACACCCAGTTCCCGCAGATCCGCGATCACCTGCCGGTTGTGCTCCTCGGAGAAAAACGAGGAGATGGAGGCAGCCACCTCGACCCCGATGTTCGGGACGAAGCGCAGGGTCTCCACCCGCGCCTCCATCAGGATATCGAGGGATCCAAAGAAAAGGGCCAAGTCCCGGGCCGTGGTCTCTCCCACATCGGGAATCCCCAGGGCATAGATGAAGCGGGCAAGGGTCGTCCGGCGGCTCCGGGTGACGGCCTGGACCAGGTTCTCCGAGGAGAGGTCCGCCAGCCGGTCCAGGAGGACCAGGTCCTCCCGCCGGAGCCGGAAGAGATCGGCGGGCGTCTTCACCAGGTCCCGGTCCACGAGCTGGTCCACGAGCTTCTCGCCCAGCCCCTCGATATCCAGGGCCCGGCGGCTCCCGAAATGCAGCAGGGCGCGCTTGCGCTGGGCCGGGCAGAAGAGGCCGCCGGTGCAGCGGGTGGCCGCCTCCCCGGCGGCGCGGGCGGTGACGGAGCCGCAGACGGGGCAGTGGCCGGGCATCCGGAATTCCGTCGTCCCCGGCGGGCGCCTGTCCAGGAGGACCGACACGACCTCGGGAATGACCTCGCCGGCCCGGCGGACGACAACGGTGTCGCCGATACGGACATCCTTCCGGCGGATCTCGTCCTCGTTGTGGAGGGTGGCGTTTGTCACGGTGGCCCCGCCGACGAAGACGGGCTTCAGCCTCGCCACCGGCGTCAGGACTCCGGTGCGGCCGACGGAGGTGTCGATGCCGACGATCTCCGTAAGGGCCTCCTGGGCGGGGAACTTGTGGGCCAGGGCCCAGCGCGGCGCCCGGGCCACAGAGCCCACAATCTCCTGGGCCGCCCGGTCGTTCAGCTTATAGACCACGCCGTCGATGTCGTAGGGGAGCGAATCCCGCCGGGCCAGGATCTCCCGGTAAAAGGCCAGGAGGCCCGGGATCCCGGACACGACCTGGCGCTCCAGGCAGACGGAAAAGCCCAGGCGGGCCAGGAGGTCCATCGCCTCCGCCTGCGTGGGAGGCAGGTCGAGGCCGTCCGCCCAGTCCAGGGAGTAGGCGAAGAAGGACAGGGGGCGGGAGGCGGTGACCCGCGAGTCGAGCTGGCGGAGGGAGCCCGCGGCGGCGTTCCGGGGATTGGCAAACTCCTTCTCGCCACGTTCCCGCTGCCCCCGGTTGAGCTTCGCAAAGTCCTCCCGGAGGAGGATCACCTCCCCGCGGACCTCGAGGCCCCTCGGGACGGTGTTCCCCTGGAGCCGCAGGGGAATCGTGCGGACGGTGCGGACGTTGGCCGTCACATCCTCGCCGGTGAAGCCGTCCCCCCGGGTGGATCCGTGGACGAGGACGCCCTCGTCGTACACGAGGCTCACGGCGAGGCCGTCGAACTTCGGCTCCGCCGTGTAATCAACCGCTTCGACGCCTAAGCGCTCCCGGATCCGCCGGTCGAAGGACTCCACCTCCATGTCGTCGAAGGCGTTGGACAGGCTCAGCATGGGTGTACGGTGGGTGTAAGAGGGAAACTTGTCGAGCGGCGGGGCGCCCACCCGCCGGGTCGGCGAGTCGGGCGTTGCCAGGTCGGGGAAGTGCTCCTCGATGTCCACCAGTTCCCGGAGGAGCGCGTCGTACTCGGAATCGGGGATCTCCGGTGCGTCGAGCTGGTAGTAGAGCCGGTTGTGGCGGTCGATGACCCGGCGCAGCTCCGCGGCCCGTTTGTCCGCCGTTTCCCGGTTCATTTCACCCGTCTCAGGAGGGGGCCGGCCTTGGGGGGCTTCGGCGCGGCGGGTTTCTCGTCTTTCCGCTTCATGATCTGGTCGTTGAAAATCTGGTTTTTCGCACGGACGGCGTTGATGATGAAGAAGACGACAACGGCCCGCTCCCACTCGCGGCTGGGCTCGAAGTGCTCCATCCGGGTCTTGTATTTCTCCCAGAGGGAGGCGAGGGACGCCTCGTCCAGGGAGAGGATCGTATCGGCAATTTTATCGAGGGATTTCTCCAGCATGGTCCTGCCTTTTCCCGTTTTCTGCGGATGATCGGGCATTCTATCGGGGCCGCCGGGGATTGTCAAAAACAAATGCGGCAGTCGACACGCGGGTACGATTATTGGTGCCGTCCATTCGGTGATAGGTCCATCTCACGTTAGGTTGAAAGGCCTTTACTCCGGAGTTTGGCTGTGGTTTAATCCCGGCCCGAAAGGGGGTTCCATGGTCAGGCTTTCCGACGGGAGCGAATTCTGTCGCGTGTGCAACCAAAAACCTTCCGTGGTCCTGTGCGACGGCTGCGAGAAGGCTCTTTGCACGGACTGCCGGAAGTTCGACCTCTGGGGCTACGGATGCGGCCACGTGGACACGAAGGTGTTCTGCGAGGCCTGCGCCCGGGATCCCCGCATCAATCCCTACGGCGGCTGCATTGACTGAGGGCGTGCGGGCGCCCATGCCCGAAGAGGGACCCACCAACGGCTCGCACCGCTCGCGCTCCATTTTGCATCAGGTCCAGCTGAGGCTTGCCAGCGCCTGGGACATCCTCGTGGACTCGGTGATCAACTACCAGAACAACGGGGATGTGAACCAGGCGGCGGCCATCGCCTTTTACGCCATCCTCTCCTTTCTTCCTCTATTCATCCTCACGTTCCTGACGGCGGGTTATTTTTTCAGCTCCTATCCCGAGGTGCAGCGGCAGTTCATAGAAGGAATCCAGCGTTTTCATCCCTACTTCACGGGGGACATCCTGATCCAGCTCGGGCAGCTGGACGAAAAGAGCCAGCTTCTGGGCTGGGTGGGCTTCATCACGCTGATCTGGTTCTCCTCCATGATCTTCGGGGCCGCGGAGACGGCCTTCAACCTGATCTACCGGACGAAGACGATCCGGAACTACGTGGTTTCGAAGCTGCTGTCCTTCGCCATGATCCCGGCGGCCTGGGCCGTCGGCATCCTGAGCGTGGGGATCACGACCATCGCCACCATCGTGGCCAGCCAGCCGGTCCTGGCAGACAGCCTTTTCACCCACCTGCCGATCCTGAAGGGTGTCCTGTTCCGATATGTCCTCCCTTACATTGTCACGGTGATCTTCTTCACCCTGGTCTACAAGGTCATCCCGGTGAACAAAATCTCCCTGGGGCTGGCCTTTACGGGAAGCGCCGTCTTTTCGGCCCTGATGGAGGTGGCGAAGCACTTCTTCGCCTGGTACATCGCGAACTACACCCGATACGACATCATCTTCGGCTCCCTGCAGACGGTGGTCGTCCTGATCATCTGGGTGTTCTACGTGGCCCTGATCTTCCTGTTCTGCGCCGAGCTGATGGCCTCCTACCGGCGCCGGGACCTGATTCTCATCGAGCGGGCCATCCTGAAGCCGGGTGGCCCCGGGATGAAGGTGTGGGAGAGGCTCTTCCGCCGCTTCGGCCGCATCTATCCGCAGGGAGGGGTCATCTTCCAGGAAGGCGACGAGGGGCGTGACATGTACTTCGTCCTGGCCGGCCGGATTCGTCTGGAGAAGAAGGCCAGCCGGGTCCGGAAGGTACTGGCGGAACTGGGGCCCGGCGAATACTTCGGCGAGATGGCCGCCCTTCTTGAGGCTCCCCGGACCGCCACGGCCAACGCCGTGGAGGAAAGCGATGTGGCCGTCATCGACGGTGGGACCCTTCGCCGCCTCCTCCGGCAAAACGACGAGATGTCGATGTTCATGATGAAGGAGTTTGCCCAGCGGATCCGCCGCACCGACGCGCTCGTGGACGAGCTTTCCCAATGGTGGCTTCGCCTGGTGGCCATTCTCTACCTGACCCGCTCCTGGCCCATTTCTTCGGATGTGGATCCGGCGACGGAGATCGCCGCCTGCTCCGGTAGGGATCCCGAGGAGATACGGGATGTTCTGTCGGGTCTCGCCCAGGATGGAGTGGTCGATATCCGGGACGGGCACGTAACCGGATTCGATCCGGGGCGGGCGTGGGAGGTCAGCAGCACGCACATATACTGACGGAACGTTGAAAAACGATTGCATAGGACGGAGGAACGGCGATGGAGATGCCGGCGGAACGGTGGCTTGAAATCAATGGACTTTCGTTTCGGTATCTCGACTGGGGGGGAGAGGAACTGCCCTTCCTGGTTCTGCTTCATGGGATCGGCGACAGCGCCCATGTCTGGGACCTCTTTGCCCGGGAGGCCCGCCGTCACTTCCGCGTTGTCGCCCTGGATCAGCGGGGCCATGGCAGGAGCGGCTGGCCGAGGCCTGCGGCGTACCGCCTGAACGACTATGTGGGCGACCTGGAGGCGGTGGTCGAGCGCCTCGCTCCCCCGAACCTGATCCTCATGGGGCACTCCATGGGAGCCCTTCACGCCACGGCCTTTGCCGCCCGGCATCCCGGCAGAGCGGCGGGGCTGGTCCACGTGGACATCGAGCCCTGCCCGCCACCCTGGAACAAGAAATACCTGACGGGTCTCTACCGCGACCTCCCCGATTCGTACGAATCGGTCGACGCATTCGTGAGCCGGCGGATGGAAAACAGCGCCCATGCCGACCGGACGCGCCTCCTTGCTCTGTCACCCCACAACCTGCGGGAGGAGAGCGGCCGGTATCACGCCCTCAGCGATCGCGAGGTTTACGCCCACTTCGACCCGGACTACGACCTGCGGGCCGTGCTGCCTCGCATCGCCTGCCCGGTCCTGGTCGTCCGCGGCGAGGACAGCCTGGTCCTCCCCCGGGAGCCGGCGGAGGAGATGCGCCGGAGCCTGCCGCGCGGTTTCCTGGCGGAGATTCCCCGGGCGGCCCACCCCGTTCACACGGACAACCCCGAGGCATTCCGGGAGGCGGTGTTCCGATTTTTGGCGGATCACGGCCTGCTGGTCCGCTGACCACACACTTCCGGACCGGTCCGGGAGGTCATCCCTCACCCGTATTCCACGGTTTTCCTACCACATGTAGCGCATGTCGATGGTCAAGGCATGGCTGGTCTGCCTCGACTTCAGCTCGCCGGCCCAGGCGAGGGAAAAGGTGAAGGCGTCGGTGATCTTTCCCGTCAACCCCAGGGAGAAGATGCCGCTGTTCCGCCCGATCGTGTCGGAATAGACCGTGAAGGACCCCGCGTCGGCCCCGGCGAAGCGGGCGTTCAGGACCGTCTCGTCGGTTCCGAACTCGCGGACCCAGCGGGCGGAGAGCCTGGGGGTGAGGGAGAAGGATTCCCCGACCGTAAAGGTCCTGGCAAGCTGGAGGCCGAGGGTGCCCTGGAGGAAGGTAGCGTCTTCGGCCTCCGCATCGAGGTTCAGGGAATCGGCGCCGGTCTCCGTGAACGCGCTCCGGTGGTGCCGGAGGGCCAGGACGGAGGCGAAGGGCGTGATCTCGAATCCCCCAAGCGATGCCCTGTACCCGCCCTCGACGGAGGCGCCGAGTTCGTAGCCGCTGTACGAAGCCGCGGCGGTGCGGGAAACGGTTCCGAAGGAGATGGAGCGGGTGGTGTCGTAGCCGTTCCGGGTGAAGGAGAGGCCCCCGTCGGCGCACCATGGTCCGCTTCTCCAGGTTCCATAGAGGGCTGCCTGATAGCTTTCTTCGCTTCCGGAGTCGCCGAGGTCCGGGAAGTCCACGTCCGTCTTCGAATACCCGAGGGCGACGCCGGTCCGGAAGCCTCCGCGGACGAGGAGGTCGACGCCGGTGACGAAGCCCCGGACGGTGTAATCGTACCGGGAGGCGATGTCTTCTCCGTCACGGTTTCCCTTGGCCCCGTAGCCCCGGATCCAGAGGCCGAAGGGATAGATGATTTGTCCCGCAGCGCCGGCCAGGGCGAGGACGGCATCGGAGAAGGAGGATCCGCTCATGGCGGAGATCGGGGGGGCGTCTCCGGCGAAGGCCCCGGCGGCCTTCTCCGGAGAGGGTGCATCCTGCGGAAAGAGGCTCCGGAAAAACGAGGCGTGCCTGACGGCGTCGATGGCGGGATAGGCGGTGTGGCTGGCGCCGCCCAGCCGGTTGAAGGCGGCCCTGGCCTTCGTGTAATCGAGGGTATGAAGGGAATCGAAGACAGTAAGGAGGTTCCCCGAGGCGGTCTCCCAGGCGCCGTCGAGGTATGTCGAGACGGCCCGTTCGTTCCGGGTCAGGGCGGCCCGGATGAGGGCGGACCGGAGCATGATATAGGCGTCACAGGCGTCATAATAGACCCGGGCGTCCGACAGGCCGTAGTCCATGCTGACGGAGTCGAACGTTCCCGTGAGGCCGTTCGTCGTGTCGATGATCCGGTATCGGACGCCGTACTTCATGCCCCGGGGGTCGAGCGACACCGTGGCTCCGGACTCGATGGTCGCCGTATTGGAGACGATATGCGCAAAGGTGCCGTCGGCTTTGAGGGTGGGCCGATAGGTGGAGCCGGATCCGAAGGCCATCGTTCCCTTGATATCCAGGATGCCGTCCTCGATGCGAATCATCTTCCCGCCCTTGAAGTCCCCGTCTACGGTCCAGGTGCCGGTGCCCGTCTTGGTCAGATACTCGAAGTTGACGATGGAGCCCTTCGCGATTTCACCCGCGCCGTCGAGGAAGATCCGGTCCGCCGTACCGTTGACGAGCTCCGGGTCCGTATCGTCCGCGTCGTCGCCGTCCACGCTTCCGGAGATCTTCGATCCGCTCCTCAGGATGACGGTGTCGTCGCCCTCGCCCATGGTGATGGCCGGTCCCTGCTCCGCTGAGATCGTGCCGGCGTTGTCGACCAGGTCGTTGCCCGAGCCCCAGAAGCGGACGGCGGCGTAGGTATATTGGGGATCGAATTCCCCCACGCTCCGGATAACACCGGTGGCGGCGTTGTAAAGTGTACGGTCTCCGTCCCCCCAGAACATGACGACCCCTAACCCTCCCGGCCCGGATATGAGGCCTCTGTTGATCATGCTTCCGGCATTCCGCATCAGAGCTGTGGCAGCTCCATCGGAGAGCAGCTTTCCTGTTTCGTTGTTGATCAAAAGACCGCGGCCGATCGCAACAGCGTCTCCTGTTCCTCCCTGGATGAGGTTGTCGTTGATTATCGTTACGAAATGCTCACTGCCGTTGACCCAGATGCCATCCTGACCGCCGTGTATGGTGCCGGTGTTGTGTATGGTTCCGCCGACAATGTCGATGGCATTGTAATCAGCGGTGATTTCCCCCTCATTTTCGATCAGGCTGTCCGTTCCGAGGCTGACCCCCCATTTGCCGGAGATCGTTCCCCCCTGATCATTATACAGCTTGTTCCCGGTGCCCGGCAGGTAGATGGCACGGCTGAAACCCTCCGGTGGATTGGATGCCTCAATTTTTCCGCTGTTTTCGACCGTTATGTTCTTTGATGAAGTCGAGCCGTAGATGACTGTCGAACCGGGTTGACCGGTAAACCCGTTAGCGGACAAGGTTCCACCAGCACGATTGACAATGCGGCCTGACGACATCATAAAGATGGTATATCCTTCACTGCTGTTGATCGTTCCGCTGTTGTCCAGGGTGAGATCGCCTTCCGCATAAATTGCAGCATACTTGCCTCTGATCGTGCCTCCGGCGTTGTTGGTGATGCTGCCGCTCCGCATGACGATCGCATACCCGGTTGAAGAAATCGTTCCACTGTTGCTGACCGAGCCGTTCAGCGCATTTGTAGATGTGCCGTTTGCATAGAGGTTGAAGTTGATCGCCCGGCTGCTTGTGCCCGTGCTTGCAACCGTGCTTCCGGCCGCCACATTGACGTTCCAGCCGGCGGTCTTGCCCCAGAGGGCGTAGGAGCCGCTCGACGTGACGGATCCCGTGGACGTCACGTAGGCCTGCTTCGTCTCCGCCCCGCTTTCGGCGGCCAGGTTGACTCCCTCTGTGCGGGCGCCGTCGATCACGACGTCCGCGGAGGCGGGAGCCGCCGTCATGAGAGTGACCGCCACAGGCATGATCAGGCCGAAGAGGAGAAGAAAGCGGGACGGGCAATGAAACGGAAAACAATGGAGCCCTTTCATGGATGATTCCTTTGCTCGCAAGACCGGGTACCCGGCCGGTTTTCAAATCCGGCCGGGACGCGTTTTATCGGATGAAAACCACCGACATGAGATCGGCCGGTTTTGTCTCCATTTCCTGACGGGCGACCTGAAGGCCCATGAGGACGGCCTCCATCGTGTCGACGGGCAGGGAAGAATCGCCGTTCCGGACAATAAGGACGCCGTCGGGGGTGACGGTCGCCGTCAGCCGGGAGGTCATGCCGTTTGCCGCGGTCAGGGAGAAGGAAACCGACATTTCCGGGGTAGTATTGTCAACCCCGGGCGCCGTCCCGGTCGGTGCCGATGCCGTCCGGGTCAGGGAGATGGCGGTGCTGCTTTCCCGGACCTCGAAGGTTCCTGCGGGGGCGGGTGCGGATCTTTTGTCCTGCACATAAATCGGCAGGGTGGCCGTCCCGTTCATGGATCCGGGTGTTGTCGCTCCGCCGGTGAGCAGGGTCGTGGTCGGTCCCGCCGTCCGGATGATCACCGGTGCCAGGAAGGAAGCGGAGGCGAAGAAGATGCGCTCTTCGCGATGCCGGAGGTCGGCGGTATGCCTGATGTTTTCCCGCGCCGCCTCGATGACGGCCAACGGCGGCCGGATCGTGCCGGGCGGATTCACGGTGCCGGACGGATTGACATCGGGCGGGCTCACGGCAACAACGGTGAGGGTGCCGTTGACGAACCCGAGGTTGTAGTTGTTCGACGTCAGGCCGGACGGATCAATGCTGTAGGTACCGGCCTCGACGGCTCCCTGGCTCGATCCGCCGTAGGCGAGGAGGCCGCCCAGGACGCTGCTGTCTTCCCCGTTGACGAAACCGGCATAGGTGACGCCGTTGCCGCCGGAATAGGCCGCTCCGTCGTACAGCTTCCGGTCGTCGTTGGCCGTGACGGTCAGGGGGGCCGGGGTGATGTCCGCCGAGGCGGTGGCCGTGGAATGCTGGAGCTTGTAGTTGCCGCTGTCCGTACCGTCCAGGGAGATGTCGGTAACGTGGATGGACTTCCCCGTTCCGACGTTCTCGTCGTCGAAGTCTGCCGTCTGGTTGAAACTGACGCTGTCGCCGTCGATGATGTCCGAAGACGATCCGGTGACCGTGGCTGCCGTGGTTCCGTCGTAGACCTTGTCATTCCCCGTGTAGCGGACGGTCACGTCCCTGGGAGTGATCGTGATGGTGGAGGTCCCGTCGCCCTTGATGTCGTATCCCTGCTGCCCGGAGTAAAGGCCGCCGACGGTAACGGAGTATGTTCCAACGTCTTTGCCCTCGGTTGTGTAGACCGCGGATCCGGAGACCTTGCTTTCGTCGAAGTCGTCCGGTACGTTTGTCCAAGCGTACGATCCGTTCTTGATGCCGGTGGTTCCGTCGTACACTTTCGTCCTGCCGGCATCGGACAGGACGACGGTGGCGGGTGTCATGAAATTCCGGAGGAGGGGATAGGTGCAGCCGTCATAGATGCGCCAGGTCTTTCCGGTCTGGCCGGCATCGTCGATATCCCAGCCGGCGGAGGCAAACGTGGCCAGGTTCTTCATCTCGGCGGTGGTCTTGCCGATGCCGGCGGCGGAGACCGTCCGGCCCGAGGTCTCTATGTCCCAGAAGCTGCCGGTGACCGTGCCGCTGTTCGTCCCCACGAGCCCGCCGACTTCGGACGTTCCGCTCACCTTGCCGGTGCTGTAGCTGTTCGTGATGGTTCCGCCGGCATCGTTGGTCCCTACGAGTCCTCCCACGGACGCATTTCCGGAAACCGTCCCGGTGCTGTAGGTGTCGGCTACCCTGCCGCTGTTCTGTCCGACGAGCCCTCCGACGTTTGATGTCCCGGTCACGCTCCCATTGTTGAAAGAGCCGGTCACGGTGTTCATGTTCCATCCCGCAACTCCTCCGACCTCCGATGTCCCGGTCACGGTCCCACGGTTGTAACTGTTTTCGATCCTGCCCCCATTCAATCCCGCGAGCCCCCCGGTTCTTTTGGAACCTGTCACCGTGCCGGTGTTCCAGCTCTCTTCGATGCTGCCGCCCAAGTCGTTTTTCCCTGCGAGTCCGCCGGCGTCGATGAGGTCGGCATCGGGAAGATTGCGTATCTCCCCGCTGTTGCCGCTCCTGGTGATGGACCCGAAATTCGTGCCGACCAGACCGCCGATACGGGCCAGGCCGGTCACCGTCCCGGTGTTTTCGCTGCCTGTGATGATCCCTTCGTTCTGTCCCGCGATGCCGCCGCCGTCACCCGTATTGGCGGTCACCGTTCCGGAATTGCGGCTGTTGATGATTTTTCCGTTGTTGCCTCTGCTGATTCCCGCGATCCCGCCGACAAACATGTCCCCGCTGACCGGGCCGCTGTTGCTGCTGTCGCGGATCGTCCCCCGATTGTCTCCCACGAGGCCGCCGACATACCCGACGCCCGTCACCTTGCCGTTGCCGTGACTGCTGCCGGTGATGGTTCCCTCGTTGTATCCCACCAGCCCGCCGGTTCCGTTGTATTCGTCATTCATCGCCGCGGTGCCGTTTACCGTGGCCGTGCTGTAGCTGTTGATCACGTTCCCGAAGTTGCGTCCGACCAGTGCACCGAGGGATCCCGATCCCGTGATGGTGCCGCCCGACAGGCCGACATTGCGGATCTTGCCGCTTGTCCCGACCGCGCCGAACAGGCCGCCCGACGACACCTGGCGATTCTTGATGTAGATGTTCGAGATGGTATGGCCCAGCCCTTCGAAGGTGCCGGTATAAGGATTCGCGTCGTCTCCGATCGGCTTGAAACCGTAACAGACAGAGGGTCTTTCCATGGTTTCGTTCCAGGTATCGGTTACCTTGGCGTCGATGTCGGCACCCAGGGCGTAGTTTTTCGTGAGATCCCCGTTCATGCCCTGGAGATCGGTCCCGGTGCGGCTGCCCTCGGCGCCCAGGCGGGTAATGACGGTGAAGATCTTCTCCGTGCCCTCGGAGCCGAGGCGGGTGCGGAGGTTTTCGCCCTCGGGGAGATAGACCCTGGCATTGATAAAATAATCCGCCGCGGTCCCGTTGATGACGCCGTCTTTCGCCCCCTGGCCGTACTCCAGGGTGAGTTTGGCCGTTCCGGAGCCGTAGAGCTCCTTGTTGATCTCGATGTTGCGGTCGGCGGAGAGGGTGAGGGTGTTTCCTGACCAGGTGATGGGATCGTTGACGAAGATGTCGCCGTTGCCCTCGGCGGCGCCGTCGGAGCTCCGGATCGTGAGGCTGGTGTTGGCCAGGGCTGCGGTCGCCGCGGCGCCGGTCATGTCACCGCCGCTTTCGGCGATGGTGAAGTCCCGGGGATCGATGAGCCAGAGGCCCGTGGCGCCGCTCTCGGCCCGGGTGGTGACCCGGGCATCGTCCTTGACGGTCACCGTGGCCGCGGAGGTCTCGATGAATCCCCCGTCGCCGCCATTGGGGGCGGAGGCGTCGAGGGTTCCGCCGACGACCACGGTTCCCCGGTCCCCGTCGGCCAGGAGGAGGATCCGGCCGGAGCGGTTCTCCAGGGTCCTGGCCTCGATGACGCCGGAGTGGTTCACCACGGCCCGGGTGAGCTCGCCGGCGGCCATGGCCGAGAGGATCACCGTCCCGCCGTCGGCCCGGATCAGCCCCCCGTTCTCGATGAGGGCATCCACGGCCCCCTGGGGGATGGTGAAGCTGATGAGGCGGTCCCCGGCAAAGTCGAGGTTCACCCTGTCCCCGGCGGCCATGGCCACCATGCCGTTGACGGCGTCAATCTCTCCGGTGTAGGAGATGGCCGGGGAGAGGAAGGCGACATAGCCGCCGTCGTCGGCGGTGATCTTCCCCTCGTTGACGATGCGGCCGGTCGTCCCGGAAGCGGCAAAGGCATGGTTTCCGGCCAGGAAGTTCTCGTCGGTGATGTTGAGGGTGGAGGCCACGAGTCCGCCGACATTGACCTGGGCGGTGGGACTGAAGTAGATGCCCGCGGGATTGACGAGGAAGACCTGGCCGTTGGCGGAGAGGCGGCCGTAGATCTGGCTGGGGGTCTGGTCGAGGACCCGGTTGAGGGCGACGCTGGAGGACCCGGGCTGCCGGAAGGTGACGGAGGCGTCGCGGCCGATGTTGAAGGTGTTCCAGTAGGCGATCAGGCGTTCGGTCTGCTGGGTGACGGTCATGGAGGAGCCGGTCTGGGCGATGCTGCCCTGGCCGGAGACGATCTGTCCGCCCGTGGGGAGGGCATTGGAATCGAGGGCACAGGCCGGGGCGGATCCCGCCGCAATCATGAAAAAAACCAGCGCCGGAAGGAACGATCCGGTACCGATGCCCTGTCTCCTGCCGGCCGCGGGAGTGGCCGTCTTCTTCCTGCCGATGTGCATAAGATGTCGTTTCATGTCGTTTCCTTTAGAAAAAGAGCATGAACTCAAGGCCGAAGCGGCCGTTCGAGTCGAGGTTCTCGGCATCCAGTCCGGTGGAGCTGCGCCCGTCGTTTTCGCCGATCCTGTGTGCGTAGTAGGCGCGCAGGCTGTACAGGCCGGATTTTCCAACCTGGAACCCGAGGCCGGCGCCGGAGAGCCGGTATTCGTTCTTGCCGGTCGCGTTTGTGACGGCCCCCGGCCAGAGATCCTTGTAGAGCCGGATCCAGCCGGTATCGATGAACCCGATGAACTGTGCGGCGGCCCAGGGAGGCATGAACGGCAAGGCCAGGCGGGTCTCGAATGTGAGGATGTGCCCCTCCGATCCGCAGGCCTCCAGCCCCGAATAGGCACGGACGCCGGAATCGCCGCCGAGGTGGAACTGATGCGCGGCGTCGAGATTGTCCGAGGCGAATTGCCCCCGAACCCATCCGAAGAGGGAGACCAGGCGGTTCAGGTTCTGGAGGCGTGACAGCGAATAGCTCAGCTTGAAGGCCCCGCCGGCTGCTCCTGGGCCTGCGCCATCGCTGGATTCGTCATCGGTGTTTCCCGACAGGTCCGCACGGGTCCCCGACACCGAGAGCAGGGCGTCCGTCCGTCCGCCGCCCCGGAAGGCGTCGGCGAGGTTGCCCGACAGGAAAAGGGCCGCCGAGGATACCCGCCTGTCGCTGATGTTGACGCCGGCGGCCTCCGATCCCAGGATCTGGTGCTCCAGTTCCAGTCCCGTCCGGACGTCGGCGCCGCGGGAACGGAGCAGGGGATATTCGATCTTCGCGCCGATGACATCACCCCGGAATTTCATGTCGAGGGATGCAAATTCTTCCCCGGGCTGGCCGGCCAAGCCGATATAGGACAGGGTTCCGTTCCATCCCGTCGATCCGAAAGGGACGCTGTAATAGACGGCGGCCCCGATCGAACGTTCGGCACCCATCACGAGGAGTCTGATTCTGTCTCCGATTCCCAGGGGATCGTTGGCGGCAATCATGCCGAAGCCTTGCACTGTTCCGGTAAACCGTGAGCCGAAGCTGTTGCCGGCCAGAGATCTCTGGAAGATCGGCCCTTCGGAGGCATGGACGACGATCCGGGTTGTGCCGGGTGTCTCCGCCGGTTCCAGGGAGACCCGGGCGTTGATGCCGGGCAGATCGTTCATGAGCAGGGCCGCCCGCTCGATGTCCTCCATCCGGGCGGAGCCGTCCGCCGGCAGGGACCGTTCGACAATCCCCTGCAGGAGGGTGGGGCGGATCCGGTGGGGGCCCTGCATGTCGATCCGGACCTGCCCGTCGAAACGCCCGGCGAGGATGGCAATCTCGACGATGCCCTCGGTGATGTCCTGTCGGGGAAGGTACGCCCGGGCCAGGAACAGCTCTTTTTTTTCCCGGAGGTAATTGGTGACGAGGGCAGCCGCCCGCTGCAGATCGGTCATGCCCAGTTGCTTCCCGATGCTGTCTTTGACCAGGGCCTGCAACTCGGCCTCCGGGACAATTCCTGTGCCGCCGGTGAAACGGAACTCCCTGACCAGGACCCTGATCCCCGAATCCTTTTCGGGGCCTTCCTTGGCTTTCTTCTCCCGCTCCACAGCGGGCGGCGGCTGGCGGTCCGGAACGGGTGAAACGGACTGCTTCCATTCCTTGAGCAGCGTTCCGGGATCGGGGGGAGAAACGGCGGCTGCCGTGCCGCACAGCAGGGTGACAACCAGGACCGGGCACAGAAAAAGGGATGGCAAACGTTTCATAAAGGTTCTTTCTTGCAGGCATGCCTGCAGCGGGTGAAGTCCACTCCGCGGGGCGCGGGCGCCGCGAGTATCCGGATGTTGAATGGTCGGGATGACGGGGAAGGCTGGAATATGTCGGGACGACAGATAGGATGAAACCGGAAGGGGGACAACGCTTGATAAACTTGTATGGAACTCTTATTCGGTTTAGGTATTAAGAGGTTGCCGTTTCCTTGTAAAAGTGGATGAAATACAGGACCTCTTTCGGTATCGTGGTTGCGTTTCCGAAATTGCTGAAGATAAGGAGGCCGGATCCCGCCGATGCAATCGCGGTATTTTGAGATCTCTGTTCACGGCCGTCACCTGGCGGTCCAGGCTGTCGGGCCGGCAGGCGCATCCCGGGAAAGATCGGCACAGGCACTCCTGTTTCTCCACGAAGGCCTGGGCAGCATCGGCCAGTGGCGGGACTTCCCGGATGCCCTTTGCGCCCGGACGGGAACGGCGGGATTCGTCTACGACCGCCTCGGACACGGCCGCTCCGATCCGCTTCCCGCTCCCCGGACGGTCCGCTATCTCCACGACGAGGCCCTGGACGTCCTGCCGGCGGTGCTGCATGCACTGGACTTGGACCGGCCGGTCCTCGTGGGACACAGCGACGGCGGAACCATCGCCCTCCTCTTTGCAGCGGAATATCCGGATCGGGTCCGGGGGGTGATCACCGAGGCGGCCCACGTCTTCGTCGAAGAGGAGACCATCCGGGGAATCCGGGAGGCCGTCGAGCTCTACCGGACCACGGACCTGCGGGAGCGGATGGCCCGCTATCACGGCGACAAGGTGGATGCGGTCTTCTCCGGCTGGGCGGATACCTGGCTCTCGGCGGAGTTCCGGCACTGGAACGTCGAATCCTTCCTGCCCCGGGTTTCCTGTCCGCTCCTGGTCATCCAGGGAGCCGACGACCGGTACGGGACGCCGGCCCAGGTGGAGGCCATCGTCCGGCAGGCCGCCGGCCCGGCGGAGGTGCTTCTGCTTCCCGGCTGCGGCCATGTTCCCCATCAGCAGGCCCGCGACCGGGTCCTCCCGGCCATGGTCCGGTTCATTGGATCGCTTGCCGGGCCGGCCTGACGCCTCCAATGGGGAGAGTACCTCCCCCGCCGGGAAGATAGTTGAACTTCATGAAGAATTGGTGATATAAAGAACCACCCTGATACAATCCACCTCAGAGTCCTTTGCAGACCGAAGGAGAGTCCCATGACCGGGCCGTGTCGACCGCCTTGCAGATTTCTCCTGACCTGCCTGATCCTTGCCCTGGGAATGACCGCCTGTGCTCAGGTCAAGGTGAACACCCTCCCGTCCCCGCCACCCACGGCCAAACTTCGGGTCTTCTTCCTGCCGGTCTCCGACGCCCTTTCCGGCAGGCTGCACTGGGCGATGTCCCACAATCAATACGCGGAAAACATGGCCCGGCCGCTGGTGCGATTCCTGCGAGCCACGGGGATTTACGAGATCGTTCCCCAGGGTGACGTGGATGCTGTCCTGGAGGGGCGGAGCACCGAGGACATTCTGTGGCAGCGCAGAGACTGGGAATTCGCCAGAAGGGTCGGCCGGGCTCTCCACGCTGATTATATCGTCATCACCCGCCGGGGTTTCCAGGGATTTTTCTTCTTCCAGACGCTCTGGATCAATCTCGAGACGGGCAAGGTCTTCGAGAGCAAGGACCATCCAGGAACGTTCCTGCAGGGAAGGAGTCATCGGGACGAATTCCAGAAGATCGTCCGCCAGACCTACAGAGAGGTCTTTCAGCAGGCCAAGGGAGACCTCCTGGCCACGGCAATCCGGAAGGGCCGGACCATGGAGCGGATGGGGCCGCCGGGGATGCCGGCCGTGCCCGTGACCGAAGCGAGGCCGGAGAAAGAGCCGCCCGCGGAAACTCCCGCGGCCGTGGCAGCGGCACCCAAGAGGGTACCGCCGGACAGGCCGAGAAAAGTGCTGAGGCCGAGGGAGAAGACGCCTTTGCCCCCTGAGCCGGTCGTGGAGGCGAAGAAGCCGTCTTCGCCTCCCTCCGGGGTTCCCGCGATGACGGATCGGCAACAGCCGACCGCCGAGCAGGCCATGCGAACCCGCGAACGGATGCCCATGATGCAGTCCGCCCTGGAGCCCGGAAAAACGCGCCTGGTCGTCTACGATCTGGAGACGACACAGCCCATGCAGATTGCCGGCCTGATCCTCACGGAGGCCCTCCGGGAAGAGATTCTGAAGCTCGGTTCTTTCGATCTGGTCAATCGGGAAGACCTGACCCGGGCCATGGATGAGCTGAAGCTCCAGCAGTCCGGCCTGGTCCAGGAAAAGGACGCCGTGAAGATGGGCCGCTGGCTGGCGGCGAGGCAGTCCGTCACGGGCCGTCTCGGATCTCTGGGAAGCACGACGGTCCTGCAGACGAAACGGACCGACATCGAGACGATGGGAACGCTCTCTGCCGGTTCCCTCAAGGCCCCGGTCGGCCGGGAAGAGGATCTTCTCAACGAACTTCCGGACCTGGCAAAGAAAATCACGCAGAAGTAGCCTGTAAAGACCCGTTATCCGAAACCATTCCCGGGCTGCGCCGGCGGCCCGGGTGCGATTCGCGCTCTTCATCCCGCTCCCGTTGCCTCCCGTGCGCCCTCACCGCTCCGGCTTGGAGCCGGCATTTCTCATCCATTCACAGAGTTGTTTCAAAAACGGATTTTCGGAGGGGGATATCCGGCCGAAAATCCCGAAAAATAAAGATGGAAAGGAGGTGATCCTGAACAGGCCGCCGGAAAGCGGCTGTCCGCGAAGCTCGGGTTGCCACCAGGGGAACCGGAAAAGAGGACATCTTTTTTTCCGCAAAAGGAGGGATTATGGCAGGAGTCTTCAAGGATTATGTGAAAAACAAGTTTGCCCGGCCCGGCCCGCTGAAGGGAGTCCGGGTCCTGGAGGTCTGCACGCTGCTGTTCGGGCCTTCGGGACCGTCGTTCCTGGCCGAGATGGGCGCCGAGGTCATCAAGATCGAACTTCCCCCCATGGGAGACGTGACCCGTTCCCTGAACCCCTTCGGGTGGTTCTACAAGGAGCAGTCCCCCATGTTCATGCACATCAACCCAAACAAGTATTATATGGCCCTGGACCTCCATATCGACATGGGTCAGCAGATCTTCAAGGAACTAGCTGCCAGGGCCGACATCATCGAGTTCAACCTTCGTCCCGGCGTTACCCGGCGCTGGAACATCGGCTATGAACAGGTCAAGGAGGTCAACCCCGGCATCATCTACATCGAGAAGAACGGCTTCGGCCAATGGGGTCTCTATGCCGAACAGGACCGGCCCTCCAACGACGGCGCGGCCCAGGCCCTCTCGGGATACGCGTGGATATCGAGCTTTCCCGGCCGGCCTCCGCTCAAGCAGGCCATCTGGATCTGCGACTACTACGGCGGCCTCATGGGGGAGGTGGCGGTGCTCGCGGCCCTGCACCATCGCCGGAAGACCGGCAAGGGTCAGTTCATCGAGATGTCCCAGAGCGAGAACATCATGCGGACCATGGGCTGGGTCTGGCCCTATCAGCAGCTTGCCCAGAAGGGAGTCGAGCCGGCGGGGAACCGGGACCAGTGCATCTGTCCCGCCGACACGTTCCTCTGCAAGGACGGCCTCCTGGCGGCTCTGGCGGCCCCGGCTCCGGATGAGTTCCTGGGTCTCTGCAAGGCCATGGGAAGCCCCGAACTGGCGAAGGATCCCCGCTTCGCGGACCACGCCGTCCGCCTCCAGGACGAAAATGCCATGGCGATCCTGAAGATCATCGCCGACTGGGCGGCCACGAAGACGGCGGAGGAGATCGAGAGCCTCGGCAAGCAGAACGGATTCGCCGCCACGCGCCTTCACAACGCGGTTGATATGAATACGGATCCCCAGCGACGCCAGCGGGGCTTCGTGAAGGAGATCGACGATCCCCTCTACGGCCGTTACCCGGAGCATGACTTTCCGGTCATGATGTCCCGGACGCCGCCGAAGATCAAGTGGACCGTCCGCCCCGTCGGTTTTGACAACGACTTCATCATGACGAAGATTCTCGGACGAAACCAGACGCAGCTCGACGAGCTCTATCTCCACGGCGTGCTCGGAAAGTGGAAAGACCAGCAGGGACGCCGTCCGCCCCCGGACTGGGACGGCCAGTCCGGCGCCATCGTGAGGAGGTGATCGAACATGGCAGAACACAAGAGACCGAAATGGGCGGACTGGGCGGATCACATCCGGTCGCTGGACGACCCGGCGAAGAATTTCGAGAAGCCGGAGGCCCTCGACGACCTCGTGATTCTGGACCTGAGCTCCCGCAGCATGGCCGGGCCCTACTGCACGTCTCTCCTGGCGGAGCTGGGAGCGGAGACCATCCGGATCGAACCCCCCGGGGGCGACCTGGTGCGCAGCTATTCCCCCAACGGCTTCCTCCACAAGGGGACGGGAATGGCCTACCTGCAGGAGGGAAGGAACAAATACCACGTTACCCTGGACCTCGGGAAAGAAGAGGGGAGGGAGATTTTCAGGAACCTCGTCGGGCAGGCAGACATCCTCGTGGAGACCTACCCCGCGGGCGTCATGGATGCATGGGGGCTGGGCTACGAGGAGCTGGCAAAGCTGAACCCGCGGCTCATCCAGACCTCCATCACCGGCTATGGACAGTTCGGGCCGGAGTCCGGGAGGAAGCAGTACGATTATGACAATGTGGCCCAAGCCCGCTCGGGCGTCCAGTACGCCACGGGAGAGGTGCTGCCGGAGGGCAAGACCCGGGAGGAGATGCCTTACGCCACGTCCACCAAGGCAGGACCGTGGATCGCCTGGTCCACCTCGGGCACTTTCGCTGCCCTGGGCATCCTCGCGGCGCTGTATCACCGGGAAGAAACGGGCGAGGGGCAGGCCCTCGATGTCTCCACGCCCGAGGCCTACGAACGGCTGAACGACTACATGCTCCACTGGTACGCCGACAAGGGAGTGATCAACGAGCGCTTCGGCAATCTCGATACGTGCCTGTGGCTTTACGGCTTCTATCCCACGAAGGACGGCGGCGTCTTCCTCGGCGGGCTCCGCCTGGAGATGTGGAAAGCCTTCGTGGACATCATCGGCAAGTACGACGCCTGGGAGGCCGACACCTGGACCACCCTGGCCCCCTTCATGAAGAAGGACTGGCAGCTCAAGTACCAGTCCATGATCAACCCTGAAACCGTGAAGTACACGAGCGAGGAGTTGACGCAGAAATCCATCGACTATGCCAAGAGCGGGCGACTGGCCCCCATCACGCCGGTGGTGGCGGAGATTGTCTCCCCCTGGAAGGCCATGCAGGACGAGGTCTGGCACGACCGCGGGGTCTTCACGCCCGTCCAGGATCCGGTCTACGGCTCCATCCTCTGCGCCCAGGCCCAGTGGAAATCCACGGAGACGCCGCCCAGGACCAAGTGGGTCTGCAGGCCCGTGGGGTACGATAACGGTTTCGTCTACCTGAAGTACCTCGGGTACGGTCCCGTGAAGATCCGGGAGCTCGAGGAGCGGGGGGTCGTCTGAAACTCAACAATTTCATGGACAACCGGGAGAAGATCGGCTATCTTCTCCCGGTGTTTTTTGTAGGGGAAGAAATCTGCCGGATGAAAGGAGCGGGTACGATCATGAAGCGCATCGCCTGTTTTTGCCTGCTGGCCGCGCTGTTGCTGGCCGCGGGGTGTGCTGCGAAGACGGACTACTACTCGGATTTGAAGGACCAGCGCGACGCCGGAGCCCTGTCAAGCCACCGGGACGGTCTGGCGCTCATGGGAACGCAGGAGCATCGGAAGGCCATCGTGGAGATGAAAAAGGCCATCCTTGCCGACCCGAACGTTGCGGAGGCCTATCTGAGCTTGAGCCGCTCCCACTTCGCCGTCGGCGATTACGAAATGTGCCTCTACTACCATATGAAGTACAAAGAGCAGCTGTACCTCCGGGACCGGGTCCAGGACTTCCCGGTCTATTGATGGCGCGATCATGAGTCATATTCTGGATTCGAATCGCCGGGCGGACCTCGTCGGCCGCTTCCTGGTGCTTTTCTTCGTCTGCCTCCTGTTCTGGTCCTGTGCTCCGAAGGTTGTTCCGCCCACCGTTATGAAGCCCGCGCGGATCGCCGTCGTGCTCGGCGCCGGGGCATCCAAGGGCTTCGCCCACGTCGGGGTTCTCAAGGTCCTGGAGATGAACCGTGTTCCCGTACACATGATCGTGGGCACCAGCGTCGGCAGTTTTGTCGGCAGCCTCTACGCCTACGGCTTTGATGCCTTCACCCTGCAGAAGATGGCCCTGGTGCTGGAGCGGGACGACCTCGTGGATCTGGTCCTGCCCAACAACGGCTTCGTCGAGGGCAAAAAGCTCGAAAACTGGGTCAACCGGACGGTCCGGAACACCCCCATCGAGCAGATGCGCATTCCCTTCCACGCCGTGACAACCAATATCCAGACGGGGGAGGAGGTTGTCTTCGGGACGGGCAACGCGGGCATGGCCGTCCGGGCGAGCTGTTCCATCCCGGGAATCTTCCGGCCTGCCCGGATCGCCGGGCAGACCTACGTGGACGGCGGCACCGTGAACCCCGTGGCCGTCGACGTGGCGCGGCGGTACGGCGCCGACGTGGTCATCGCCGTGGACATCTCCGGCGGCGTGGACCGGACCGTCCCCGAGAGCACCCTGGAGACGATCCTCAAGTCCGTGGACATCATGTACTACCGGATCGCCCAGGCCCAGGTGCAAAGGGCGGACGTCCTGATCCGCCCCAATGTGGCCGGCATCGGCTCCGCCGATTTCACGAAGCGCCACCAGGCCATCCTGGAAGGCGAGCGCGCCGCCCAGGCGGCCATGCCACAGATTCAGGCCGTCCTGTCGAAACTCCAGTCGGAGGGGCGGCTGACGCCGCCGGGGGTGGCGGCTCCGGCGAAGTAGCGTTTCCGCATCGTCCGTAAACCATCCGGGATTCACCGGGCGTTTTCATGCATGGGGAGGACGCAATGGACAGCCAGCAACGGAGCGAAACGGCGGAGGCCATCCGGAACACCCTGCGGCTCAGGACGTTTCCGGTGGCGGTCAAATTCCTGAAAGACACGAAGGATTTTCCCGAGAAGACGCGCCGGCCCGCCACGGGGATGGGCAAGCGGGTGGCAATCTGCCAGGCCGTCACGATGGCCCGCCTCTACGGCTGGACCGTCGGCCTGGCAAAAGAGGACCTGGTCTGCGTCCCCGCGGCCATCGCCTTCGGATTCAGCAATGCGGAGGACTCCGCGTCCGCCCTGGCCCGGCTCTTCTGCGGCGGCAGCTATTCCCGGAGCGAGGAGGTGGGCCGCGCGGAGGCCGAGACCATCGTCCGTCTCGGGAAAGGCGAGTATGGGGCGGTCCTGCTGGCCCCCCTGCATCGGGCGACCTTCGAGCCGGACACGGTGGCCTTTTACGGCAATCCGGCACAGCTCATGCGGCTCGTCCACGCCTGGACCTACCGGACCGGGAAGCGGGTTGCCGGCCACTTCGGGGGGAAGGTCGAGTGCACGGAATACCTGCTGGCGCCTTTCCGGACGAAGGAGGCCCGCATCGCCGTTCCGGGCACGGGGGACCGCGTGTTCTCGCTGACGCAGGACGACGAGATGGTCTTTTCGATCCCGGGAGCGGCGCTTGCAGACCTGGCGGCGGACCTCCGGGAGGCCGGGAAAAAGGTGGGTGCCACATATCCCGTTCCCGTGTTCCTGAACTTCCAGCCGGAGTTTCCACCGCTGTTTAAGGAACTGGGGAAGGAACTTGGGATATTCTAAGCGGCTTTCGGACCGTCTGCTGCGTTCCCCTCGTCCCGAACTGCTCGACCTACGAACAAGTGCACCTCGCGGCCCGGGACATCGGGCGCCTTGCATCCGGCCCTTTTGAACAGCCTTGGAAGGAATGAAAAACGGCTGTTGAAAAAAGGGGGACCGATCTGAAATCGATCCCCCTTCCTGCTTTCTACGGCCTGTCGCCGGTCACTCGTAGATGACCCGGTATGCCTTCTCCGCACCCGGAGGAACCTCGTCGATCTGCTCGAACCCCAGTTCCTTCATGTCCCTCGCGTTGTTGCAGACCGCCTGCGTCACCAGGATCTCCCAGGCCTTGGCGGTGTCTTCCCCGAGCTTGCTGGCGGCATTCACCTCCGCACCGAAGACGTCGGCGTCGCCGATCCGGAGAATCCGCCCGTATCCCAGTCCGATGCAGAGGAGAATCCGCTCCTCTTCGGGACGGTTCCCGTTGTACTTCCGGAGTGTGTGCTGCATCTCGATGGAGCACTCCAGGGCCTTCGGGACGTTTCGGAAGATCACCATGAAACTGTCCCCCTCCACCTTCAAGAGGATGCCGTCGTGATCCTCGATGATCGGGATCAGGATGCGCTGGGACTCGAAGATCGTCTGCAGGAAATGGATAATGCCGAATTGGGCGACGTTGCGGGAGAAGCCCGACAGGTCGGTGAACATGACACACCAGGTCTCGCCGAACAGATCCCAGATGCGGCTGTCGATTTTCTCCTTGTCCGCCCCGGGACTCAGCCGCTCCTCGATGAGCCTCTCCAGCCGGTCCTCCGACGCACTGAGGTAAATGGATTTCTTGTATGACATGGCGCACCTCCCTCTTATGAACGCTGGATGTCCGGGGGACTGGGTACTCCGGACGGCGGGATCGTCAGCCGGGCTGAACCGGAACGATCGGCCGTCCGATCGTTTTCATCGTCTCCTCTTCTTGCGGGGATGCCGGTTCTGTTTGGCCGGTTCGCCGGCCAGAAGCGCCGGCAATGCGGTCTTGAAGCGGTCCGCCTTGCCGCGCGGAACATTCAGGCTGTGATGACCCGCGGGGAGGGAATGCCCCCGGATCTCCGGGTTCAACTCCCGGATGACCTTGTAGGTCGTGTCGCAGGCCTTGGCCAGCAGGGTCACGGGAACCTCGCGAGGGCTGTCGAACTCCACCCGGTCGAAGACCAGGGGCGGATAGAGGAGCCCGGGGGGGATCCGGTATCCGAAGAACTGCGGATTGGTCAGGATGATCTTGGCGGCGAGGATGCGGAAGATGTACTGTTCCGTCTCGATGGGCAGGTTCAGGTCGAAATAGTTCTTCTGCCCCTGGATATCCATGGCGCTCTGGATTCTCTGCTCACCGGCGTTGTAGGCGGCGGCGGCGAGGGTCCAGGATCCGAATTTCCGGTGCAGGATCTCGAAGTAACGCAATGCGGCGTCGGTGGAGCGCTCAAAGCTGAGCCGGTCGTCGAACGAGGTGTTGACCCGGAGGCCATTGCGTTTGGCCGTGGATTCGATGAACTGCCAGGGGCCCACGGCTTTCGCCGTCGAGTAGGCGTAGGTGCGCAGCGAGCTCTCCGCCACGGCGACATACTTCAGGTCATCCGGGAGACCCCGCTCGTGGAGCTTCTTTTCCAGGTACGGGAAATATCGGGCGGCGCGCTTGAGCAGCAGGATGACCCGCTCGTGGTTGTAGGCGGTGACGATGAGCGATTCATCCAGGAGCTCCCGCAGGTCCTGCCGCTCCAGGGGAACGGTCTCGCCGAAGAGGACCGCCTGGGAAGGGACGTCGAAAACGGGAATGCAAGGGGCCGTTCCGTCCCGGGCCGGTACCGCAGCCGGTGCCAGAAGGATGGTGATTGCCAGGAGCAGGATCGGGAACAGACGGTGCCGGCGGCGTTTCATCATGAATCGCTCCTCCCCGTCAGCCGTTGATTTTCTTCAGAAGCCAGGCCATGTTCCGGCCCAGGTCTTTCATCGTCTGAACCCCTTCCTTGTCGTTCAGGACCTCGCCGGGATCCCGGCCGATCCCGAGGCTCCAGTAGCTCGACCCGGGCATGACCGTCTGCATGTAATGGAGAAACAGGTTCATGGAATTGAAGGCGGGGACGGCGCCGGCGCGGCGGACGGCCACCACGGAGGCGGCGACCTTGCGCTTGAACATGTAGTCGTTGGCCCGGCCGACGAATCCGCAGCGCTCGATGAAGGCCCGCATGCCCGCCGACACGTCGGAGAAATAGGTCGGGGAGCCGAGGAGAATGCCCTCCGCGTCCAGCATCTTCCCGATCACCTCATTGACCATGTCCTTGTCGACGGAGCAGCGCCGATCCTTGTTCTTGAAGCACTTGTAGCAGGCGAGGCAGCCCTGGGGGGCCCGGCCGGCCATCTGGATCAGCTCCGTTCCGATTCCCTCGACCTTCAACTCGTCCAGGACCAGGTTCAGGAGGATGGCGGTGTTTCCGTCCTTGCGGGCGCTTCCGTTCAGCGCGACGACCTTCATGATGATTCTCCTTTCGTGGATTCACGGCTCCGGCGGAGCAGGAGCCGGCAGCAGCCGACGATGTTCTCTTCCGGATACAGGGTCAGCTCGTCCCGATAGCTCGCGGCGTAGAGATCGCGGAGGATTTCCTCGTCCGGCCGGGAGTCGCCGAGGATCCGCTCCCGGATCTCCCGGGCGTCCCGGCGGGCCTCCGCGATGGCCCGGGACACCTCTTCGCCGCCCGAGAAGGTCCCCTGGTGGGGAAGGCCGATGAACCGGGGTTTCAGGGCCTCGAAGCGGTCGATGGTTTTCATGTAATCGGTGTAGCCGGTGAAGAAGATGGGGAAGAATCCCTGGTCTGGAAGCAGGTAGCCTAAGCTGTCGGAGACGAGAAGGACGCCGGTCTCCGGGATGTGGACGGCCAGGTTGCCCGGGGAGTGTCCCGGGGCGGCCAGGAAAACCAGGGTCTGCCCTCCCAGGTCGATCGATTCGCCGTCGCTCACGACCCGGCAGCCTTCCAGGGATGGCGGCTCCGCGAGGGGCGGGCGGTCTGTCCGCAGGCCCTTGCCGGCGAGGAATCGGGTGATGAAGCGGTCGTCTGACACGAGCGAAGCGCCCGTGCGGGGATGGGCCAGGAACTCCGGAGCCCCCTCCCCGGCGATGACGGTCGCACCGGGAAAGGCGTCCCGCAGGGCTGGAAGGCCGTTGATGTGGTCCGCGTGGGGGTGGCTGACGACGAGATAATCGGGACGGACCCCGAGGGAGGAAAGCTGGCCGATGACGAGGTCGGCCGTGGCGGATACGCCGGCCTCCACCAGGGCGGACCGGTCCGTTCCTTCGATCAGGTAATGATGGAAATAATCGTGTCCCAGGACGATCAGACCTTCGGCGAGGCGAAGCGGATACTGCCGGTTTCCCTCCATGGGCCAGGCGTGTCCTCCGGATTCGTTGATGCGGCGCGGGGTTCCCGAAGACCTTGCCACAACCGCCCGGGAAAAGCAACCCGCTGACCGCCGCCCGTCGACGATCCGATCCCCCGCTTCGGCATATTATTTTGGAGGCAACGGGCGCCTCCGAACATGGGTCGGATCAGTTTTCCATGCTGCACGGCAAAGAATCCGGCTGAATTTTCAGGGCGCCTGCCGCCTCTCGCTTCCGGGGGGAGACCCTGCAACCTGGCGATTGACAAGCCGTGCCGCTGCGGATAGATAAAGGCCGTTCGAAAATCGGGGGAGGTGGAACGTCATGGGAAGGAAATCGCTGCTCGTCCTGTCGGGGCTGATCCTGATTCTCGTCACCGGCTGCGCCCCGCCGGTGATCCACAAGATCAACGCCTCGCGGGAATTTGACGCGGCCCGCATTCAGCGCATCGCCATCCTGAACTTCGACCGCGGATCGGGAACAAACCTGTCGCGGGAAGTCCTGGTCGACAAGTTCACCGCCGCCCTCGTGGACTCCAAGTTCCGGATCGTGGATCGGACGGACACGAGGAAGATCATGGAAGAGGCCAAGTTCCAGCAGGCCGGCGGGGCGATGATCGATGAAACGACCCGGGAAAAGCTGCGCCAGCTCGGCGCCGACACGATCCTGACGGGAACCCTCCACACCTACCAGGAAGAGCGGAAGGGGAACTTCGTCCTCTACTCCGAAGTCCACCTCACCGCCAAACTCCTCAAGGTGGAGACGGGCCAGGTGCTCTGGTCCGGCGAGATCATGAAGCGGTCCAAGGCGAAGAACCTGGGAGAGAAGAAGCTCCTGAGCATGATCGATCGCGAGTCCGAGGCCGATTCGGCGGGAAAGCTCCTGGACGACATCATCTCCGACATGGCCGATTCCTTCAAGGAAAAGAAGCCTTTCCTGGAAAAGATCAAGGTCTGGTGATCCAACCCATGCCCCGAATCCTGATTGTCTATTCCTCCCAGACGGGCAACACGGAGCGGATGGCCCGTGCCGTGGCTGAGGGCGTGAGCCAGATCGAGGGCTCCGTTGCGGTCCTGAAACGGGCCGGCGAGGCGACCCTGGACGATCTTCTGGCCGCGGACGGCCTGGCCGTCGGGACACCCGAGAACTTCGGCTACATGGCCGGGGCCGTGAAGGACTTCTTCGACCGGACCTTCTATCCCTCCCAGGACAAGGTGTTCCGGAAACCCTACGGGATCTTCATCAGTGCCGGAAACGACGGAACGGGAGCCCTGGCGGCGGTCGAACGGATCGCCCTGGGGTACAAGTTCAAGCGGGTCTTCGAGCCGGTCATCTCCCGGGGCTCCCTGAAAGAGGAGATCCTGGAGCAGTGCCGGGAGCTGGGAGGGGTCCTGGCCGGCGGGTGCGAGGCGGGGATTTTCTGACGGATCCGTCGGGCTTGTCCGCAAGCCCGGCTGTCATGTAAGGCAGACCCGGGAAAGGCGCGCCACGTTTTCGTCCTCCCCCATGGCGATGAGCTTGTCCCCCCGTTCGATCACGTAAGTCGCCAGCGGGTTGAAGATCATCCTCCCCGACTCCTTCTTGACCGCCACGATGATGAGGCCGTACTTCTGGCGGATCTCCGACTCCTCCAGTGTCTTGCCGATGATTGGCGAGCCCTCGCAGACGTTCATTTCCTCCATGCGCAACTCCAGGCTGGCCCGGTTGGTGGTGATCTCGATGAAGTCCAGCATCGCGGGTCGCAGGATGGCCATGGACATCCGCATGCCCCCGAAGGTGTAGGGGGACATGACCCGGTCGGCCCCGGCCCGCAGGAGGCGGTGCTCCGAGGCCTCGTCCTCGGAGCGGGAGAGGATCCAGACGTTCGGGTTGAGTTCCTTGGAGGTCAGGATCACGTAGAGGTTTTCGGCGTCCGAGGGAAGAACGCAAACGACCCCCCTGGCCCGCTTCACCCCCGCCTCGATGAGGCACTTGTCCTGGGTGGCGTCGCCTTTGCAATAGATGAAACCCTCTTCGGCGATTCGCTCGATCACCTCGGCGCTGCTGTCAATCACGACGAAGGGGACCTTTTCCGCCTTCAGCTCCCTCCCGATGAGGTGCCCGATCCGTCCGCAGCCGCAGATGATGTAGTGATTGCTCATTTTTTCGATCATTTTTTCCAGCCTTCCTCTCCCGAGAATGATCCGCAGCCTTCCCTCCACCATGTTCTGAGCCAGGAGTCCCACCGTGTAGAACATGGTCCCCACGCCGAGCAGGATCAGAACAATGGTGAACAGCCGGCCCTGCAGGGTGCGGGGCATGAAGTCGCCGTAGCCGACCGTCGAGATCGTGACGACGGTGGCGTAGAATGAATCCAGGATCTCCCAGCCCTCGGTGGCGTGATACCCGAGCGTGCCAACCAGAATGAGGATGACGAGACCCGTGGCGGCGATCCTGAGCTGGTGGCTGAACATGATCCGAAATTTTCCCCCGATGAAACGGCCTGCGGTGCGGGCATTCGATCCTCCGGTGTCCGGTGAGCCGGAGTGCCCGCGAGATCAAAGAGGAAACCGGTGCAGCTTCGGGATGCCCCCTACTGCAGCGGGAAGACGTAGGGCAGGAGCTCCGAGACCGTCACCGTACGGTATCCGCCGCTCCCGTCCTCGATCGGCACCAGGGTCTCCCCGCCGAACTCATAGAGAAGCTGCCGCTCCTCCGCCGTCGGGGCGGCCAGCTTGTCGCCCGGCTGGAGGTTCACCGCCGCCCGGAACCGAGTCTCCCCGGCGGCCACGGCGTTGTGGACGGCTACGGACAGGGCCGTCTCCGTGTAGGGGAAGATGCCGTTTTCGATGTTGCACCCGGTGTAGACGTTGCCCGAGGCCATCAGGACGGCCGCTCCCACGGGGAAGTTCGAGTAGGGCGCGTAGGCGAAGCGGGAAGCCTGCCGGGCGCTGTCCCGGAGCCTCTGCATCTCGGCCGCGGAGAGCTCCTCCACGAACCAGCGGCGGTAGATCTTCTCGTACGTTCCGTCCGTGCGGATCCGGAAGATGCCCTCATTAAGCCAGGAGAGCAGTTCCCGGTCGGTCTTCCGGACGGCGAAGTAGAGGGAGGAGACCATCACGGGCGTGCTCAGGGGGTGAATGTTTTTGAGGCCGTGCTTCTTCATGTTGTAGAAGGCGGTTTTTTCCGAGCCGATGAAGGCCTCCGCCTCCCCCTTCGAGAGGGCCAGGAGGGCGCTGGTCTCCGTGTCGAACAGGACCGTTTTGATTCCCTTTTCCTCCGCCAGGCCGACATAGAGGGACCCCTTCTGGGTTGCGGCCTTGTGATTCTTGAGGTCGGCGGGAATCCGCCAGGGCTTTCCCGCCGCCGTGAAGAGGCTGACCTTGAACTCCGTCAGGGGCAGGTTCGGGAACAGGTAGCGATCCTTCCGCTCTCCCGTCTTCTTCATGCCCGAGGTCACGTGGACCTTCCCGGTGTCGAGATCCTTCTGTGCCTTCTCCCACTGCATGGGTTTAAGGACCAGCTTCACATCGCGCCCCCGGAGGACGGCCTCCAGGATGTCGATGTCGAAACCCTTCGGCCGGCCTTCTTCGAGATAGGTGTACGGGGGATAGTCCTCGTCGAACGCATAGACGACCTCCCGGGGCGCCGCCGTGGCGGACGTCCCGGTGAGGAGGACCCAGAGGGCCACGAGGAGGGCCGTCAGCATCGGGAAAGCCGAAAACGAGTGCGGCTGTTCAGGGAAGCGGGGCCGTGGTCTCAATGCGTGAACCATCGTGTTCCTCCTTTATCGGCGGTCCTTCTGGACGGGATCGCCGTCCGCCGGTTCAGGGAACCGGGTTTTCCGCCGGCCTATTGGTGAAGGGGTTTGCATTTCCTGTCAAGGACAAAGGCGCGCCAGGGCGGTTTCCCCGGAGAACGAACCGGCCCGTCCGGAGGGCGGGCCGCCGGCCGGATTCCGGGACTCACCGGCCGCGTTTTTCCTCTGAAAAAAAGTTGACGGCCGGGGAAAAACTCCATATGCTTCCCCACGTTTCGTCCTTTCCCTCGGCGGGGACGCGGCGGGTCCGACGGAGCTGACCGGAACGGGTTGGTTCCTGTTCCGGTGAGCCCGTCGAACCGGGCGCACCGTGCCTCTGGTTTTTTTCGACGCCGTCTGGAAGATTGCACACTTGGCTTTTTCATGAAACGTCGTGGATAAGGGAGTGCCGGAACGGGCTGCTGTTTCCCGTTGCGGCGGCTATTGGATATGGAAACGGGAACGCAGCGGAAAACCTTCTTCATCCGGACCTTCGGGTGCCAGATGAACGTCCATGACACCGAGCAGATGGCGGACCTTCTGCGCAAGGCCGGATGGGAAGAGGCTGCCGGCGAGCGCCAGGCCCGCCTGATTCTCATCAATACCTGCAGCATTCGGGAAAAGGCCGCCCAGAAGGTGTACAGCCTCCTGGGGCGGCTCCAGGAGGCGAAACGGCGCCGGCCGGACCTGATGATCGGCGTGACCGGATGCCTCGCCCAGCAACTGGGCCCGCAACTGGTCCGGAAGATCCCCGCCGTGGACCTTGTCGTCGGAACGCACCAGGCCCATCGCCTGCCTGAATTCGTCCGGACCGTGGAGGAAGGGGGCCGGGTGGTCGAGACGGCCTTCACCGATTCGGTCCCTTGCCTTCACCGGATCGTCCTGCCGCCGGCGGGGACCGTCAGCGCCTTCGTGACGATCATGCAGGGCTGCAATAACTATTGCGCCTTCTGTGTCGTTCCGTATCTCCGCGGCAGAGAGGAGAGCAGGCCCTGCCGGGAGATCCTGGAGGAGGTCCGGCTCCTTGGCGGACGGGGCGTTCGGGAGGTGGTCCTCCTGGGGCAGAACGTCAATTCCTACGGGCGGAATCTCGCGGAAGGGGTCGATTTTGCAGGCCTGCTCCGGGAGATCGCCGAGGTGGAGGGGATCGAGCGGATCCGCTTCACCACGTCCCACCCGAAGGACCTGTCCGACCGGCTGATTCGGGCGTTCCGGGATGTCGGGCCCCTGTGCGAGCATATCCATCTGCCCGTCCAGTCGGGTGCGGACCGGGTGCTGGCCCGGATGAACCGGGGCTATACCCGGGACGACTACCTCGGGAAGGTGGCGCGCCTGCGGGAGGCATGTCCGGACGTGGCCGTCTCGTCGGACATGATCGTGGGCTTTCCGGGCGAGACGGAGGAGGATTTCGAGGATACGCTGGCACTGATGGAGGAGGTTCGCTTTGACAGCCTCTTCTCCTTCAAGTATTCCGAACGGGAAGGAACGGCGGCGCTCCGCCTGGACGGCAGGGTGGACGAGCGGGTCAAGGGCCGCCGGCTCCGGATCCTCCAGGAGTTGCAGGACCGCCACACGCTGGAGAAGCACCGGCGCGACGTGGGGCGAAGCATGGAGGTGCTGGTGGAGGGGACCAGCCGGAACAGTGACGCGGACCTGACGGGAAGGACCCGGACGAACCGGATTGTCAATTTCCCGGGCGACAGGGCCTGGATCGGCCGGACCGTGATGGTGGCGATCCGGGAAGCATTCCTCCATTCCCTCAGGGGTGAAGCGGTTCTGCCGGGGCTGCGGGTCCCGGCGCGGCCGGCGAACCCGAAAGCGGCATGAACGGAGGAAAACCGGGGAGGGGTGGCGAGCAATGATGGTCGAGATGAAAGTGGCGGGCCTGACGATCGATCCGGTGACGAATACGCCCATCGTGATCCTGAAGGACCGGGAGGAAAAAAGAATTCTGCCGATCTGGATCGGGCTCTTCGAGGCAAGCGCCATCGCCACTGAGCTGGAGGGGATCAACTTCTCCAGGCCCATGACGCACGATCTGATCCGGGACATCCTGGCAAACCTCGGGGTCGAGGTGCTGAAGGTCGAAGTCCATGACCTCCGGAACAACACTTTCTTCGCGAACATCCACCTCCTCCGGGAGGGAAAGACGCAGGTCATCGATTCCCGCCCCAGCGATGCCCTGGCGCTGGCGCTCCGGGCGGGTGCTCCCATCTACGTGGAGGAACGGGTCATCGAGAAGTCCCGGAGCATCGACGTGGGGACGAAGATCACCGACCTGGAGAAGGAAAAGGAAGATAAGCTGAAGGATTTCCTGGAAAACCTGGATCCCGACGACTTTGGAAAATACAAGATGTAGCGTCGGCGGTTCCGGATTTCCGGGGGAAATTCCGGTACTGGATCCCGACGGTGGAACCTTCCTGCCGCGATGATCGAGCGCCGGCGGGCGGCCGGTGTTCTCTAAACGCCGTATTTCTCGGGGCACTGGATGACGGAAGAAGCCCTCGCCGCCTTTGAGCGGCACCTGCGGGTGGAGCGAAACCTCTCCCCCCAGACGATCCGGGCATACATGGCGGACCTGGGGCAGTTCCGAGGATTCCTGGCCCAGGGACCCGCGGGCCGGGCGGGCGGAGGGGATCTCCTGGAGCAGGCCGATTCCCTGGCCCTCCGGAGCTACCTGGCGGACCTGTACCGGAGGAAACTCCGGAAGACGTCCATCGGCCGCAAACTGGCGGCCCTGAAGACGTTCTATGCGTTCCTCCTGCGCGAGGGAAGGATCCGGACCAGCCCGGCGGAGTTGATCCAGGCGCCGAAGGCGGAGAAATACGTCCCGAAAGTGCTGTCGGTCGACGACATGTTTGCCCTCCTGGGGGACCTCTTCGATGAGGGGCCCCTCGGCCGGCGTGACCGGGCGATCCTGGAGCTTTTCTACGGGTCCGGGATCCGCCTGAGCGAGCTGGCGGGACTGAACGTTCAGGATGTGGATCTGGCCGGGAGCCTGGTGAAGGTGCGCGGCAAGGGCGCCCGGGAGCGCCTCGTGCCGCTGGGTCCGCCCTGTCGCGAGGCCCTGGAGCGCTGGATCCGGGAGAGGCCCGTCCTCACCCGGCAAGAAGGGACGGGAAGAGAGACCCCCCTGTTTCTAAACCGCTCGGGGGGGCGGCTGTCGGGGCGCTCCGTGGCCCGCCTTCTGGACGACTATGTACGGAAGAGCGGGATCGGGCGGAAGATCAGCCCCCATGCGCTCAGGCACAGCTTCGCGACGCACCTCCTGGACGCCGGAGCGGATCTCCGGTCCATCCAGGAAATGCTGGGACACAAGAGCCTGTCGACGACGCAGAAATACACCGCCGTCAGCATCGGCCGGTTGTTGGACGTATACGACCGGGCCCATCCGAAGGCCCGGGAAGGAGAAGAGGAACCATGAAGATTCGCGGAACCACCATTGTGGCCGTCCGGCACAGGGGAAAAGTCGTCGTGGCCGGCGACGGCCAGGTGACCGTGGACATGACCGTCATGAAGCACGGGGCCCGGAAGGTCCGGCGGCTCTACCACGACGATGTCGTCGTCGGTTTCGCCGGGGCCACGGCCGATGCCTTTACCCTTTTCGAGCGTTTCGACCAGAAGCTCGAACAGTTCAACGGCAACCTTCTCCGGGCCGCGGTGGAACTGACCAAGGACTGGCGGACCGACCGGGTGCTCCGGCACCTGGAGGCCCTGATGATCGCCGTGAGCCGCGACGCGTTCCTGATGATCTCGGGAAGCGGGGACGTCATCGAGTCGGACGACGAGGTGATGGCCATCGGCTCCGGGGGACCCTATGCCCTGGCAGCCGCCCGGGCGATGGTCCGCCACGCCGCAGGCCTGGAGGCCGCCGAGATCGCCCGGGAGGCGGTCCGTATCGCCTCGGAGATCTGCATCTACACAAACGACCAGGTCATCGTGGAAGAGTTGGACATGTCGGAGGAGCCCGACGCGGGGACCCGCGTCCACCGGGCCCGCAGGAAGGAGTAACCGTTTTCCCATGTCGGACAGACCGTTGACGCCCCGCATGATCGTGGAGAGGCTGGACCGCTACATCATCGGGCAGAAGGACGCCAAGCGCGCCGTGGCCATCGCTCTCCGGAACCGCTGGCGGCGACAGAACGTATCGGGAGAGCTCCGGGACGAGATCTCCCCGAAGAACATCATCATGATCGGTCCCACCGGGGTGGGGAAGACGGAGATCGCCCGCCGCCTCGCCAAGATCGACAACGCGCCGTTCCTGAAAGTGGAGGCCTCCAAGTTCACCGAGGTGGGTTACGTGGGGCGGGACGTGGAGTCCATGATCCGCGACCTCGTGGATCTGGCGGTGAACATGGTGAGGATCGAGGAGCAGGAAAAGGTCCGGGCAAAGGCCGCCGAACTGGCGGAGGAGCGTCTCCTGGACATTCTCCTGCCGCTCCGGCCCCTGGAGAAGCGGCCGGAGGAGATCCTGGCGGACCACTCCGCCCGGAGCGACGAGGAGGCTCCCCAGCAGAGAAGCGGCGCGACCCGGGAGCGTTTCCGGCGGCTCCTCCGGGAAGGGCACCTGAACGACCGGATGGTGGAGGTGGAGATCCAGGAGACCCGGGCCGCCCCGATGGTGGAGATTTTTTCCAGCGCCGGCATGGAGGACGTGGGGATGAACCTGAAGGATGCCTTCGGGAGTCTCTTTCCCCAGAAAAAGGCGATTAAGAAGGTGCCTGTCCCGGAGGCCCTCGAAATCCTCTCCCAGGAGGAGGCGGCCCGTCTGGTCGACATGGACAAGGTTACCCGGACAGCCCTGGAGCGGGTGGAGCAGTCGGGGATCGTGTTCCTCGACGAGATCGACAAGATCGTCGGCAGCGAGGCCCCTCACGGTCCCGACGTCTCCCGGGAAGGGGTCCAGCGGGATCTCCTGCCCATCGTGGAGGGGTCCAATGTGAACACCCGTTACGGCATGATCCGGACGGACCACATCCTGTTCATTGCCGCGGGCGCTTTCAGCATGGTCAAGCCGTCCGACCTGATCCCGGAAATGCAGGGGCGGTTTCCCATCCGGGTGGAGCTGGATTCGCTGGGCCGGGAGGAGTTCATCCGGATCCTGACGGAGCCGCACAACGCCCTGATCCGGCAGTATGTGGAGATGATGGCCACGGAGGGGGTGGGACTCCGGTTCAGCGAGGACGCCATCGCGGAAATCGCCGAGACGGCGGCCCTGGTGAATGAGCGGACCGAAAACATCGGTGCCCGGCGCCTGTATACGATCATGGAGACCCTCCTGGACGAGATCTCCTTCGACGCACCGGATATGGAAGTGAAGACGGTGGACATCACCGCCGAATACGTGCGGGAAAAACTGGAAGAAATTATCGAGGACGAGGACCTGAGCCGGTATATCCTCTGAGGGGCCGCGCCCCCGCAGCAAGACGGATGATAATGGGCGCGGGGGCTGCCACGGGGGCGTGCCGCCGTCGCGGCCGTTTTTCCGGATGGGCTGTTGAAAAACACCCGTCTGCGGCGTTTCCCTCATCCTTCGCCATTCGACGTACCGAAAAGGGTACGACTCATGGCTCAGGATTTCGGGGGCCTTGCATCCGGGCATTTTTGAACAGCCCGTCCCATGCTTCCGGCAGGGGCGTCCCAATGGCTCCTCTGGGAACCCCCGGTCGCGCCCCCGCGAACTCGAGCCGATCAGGGCAAAAGACGTTGAGGGGACGGATATGAAACCGTCCTCCTGATCGGCACATGCAGGAGACAAGACGAATGAACATGCTGGAAAAGTCGATGGAGCGGGCGGAGATCCTCATGGAGGCCCTGCCCTACATCCGGAGGTTCTACAACAAGACCGTCGTGATCAAGTACGGCGGCCATGCCATGCTGGATGAAGAGCTGAAGGACGGTTTTGCACGGGACGTCCTCCTGATGAAATACATCGGCATCAATCCCGTCGTGGTCCATGGCGGAGGTCCCCAGATCGGGACGCTCCTGAAGAAGCTCGGAAAGGACTCGAAGTTCGTCCAGGGCCACCGCGTCACCGACGCCGAGACGATGAGCATCGTCGAGATGGTCCTGGTGGGGTCGGTGAACAAGGAGATCGTGGGCCTCATCAACCGCCACGGCGGCAGGGCGGTGGGCCTGAGCGGCAAGGACGGCAGCCTCATCCATGCCGAGAAATACATCCTCAGCGAGGAGAAGTCCAAGGATACCCCCTCGGAGATCATCGATCTGGGCCTCGTGGGAAAGGTGAAATCGATCAATGCGGAGCTGATCCTGTCCCTGACCCGCGACGGCTTCATCCCGGTCATCGCCCCTACCGGGGCGGGAGACGCGGGGGAGACCTACAACATCAATGCCGACATCGTCGCCGGCGAGGTCGCGGCGGCCCTGAAGGCGGAGAAGCTGGTTCTCCTCACCGACGTGTCGGGGGTCCTCGACGAGCGGAAGGAGCTCATCAACACGATGACGAACCGCCAGGCCCTGGACATGATCGAAGCGGGCGTGGTGGAAGGGGGCATGTTCCCCAAGGTCAAGTGCTGCCTGAAGGCCCTCAAGGGAGGAGCCGCAAAGGCCCACATCATCGACGGACGGCTGAAGCACGCCATCCTCCTCGAGATGTTCACGGACTCGGGGATCGGCACGGAAATCGTCCAGTAGGAAAGGAAAACGGAAAAGAATGAACTCCCAGGAATGGATGCAGCGGTTCGACCGGTCCGTCATGGGGACCTACAAGCGGTATCCCCTGGTCCTGAGCCGGGGTGAGGGATGCCGGGTCTGGGACCTGGAGGGGAAGGAATACCTCGACTGCGTCGCCGGGATTGCCGTCTGCAGCCTCGGCCACAGCCATCCGAAGGTTGTCGAGGCCATCCGGAAGCAGGCAGGCATCCTCACGCACGTTTCGAACCTGTACTATACCGAGGTCCAGGGACTCCTGGCGGAGCGTCTCGTCCAGGCATCCTTCGCCGGGAAGGTCTTCTTCTGCAACAGCGGGGCCGAGGCGAACGAGGCGGCCATCAAGCTGGCGCGGAAGTACGGGAACGAGGTCCTCGGCGGGAAGAATGAGATCATCACGATGGAGGGCTCCTTCCACGGACGGACGCTGGCGACGATCACGGCGACGGGGCAGGCGAAGTTCCAGGCCGGCTTCGAGCCCCTGCCGGCGGGATTCCGCTATGTGCCCTACAACGACCTTTCCGCGCTGGAGGCGGCCGTCGACGGGAAGACCTGCGCGGTTCTCGTCGAGCCCGTCCAGGCGGAGGGAGGCGTCCGGGTCCCCGATCCGGGATACCTCCAGGGCGTGCGGGAGATCTGCGACCGGAAGGGAATCCTGTTGATCCTCGACGAGGTTCAGACGGGCATGGGCCGGACGGGAACGTTCCTGGCCCACGAAGCGGAGGGAATCACCCCGGACATTGCGACGCTGGCCAAGGCCCTGGGGAACGGCTTTCCCGTCGGGGCGATGCTGGCTACCGACAAGGTGGCCGCCGCCTTCGCGCCGGGAAACCACGCCTCCACCTTCGGCGGCAACCTGTTGGCCATGGCGGCGGGCCTGGCGGTCCTGTCAGTCCTTCTGGACGAAGGCCTCCTGCTGCGCGCCGCGGAGGCCGGGCGTTATTTTATCGAGAAGCTGCGGGCGCTCAAGGAAAAGCACGCCTCGATCCGGGACGTCCGGGGAAAGGGACTTCTCCTGGGCGTGGAGATGGACCGGGAAGTCGCCGGGATCCTGACCCGCTGCTCGGAGAAGGGTCTCCTGGTCGCCACGGCGGGGACCCATGTCGTGCGGTTCGTACCGCCTCTCGTCATCACCGCCGCCGAAATCGACCGGGCGGTGGAGATCCTGGACGGCGTTCTGGAGGAGCCATGAAGCGGGACCTTCTGACGGAATTCGACCTGACCATCGAGGAATTCGACCGGCTCTTCGCCCGGAGCGGCGAGATGAAGGCGGATCTCAGGCAGGGGCGCCCTCACCGCTCCCTTGCCGGGCAGGTGCTGGGGATGATCTTCGAGAAGTCTTCGACCCGCACGCGGCTATCCTTCGAAGTGGCCATGATCCAACTGGGCGGGACGGCCATTTTCCTCTCCAGCCGCGACATCCAGATCGGACGGGGGGAAACGGTGGCCGACACTGCCCGGATCCTCTCCCGGTATGTCGACGGGGTCATGATCCGGACCTTCGGCCAGGAGATCGTGGAGGAATTCGCCCGGTACGCGACGATCCCCGTAATCAACGGCCTGACGGATCTCCTGCATCCCTGCCAGATCCTGAGCGACCTCTTCACCGTCATCGAGAAGCGGGGAGGTTACGAGAATCTGAAGATTGCGTATGTGGGGGACGGGAACAACATCGCCAATTCCTGGCTGAACACCGCCGCCCGGCTTCCGTTTCACCTGGCCCTGGCGTGCCCGGAGGGGTATGAGCCGGACCGGGAGATCCTGGACCGGGCCGTCCGGGAGGCCCCCCGCTCGGCCGCCCTTTTCCGGGATCCCCGGGATGCCGTCCGGGATGCCGACATCGTTTATACGGACGTCTGGGCCAGCATGGGGCAGGAGGGCGAAAAGGACGTCCGGGCCAAGGCATTCCAGGGCTACTGCATCGACGAGGCACTCCTTGAACGGGCAAAGCCGGAGGTCCTGGTCATGCACTGCCTGCCGGCCCATCGCGGGGAAGAGATCTCCGCCGCCGTCATGGACGGGCCGCGCTCCATCGTTTTCGACCAGGCGGAGAACCGCCTGCATGTACAGAAAGCCATCCTGGAGATGCTCATGGGCCGTTAGAGGCGGCCCGGACGAGACCGGAGGACACTCTCGCTTTCAGGCTCCAGGGAGTTCAAGAACACAGGAGGATTCAATCATGGTGCAACCGGTAAAAAAAGTGGTGCTCGCCTACTCGGGCGGGCTCGACACATCCGTCATCGTCCAATGGCTCATCGAGACGTACGGCTGCGAGGTCATTGCCTTCGCCGCCGATGTCGGACAGAAGGAGGAACTGGACGGACTCAGGGAAAAGGCGATCAGTACGGGGGCCAGCCGATGCTACATCGACGATCTCCGGGACGAGTTCGCCCGGGACTTCATCTTCCCGGCGCTGAAGGCCAATGCCATTTACGAGGGGGTCTACCTCCTGGGAACGTCCCTGGCGCGGCCGCTGATCGCCAAGCGGCAGCTCGAGATCGCAACCCTCGAGGGCGCCGATGCCGTCTGCCACGGCGCCACCGGCAAGGGAAACGACCAGGTGCGCTTTGAGCTGACCTACATGGCGCTCAATCCGAACATCCGGATCATCTCCGCCTGGAAGGATCCGAACTGGATCTTCGATTCCCGGGACTCGATGTTCGACTACGCGGAGAAGCACGGAATCCCGCTGCCGCTGACGAAGGACAAGCCCTATTCGAGCGACCGGAATTCGCTGCACATCTCCCACGAGGGGGCGATTCTGGAGGATCCCTGGGCGGAGCCGCCGGAGGACATCTTCGTCCTCACCGTCTCGCCGGAAGCCGCTCCGGACAAGCCGACCTATGTGGAAATCGACTTCGTCAAGGGGGTTCCCGTGGCGGTCGACGGCGTCCGCATGCTGCCGGCGGAGCTGATGGACCACCTGAACACGATCGCCGGGGCCAACGGCGTCGGACGGGTGGACATGGTGGAGAACCGGTTCGTGGGCATGAAGTCCCGGGGCGTGTACGAGACCCCCGGCGGCACGGTGCTGTGGGCGGCCCACCGGGCCATCGAGTCGATCACGATGGACCGGGAGGTCATGTTCATGCGGGATTCGCTGATTCCCAAGTACTCCCAGCTCGTCTACAACGGATTCTGGTATGCCCCGGAAATGCAGGCCCTGCAGTGCTTCATCGACCAGACCCAGGAAAATGTAACCGGCACCGCCCGGGTCAAGCTCTACAAGGGGAACTGCATCGTCGTCGGCAGGAAGTCACCCCTGACCCTCTATCGCGAGGACTTCGCGACGTTCGAGAAGGACCAGGTCTACAACCAGATGGACGCCACGGGATTCATCCGGCTGAACGCCCTCCGGCTCCGGATCAAGGCCATGGTCGAGCAGGAAAGGCTCCGCCAGGATGGGGAGCGGCGCGGTATCGAGCGCCGGATCAGCGAGCGGAGGAACGGCGACCGGCGGGGTGCGAAGGTGCCCATTCAGAAGGATGAGCGGGCTTCGGAGCGCCGCAGGGTGGCCCGCCGCACGAAGGAACGCCGGCAGAAATAGGACGAAAAGCGATGGCGCGAAAAGAAAAGCCCTGGGGAGGGCGCTTCAAGGGGGGGACGGACCGGGAGGTGGAGGCGTTCACGGCCTCCATCGCCTTCGACCGCCGCCTTTACCGCCACGACATCGAGGGCAGCATTGCCCATGCCCGCATGCTGGCCCGGCAGGGCATCCTGACCGCCCGGGAGGAGAAGGCCGTCGTCGCGGGCCTGAAGGGAATCCGGAAGGACTTCGATCGGGGGGTCCTGTCCTTTGCCGACGCCGATGAAGACGTCCACATGGCCGTGGAGAAGGAGTTGATCCGGCGCATCGGGGACGCCGGGGCGAAGCTTCACACGGGGCGGAGCCGCAACGATCAGGTGGCCCTGGACCTCCGCCTCTACCTGAGGGAGGAGATCGGCCATATCCTGGAGGGCATCGGGGTGCTCAAGGAAGCCCTGGCGGATCTGGCCGGCAGGGAGATCGACACGGTCCTGCCGGGCTATACCCACCTCCAGCGGGCCCAGCCGATTCTGCTGTCGCATTACCTCCTGGCCTATCGGGAGATGCTGGACCGGGACGAGAGCCGGTTCCGGGAGTGCCGGGTCCGGGTCAACGTGATGCCTCTCGGGGCGGGCGCCCTGGCCGGGACGGGGATCCCCATCGACCGGCGCGTCACGGCGGAGCTCCTGGAATTCCCGGAGATGACCCACAATAGCCTGGACGCCGTTTCGGACCGGGATTTCGCGGCGGAGTTCCTCTTTGACTGTGCCCTGCTCATGATGCACCTGAGCCGGTTCTGCGAGGACCTGATCCTGTGGTCCACGGAGGAGTTCCGGTTCATCGAGATCTCCGACGCCTTCACCACCGGCAGCAGCCTGATGCCCCAGAAGAAGAACCCCGACGTGGCGGAGCTCGTCCGAGGGAAGACGGGCCGGATCTACGGACACCTGGTGGCCCTCCTGACCGTGCTGAAGGGGCTGCCGATGACCTACAACCGGGACCTCCAGGAGGACAAGGAGCCGGTGTTCGACGCGGTGGACACCGTCCGGGCGAGCCTGTCGGTATTCACCCGGATGCTGGGGCAGGTTACCTTCCTCCGGGACCGGATGGAGAAGGCCGCAGCGGGTGGATTCTCGACGGCTACAGACGTGGCGGAGTACCTCGTCAAGGCGGGGGTTCCCTTTCGGGAGGCTCATGGAATCGCCGGCCGGATCGTCGCCTTCTGCCTGGAGCGGGGAAAGACCCTGGAGGGGCTGACGCTGGAGGAGTACCGGGCCTTTCACAAGGCCTTCCGGGAGGATATCCACGAGGCGGTCACGGTTCGCCGTTCCGTCGGCGCCCGGGACATCCCCGGCGGGACGTCCGGAAAAGCGGTCCGGCAGAGGCTCCGGGAGATTGGGAGGCAGCGTGGGCGGACGAAGCGTTGAGAAGCTGGTGATCCTGATCCTGTCGCTCATGATCGCGGCGGCCTGGACCGGGTGCGGCAAGAAGGGCGATCCCCTTCCGCCGGATCTGGTGCTGCCGGCGGCGGCCCATGATCTCCGCATCGGGAAGGACGCGGAGAGCATCCGCGTTTCCTGGCTCCTGCCGGAAAGGGAACGGGACATCCGCCGGGTCGTCATCCAGCGCAGCGAGTTCCAGACGGTGCTGGATCGGTGCCCCGATTGCCCCCGGGATTTCCTGATCCTGGCGGATCTTCAGCCGGGAGATCCGCGGCTTGAACGGACGGGGAATCGCGCATTGGCCTACGTGGACCGCGATGTCCGGAGCGGACGGCTGTACATGTACCGGATTGTTTTGTGCAATAACAGGGGAGCGTGCAGCGATCCGTCGCTGCCTGTAGAAATCAAATTCTAAACAGGGCGGGCCAGCCGCCGATATTCGGGAGCCATGAACGATTTCCACTACCGGAACAACGAGCTGTGGTGCGAGGACGTCCCCCTGAAGGCCGTCGCGCGGAAGGCGGGAACGCCGACGTACGTCTACAGCCGCAGCACCCTGGAGCGGCATTTTACGGTCTTCGACCGGTCCTTCGAGAAGATCGACCACCTGGTCTGCTTTTCCGTGAAGTCGAACTCCAATACGGCGATCCTACGGATCTTCGCCCGGGAAGGCGGCGGCGTGGACATCGTCTCGGGCGGGGAGCTGTACCGGGCCCTGCAGGCCGGCGTGGACCCCCGCAAGATCGTCTATTCCGGCGTCGGAAAGCGGGTCGACGAGATCGAGTTCGCCCTGAAGGCGGGCATCCTCCTGTTCAACGTCGAGTCTCTCCAGGAGCTCGATGTCATCGACGCCTGCGCCGCGCGCCTGGGAAAGAGGGCGCCCATCGCCTTGCGGGTAAATCCCGACGTCGATCCCCAGACGCATCCGTACATCTCCACGGGCCTCAAGGAGAACAAGTTCGGCATCAACGTGGAGCGGTCGCTCCAGGCGTACCGGCAGGCACGGAGCCTGCCCAACGTGGAAATCCAGGGGGTCAGCTGCCACATCGGATCCCAGCTCACGAAGATGTCTCCCTTCGTGGATGCCCTGAAGCGCCTGAAGCGGCTGGTGAGCCTCCTGCGGAAGGAGGGCATCCGGATCCGCTACCTGGATCTGGGCGGGGGCCTGGGGATCACCTACCGGGAGGAGGAGCCGCCCCACCCTTCGGAGTACGCCCGGGCCGTCATGAAGGCCGCGAAAGACCTGGATGTCACCTTCATCTTCGAGCCGGGCCGCGTGATCGTGGGAAACGCAGGAATCCTGCTGACGAAGGTCCTGTACACCAAGACGAACGAAGACAAGCGGTTCATTGTGGTGGACGCGGGGATGAACGACCTGATCCGGCCCAGCCTGTATTCGTCATACCACGGGATCCAGCCGGTGCTGAAAAGCCGCCGGGAGACCGTGACGGCGGACGTGGTCGGTCCCATCTGCGAGTCCGGGGATTATCTGGCAAAGGGGAGGGAACTGCCGCTGTTCGAGCGGAACGAGCTGATGGCCGTCATGAGCGCCGGCGCCTACGGGTTCACCATGTCGTCGAACTACAACTCGCGGCCCCGGGCGGCGGAGGTTCTCGTGGACGGGAGTCGGTTCTCCGTGATCCGCCGACGGGAGACGTACCGGGACCTCGTGCGGGGGGAACGGATACCGGAGTTCCTTGCGGATTGAGGATATCAAAAAATAACATCAAGAATGATGGAGGAGGAGTCTATGTTCAAGGGAGCAATCGTCGCCATTGTGACCCCCTTCCGGGACGGGAAGGTGGATGAGGAGGCGTACCGGAAGCTCATCGAGTTCCAGATCGCCAACGGCACGGACGGCATCGTACCCTGCGGGACCACGGGGGAATCGTCCACCCTGTCCCACGAGGAGCACGACCGGGTCATCGA
Organism: uncultured Syntrophaceae bacterium; assembly: GCA_964578535.1. Taxonomy (GTDB): domain Bacteria; phylum Desulfobacterota; class Syntrophia; order Syntrophales; family PHBD01; genus PHBD01. The sequence continues at coordinate 85,287 of CAZODI010000007.1, forward strand.
CATCTGCGTGGACGCGGTGAAGAAGCGCGTTCCCGTCATCGCCGGCACGGGGTCCAACAGCACCGAGGAGGCGATCCGGATGACGCGCCACGCCTACGAAGTGGGCGCCGACGGGGCCCTGATGGTCTGCCCCTACTACAACCGGCCGACCCAGGAGGGCCTGTACCAGCACTACAAGGCGGTGGCGGAGGCCGTTCCGATCCCCATCATCGTCTACAACATCCCCAGCCGCACCGGCGTCAACCTGACCCCGGACACGCTGGCCCGCCTGGCGAAGATCTCCAACATCGTGGGCGTCAAGGAGGCCTCGGGACTGATCAAGCAGATGAGCGACATCATCGGCCTGTGCGGAAAGGACTTCACGGTCCTCTCCGGGGACGACGGGTTTACCCTGCCGCTCATGGCAGTGGGTGGACAGGGGATCATTTCGGTCATTTCCAATGTCGCCCCGGCGGACATGGCGGGCCTGGTGGACGCGTTCTTCGCCGGAGACCTCAAGAAGGCGCAGGAGCTGCATCACAAGATGGCGCCGCTCATCGACGCCCTCTTTATCGAGACGAACCCGACGCCCGCCAAGGCGGCCCTCGCCATGATGGGCATGATCTCCGATGAAGTCCGGCTGCCTCTCTGGAAGCTATCCGACGGCAGCCGCGAGAAGCTCCGGAAGGTCATGCAGAACTACGGGCTCATCAAGTAAGGAGGAAGAGCCATGGTGAAAGCCGTCGTTACCGGCGCAGGCGGAAAGATGGGGGGCCGGATCATCAACATGATCCAGGCCGCGGAAGGGATTGAACTGTCCGGCGCCGCGGAGCGGAAGGACCACCCCTGGCAGGGCCGGGACATCGGTGAGTGCCTGGGCCTGGCAATCCGGGGGATCCGGGTCGGCGACGACCTGGCCGCCGCTCTGGCCGGTGCGGACGTGGTCATCGACTTCACCCACCACGAGGCGTCGCTCCGCCACCTGGAGATCGCCCGGGACCTGGGGAAGGCCATCGTGATCGGCACGACGGGGATTCCCGCCGCCGCGATGGACAGGGTCCGGGAAATCGCAAAAGACGTCCGTTGCGTCCTGGCGCCGAACATGAGCGTCGGGGTGAACGTCCTCTTCAAAGTCCTGGACCTCGTGGCGGGGATCCTGGGGGACGACTACGACGTGGAGATCGTCGAGTCCCACCACAATCTGAAGAAGGACGCCCCCAGCGGCACGGCCATGAAGATGGCCCAGGTCATCGCCGCCCGGCTGGGCCGCGACCTGGACGAAGTGGGCGTCTACGAGCGGAAGGGGCTGATCGGGGAGCGGACGAAAAAGGAGATCGGCATCCAGACCCTCCGGGGCGGAGACATCGTTGGAGAGCACACGGTGATGTTCGTCACCGGCGGCGAAAGGCTGGAGCTGATTCACCGCGCCCATAGCCGCGACAACTTCGCCCGGGGCGCCGTCCGCGCGGCCAGGTGGATCATCGACCGGCCCAAGGGCCTCTACGACATGCAGGACGTGCTGGGACTGCGCTCCTGAGGGAAATCCGATGCAGGGAGGGGAGCAAGCCGTTTCCGGCGTCCTCTGCTTCATCGGGATCGGGTCCAACCTGGACGATCCCCTGGAGCGCTGCCGGGAGGCCCTCCGCCGCCTGGAGGAGACGGACGGCATCGGATCTGTACGCCGGGCGCCGTTCTTCAAATCGGAGCCGGCGGGACTGTCGGACCAGCCCTGGTTCGTGAACACAGCGGCGGAAGTACGCACCGTCCTGCCGCCGAGGGAGCTCCTGGGCAGGCTGAAGGAGATCGAGGCGGCCATGGGGCGGGTGCCGGGACCCCGCTGGGGGCCCCGGAGGATCGACCTGGATATCCTCCTCTACGGCCAGGAGGTGGTCGAAGAGGGGGACCTCGTCATCCCTCACCCGGAGATGCACCGGCGGCGGTTCGTCCTGGTGCCGCTCCACGAGATCGCCCCCTGGGCGATCCATCCCGCCTTCGGGGTTTCCGTGGCGGGGCTCATGGCAAGACTGGAAGACCCGCTCCGGGTCCTTCCACTGGAGGAGTGAAGGGCATGTTCGGATTGATACGGCTGGCGATCATTCTCCTGATCCTGTACCTTCTCTACCGGCTGTTCCGCTGGATTTTCCTGCCCGGGGGGAAGGTCGTAAAGCCCCTGCCCCGGGAAGACAACGGATCGTCGCGGGAGGACCTGGTGGAGGATCCCGTCTGCCACACCTACCTGCCGGCGAGCCAGGCGCGGAAGGCCCGGTTCGGCGAAAAGGATGTTTATTTCTGCAGCGAGGAGTGCCTCGAAAAATACCGAAGGGAACTCGAAGGAGAGCAAAAGGAATGAAATTTTTCATCGATACGGCGAACATTCAGGAGATCCGGGAAGGGCTCAGCCTCGGAATGGTGGACGGAGTCACCACGAACCCGAGCCTGGTGGCGAAGGAGAAACGGAAATTCCAGGATGTCGTCAAGGAGATCCTGGAGATCGTCGACGGTCCCGTCAGCCTTGAGGTGGTAAGCCTGGACGCTCCGGGCATGGTCAAGGAAGGCCGGAAGCTGGCGAAGCTGGGCAAGAACGTCGTCATCAAGGTTCCCATGACAACGGAGGGACTGAAGGCGACGAAGATCTTCGCCGGCGAGGGGATCGACATCAACCAGACGCTCGTCTTCTCCCCGCTGCAGGCCCTGATGGCGGCCAAGGCCGGCGCCGCCTACGTGAGCCCCTTCGTCGGCCGCCTGGACGACGTCTCCACCCGGGGCATGGAACTGGTGGAGCAGATCCTCACGATCTACGGCAATTACGGATACGAGACGGAAGTCATCGTGGCCAGCGTCCGCCACCCCATGCACGTGCTGGAAGCGGCCCTGATGGGCGCGGACATCGCGACGATCCCCTTCAAGGTCATCGCCCAGCTGGCACGCCATCCCCTGACGGACCGCGGGATCGACGCCTTCCTGGAAGACTGGAAGAAGGTTCCCGGGAAGTAACGGCCCCCGTGACAATCCGGAACAAGGGAATGGAATAAGGGAAACGCAGACTCAACAGCCTGTCGAAACCGGCGCGCCAATGCGTGCATACCGCTCATGCTGATCGACGTCCTCAAGCAATGGTTCGACCGACTGCCCCTCTCCCCGGCGGAGCGGAAGGTCTTCAATCTTCCGAACGCGCTGACGATGCTCCGCATCGCCGTGGTTCCGGTCCTCTTCTTCCTCCTGCTGTCGCCCGGGGAGACGTGGAGCCTCGTCATCGCCGGGCTCTTCGTCATCGCCTCCTTCACGGACATACTCGACGGCTGGGTTGCCCGCCGGTACGGGATCGTCACCACCATGGGGAAGTTTCTGGATCCCATCGCCGACAAGCTCGTGGTAAACACGGCCATGATCCTGATGATCCCCATCGGCCGCATTCCCGCCTGGGTGGCGGCGATCATCGTGATCCGCGACTTCGTCGTCGACGGGGTCCGCTCCATCTCTTCGGCCGACGGGATCGTCATCGCGGCCAGCCCCCTGGGGAAGCAGAAGACCGTCTGCCAGGCCTTCGCCGTGACGGCCCTCATCATTCATTATCCCTTCCTGGGGGCGGATGCGCACCTGGTCGGAACGGTCCTGATCTACCTGGCCCTGGTCCTGACCGTCTGGTCCGGCCTCGAGTACCTGCTGAAATTCTACCGATCGGCCATCAGAAAGGACGTGGAGAGCGAATGAACACGCCCGGAGGGAAATCGTACGAGGCCCTGGACCGCCCGGAGATCCTGCGCGTCCTGTTCTATCCGCGTCCGGAGTGGGGTTATCCCGACCGGGGCGCCTTCGAGCCCGTTCTCATTCCCGTGGGAGGGGACGTTGTCGTGGGAGGCCGGTTTCACCCGAGCCGGAAAGAGGGACCGAATCTCCTGTTCTTCCACGGCAACGGCGAGATTGTGGCGGATTACGACGACATGGCGCCCCTGTTCACCCGGAAGGGCATGAACCTGCTCGCCGTGGACTACCGGGGGTACGGCCGCTCCACCGGAACCCCATCGCTGGCGTCGATGATGGCGGACTGCCACGCGGTCTTCGCGTTCGCCCGGGACTGGCTGGAACAAAACGGCCACACGGGGCCCCTCGTCGTCATGGGACGGTCCCTCGGCAGCGCCTCCGCCCTGGATCTGGCCTCCGGCCACCCCGACGAAATTGACGGCCTCATCATCGAGAGCGGCTTTGCCTGGATCGGTCCGCTTCTGGCCCTCATGGGATTCCGCCTGGAGTTTTTCGGGCTCTCGGAGGAGGACGGACCTGAGAATCTCAGGAAGATCGGGATGTTCAAGAGGCCGACCCTGGTGATCCACGCCGAGTTCGACCATATCATCGCCCACAGGGAGGGGCAGGCCCTCTATGACGCCTCCCCGGCGGCGGTCAAGCGGATGCTGACCATCGAAGGGGCCAACCACAACGACATCTTCTACCAGGGCATGGACGTATATCTCGACGCCGTCGAGTGGCTGGCAAACGAGGCGGCGGCCGCAGGGAAAAAATAGGTCCGCTATTTCTGCACGGAAAGAAGTCGCCAAGATCGTCTTTGCGACTTTTTTTGTTTTGGGGACAGATTCAGATCTGTTCGCCATCCCCATTTCTTCAACTCAGGGTTGAAAGGCGTGCGAGCTTCTCCTCGCAGCCGCGGGCGATCCACCGGATGACGTCCCCGGCGGGAAGGATTTCCCGGACGGCGCCGACGGCCTGGCCGATCTGGAGTTCCCCCTCGACAAGGTCCCCGTCAAACATTCCCAGCTTCGTCCGCTTCTCCCCGATCAGATCGAGTAGCTCCTGCTCGCCGGCACCACGGGCCTCCGCATCGAGGACCCGGCGGGTCCACTCGTTCACGATGACCCGGGCGGGGATGAGCTTCTTGAGGACGAGGAAGGTGCCCGTGGGGGAGGCGTTCACCATGGCCCGCTTGAAGTTTTCGTGGGCGCTCGACTCGACTGTGGCGGCCAGGCGCGTCCCGATCTGCACGCCCTCGGCCCCCAGGGCCAGGGCCGCCGCCATGCCCCGGCCATCGTAGATGCCTCCGGCGGCGATGACGGGTATCCGGACGGCCGCCGCGGCCTGTGGCACCAGGACCATGGTGGTCAACTCGTCCCGGCCGTTGTGTCCCCCCGCCTCGAATCCCTCCACCACCACCGCGTCGACCCCCGCCTCCTCGCACTTGATTGCCAGCTCCGGCGTGGCGGTGACGTGGACGACCTTCATCCCGGCGTCCTTGAAGCGGGGTGTGAATTTCTTCGGGCTGCCGCCGGAGGTGAAGACGATGCGGACCTTCTCCTTCACGAGGATCCTGGCCATCTCTTCGGCGTGCTGGAAGAAGAGGGGCAGGTTCACCCCCCAGGGCCTCTCCGGGCAGGCCTCGCGCATTTTGCGGAGATGCTCCCGGAGCAGGTCCGGGGTCATGGAGCCGGCGCCGATGAGGCCCAGGGCGCCCGCGTCGGCGGAGGCCGCCGCCAGCCGCCAGCCGCTGACCCAGATCATGCCCGCCTGGATGATGGGAAACTCGATGCCGAACAGTTCCGTGATGCGTGTGCGGATCATGGCTGACCTCCTGTCGAATCGGTTGTCAAGGGCATTATATCAGAAGTGACACGTTGAAACTTCATGCGATCCGTGTATGTTAAACAAAACACGACTTCCGCTTCCTCTGCAACCAAAGGGTTTGTCAACCTGATCTCCCGTGTAGAAACCTTCCGTTTCCCCGGAAGGCCCATGTATCGATGTTTCCGGCACGCTTCCACCGTGTTGGCGGGACGGGCCGGTCAAATGAGCCCCGCGACCATTCAAAAGAAAGGAGGCCGGATCGTAAAAAGCGGACGGATGTTGAAACCGGAAAAGATTCAGTCCGTCCGGAGAAAATGGGGTTATCTCCCGGTCGGCGCAAGAGATGAACGTCGCTGTCGACCCGCTTGCATCCTGTGATGGCTTGAAAGCCTGCCGGATAACCGAAACGTCGGCAACCCATGTTACGAGGAGCAAACCCGTTCAGAAAGGGGGCTGAATATGGATAAACTGCTCCGGATCGATATGAGTGTCGAAGGAGGACCCAAAGCGAGTGTGGATGAGATGGGGGATTACGCGGGACTGGCGGGCAGGGCGCTGACGTCCGCCGTCGTCTCCCGGGAAGTACCACCCCTGGCCCATCCGTTGAGTGAAGACAACAAGCTTATCATCGCTCCGGGAATGTTGAGCGGCACCCTCGCGGCCATGTCCGGCCGCATCTCCGTAGGCTGCAAAAGCCCTCTCACCGGGGGGATCAAGGAGGCCAACTCGGGCGGCCAGGCCTCCCAGGTCCTGGCCCGGCTCGGCTATGCCGCGATCATCCTGGAGGGAAAACCCCGGGACAACGATCTCTACAGAGTGTTCATCAACAAGGACGGCGTCACCATCGTCCAGGACAACAGCCTGAAAGGGCTCGGCAACTATGACGTGGTCGACAGGATGAAAAGGGAGTATGGCGACAAAATCGCCTGCATTTCCATCGGCCAGGCCGGGGAAATGAAGATGTCCGCCGCGTCCGTGGCCTTTACGGACATGGAACTCCGGCCCACCCGCCACGCCGGCCGAGGCGGGGTTGGGGCGGTCATGGGCGCCAAGGGGGTGAAGGTCATCGTCCTCGACGATACCGGAATGACGGCCCGCGCCCCGAAGGATCCGGAAAAGTTCAGAGCCGCCAACAAGGCCTTTGTCGAGGGCCTCAGGAGACACCCGGTCACCGGTGAAGGTCTGCCCGCCTTCGGGACCAATGTGCTCGCAAATGTCATCAACGAGGCGGGCGGATATCCCACCCACAATTTCATGTGGGGCCGATTTGCGGGAGTGGCCAGGATCAGCGGGGAAACGGAGGCCGAGACGGAGGTCGCCCGAGGCGGCGTCGCGACCCATGGCTGCCACCGGGGATGCACGATCCAGTGCTCCGGTATTTACATGGACAAGGACGGCCACTACCTGACGAAGCAGCCCGAATATGAGACGGTCTGGGCCCACGGTGCGAACTGCGGGATCGACAACCTGGATGCGATCGCCATGCTGGACCGCCTGGACGACGATTTCGGCCTGGATACCATCGAGATGGGCGCGACCATCGGAGTGGCCATGGAGGCGGGCCTGGCCCGGTTCGGCGACGCGGAGGCGGCCATCCGCCTCATCCGGGAAGTCGGCAAGGGAACGCCCCTGGGGCGCATCCTGGGGAACGGCGCCGCCGTGACGGGCAAGGTGTTCGGCGTGGAGAGGGTTCCCGTGGTCAAGGGGCAGGCCCTGCCGGCCTACGATCCCCGGGCCATCCAGGGCATGGGGGTCACCTATGCCACATCGACCATGGGGGCGGACCACACGGCGGGCTATGCGGTCACCGCGAACGTCCTTCAGGTGGGGGGATCCGTCGATCCCCTGAAGGCGGAGGGACAAATCGAGCTGTCCCGAAACCTCCAGATCGCCACGGCGGCCATCGACTCGACGGGGATGTGCCTCTTCATCGCCTTTGCGGTCCTGGATCAGCCCCAGACCTTCCAGGCCCTGCTGGATCTGCTCAATTCGTTTTACGGGCTGGAGCTGACCGGCGACGACGTGACCGCGCTGGGGAAAAAGATCCTGACGATGGAGCGGGACTTCAATCAACGGGCCGGATTTACCAGCAAGCAGGATCGGTTGCCTGAGTTCTTCAAAAAAGAGCTCCTCCCGCCCCACAATGCTGTTTTTCTGGTCTCCGATGAAGAGCTGGATAAGGTTTTCAACTGGTAGTCAATATCGATCTCCAGGGAATGGGGAGTGCCGCGTGCGGCCTCCCCGTTCTCATATTCCGTCCCGGGTGCCGTCATGAGCGATGAGCCGTCCAATCAACTCCCTGCAAGCGGATCGGACCGCCTCCTCTTGACCGTGAAGGCGGAGTTCGTTCCATTCTTCTTTCCACTCCTGCAGAAGGGGTTCATACAGAAAACGGAGGTCGGCTGCACCCTCCGGGAACTCCTGGCCGATCGGTTCGGCGTCTCCGCTGCATACATCGAAAACAGGATCCAGACGGTCTTTCTGGACGGCAAGCCCGTGGACGACATGGATGCCGCCGTGGTCCGGGACGGAGCGGTCCTGGCGCTCTCTTCCGCCATGCCCGGCCTCCTGGGTGCGATCATGCGGAAAGGGGGATACTATTCCCGGATGCGCAGCCCCATCGGCGGGGAGACGGGCGGCGATGCGTCCCGGCGGGCGGAAGGGCAGGTCGTCGTGAAGCTCTTCAACCTGACCGTCCGGGAGCTGGGGCCCCTGTTTCTGGAAAGGGGAATCTGGATCGACCCGGAGGAGCTGAAAAATCTGTTCCGGAGCCGGCCGGGGGTTCTGGAGGAGGGGTGCGTGGAGGCCATGGCGGACGGCAGGCGGGTCGATCCGGCGACACTCCCGGCCTTGGACTTTCCCGGGGCACAGGTATATCTCGAACTCCGGACGGCCTGAATCAGCCTCCCGCCACCGGCGGGAAGATGCCGACCCGGTCTCCCTCGTGGAGGATTTCGTCGCCCCGGGCGCGAAGGCCGTTCAGAAAGATGAGCTTGACCTTGTCCATGGGGACCTGGAGTTCCTGGAGGATCGCGAGGATGGTCGTTCCCTCGCTCACTTCGCGGATCCTGTCGCCCGGCGCCCCCGGGTCGCGGGGGAGGTAGCGGGCCAGAGAGGCGTAAAGATTCAGCTCGATGTTCATGTCCTGAAAACCCTCCCTTCCTGCGAAATTCACCTTCATGCTATACATCCTTTCGTCGTTTTTCTCCCGACAGGATTTCCCGACCCTCGGTGACGGGCGACGGGGGACAGTGAACTCGAAGAGGAGTGTTTTTGATGACGTCGGACATCCATCTCCGCATCCGTGAGAAGGCGGCCCGGATCACCGACCCGGCGGGGCGCGAGATTTCCGTCCTGGAGGACCGGGCCGCCCTGGAGATCGCCGGCCTGTGCGGCACGGACCTGCACGAGATATACCGGGAGGCGCTGGGGATCGGCGTTTATCCCGGCCGCTACGTCCGCAACCTGGACGCCGTCTCTCCGGCTGAACAGCGGAAGCTGGCCGAGTCGCAGGTGGCCGTCGCCGGTGCCGGGGGGCTGGGCGGGCAGGTGATCCTGCTCCTGGCGCGGATCGGCGTCGGCCGGCTGGTGGTGATCGATCACGACCGGTTTGACGAGACGAACCTGAACCGCCAGGCCCTGTGCAACCGGGACACCCTGAATAAACCGAAAGTGGAGGCCGCCGTGGAGGCCGTGGCAGCCGTCAATCCCGGAGTCCGGGTGGTTCCGCACCGGGCGAAAATCGATGCCTCAAACGCGGATTCCCTGCTGGCCGGCGCCGACGTAATCGTCGACGCCCTGGACAATGTGCCTGATCGTCTTGTATTGCAGGAGGCGGCCCGGCGGCTGGGGGTTCCCCTGGTGCATGGCGCACTCGCGGGATTCGAGGGCCGGGTCATGACCGTTTATCCGGAAGATCCGGGCCTGGAGCAGCTTTACGAGCCTGCGGCGGCGGAGGGCGACCCGGAGCGGCCGGAGGCCCTTCTGGGCGTTCCGGCGGTGACCGCCGCCGTCGTCGGTTCCCTCCAGGCCATGGAGGTGCTCAAGATCCTCCTGCGCCGCGGGAAGCCGTTCCGGCGGGTCATGGCGCACATCGACCTGGAGAGCGGCCGTTTCGAGGAGTTCCGCTTCGACGGGACGGCGGAGGGCGGATCGCCGCATCGGGAATCGCCGGCCCGCTCTAACTGAACATCATTGCAGAGGCATATGGAGCCGATCTTCCAGGGTGGCATTGCGTTCATAGCCTGGCTGCAGGGACTGGGCGGGTGGCTTGTCATTCCCATGAAACTGTTTTCCTTCCTGGGGACGGAAGAATTCTTCCTGCTGGCCTTGCCGATCATTTACTGGAGCGTGGATGCCGATGCGGGCTTGCGGGTCGGGATGATCCTGCTGATCTCCGGCGGCCTGAACGACACCCTGAAACTTGCCTTTCACGGCCCGCGGCCTTACTGGCTCACCGCACAGGTGAAAGCGCTCGCGCCGGAGACCTCTTTCGGAGTTCCGTCCGGGCATGCGCAGATTGCAGCCAGCCTCTGGGGTCTGGGGGCATCGCTGGTAAGGCGTCCGTGGGCATGGGGGGCGGCCGTTTTCGTGATTCTCATGATCGGGCTTTCGCGCCTGTACCTGGCCGCCCATTTTCCACACGATGTTCTCGCGGGCTGGATTGCGGGTGCTCTGGTGCTGTGGGTGTTCCTGCGGGGGTGGGATGGCGTTGCGGCCTGGGCGAAGAAGAAATCCCCCGGAGCGCAAGCTGGGTTGGCATTCGCTCTCTCGATGGCCATGCTCGCTTCCGGGGCGTTCGCCTTGGTCTCCTGGAACGGATGGATACTGCCTGCCGAGTGGACGGCGAACGCCCGGCAAGCGGGAGCGAATCCGCTTCCGGCCCCCGTGACGCTGAGCGGCATCGTCACATTCGCTGCGGCATTGTTCGGCATGTTGACAGGTCTGGTCTGGATGGATTCGAAGGGGGGATATGCTTCGGACGGGAGTCTCCGGCGGAGGATCGGACGTCTTCTGCCCGGCCTGGCAGGGCTCCTGATCATCTATCTCGGCCTGCGGGCGGCATTCCCCCATGGAGACACGGTGGTCTCCCATGCCTTTCGCTACCTGCGCTTTGCCCTCATCGGCCTGTGGATTTCCGCGGGTGCGCCATGGCTGTTCATGAAACTGAACATGGCCCGGAGTCCTGAAACGGAGTGACATTGCTGCACTCTTATCCGGGAATCGCCATGTGCTGTCCAGGTTTCCGTTGACACGGGATATTTTCGTGTCTTATGGTTCTGCCGCATTCAAAGGCGTTCTGGAGGAAAACTACTTTCAAGGAGGGAAAGACGGATGAAGAGATTGCTGTCAGTCTTGATGATCGTGGTGTTCACCCTGGCCGGATCCGCATTTGCCATGGAAATCAAGTTTGCACACGTGGTGAACGAGAAAGACGCTTTTCACGTGGCGGCAGTGAAATTCAAGGAACTCGTGGAGAGCCGAACCCAGGGCGCCCTTACCGTCACCCTCTTTCCCAACGCGAAACTCGGAGACGAACGCACGCTTCTGGAGCGGATGAAGATGGGCATCGTCGACGCGGGAATCATCACCAGCGGCCCGATCATCAATTTCGTTCCTTCCTTTGGGGTGATCGATCTGCCTTTTCTTTTCCGGGATCCCAAACACGCTTACAAAGTCCTGGACGGAGGCATCGGGCAGAAACTCATGGCCGACCTGGAATCCCAGGGCTGGAAGGGTCTGGCCTTCGGCGAGAGAGGATTCCGCAACCTGACGAACAGCAAGCGTCCCGTGAACACCCCCAATGACATCAAAGGATTGAAGATCCGGGTCATGCAGAATCCGGTCTATGTGGATTCTTTCAAGGCCCTGGGAGCCAATGCCGTGCCGATGGCCTGGACGGAGGTCCTCACGGCGCTTCAGCAGGGGACGGTGGACGGGCAGGAGAACCCCCTCAACGTCATCATGGCCTTCAAACTGTACGAAACGCAGAAGTATCTGAGCATCACGCGCCACGCCTATGCCCCCGCCCCCATCATCATGAGCATGAGCACCTGGAAAAAGCTTACCCCCGCCCAGCAGGGAATCGTCAAGAAAGCCGCTCAGGAAGCGGCCGAATACGAGCGGGCCTGGGACAACCGGATGGAGGCGGGCTGGCTGAAGGAACTCAAGGCGAAAGGCATGGTCGTGGCGACGCCGGACTTGAAGCTCTTCCGCAAGGCCGTCAAGCCGGTCTATGACCAGTACACACCCAAATACGGAAAAGGCCTGATCGAATCCATCCAGAACACGAAGTGATGGAATCCGTGACGGCGACGGAGCGGAAACAGGAAGAGGAGGCGGCAACCGCCTCCTCACACCTTCTGCAGTTGAGTGACCGGATCAACGGCTGGAGTGAAAAACTCCTGTTCGTGCTGATGCTGGCCATGATCTTTTTCACCACCATTCAGGTTATCTTTCGGGTCCTCTTCACCGCATTTTCCTGGACCGAAGAGATCACCTGCTTCCTCCTGTTCTTCGCATCCCTGGTGGGGGCCTCCGTGGCATTCAAGAGAGGCTCCCACATAGCGGTGACGTTCATCGTCCAGCGCCTTCCCGGGGCGGTGCAAAAGGCTCTGGCGATCGGGGTTCATCTCCTCGGGATCGTTTTTTTCTCTGTCATTGCCATTCATGGAACCCTGCTCATGGGGACCGAATCTCAACAGCTGTCGCCGGGCATGCAAATTCCGATGTATTGGATCTATGTTGCATTTCCCGTCATGGGTGCGGTGATCATCCTTCACCTTCTGGCCGGGATCCGGCAGACGATCGGGAAGGCCTGAACCATGGGCTGGCTCCTGTTCGGAAGCTTCTTCCTCTTCCTGCTCGTCGGCGTTCCCGTCGGGCTGGCGGTGGGCCTCTCCGCACTCATCGTCTTTGTCGTTTCAGGCATCCCCCTGCAGATGGTGCCCCAGACCTTCTTTGAAGGAAGCAGCTCCTATGCCCTGGTTGCTGTTCCCTTTTTCATCCTTGCCGGAGACATTCTGGCCCGGGGAGGCATCTCGGAACGGATTCTGGCCATCGCCGAAGCGACCATCGGGCGAATCCGGGGAGGCCTCGGAATCGTGGCCACATGCACGTCCATGTTTATCGCCGCGATTTCCGGTTCCGGGGCGGCGACAACGGCGGCGGTGGGCGCATCGCTCCTGCCGGAGATGAACAAGAAAAAATACGACACGGATTTTTCCGCGGCCCTCATCGCATCCTCCGGAACCATTGGAGTCGTCATCCCGCCCAGCGTTCCCATGGTTCTCTACGCGGTCATCGCCGGGGAATCTGTGGCCAAGCTCTTCATGGGAGGCTTCATTCCGGGAACCATGATGGGAGTCGGCCTGATCACGTATGCCATATGGTATTCGAACCGGCAGGGCTATCCCGCCAGCGAAAAGCTGCCTGCCCGCATGGTCGTCCAGCGCTTTTTCAATTCCCTCTGGGGGCTTATGACCCCCGTAATCATCCTGGGTGGTATTTTTGCCGGCTATTTTACCCCTTCGGAAGCGGCTGCCATCGCCGTCGATTATACGCTGCTCGTCGCCTGGCTCGTTTACAGGAGCCTGACCTTCAGGCGGTTCTATGAGCTGGTGGTCGGCGCGGGGGTCACGTCCGCCCTGATCATGTTCATCATCGGCACCGCCAAAATCTTCGGTTGGGGGCTTGCCTTCTATGAAATCCCCGAAGCCGTGGCCAAATCCATGCTCGTCATCGCCGGAAACAGTGTTTTCCTGATTTACCTGATCATGAGCGTCATTATCCTGATCGCCGGTTTTTTCATGGAGACGGCTTCCGCCCTGATTATTTTAACCCCCATTTTTCTTCCCCTCATTGCCGCAATCGGGGGTGACACCGTTCATTTCGGCGTGATCATGACGATCGGCCTGGCCATCGGCATGGCGACCCCACCCATGGCCATCAACATTTTCGTGGCCAGTGCGATCAGCGGCCGCTCCCTGGAGCAGATCAGCAGGGCGATCTGGCCCATGGTCGTCATCCTCGTCGCCATGCTTCTGATCTGCACCTATTTCCCCTGGTTTGTCATGGTCCTGCCGAAGGCATTCATGGGCGTGCAATAGAAGACGCCTTTGCCCCCATGATCCGGGGCCGTGTTAAAAAAAACATTAGCCTTCAACATTCCCGGACGCCGTTCCGGCGGGTCGTGGCAAAAATCGACCTGGAGCGCGGTCGTTTCTAAGAGTTCCGGTTCGATGGAACGACGGGGGCGACGACGATCCCGGTTCGGGACATGAACCCTTCATCCGATTCCATGAAGCGCCAATCCGCCGGTCGGAACGGGAATTCCAACTGCCTTATCGTTATCGTCTCCGGTTTTCTATAACCAGGCAATCTCCGGATGAACGGGTGCCGACACCGGCGAAATGTCCTGCAGGGTGGACCCGCTTTAAGAATGCTGGAGCTGCCTTTTAAGAGTGGTGGTTGAAGCCGTAGGTTTTGTTTTTTAGCAGACCATCAAGACTCCTTCCTGAAAGGTATTTTCCCATTTTTGTAGTTTTTCACAGGATTTCAGGTAATAATCACGAAATTGTTTGGGGGAATGAACCCGTTGTTGCAAGTGAGGATGGATTTTGGCGACGGATGCAGAAGCTCAGACACAGCTGACAAGGAAGCGATACAACCGGATTGCCTGGTTCTATGACCGAATGGAGTCCCTTCCGGAGGTCTTCTTTTCCGGGTGGAGAGGGCGACTCCTGGCCCGGGCACGGGGAAAAATACTCGAAGTCGGAGTCGGAACCGGCAAGAATTTCCAGTATTATCCTGCCGGTGCGAATGTGACGGGGCTCGACATTGCCGACCGGATGATTATTATAGCTCGTAGGAATGCGAGGGAGCGCGGCCTGCCGTTCCGGATCGAGGAGGGGGATGTTGAGCAACTGGCCTGGCCGGACGACTCCTTTGACACGATCGTGGCGACATTCGTATTCTGCTCCGTGCCGGATCCGGTGAAGGGCCTCCGGGAGCTCCGGAGGGTTGTCAAGCCCGACGGCAGGGTCCTGCTTCTGGAGCACGTGCGGATCGACGCGCCGTTGATGGGCCGGCTGATGGACTGGCTGAACCCGCTGGTCGTCCGCATCGTGGGGGCCAACATCAACCGGCGGACGCTGGACAACGTGAGGGCCGCGGGCTTCGTGATCGAGGAGATGGAGCATCTGGGGCCGATGAAGATGGTCAAGATGATGATCGCCCGTCCGGACAAGGCGCGGGCCGATGAAGGAGGGAAGCCATGATCAGCTACGGATTCACAAAGGAATCGAGCCTCCCGTTCGAGAAGGTCCGGGAGGCCGTCACCGAGGAGCTGAAGAAGGAAGGCTTCGGAATTCTGACGGAGATCGACCTCCGGGAGAAGTTCAGGGAAAAGCTCGGCATCGAGTTCCATAGATACGTGATCATCGGGGCCTGTAGCCCTCCGAACGCCTACAAGGCCGTTCAGGCGGAGGAGAACATCGGGCTGATGCTGCCCTGCAACGTGATCGTCTACGAGCGGGGCGACAGGACGGTCCTGTCTGTCATCAGGCCGACGGTGGCCATGCAGATGATCGACAATTCGGACTTGAAGCCTGTTGCCGAACTCGTCGAGAAAAAACTGAAAAATGTCTTCGATGCGGTTCCATAGGAGGCTGCCATGAAGATTTTACGCTTTCCGGTTCTATTGTTCCTTATTGCCGGCCTCACGGCCTGTGCTGCGGATTATCCCTACGGTCCGGGGGGTGGCTGGGGACACATGATGTATTACGGTTTTGGAGGAGGGTTTATGTGGATCCTGTTTCTCGTCGCAATCGGCGTCCTGGTCTACTTCATCGTCCGGAACGCCAAGACAGGAGGGAGCGCGGGGGATCCGGGGGAGACCCCCCTCGACATCCTGAAGAAGCGCTATGCCAGGGGTGAAATCACAAAGGAGGATTTCGACCGGATGAAAAGGGAGCTGTCCGAGTAGACGGCTGACATTGGCAGAGAAGAGGTCTTGAGAAAGGAGGACAACATGAAAAAGAGCGCGATCTTGATAGGGTTTGTCCTATTAACAATGCTCATTGCCTTGCCGGCGATGTCCCAGCCACGCTGGGGCTATGGGCCGGGATATGACAATGAAGGCAGTTACGGCGGGCCTTGGATGGGACGGGGCTGGGGACCGGGTTATGGAATGGGCCACGGCGGAATGATGGGGTATGGGGTGTATGCCTACGTACCGCAGAAACTCCCGGTTCCCAAAAGCAAGGAGTGGATCGTCAAACTAAGGGAGATCCTTGCGCTGGAGCGACTTTCCTACGAACAGTACGCAGCAGACGCAGACAAATACAACACGTACATGCCCTACCGGATGGTCATTCCCCAGGAGCAGGACCATGTGATGACGATTGAGCGTCTATTCGCCGCCTACAGTCTCCCCGCAGACGGGAAGCCCGCAGCGGTGAAAGACACAAAGAGCCTTGAGGACGCCTACCAGCTGTGTGTGAAAATGGAACGCGACCTGATCCCGCGTTACGAATGGCTGATTCGGAACGCGGAGGACCGAGACACAGCAGGTGTCCTTAATGAACTCTTGATCCAGACGCGTTACCACCTTGCCATGTTCGAGCATGCCCTGCAAGTTGGGGGATGGCATGGTAAAGGGCCGTGGGGCTGGAGAGGTCGGGGCCCAGGCATGATGTGGGGTTGGTAAAAGGTTCTCTCACAAGGGATGACCCTCGTCGCTCGTGTGTGAAAATGTGGACATGTAATGCAAACAAAGGCAGGGTTAAAAACAGCTCTGCCTTTATTCTTCATTTCTGATGCCTGATTTCAAGGAATCATGATTCCTCGACGGGCGAGTTTACCAGGAGATAATATTGGTAAAAAGGCACCTGTGACCGACCATTTCCGGAATTCCGTCCTGAATCGACGACAGGCTGGAGGAAAACAAGGACTGGTTTTCATAACCCTGTTTCCCTGAAGGAACGGGGTTTTTTCATTGTGGGAGAAACCGCATCCCTTGGTTTGGTATTTGAAGGTTCCCTGTAAAAAACAGCTGGAAAGGAGAGTGCCATGAAAAAAATAGTATAAGCATTGATCTTGGTTGTCGTTGTGTTCATCGCCTTCAACATGTTGGTCGCAAGCGCCCAAATGGGTAGCGGTATGATGGGACCAGGCAGCGGTACCGGTTGGGGAGTGGGTGCCTTTCGATCAAATGGTGAGCGAATCTATTTTACTTCAATCAGCAATCGGGGAACAGAAATAACCTGCACGGGAGGTCCTACTTAAGGGGGATGGATGATGGGAGGGCGATTGGCATGTGTTTCATGTCATAGTCCATGAGGACGTGGCGGCGTTCATAGTATGGGCATGATGCAGATTATGGATGCCAAAGACATTCGCTGGTCTGTCCTGGGAAATGAATATAATTTTAAAGAGTTCCGGTTGGCAGTTGTCAACGGTCAGGATCCGGATGGTATACAAATGAAGCCGGATATTCCACGATGGAACATCAGTGACGAGGATCTGGATGATTTGATCACCTTCCTCAAAACGCTGCCATAGGACAGGAGAATATTCCCGAACAATAGCCATCAACATCGATACAGGTCAGTGTGATTCCAAATTTGAAAAGCGGAGAAACGGAGGATATTTGAGGGACTTCTTCCTACAACGTTTCATTCACCAATTGGCTGCCCGAAGAATTTGAAGAAAAGGAAGTTGATCAGTCTGCTTTCACTCAGCCGAATGTTCGTATTTACGTCCAGTTAGTAGCACCATAATGGAACGTGGCCCCCGTATCGCGCATGGGATCTGCCAATTAAGGAAGCGGAAATGGACCATAAAGGGAGGTCACAAGAAATGCATGGAAGTCATGGTGGCCCTGAAATGGAACGGCACCAGATGCATGAAGGCCATGAGGCACGCGAAGGAACGCGGGCAATGAACCACGGCAGGCATGAAATTCACGGCAGAAAAGGGCCCGCCGGCCATCATGCCCACATGGTCGCTGATTACCGGAAGCGCTTCTTGGTCTCCCTGGCCGTGACCATCCCCATCCTGCTTTTGTCCCCCATGATCCAGTCATTTCTCGGGTTCAGGGAGGCGGCAAGATTTCCCGGTGACGCTTACATCCTCTGGGCCCTTTCTTCGGCCGTTTTCTTTTACGGCGGCTGGCCGTTTCTGAAAGGCATCTACGCAGAACTGGCCAAGAAAGAGCCCGCCATGATGACCCTGATCTCCGTGGCGATTACGACAGCTTACACGTACAGCAGTGTTGTCGTGTTCGGGCTGAGAGGCAAAGTGTTTTTCTGGGAGCTTGCCACGCTGATCGACATCATGCTTCTGGGCCACTGGATTGAGATGAAATCCATCATGGGGGCTTCACGCGCCCTGGAGGAGCTGGTACGGCTCATGCCCTCCAGTGCACACAAAGTCGAGCCCGACGGCTCCACCCGGGAAGTCTCTACGGGCGAGTTGAAGGCAGGAGACAGGATCCTCATCAAGCCCGGCGAGAAGGTCCCCGCAGACGGCGACGTGATCGACGGGGAGACGTCCGTGAACGAGGCCATGCTCACCGGGGAATCGAGACCGGTCATCAAAAAGGCAGGAGGACGGGTCATCGGCGGTTCGATCAACGGCGAGGGATCCATTACCGTCCAGGTTCAGAAAACCGGCGGGGAGTCCTTTCTCTCCCAGGTTATCGAGCTTGTCCGGCAGGCCCAGGAAAGCAAATCCAGGACCCAGGATCTGGCGGACCGGGCGGCCCTCTGGCTGACAATCACCGCCCTCGGCGGGGGGACCATCACCCTGTTCATCTGGCTTGCCATCATGCACAGTGATTTTCCCTTTGCACTCGAGCGGATGGTCACCGTCATGGTGATCGCATGCCCTCATGCTCTGGGACTCGCAGTCCCTCTGGTCGTCGCCGTTTCCACGGCACTCGCGGCCGGAAGTGGTCTCCTGATACGGAACCGGGCTGCATTCGAAAAGGGGAGAAATATCCAGGCCATCATCTTCGACAAGACGGGGACACTGACCCAGGGGAAATTCGGTATCACTGACACGATTGTCTTTTCAGACGACATCGAAGAAAGGGAACTCCTCAAGTTCGCCGCTTCCGTGGAAGTGCGCTCGGAGCACCCCATCGCGCAGGGAATCGTCTCATCCGTGAAGGAATCCTCTCCTGTTGAGGGCTTCAAGGCCATTCCCGGCAAGGGGGCGGAAGGACAGGTCGAAGGCAGGGAGGTGAAAGTCGTCAGCCCCGGCTATCTCAGGGAAAACGGAATCAACGCGAATGATGAAAGGATCGAAAAGCTCAGCTCCCAGGGGAAGACCGTGATTTTTGTCCTGGTGGATGGAACGCTCAAGGGCGCCGTTGCCCTTGCCGATATCATCCGGCCCGAATCCAGAGAGGCTATCTCAAGGCTCAGAGAGATGGGCATCCGGTGCATGATGCTTACCGGAGACAGCAGACTCGTGGCCAAATGGGTTTCCGACGAGATCGGGCTGGACGAATACTTCGCGGAAGTGCTGCCCCAGGAAAAGGCCGAAAAAGTCAAGCAAGTTCAGTCTCGGGGCTTGATTGTCGCCATGACCGGAGACGGCGTAAATGATGCACCGGCGCTCGCACAGGCCGACGTGGGGATCGCCATCGGCGCAGGCACGGACGTGGCGGTGGAGACAGCGGACATCGTCCTCGTGAAAAGCAATCCCCTGGATGCCGTTGCGATCCTCGGCCTCTCACGCGCGACCTACAGGAAGATGGTCCAGAACCTCGCCTGGGCCACAGGCTACAACACCTTTGCCATTCCCCTGGCGGCCGGCGTGCTATACAAATTCGGCATCCTCCTGTCGCCCGCCATGGGTGCGGTTCTCATGGCATTGAGCACCGTCATCGTGGCGATCAATGCACGGTTTTTGAGGGTGGTCAAGTGAACAGTGGCAAAGCGAATCGCTTCTGCTGCCACTCCTGCAGAAGCTATCTCCGTTGATGGGAACCAACCCGCCCCCAGACTCTGCTATGGAAACCGCTCGGTTATCAATTGTGTGTTTCAATAAGGAATCGTCAGATTTCGGCTGTCCCGATTTCATTTATTTGTAGGTGAAATCAGATCAGGGACATTCTCCCAAGAGATTTCACAGGAATCATCTCCCTTATGACATGGATGACGCTTAAGCCACATCAGGATCCATGATTTCTGGAGGCCTTCGCGGGCAGGTTCCATAGACCGCAGCGTCACCGGTATCCCGCCGCCAGGACCTGACGGAGGGTCGGGATTCCTTCCCGGCCGCCGAGGCGGCGGCTCACCCGGGCGGCGGCCCAGGCGCCGAAGTCGAGGGAGCGCGCGTGCTCCCAGCCATTCAGGAGGCCGTAGACGAATCCGGCGTGGAAGACGTCGCCGCAGCCCGTGGTGTCCACCGCTCTGGCTGGCCAGGCGGGTTTGCGGACGATCCGGCCGTCGAGGAGGCCGGCGTATCCCTTTGCGCCCAGGGTGACGGCGACGAGACCCGGCCCGAGGGCCGCCATCCGCTTCAGGGCCTCGCCGGGGAAGTCGTCCCCCGCCAGGGCACGGCCGAAGGTCTCCGAGGCGATGAAGCAGTCGCTCCGCCTCGCCAGGTCCAGCATCCCCTCCCGGAGCGTCCCCGCGTCGACCACGACGGGGATTCCCGCCTTCCGGGCCTCGTCCGCGGCGAAAAGGGCTGACTCGATGAACAGGCCGTCGGTGTGGAAGGCGTGGGCCCGGCGGAGCTTCCCCAGGTCCACCTCTTCAGGGTGGAGGGGATCGCCGGTGGGGCGCTGCCAGAAGATGGTCCGGCGGCCCTTCCGGGCCGGTTCGGCGAAGATGAAGGCCTGCTGGGACAGGGCGCCCGGGCGCGTGACGAGTCCGGCTGCGTCGATGCCCTCGGCAAGGAGGGACGCGCGGACGGCTTCACCGGCTGCGTCGTCGCCGACGACCCCCGCGAAGGTGCAGGAGACCCCCCAGCGGGACAGGGCAGCCAGGGCCGTGGCGACGGGTCCGCCCCCCTGGACGGTCAGTCCGGTAAACTCGCATTTCACGTCCGGCGGCGGGTAGGCCGCGATCCTCCCCAGGGCATCCAGGGAGCACTGCCCGAGGCCGAACACGCGGTGCTGCGTGGAGGTTGCTTTCCGTCTCATCCGCAAACGGTCAGAGAGGCTCTTCCTGCCGGACCTGTGCTTCCCGGCCGTTGTTCAGGGCGGACAGGGCAAGTTCGCATTCCCGGCGGATGTGGTCCGGCATGGAGTTCCGGGAGGCATGGGTGAGGATCTCCTCCGCCCAGGGCTCCCGGATCGTCCCGAGGGAGCGGAGCAGGAGGA
>CAZODI010000008.1:0-96072 GCA_964578535.1 uncultured Syntrophaceae bacterium
AATCTTGCGCAGGATATCAGGGATGTTTCCGCCTCTTTGACTTGATTCCATCCAAACCATAGCCATAAGAAGATCGTTCATGAAAATTCTGTTTCTTAATAATTACTATTATATTCGTGGCGGTTCGGAGAGAGTGTTCTTCGGTGAGATGGACATGATGAAGAGACATGGCCATTCCGTTGCCGGATTTGCCCGTAAGCATTCCCTGGACTTGCCTTCGGAATATCATCACTATTTCCCGCCGGATATTACGACGGACAGGATCAGCCTGTCATGGGAGGCGGTCCGGACCGCCAAAGAGATATTCTACTCCGTCCCTGCAAAAGACGGGTTGAAGACGTTAATTAGCGAATTTCAGCCTGATATTGCACACATTCACAATATGTATGGACGTTTGACTTCTTCCGTGCTCGATCTTCTTTGGGATCGAAAAATACCCGCGGTAATGACACTGCACGACTATAAACTGGCCTGCCCAAGCTATAAACTTATGTTTAATAGTCACGTTTGTGAGGATTGCAGGGGAGTGCTGTATTACAAAGCCGTCAAGAATCGCTGTCATAAGGAAAGTTATTGGGCATCGGCCGTTATAGCCATAGAATCCTACATAAACGAGTGGTCAAAAAAATATAGAAAGAAAATAAAATACTTTATATCTCCAAGCCACTTTTTAAAAAACAAATTAACGGATTTCGGCTGGTCCGAAGATCGGATTAAATTCGTCCCGAATTTCTTAAATCTATCTGAATGTAAACCAAATTATACGCCGGGCAAATACTTTCTTTATCTTGGCAGGCTGTCGGAAGAAAAAGGAATCAGAACCCTCATCAAAGCATTCTCGGAACTGCAATACGAGCATTTGGAGTTGCTTGTTGTCGGCGATGGCCCGATTCGAGACGAGCTGGAAGTTCTGGCGGAGAACGATCAACGAATCCGCTTTGCAGGGTATTTGTCGGGAAATACCCTTTTGGAAGCAATCCGTCATTCTCTCGCGGTCGTAGTACCTTCGGAATGGTATGAAAATGCACCCATTTCCATTCTGGAGGCGTTGGCATGCGGCAAACCGGTGATCGGGGCGGCAATCGGTGGAATACCGGAAATGATCGAGGATGCGGTGAACGGTTTGCTCTTCGAATCCGGAAATGGCAATGCGCTCAGGATTGCCCTGAAGCGCTTTGCTGAAATGGACGCAACGGAGATCGAGAACATGGGCAGGGCGGCCCGAAGTCAAGCGGAGAGAGAAAACGGCATAGAGTCGCATTATCAGAGCCTTATGGAAATCTATCAGAAAGCATGGAAGGAATAAGACATCCAATGCACATCGTCTATGTTGCCGTCAAAGGCATACCCATCGGCGGAGGCATTGAAAGAGCCACGGAAGAGATCGGCACACGCCTCGTCCGGAAGGGGCACGAGGTGACCGTTTATTCCAGCCGGGATTACGGAACAAAAGATGGTACATATCACGGTATTCAAATCATTACGGTACCATCCGTTAACACGAAGTCTCTGCACAAGCTTTCAATCTGTTACCGGGCAACTCGGGATATCCTGAGGAAAGGCAATGCCGACATCGTCCACATCCATGCCGTCGGTCCATCCATATTCTCCATATTCCCCCGGATGAAGGGCATTCCAACGGTCGTGCAGATCCACGGCCTGGAGTGGAAGAGGGATAAATGGGGGATGATCGGCAGGACCTTCTTCAAGCTGTCCGACTATTCCGTCATCTATTTCCCTGACAAGGCTACGGCGGTCTCGAAGGTGCAAAAAAAGTATTATGAAGATCGATTCAACCGCGAAGTGGCTTATATCCCCAACGGCGTTTCCCCTGCGGTAAAGCGGCCGGCGAAGTGGATCCTTGGGCAGGGGCTTGAGCCCGACCGATATATCCTCTTTGCTGCCCGGCTGGTGAGGGAAAAGGGCGCTCATTTTCTGATCGAGGCCTATCGGAAGCTGGACACGGACATGAAGCTCGTCATCGCTGGGGATGCCGCCCACATGGAAACGTATAAGTCTGAGCTCCGGAACCTGGCCGGAAACGATCCGCGCATTCTTTTTCCCGGCTTCGTCACCGGTGAACCGATGCAGGAGCTTTTCAGCAATGCCTACCTGTTCTGCCTTCCGTCCACGCTGGAGGGGCTGCCCATTGCCCTTCTCGATGCGATGAATTATGGAAATTGCTGTGTCTCCAGCGACATCCCGGAAAACCTGGAAGCGATTGAGGATCACGGTTATGCCTTCCGTAACCGCAGCATCGAAGATCTGCACCGGGTTCTCGTTCATCTGCTGGCACACCCGGAGAAAGTGGAGGACAAGAAATCCGCGGCAATGGCCCACGTCCGGAAGCACTATTCCTGGGACCGCGTGACCGACCAGATGGAATCGCTCTATTTCGACCTGGCGAGGAACCGGCGGCCGGCCGAGGCTCGCAGATGAGTCCATCGATGCGATTCTTCAAAGTGCATATGGATTTCATGGGGAAAGAAGATTCCGGCTGAAACGATAACACCCGCTCTTGACGGGTGTGTATCGTTACAGCAGGAAATACCACGCCGCCGACAGGACCCCTGCCGTTGCCAGCATGACGGCCGCCGGCCCCAGGAGGTAGCGGTAGGCGCCGTAGATGGGCGTGTGGAAGTACTCCGCCGTGACCACGAAGCAGGCGTGCATCGGCGACAGCATCATGCCCATGTAGCCGAAGGTGTAGGCAAAGCTCGTGGTTGCCGCCGCCACAGCCAGGGAGGGATCGGGCCCCAGGAGGGCGAAGACGATGGGGAAGCTGGCCCCGACGAACCCGAAGGCCACCCCCGTGACCGCCCCGGAAATGAAGGGGATCACCATGACGATTGTGATGAGGGGAATGCCCGTCCGGACCAGTTCGTCCCTCATCCCCGTGACGAGGGTTCCCCCCGCGGCGTCCAGCGGGCACAGGAGCGCCGCCGAGAAGGCCTGGATACCCAGGACGAGGACGAACATGAGCCATATCTCTTTTTTTCCGAAGATGGAGAGGGCCGGCCGGAAGACGTCGGCCCTGCCGGCGAACGACGCGATGAGGGCCAGGATCAGTCCCGCAAGCATGGCCACGAGGTTGGCCAGCGTCCCCTTCACTCCGAGGGGCGGCAGGAGCGCCGAGCCGAGGATCGAGACCAGCACCAGGATTCCAATGGGAAGGATCGCCGCGAAGACGGCCCGGGGGTCCCAGACGCTGTTTTCCCGACTGTTCCCCTCCCCTTCCCTCTTCCCCTTCCCCTTCCCGATCCCGCGCAGGATGAAGAGGTAGCCTCCCAGGATCGCCGCGGCGGTGAAGGGCACCTGGATGAGGAAATACGTCAAAACCGGCAGGCCCGCGTACTGCATGGCCAGGATGACGCCGGGATACAGGGGCCACCAGTACTCCCAGATGTGGCGGAACCAGTAGTTGATCGCCACCTTACGGGGCGGCACCAGCTCCTTCTCCTCGTCCATGGCAGCCACGAAGGGTGCCGAGAAAAGGGCCCCTGCCGGCATGGGCAGCAGCCCCACCAGCGCCGGCAGGCCAGCGATGATGATGTGCTTCTTCCGGAGCCAGTCCTTGAGACCGGCGATGGTTCTGTCCATCCGCCCCGTCCGCTTGAGGGAGTCGCTGAAGAACAAAAGGAGCAGGATGATCGGGGGCAGAAGGGCGTTCTGGGGCTGGATGAACGTCTCGGCCTGGTAGAGGAAGCCCTTCCAGCCCGTTCCCGTCCAGGCCGTGAGCAGAAGCGCGAACGTGAGGATCGCGACGCCCAAGGGTGCCCCGAAGCGGTTCAGGAGCAGGATCCCCAGGAAGGAGAACAGGATCTTGGCATAGGCGGGCAGCGCGAAAAGTCCGTCCATGACGCCCGTCACGCCCCTTCTTTCAGGAAGGGGAGCGGGGTTCCTTTCCGGTAGACCAGGGCCTGGCAGGATGCCAGGAGGCGTCCCCCGCCGTCGGTGACCTTGATGTCATAGACGGCGGTCCGGCTGGTCCGGTTGATCTCGCTGGCCTCCGCGGTGATCGCGGCGCCCGGCTCGGGCGTGGACAGGTAGCTGAGGCTCATGTTGAGGGCCACGGCCATTGTCCCGTGGGAATTGGACGCCGTCTCGAAGGCCTCGTCGATGAGCGCGAAGATCGCGCCGCCGTGGGCCATGCCGAAGATGTTCTCCATGTCCGGGGTGAACGTCATTCCGACTTTCGAGTAGCCCTCCCCCAGATCCAGGAGCTTCATGCCGAATTTCCGGGCGAAGGGTTCCTTCTCCACCCGCCGGAAGATCGCCGCTCTCACTTTATCATCCATGTTTCGCACCTCGCGCGGGATGGCGCGGATCGTATCATCAAAGCAAAAAAATTGGTCAGGTTTTTTGAGGGAACTTTTGGCGGCGGGCGGCTGTCTTACCGTTAGAAGTTCGAAATGACTTGACAAGAGCCGGCGCATCCGCTGCCATGGGACCGCAATTTCAAAGGAGCGATGTTTCCCGGTTCCAATGGCTGATCCCGCGGATGTCCCAGCAAACCGACCGGTCGACGATCCGGACGCCGAGGCCGTCGCCCGCTGCCTGGCCGGCCGCACGGACGCCTTCGAGGCGCTCGTGGAGCGGCACCAGAAGCGGATGCTGAACCTGGCGTACCGGATGCTCGGCGACTACGACGAGGCCTGTGACGTCGTCCAGGAGGCTTTTCTGTCGGCGTGGCGGGGGCTGCCGAAGTTCCGGCGGGAGGCGCGATTTTCCACATGGCTGCACGAGATCGTCCTGAACGTGACGAGGAATCGCCTGAAGCAGGCGCAGGCCCGGTCCCGGCACGAGGCGCCCGCGGCGGACAACCCCCGCGGAGAGGACGGGGAATGCCTCCCCTGCCGGGCCGTCTCCCCGCTGGAGTTGCCGAGCGAGCGGATGGAGCGGAAGGAGCGGGAGAACAAGGTCCAGGAATGCATTGGCACACTGGAGGGGGAATACCGGGAAGTCCTGGTCCTGCGGGACATCCAGGGCTTCTCCTACGAGGAGATCGGCGACATGCTCAAGGTTCCCGGCGGGACGGTCCGCTCCCGGCTCTTCCGGGCGCGGAGCGCCATGAAAGACTGTCTCTCCCGGCTATTGGGTGAAGAGCGATGACGTGCAGGGAAATCGAGGAACGCCTGTCGGCACTACTGGACGACACCCTCCCCGCGGAGGAGCGGCGGAAGGTTGAGGAGCACCTTGCCTCGTGCCCGTCGTGCGCTCGCGCCCTGGCGGACCTGCGCAAGACCGTCGGCCTCGTCCGGGATCTCGAAGAGGTCGAGCCGCCGCCGTGGCTCCGGCAGAAGATCATGACCCGGGTCCGTGAAGAGGCGGCGCCGAAGAAGAAGGGGATCCTCCGGGCCCTGTTCTTCCCGCTGCACATCAAGGTGCCCGTCCAGGCCTTTGCCGTGGTCCTCATCGCCGTCCTGGCCTTCCAGGTCTACCGGACGAGCGAGCCGGAGCGCCAGGCCCTGGACCTGCCGCTTCCCCCCGCCCGGGTCGAGCAGAAGGCCGCCGCCCCCGGCACGGCCCCGGGAGTCACGGAATCCGCCCCCGCTCCGGATTTGAGGAAGGAGGAATCGAAGGCCGAGCGTGCAATGCGCAGCGCGGCCCCGTCCACAGTGGAGCCGGCAACGGTCCGGCCTCAGGTGGAGCCGTCCCGGTCTCGCCCGCCGGCGATGGAGGAAAAAGGGTTCGGCTTCGCACCCCCGCCGGACCGGGCGAAATCGGCCATCCCGTCGGGAACGGAACGCAGGCAGGAACGGGAAACCAACGGCTACCCCGCCGCTGCCGGCAGGAGCGCCGCCCGGGCCCCGGCGGCGGAATCCTCCCATGACACCGGATTCGCACCCTCGCGGGAAGCCGGGAAGGCCCGGACGGGCGCCGCCTACGAATCGAAACGGAAGGATCAATCGGAATCCGCCGTCATGGCGGCGAAGGAAGACCGGTCCGATGCGGCAACAATGCGGAAACAAGCCCCGGCGCCGAAATCCTCCTGGGATCTCTCGCTCCGCGTCCAGGACGTCTCCTCCGCTGCTTCCGCCGTCGAGCAGGAGCTGCGCGCCCTGAGCGCCGGGAATATCCGACGCCGGGCCCATCAGGAGGGAGTCACGATCACGGCGGATTTCCCCGCGGCCGCCCTTCCCGGCCTGGCCGAGCGACTCCGGGCTCTGGGAGAGCTGCAGACGGCCGGATCGTCCGGCGACACCCGCACCGGCACGGTGACCGTCCGCATCCGGATCGTCGCCGATTAAGAGGATCGTCTGACAAACGGATCAGAAGAGGAACAGGTTCTTCGTGGCGAAGTTGGGCTCGCTCGTCAGGTTGACGCCGATCCGCCGCAGGCCCGCCTCGTCGCCCGGAGTGGGCATGTGGGTCATGTGGACCTCGCAGTTCCGGAGATCCCGGAGCTTCTCCACGGCGAGCTGGGCCGCCGGGTTGGTGGCGGCGCTGATTCCCAGGGCCACCAGCGTCTCCTGCAGGTCCATGCTGACGGACTTCTCTCCCAGGGCATCCGTCCGGAGGCTGTGCACCGCGTCGGTGATGTAGGGCGGCAGCAGCTTGATCTTGGCGGGAATCGCCGCCAGATGCTTGACGGCATGAATGACCAGGCTGGAGGCGGCATGCATCAGGGGGGAATTGTTTCCCTTCACGATCGTCCCGTCCACCAGCTCGATCGCCGCGCCGCAGTAGATCCCCTCGTTGCCCTTCTCCTCTTCCTGCGCCTCCCGGGCGGCCTCCCAGGACGGCGCCACCACCCGCCGGTCCTCCGGCTGCAGGCGGAAATCCTTCATGAACAGCTCCACCCGCTGCACCGTCTCCCGGTCGGCGAACCCCATGGCGTACTCACAGCGGTACCGGAAATAGCGCCGCAGGATCTCCTGCTTCGCCGCCTCCCGGGTCACGGCGTCGTCCGTGATGGCGAAGCCGGCCCGGTTCACGCCCATGTCGGTGGGGGACTGGTAGAAGGACTCCGTCCCGGTGATCTTCTCCAGGATCCGCTTCAGGACGGGAAAGACCGCCACGTCGCGGTTGTAGTTGACGGAGCTCTTCCCGTAGGTCTCCAGGTGGAAGGGGTCGATGAGGTTGAAGTCCCGGATGTCCGCCGTGGCCGCCTCGTAGGCCACGTTGACCGGGTGCTTCAGGGGAATGCTCCAGATGGGGAACGTCTCGAACTTGGCGTATCCCGCCTTCACGCCGCGACGGTACTCGTGGTAGAGCTGGGACAGGCAGGTGGCGAGCTTGCCGCTCCCCGGCCCCGGTCCCGTGACGATGACCAGAGGCTTCTCCGTGGGGATGTACTCGTTGGCCCCGTATCCCTCGTCGCTGACGATGGACTCGACGTCCGTCGGGTAGCCCTTCGTGAACCGGTGGGTGAAGACCCGGACGCCGCGCCGCTCCAGCTTGTTCTTGAAGAGTGCCGCCGCCGGCTGGCCCTCGTAGCGGGTGATGACCACGCCGAGGACCTCGATGCCCCAGCCCCTCAGGTCGTCGATCAGCTTCATCGCGTCGGAGTCGTAGGTGATGCCGAAGTCGGCCCGGATCTTCTTCCGCTCGATGTCGCCGGCGTAGATGCACAGGAGGATGTCGGCGCTGCCCTTCAACTCCTGGATCAGGCGCATCTTGACGTTGGCGTCGTAGCCGGGCAGGACGCGGGCGGCGTGGTAGTCATAGAGAAGCTTCCCGCCGAATTCCAGGTAGAGCTTGTTGTCGAACCGCTTGACCCGCTCGAGGATCTCCTCCGTCTGCTCCCGGATGTACTGCTCGTTGTCGAAACCGTTCCTCTCCCGCCCCGTCATCCCTTCCTCCCCTCGGAATATTGGTTGCCTTTGTTCCTGCAGTGCACAGGCAGGCCCGGCACCATGATTGCCCGTGGAACAAATTCGGGCCGCAAATGGCACAAATCTGTTCCGTCGGGCCGACACGAGATACCCTATTTTCGCGGGAAATGGAAGGGTACAGAGGCGGGAAGAAGGTTTTACGAGCCCATTCGCCGGATGAGAGTCTCCAGGTAGCGGGACTTCATCTGCCGGGACGCCATGGCCTGCTGTACCGGCGGCAGGCGGAGGATCGCCCCCAGGATTGCCGCCATGGCCCGGTGGCTGAAGAGCGCCCGGTTGTCGAAGATCAGGTTCTGCAGCTTGCCGCGTTCGACGGCCATGACGACGGCCAGGTGTGCCGTGTTGAGGGGGGTGATGACCCGTTCGGGCCGGCTCGTGAGCCGGATCAGGCCCTCCCGGCAGGCGCGGACGCAGAGGCCGCAGCCCAGGCAGATCTCCTCCCGGAGCCGCGCCGTCCGTTTCTTCGGCTTTGCGGGGTCGTTCGCCGAGACCAGGGTCATGGCCTCCACGGGGCAGACGTCGGCGCACCGCCCGCAGCCGGTGCAGCCCTCCTCCGAAACCACCGGCAGGAAGTTCGTTGTGTGGACCGGCTGCAGGAGGGAGAAGCGGCGGGCGGCGATCATGGCCTCGCAGCAGCAGCCGCAGCAGTTGCAGATGAAGTTGACCTGTTCCCGGACGTTGGAGCCGAACTGGACAAGGTTCCGCTCCCAGGCCTCCCGGAGGAGGTCCAGCCCCTCCGCCACGTCCACGGCCCGGGCATGGCCGTGCTTCACCAGGGACTCCGCGGAGCCGTTGAAGGTCATGCAGATCGTGAGCGGCGCGTCGCAGGCCCGGCCCAGATGCCCCATCTTGTGGCGGCAGTAGCAGGTGCTGACGCCCCGGACCGAGGCGGTCCGGATGACCTCCGTGGCCCGCTCGTAGTCGAGGATCAGCAGGCCCGGCTCCTCCGGCAGGGCCGGCTCGTGGACGAAGGCCCGGCCGAGTCGCGTCTCCCCGTCCGCGAAGAGTTCCCGGACAAAGTCCTCCTCCACGTTGAGGTACTGGTAGAAGAGCTCGCTGAGCACCTTCTGGTCGATGTCCCCACGGGTCCGCATCAGGGAGAACTCGAAGAAGCCGGCCATGGGCGGCGGGAGCACCCAGGTCTGCACGCCCTTCTCGTTCTCCGTGTCGAGGAGGATCGCCCGCCCTGCCAGCTCGTCCAGGATCTTCCGCGCCTCCGTGACGTTCATCTTCCAGCGGCGGGCCGCCTGCTCCGCCGTGAAGGGGCGGATCGGCAGGAGCGAGACCAGGGCCGCCTCCTTCTCCCGGAACAGGATGCCGAGGATCTTGTAGAGCAGCTCCGACGGCGGCGCCCCCTGGGGGAATCGGTTCAGCCGGTCCACCAGGGCCGTGTATCCCGTTTTCTGAAGATGATGGCTCATGACATCCCTTTCTTCGCAATGCCCCTGCCGGGACCCGATTTCTCCGGCTCGCCCGGCGGGGAAAGTCCCGGCTTCATTCTCTACTCCAACGCAGAATCATCGTCCAGCCTGGAAACGCGGCGACCTCGCCGAAGACGGCCCTGCCTATGGGAAAGATCCCGCCGGCTCGGAACGCGTTGACAGGGACGGAGCAATTGATTAACCCCGTCCTTGTGTTGTGAAAATATTCGGAGGACACCCGAGCCATGAAGATTCTGGAGCACCTGATTTCCACACTCGACACGGACGCCCCGGTTCAGGATATCCGCCAGGGAGTGTTCCACACCGCCGTCCTGACCCGGAACTGCGGCCTGGCCGCCACCCTGCCCCGGGACGCCCTGCGCCAGACCCCGCCGCTGGTCCGGGAGCCGGGGCTCCTGCTGGACAGGACGCCGCTGGACCTGGCCCGGATGGCCTTTTCGGACAGCATTCTCGAGGCGGCCATCGGGATGGCCGCCATCAACTCGCTCCTTCAGATCGACGAGGCCTCCTGCCTGGAAGTGAACGCCGCCGAGGTGATCCTGGAAAAGGGAGAGGGCCGGAACGTCGCGATCATCGGGCATTTCCCGTTTCTGCCCCGGGTCCGGGAAAAGGCGAAGGAGCTGTGGGTCATCGAGAAGAACCCGCAGGAGGGCGACTTTCCGGAGGCCCGGGCGGACGACCTGGTTCCGCAGGCGGACGTCGTGGCCATCACGGGAACGGCCCTGACCAACCACTCCCTGCCGCACCTGCTCGAACGGTGCCGTCCCGAAGCCTTCGTGATCCTGCTGGGCGACTCGACGCCCCTGAGCCCGGTGCTTTTCGACTATGGCGTGGACGCCCTGGCCGGAACGAAGGTCATCGATCCGGTGACGGCCATGCGGTGCGTGAGCCAGGGGGCGAACTTCCGGCAGATCCGGGGAACCCGGAGGCTCACCCTTCTGAAGGGGAAATGAGGGAGGCGCGTTTCCCCGGGGGAGGCGGTTTCCGAACGGCCAGGAACAGCACCATGGCGGCGACGGCCATTCCCGCGTCCAGCAGGAAGGCGACATCGTAGGTTCCCAGGGTGTCCCGCAGCATTCCCCCCACCCAGTGGGAGAGGATCGCCCCGGCGCCGTACAGGGGTGTCCAGGCCCCGATGACGGTCCCGATGATCCGCCGGGGGAAATAGTCTCCGGCACAGGCGCCGTAGATGGGAAACGTAACGCCGTAGAAGACGGCAAACACGGCCACCAGAACCGACAGGGCCGCTTGCCCGGAGCCGGCCATGACGATCCCCAGGACGGACAGCGCGATGCACAGGTTCGAGATCAGGATGGTCCGCTTCCGCCCCAGCCGGTCCGACAGAGGCAGCAGCGTCAGGACGCCCAGGACCTGAAACGAGCCGTGGATCGTCGCCAGGAAGCTCGCCGCCCCGAGGGAGAGTCCCGCCTGGTCTCGGGCGTAGTCCACCATGAACGTGGTGATCCCGTAGAGGGAATAGGAGATGCAGAAGTAGGAAAGGCCGATCCACCAGAACGTCGGATTCCGGAGGATCTCCTCCCGCAGGCCGCCCGGCGGCTCCGTCTCTGCAGCGCCCGTCGAAGCGCCTCCCTTTCCCTCCCCGCCCCAGGGATCAACGCCGCAGGACTCCGGGTCACTGCGGAGAAGAAGGCCGTTGACCGCCACCAGGAGCAGGGCGGCCGCTCCCAGGATGGTCCAGGTGTGGCGCCAGCCGAACTGCGTCGCCACCAGGGGGAAAAAGGCGCCGACGGCCGCAAAGCCGAGGCCGTATCCCGTGGAGAGGATGCCGAGGGCGAGGCCGCGCCTCCGCGGGGCGAACCAGCGCTGGACGACCGCCAGGACGGGCGTCCAGATCCCCGTGGCCCCTACTCCGACAATCGCGTAGGCCAGGCAGGCGCCTTCAAGGCTCGCTGCCCTCGCCATGAGGAGAACACCGAGGCCCAGGATGGCGAGGCAGACCGGGATGACCCGCCGGGCGCCGACCCGGTCGGTGAGCCAGCCCGTAAGAGGCGTCAGGGCGATGTACGTGAACAGGTAGGCGTTGTAGATGGTCCCGCCGGCGGTACGGCTGAGGTCCAGGTCCCGGATCATCTCGGGGAGGACCACGCCGTAGCCGAGGCGCACGGAGTAGTTGACGAAGAGGTCCAGGAAGCCGGCAGCGAGGATGAACCAGGCCCAGTGCGGCAGGCTTCCCGGACGGCGGCCGGCCGGGCTCATGAAAAGCTGATCTTGACCGGCTGTTTCTCGGCCTCCGGCGCCTCGAGTTCGAAGAAGTCGGCCTTCTTGAACTCGAACCACGTGGCGACGACGTTCGAAGGGAAGGCCTCGATCCGGATGTTGAACTCCCGGACGACGGCGTTGTAGGTCCTCCGGGCCCCCTCGATGGCGTCCTCCAGTTCCCGGAGCTGCTGCTGCAGCTGCATGAACTCCTCGCTGGCCTTGAGGTCCGGGTAGGCCTCGGCCACGGCGAAGAGGCCGCGGACGGCCTCGGTCAGGGCGTTCTCGGCCTTCGTCTTTGCCGCCGGGGATGGGGCGCCGGCGGCGGCGGACCGGGCCTCCGACAGCTTGTCGAAGAGGCCCCGCTCGTGGGCCGCATAGGCACGAACCGCCTCGGCCAGGTTCGGCACCAGGTCGTATCGCTTTTTCAGGAGGACGTCGACGTCCGCCCAGGTGGATTCCACGGTGTTCCGGCCCCGGACCAGGGCATTGTAAAGGACGATGCCGATGACGACGATGGCGACCGCCCCGACGAAAACGACGAACATGAACATGTCTTCCTCCTGAAAATGATTGTTTTCCTGTCCTGCCTCACTCGCCGATGATCTTGACGAGAACCCGCTTCCTCCTGCGCCCGTCGAACTCTCCGTAGAAGATCTGCTCCCAGGGACCGAAGTCCAGCTTCCCGGCGGTGACGGCCACGACCACTTCCCGGCCCATGACCTGCCGCTTCAGGTGGGCGTCCCCGTTGTCTTCCCCCGTCAGGTTGTGGCGGTAGCGGGACACCGGCTCATGGGGGGCCAGCTTCTCCAGCCACTCCTCGTAGTCCTGGTGCAGCCCCGGCTCGTCGTCGTTGATGAAGACCGAGGCGGTGATGTGCATGGCGTTGACCAGGACCATCCCCTCCCGGACGCTGCTTTTCCGCAGGCACTCCTCCACCGCGGGGGTGATGTTGACGAAGCCCCGACGGGCGGAAACGTTGAACCAGAGCTCTTCGCGGTATGATTTCATGGATTGCGGTTTCCTCCGGTGATTTGCAGCTTCCGCCGGTTGAGCGGCCTGCAGACTTGATCGGAGACCGACTTTAGCCTAATTTCCCCCGCCGGCAAAAGCCTTTTTCCAGGGCACGTCAATGATCCGTCGCCGGCAATCCGCCCTGTCCGGTCCGGCCCCCGTTCTTTCCCTCCAGGACGGTTCGCACACCCCGGGCCATCTCCTCCAGCCGAAAGGGCTTCTGAAGAAAGCCGTTGCAGCCCCGGTCGAGGATCTCCCGGGCCGCCCCGTCAATGCTGTAGCCGCTGGAAAGCAGGACCCGGACCTGCGGATCGATCTCCCGCAGGCGGTCGAATGTCTCCCCTCCCGACATGCCCGGCATAACCATGTCGAGGATCACCATGTCGATCCCGTCCTTTTTCTCGTGGTAGACGGCGACCGCCTCCTGGCCGCTTTCCGCACATAGTACCCTGTATCCAAGGGCCTCCAGCATTTCCCTGGCGACGTTGAGGACCAGGGTTTCGTCGTCCACCAGGAGGATCGTCTCGGCTCCCCCCTCGGCGGTCGCCTGCGGATCCTCCTCCCGGACAGCGGCCTTGCGCGACGCCGGCAGATAGATATCGAAGGTCGTCCCCCGGCCGGGCCGGCTGGACACGTCGATCGCGCCCCCGTGCCCCTTGACGATCCCGTACACCGTGGCCAGCCCCAGGCCGGTTCCCCGTCCCATTTCCCGGGTCGTGAAAAACGGGTCGAAGATCCTCTCCAGGGTCTGGTCGTCCATACCGACTCCCGTGTCGCTGACGGAGATCTTCACGTACCGCCCGGGAGCGAGGGAAAGCGCCCTTCCATCCTCCAGGACGGCATTGTCCGTCCCGAGGCCGAGCTCGCCGCCCCCCGGCATGGCATGCCCGGCGTTCACGTAGAGATTCATGAAGACCTGCTCCATCTGGGAGCGGTCCACCTCCACGGTCCAGAGGTCCGGCCGGAACGATCGGTGGATGACGATCTCCTTCCTGGTCCTCCCGAACATGTCGGCGGTCTTCCCCACGATGTCGTTCATATCCGAGGGCTTGACCTCGTAGCGGCCTCCGCGGGCAAATCCCAGGAGCTGGCCGGCCAGGCTGGAGGCGCTGACGACCTGCTCCTGGATGTACTCCAGCCGGACGCGGTGGGGGTGGTTTTCCGGGAGACCGAGCATCATCAGCGAGGCGTGGCCCTGGATGCCCATCAGCAGGTTGTTGAAGTCGTGGGCAATGCCGCCGGCAAGCGTGCCGATGGACTCCAGTTTCCGGGAGCGGTTGAGCTCCTCCTTCAGCCTCTCCTGCTCCTCCTCCACCCGCTTTCGCTCGGTGATGTCCCGGGTAAAGCCCAGGATTCCCATTGCCCGTCCGGCCTGATCGCGCAGGAAGGTCACCTTGATTTCACCCCAGACGACGTTGCCGTTTTTATGAACGTGCTCCACTTCAATGATCCTGGAGCGGTGGGGATTCCTGTTCCCGCTCTCTTCGGCGTCACGCTCCTCGGCAAAAATCTGCATGCACCTCTCCAGGGCGGCAGGGGTCAGTATATCGCCCGGCGACATGCCCAGGAACTCCTCCGCGGTATATCCGAGCATCTCCTCGATGTAGGGGCTCACATAGGTGAACCGGAGGCTCAGGTCCGTCGTCCAGATGCCGTCCCGCGCGTTCTCCGCCAGCCGGCGAAACCTCTCCTCGCTGTCCCGAAGGGCGATTTCCGCCTTCTTGCGTGCCGTGACGTCGTGAATGATGGAGTGAAGCAGGTCCTTCCCCTTCACCCGGATCCTGCTGCTGAACCCCTCGACGTCCCGGATCGTGCCGTCCGCGCGGCGATGGCGGAACTCGAACCGGAACTGCAGTCCGGTCTTGGCCCGCTCGATGGCCGCTTTCACTTCCTCCGGACTGAGCGTGTTGATCTCGCTCATCTTCATCTGCCGGAGCCGCTCCAGCGGCCAGCCGTAGTACTCCACGGCCGCCCGGTTTGCATCGACGATTCCGGCGGTTTCCGGATCGATCAGCAACTTGACGGCGGCGTGGTTGTCGAACAGGTTCCGGTAACGCTCCTCGCTCTCCCGCAGCACCTCCTCCGTCTGCTTTCGCGACTGGATCTCCTGCTGGAGCTTAAGGTTGGCTTCCTCTGCTTCTTTTTTCTGCTCCTCGAGGACGTCCAGGGATTCCTCGATGCGGTTCCGGAGCATCTCCGGCGCGATCACCATGACGGCGACCAGCATGGTAAAGATGAACAGGCCGGTAATCCAGGCCATGGCCGACCTGGAGGTTAGCATGTGTTCCGGGTGGATCGGGATGAAGCCGGTTGTCATCCCGACGGCTACAAACGCGATGGCGGCGATGCTGATAAGAAGGACGAGGATCCCCATCCGCATCCCGTAGAGCAGGGCCGACAGGAAGCAGACGCCGAGCAGGAGATGCATGCCGACGCCGCTCATACCGATGCGCAGGAGGATCGAAAAGGAGATCAGGAACAGTGCGGAGACCAGGATCAGCGCCCGGGCCCGGTAAGGCAGCCTCCGGGAGGCCAAGGTCCCCGCCAGGAAGATGCCGTACAGGCCCAGGTAGAGCACGGAGAACAGCCACCGGCCCTGCATCCAGGACTGGACGGCACCGATGGCGGCGGCGGGCAGGCCGAGGAGCGATATGACGAAGAGGATCCTGTTCAGAATGGTCCGGCGAAAGTCTGCGACTTCCGGTCTGTCGCTGTCCGGACGGAAGAAAATAAGCCTGGATCCCCGTAACTTCCCCATGTCCGTCTCTCGCCGGTCCTTCTCTCACCCGGAGACCTTCACGGACCCGGAGTGCTCAAATGGACGCCCGCGGTAAGATAGACGCGGACGATGGTCCCTTTCCCCTCTTGTGATTCCACGGTCATGCAGCCGTTGTGCCTGCCGACGACGGCATGGCAGACCGACAGGCCCAACCCCATCCCCTTTTCCGCACCCCGCTGCTTGGTGGAGTAATAAGGATCGAAAATGAGCGGCAGCTCGTCCTTCGGGATGCCTTTTCCCGTATCCTCCATGGAAATCCGGATGTAAGGGCCTTCCGGAACAGGCAGTCCGTCCGCGGCCGCTACCCGGATGTTCCCGATCCGGACCTTGAGGCTGCCCCCATCAGGCATCGCCTCCACGGCATTGACGGCCAGGTTCCGGACGACCTGGCTAAGCTGCCGTTCATCCGCTTCCAGGGCCCACAGATCGGCGTCCATGAAGAATTCCGTTTCCACCGGCCATTCCCCGACGCTCCGCAGGACGGTGTTTTTAACCAAATCAGCAATGTCGATGATTTCCTTGAACGGCTCCCCTCCCTTGGAGAAGGTGAGCAGCAGACCCGTCAGCTCCATTGCCTGGTTGACGGCATTCCGGGCGGCCGAGAGACGGGCATGCGACGTCCCCCCCTCGGGAGCGTCCGTCATCAGCAGTTCGAGGTAGCCCTGGACGACGGCGAGGACATTGTTGAAATCATGGGCGATCCCTCCCGCCAGCGTGCCGATCGACTCCAGCTTGTGGATCTTGATCTGCTCTTCCTCGGCCCGCTTGCGTTCCGTGACATCCCGGTTCAGGATGATCAGCCTCACGGGCTCGCCTCCACCATCCAGCAAAACCATCCCGTTGGCCTGGATATGCCGGGTCACCTCGTCAGAACGGACGATGCGGTACTCGGTGTTGAATCCCTTTTCCCCGATCGTCCGGGGGATGTAATCCCTCAGCGCCCGGTCGCGGTCTTCCGGGTGAACGCGGTTCAGCCAGTCGTCCCGGGTGACGCAGGAATCCCTGGAAACGCCGAACATCTCGTACATCCTGTCGTTGCAGATCACGGTGTCCTTCCGGATGTCCCAATCCCAGACGCCGAAGGAACCCGACTCCAGGGCCAGGGCGAGGCGCCGTTCGTTCTCTTCCAGCTCCCTGTATGCTTTCCGGACAGTCCGCAGCGGGAATCGCTGGAAGAGCAGGAAAATCAAGATCCCCATCATGACGGAGCTGACGCCGACGATGACCGTCTGCAGAAGAAGTGGGGTGATGGAACGGGTGATCTCGACGTTCGCCACCACTCTGCCTGCATCATGGACAGGGGCACGGAACGTGACCAGGGGACCTGTCAGGGATTCCTCGGTCCGGGCGATGACCTGTCCTTTCAGGTCCTTGACGGCCCTCGACTGCCCGATATCGTAATCGAGCCTGTTTTCCAGGATCTCCCGGAGGCGTAACTCCTCGAACTGCCAGGTTTCCGGATTCCGGACGACGAGCTCTTCCACGGTCCGTGCGGAAAATGCAAGCTCCGCGTTCACGCCTCCCTGCATGTTTTCATACGAGACGATGAAATAGCCCACGGGCACGCAGACGGCCACGACAAGGCTGATGACGACCACCAGGATCGATGCGATTCGGGTGATGGACGGGACAGGCTTTTTCATTTTCCGGAACCGGCAACGAGGACGCCGTATTTCCCGGCAAGGGCGTGTCCTCTCTTCGAGTATACAAATTCCAGGAACTGCGAGGCAGCGACGGGAAGTTTCCCCGTCGTTGCAAAGAGGATCTCCTTGGCGAGCGGGTAGGTTCCATCGGCAAGGGTTTTGCGGCTCGGCCTGACGCCGTTGAGCGTGACGACATTCAGCGGCAGCCTGGAGGCCAGGACGCCGGCGAGGGCGGCGGTGCCGATCCCCCCGGGCGTCCCGGAAACGGCCTCGTTTGACTCCGGATCGGTCAGGGCAATCCTCATCCCCTGCCGCTGGTGCGCCGCGGCCACGGCCGCGGCCATGCCCGGCGATATGCTTTTCAGGATTTTCGTTTCCGTGTCTTCGCGGGGTCTCAGGATGACCCGGACGATCTCCCCGTCGGGCCAGTTCTTCGTCCGTCCTGCATAGATGTCCTCCAGCTCCCGGGTTGAAAGGTTTTTGAGACGGATGTCCCGGTGGGTCACGACGGCCAGGGGGGTCCTTCCGAAGGGCCTCGATATCCCCCCCTGGGCAACATCCTCCGGCTGAAGAGGAAGGCTGACGACGGCGATATCGATCGCCCCGGCGAGAAGCGCCTTGATCGCGCCCGAGCTGCCCAGCGGCTTCGTGATTTCAAATGAGACGCCCCTCTTTGTCTTTCCGTAAGCTTCTATGAGGGGCCTCATCATCTCCAGGGGGGCTCCGGAGCCGTTGATCCGGATCGTCTCCCCCGCCCCGGCATCCTGCACACCCGCACAGAAAAGAAAAACCGCGAGGAAAAAAGAAAAGGAGAAGGAATGAATACGCCGGCGATGGATGTTCATGGTCTTCTCCTCAACAGGGGTTGCACGCATCGTTCGAGATCCGTCTCATCCGGATCGCAAGGCCATGAACGGCATCCGGGATGGTATCCGGGTTCGGCGCCATTGCGAATCCCTTATGGTTTCAACAGACCGGAGAGATCCGCCTCCGGCAGATAGCGCCGGTATATCTTTTCGAAGGTTCCATCCGCCTTCATGGCATCCAGGGTGGCCTGCCATCTCCGGACGGTCTCGACGGGGGTGCCTCGGGACATGGCAATGTAGAAATATGTATTGCTCATGGTGTATGTCGGCTCCAGGTCATTCATGCTGAAGCCCGCACGTTTCACAATCTCCGGAACCGTGATGTCGGTAAAGACGGCCAACTGGACCTCGCCCTTCATGAGCTGCCTGACGCCGGTGACCGGGAGGGGCGAGCTGAGGAGATTCGTGAATCCCCTGCTCTTCAGGTATTGTTCCGTGAACCAGCCCGTCGTTGTGGCAATCGCGCGGACTTTCCTTGCCTCATCGAGGCTCTGGAGCCGGATGCCGCCCCCTCGCTTTGCATAAAGTATCGAACTGTTTTTTCCGACCGGCCCTACCCACTGGAAGAGATTCTCCCGCTTTTCCGTCCGCTCGGTGCTGAACAGCACGACGTTCGGCCTGTCCAGGGCCGTCCGGTAGGCCTCGTCCCAGGTGACCAGCCGGATGTCGTCCGGCACACCCTCGCGGGCGGCGATCTCCCGAACCACATCCGTAACGAAACCGGTGACCTTCCCGTCTTTCATGAATGTGACCGGCGGGTACTCCTCGGTCAACAGCAGAAGACCGGGAGCGCCTTTCAGGGCCTTCTGAAAGGGACAGGCGCAACCGGCCAGAACGAGCATACCCAGGATCAAACAGAACCAGCCTGCTTTTTTCATCGTTTCTCCGTTTCTCGACACGTGGTTTCCGTGAAGATATCGTCCGTCAGCGACGATCCGGCTTTGCCTTGAGCCTGCCGGAGCAGACGATATAGGTCCGGCCGTCGCTCCCCTTTGCCGCCTGGAAGTAGGTCGTCTTGAAGTACAGGCCGCTCTCGCCGGGATGGGTGTAAATGTAGTCCTCCCAGCCGCTCCCGTCCTTCCGCGCCCGGGTGACGATCTCATCCCGGAACGCCTTCCCTTCCACGTCCGTCTTTCCCTTGAAATTGACACCCACCGTTTTGGGATTCTCCGCGTGGGCGACCATGGTCACCCCCGGATCGTACACGAAGACGTAGAGCGCCCGGTTGTCCCGGTCGCGGTAGGGCTGCTCGCCGGCGTTGATCCTGCGGATGGTCAGGGCGGCGTCCCCGGCCAGGTCCTTCGCCGTCTGTTCAACCAGCCGCCTCGCCTGCTCCTCGGTGATCCCGTCGTTCCCGTAACGGGGCTTCAGGTAATGATCGAAGATCTCCTCATAGGCGCTGAAGCCTTCCCGGTTCTTTTCCCGCTTGAGATCATCCAATGCCTGCTGCATCCTCTGAACGACCTCCCGAGGCGTGTTCCGGCTCACGGCAAAGTAGAGCTCGCCCTCGTGGAGCCGATAGACGCTCCGGAAATTTCCGGCGTCGGCAGCCAGGTGCCGGATCAGCCAGAGTCCCGCCGTTTCTTCATAGGCCCAGGCATCGACGGTCCCTGCTTCAAGCATCCGGATCGCGTCTTCCGGCTTGTTCCGGATGGCGACGGACCTGCCTTTGATTCCCCCCCGGGCCAGGAGCTGCTCCCCGATGTCGTCCCGGAGCGCGGCGATCTTCAGCGTCTTCAGGTCGTCGAAGGAATCGATTTTGAGTGCCCGGTCCTTGCGGGCGATCAGGACGATTTTTGTCGGGGCGATGGGACCGACCCACTGGAAGAGCGTTTCCCGCTCCGGCGTCCGGGTCGCGGAAAAGAGGACCGTGTTTTTCCCGTTCCGGGCAGACCGGTAACCTTCAGTCCAACTCGTCAGCCGGATCCGGTCGCGGCGGAAATCGAGATTCGCCCTCTTCATCATCTCTTCGAGGAGATAGACGGAGATGCCTTCCAGACGCCCGTTTTCCCTGTAATTGAAGGGCGGATACTGCTCCGTCAGGAAAGTCAGTGATGGGTCGGCAAGCGGCCTTGCCATGCTCACCGCCGGTCGAAATGCAAACATTGCTGCCAGGAATAATAATGCCAGAAGACATGCCCGTTTGACGTAGACTCCTTTTCCGATCATCCGTCCGTCCCTCCCGGGAGATTGAGTTGCGCAGGGCGGTTCTCACCGCTCCCGTCCTCGACCGCTCCGCCGCCACCGGGTTTCCCGACGGCGTATCCGGCAATCCGGCCGTGTCCGGAGTTTCACACGAATCGCGAGATCCGTCAATTGTTGCCTTCGGGAAGGGCCGGCCCGGCAGTACTATTCCACGGAGAGCAGGTGCGACTGCAGATTGACCTTCTCTCCGGACAGGCCGAGCTTTTTCCGGATGTTGATCCGGTGCCGGTCCACCGTAAGCTTGCTGGTTCCGAGCATCTCCGCGATTTCCCGACTCTTCTTCCCTTCTCGGATCATGCTGGCCACCTGGGCCTCCCGGGGCGTCAACTTCCCCTGCATGGAGGAAAGGCCCGCCAGGAAAGGCGATGCGATTTCCCGCAGGTTCGCCTTCAGGAGATCCAGGTAGTGCATGCCCCTGGCATTCAGGCCGCAGGATCCCAGCTCATCGAGGGCGGGCAGAACCAGCTGGTCGATGTTCAGCTGCAGCTTCTCCTCAAGGATCTTCCGGTCCTCCTCGCGCTGCTTCAGGAGATACCGCAGCGCCGAATTCGCTTCGCTCAACTGCAGCGTCCGTTCCCGGACCGTGGAGTCGAGGCTGTCGAGTATCTCCTTCAGGGCCTTCTCGGCCTCCTTGCGGTCGGTGATGTCCCGCAGGTAGGCCAGGATGCACCGCTCTCCCCCGAAGATCACCTCAACCGGCGACACTTCGAGGTGGATGCATTGGCCGTCCGGCTTCAGCACCCGGGTTTCGATCTGCCTCTTTTTCGCCTGTCCCCGGTTGAACCGGTCAACGGCATCCCGAAAGGCCGACCGGTCGTCGGGATGGATGTAGGTGCCCATGACCGTTCCCAGCATCTCGCCCCGGGTCCGGCCGATCCGGTCCAGGAACGTCTGGTTGACGTAAACATAGCGGCTGTCCCGGACGATGACCACACCGTCGTTGGAGCTCTCCAGGGCCGTCCGGTAGAGCGCCTCGCTCTCCTGGAGCGCCTTCGCCATGCGCTTGCGGTCCGTGACGTCCCGGACAAACGAGACCGCCAGGCCCTTTCCTTCGTAACTTATAACCCGGGCGCTGACCTCAATGGCGATCTCCGAGCCGTTCTTGCGGATATTCCTGCGATCGAGGACACCGGCGCCGTCTTCGACGAGGCGCTTCACATCTCCCTGCAGCGGGAAAATCCACTCCGGGTCGATCTGTGCAATGCCGGCGCCAATGAGCTCCTCCCGGCTGTAGCCGAGCATCCGGCAGGTATTTTCGTTTACGTCGGAAATGTTCCCCTCGAAATCGTTGATGAAGATGGCGTCGTTCGTGTTCTCCACAATGACGCGATATCTTGCCTCGCTTGTCCTCAGGACCTCTTCGAGCCGCTTCTGCTCCGTAATGTCCTGCGCAACGCCCAGCATATACTGCTCCCCGGCTCTCCTGATGAGCGTCGCGGACAGGATCACGTGGGCCTCATGGCCGTTGCGGTTCCGGAGCCGCGTTGCGAAATCGACAAGACTTCCTTTTTCTGCCAGCTCGCGGAATATTTTTCGCCGATCGCCGTGATCGACGAACAGGTCGAGCGCCTCCGTCGTGCGGCCGACGGCGTCCTCCCGGGCGAGTCCCGTCGCCCTCTCCCATGCCCTGTTTACGTCAACGATCACGCCGTCCCTGACGCGCGTGACGGACATGGGCGCCGGGCTGGCCTGGAAAACGATCGAGAGGATCTCCTCCAGTTCTTTTTCGGCCCCGGCCTCATTCCCATACGGTCTGTTGCCTTCTTCCATCCCCTGTTTCACCGTTTCCTTCTTCGCCCCGCTTGACCGCCCACGGCAAAGCGGTCTCTACTTCAGTTCCCTGAACCGGGCCTCGATGGCCGTGATGTCCTCGATGCGGATCAGGGCGTCATAGAAGTCCCGGCCGGAAAGCTTCTCCAGGTGGACCAGGTGCTCGCCCAGGGCCTTCACAGACCCCTGGAAGGTCTTCCCCGAGCGGAGATGGATCACGACCTCTTTGCCGCTGTAGACTTTCAGGTTGTCCCTGATCGAGTGGGCCGTCTCGAACGCCGCCCCTTCCACGGCAACGGCCTTCCGGGCCTGTGCCTCCGCCGGGAACCCGGCCAAAACGGCCGTCAGCAGAATCACGGCCGGCAGCACCCACCATGCAATCCGATCCGTTCGTTTCATAAAGCCTCCTTTCGGTATGTGAGAAGCTGTCCATCCTTTTTTCATATAGCATTTCCGGAGGAGAGAAAAGGGGTCTGCATTCCCTTCCGTCACAGCGTGTTCCATATCCAGGGATACGGACAAATATACTCGCTGCTATTGCATTCGCTTATTGGCGCAGGTATAAGATGCGCGTTCCCCGTGCGTGCGGGTGCGACTCCCGCCGTCCGCGACGGACCGGTCGGCAGCCGGCCCGGCATGGAGCGGGGTTTGCAGCGGACCGGCGGTCCTGCCGGACGCGGATGATCGATCAGTACAGCGAAGGAGATGGGAATTTTGAGCAGCAAGAGGCATTTTTCGGGAATCGCGGTGTTGGTCCTGGTCGTATGCGGGCTTTTCATCCTGGCGGGATGCGGCAGCAAGTCGAACATCCCCGTAACCGGCGAGTACCAGGCCGTTTTCATGGACACGGGACAGGTCTTCTTCGGCAAGATGGAGAACGCCGGCTCGGACTACCCGGTCCTGAAGAACGTTTTTTACATCCGCCAGCAGACCAACCCCGAAACAAAGGAAATGAAGAGCGTCCTGATCCGCCGCGGCAACGAGTGGCACGCGCCGGACCGGATGATCATCAACGCGAGGCACATCGCTGCCATCGAGCCGGTGGGCGCGGATTCGCAGGTGGCGAAGCTGATCAGGGAAGCCGAGGCCAAGCCGGCGGCAAAGTAAGTGAGAAAAACAAATCAGATTTGAAATCGGATTTGTTTATCCGCTTCTTTCTTCATTCCTCCCGGTTATTTTCCCTTGTCCGCCTTCTCAAGGACCATCCGGATCGCCTCCTCCAGGGCGCGGTTGAACTCCTCCGGGCGGTTCATCATCAGGAAGTGATCCGCGTTCTTGAGGACAATGGCATCGAAGGACAGCATGTGCCGCCGGTTCGCCTCGTAGTTGACGGGCCAGAGGTCCCCGTTCACGCCGACGACGGGCAAACGGACCTGTCCGAAGACCCGGGCCGCGTCCCCCGTGACGTACTGCATCATCAGCTCGTTCATGGCACTCAGGGCCACATCCGGCGGGGCCGCCGACATGTCCGCGAGAATCCACTCGCGAAGCCGCTGATCGGTCCGGGGCGAGATCATCTGCCCAACGAACTGCCGGCTCCCGGCCCGGAAATCCTTCTTCAGGGGGGCGGTCATCGTTTCGAGCACTTCGCGGGTCATGGGGTGCTCGACGTTTTTGAGCGTGTCGACGCCGATCAGGCCGGCGACCCGGCCGGGCAGCAGGCGCGCGGCCTCCGCGACCACCGAGCCGCCCATGGAATGGCCGATCAGGATGACGCGGCGGCTGCCCGCGGCCTCGACCACGGCCCGCACGTCCTCCCCGAAAGCGCCCATGGTGTACTTCGTCCGCCCCATGCCCGAGTGGCCGTGCCCCGCCAGGTCGAGAACCACCACGCGGTGCGTCCGGGAAAAGAACGGCACCTGCTCGCGCCAGTAGCGGGCGTCGCAGCTCCAGCCGTGGACGAACACCAGGGCCGGCTCCCCCGCGCCATAGACCTCATAGGAAATCGGCGTGCCGTCGCCGGACAGGGCGACATGGGGCCAGTCCGCCGGGGCAGCTGACACCGTCCCGATCGCCATGACCAGGAACACGATGCAGCCTGCCAGGCATATGAAATATTTCGGGGCCGATCGGAGGCGGC
Source organism: uncultured Syntrophaceae bacterium (assembly GCA_964578535.1). Lineage (GTDB taxonomy): Bacteria > Desulfobacterota > Syntrophia > Syntrophales > PHBD01 > PHBD01. The sequence goes on from CAZODI010000008.1 coordinate 23,855, forward strand.
GTTCCGCCGTCACCGCGGTGTCGTGTACACTCATTCTCCTGTCCCTCCCTCCGCCCGCGGGCGGCATTCATTGCTTATTTCCAGGAACACCGGCCGGACCTTCGGCGACAGGTTCCCCTCTTTCCCGGAACGGCGGATCAGGACGCGGCCGCCTCGGCGAATTCGAAGACGAAGTCCCCCTCGCATGTGTCGCCCGACTGCATCCGGCAGCCGGTGATCTCCGGCGTCGCTGTGTACTTCAGGCCAAGGGCGTCGAACCAGCAGGCCAGCCGGTAGATGACCCCGCATTCGTATCCATCGATCGCCCCGATGCGAACCATCCCCTTGTAGGCGAAACAATTCTTCGGGGCGAACTCCCAGTGCAGCGTGTTCTCGCGGTCCGTGTCGAACCGGCCGTTCATGAACGGCGGGACACACAGCCTGGCGGCGCCGGAGAAGAATTTTTTGAATTCCTCGAAGGACACCATTTTCTCCGCGGCCATGCCCAGTGCCTTTTTCATCCTGGCCATCTCCAGGGGCGCCATGGACCGGATCGCCGCTTTGTTGACCCGGTTGGCCGTTTCGATGCCGCATTCCCGGAAGCAGTTGTAGAACCACATCCCGTCATGGGTCATCCAGGAGCGGTTCAGAAACTCGATGATCTCGTCCTTCGTCATGGTATCGACGACGCTGTTCATGTCGGCTCCTCCCCGATCGTCCGTTCGTTTCCGGACCCTGTCCGGTCCCGAAAGGGAGACGTTCCCCTTCCCTTCTACTTCTTTTCCTCAAGGTGGCGGTCGATCATCTCGCCCACGATCCTCGCGGTTTCACCGGTGATCCGCAGGCACTCGCCGTATTTCTCGCTGCCGTGGAAATTTCTCGCCTGTTCCCGGTCGCTCCAGTCCACCCCGATCAGGTCGCGGCAAAGGATGTTTCCCCGCCCGATCTCCTCCCTGAAACGTTGCAGAAATTGCTGCGAATACGACCACATCAGGGGGCTCTCCCGCTCCTCCTCCCGGCTGCGGCTGAACATCAGGCCGAACGCGGCGAGGGCGCCGATCACGTTCCCGCATACCTCGCCCGTCGCCGCCAGGCCCGCCCCGAAGGGCCCCATGGCCCGGACCAGCCCCTCATTCGCCTCCTGCCCCAGTTTTTCCTGCGCGACCGCAAGAACGGCCTGGCTTCAATGAAACCGCTTCAACATGATCTGGACGGCTTTCTCCCTCATTTCATCCGGCGTCATGGCACCCTCCTTTTTCCTTGCGGGTGAAAACAGGTCCCTTCTCCCTTTCTCATGCCCCCTCTTTTCCCAGGATCATCGTGACCGTTGGGATTCCGGCGGGATTCAGACCCGCCGCGGCGGAATCCGCGAACCCGAACCGCCGGTACAGCCTCCTGGCGGGAAGCCCCTCCGGGATCGTATCGTCAAAGGTCGTCACCGCAATCGGCCGGCTTCGATCCAGGCGTCCGATCGCCTCGGACAGCAGGGCCGCCCCCATCCCGCATCCCCGGGTCTTTCGTGAAACGGCAAGCCAGAGAATCTCGTTCGCCTCCTTCGAAACGACAATGCCTCCGCGAAACGCAGTGTGTCCCCGTTCATCCGGCTCCTCGACACACCAGGCGATCTTCTCCTCGATCGCCCGCTTCAAGCCTTCGCGGAAGGCTGCATCGTCCACCATGGGGCCGAACAGCGGCTCGACCTCCCTCGCCAGTTCAAGCCAGTCGTTATAGTCATCCAATGTCGATACCCGTACTTTGTCCATGTTATCAAATCTGCCGATGACAATAATAATGCCAAGGTTTAAAAAACCTTCTTTATCTTCTTGATCTATATTTAGCTAATCCGATTAAAATAAAGAAGATTGATATGTACACTATTGCTTGTATTATAACTAAGTAGTCATTCTCTTTGTAATTGCCTGTGAAGAATATTGAAAAAGGCATGGCTAAAAATATGACCGCTATTACACGCAGTTCAAATGGGGACAACAATCCACCTTTTGTTTTTACCCCAACAAACATACAGATCGTTTTTTTAAGACCCCAAAGACATGCGAGCATCATGAATGAACCAAGCAGTAATGCAAAAATGGGATTATTTTCTGGTGGATATATTATTATTGTGAAAGAACCGGCGGCACACAAGAGCAAGATCAAGAATAAAACCAATGCGATGGGCAATCTAATCCATTTTGATAATTCTTTTTCCTTAAATTCTTCCCCCATATTTTATCCCCGACTCTTGATAAATCTTGATTATTGAGGCTACGATGATAGTTGATTGTTCCAATCGTAGCACTGGAAAACGGATGAGCAGACTAAGCTTCATCGGATCCCATACATAATCAAGCGCTTCTTCAACATACATATCAATATGGCTCCAGATCCAAGAGCGTCATTTTCATGGTTATAACCCCTGCAGCCCCACATCGTCCTCACCAGGGACATCCAGGCAGCACCCTTATAACTCGAGAGAAAAATCCAGGAAGGTGACTGGCCGGAAAAACGAAAATCTGCAAGCGGATCAGACTCGCTGTCCTGCCTGAGCGTCATCGTTTTACGGTCCGCTCGAAAAACCCCTTCTCGAAGGCGATGACCGTCATCAGCTCATTGTTCACGTCGATCGTGACGATCACGGGGAGCCCGGTGTCGTCGTCCTTCCCCGACAGGCGAACGGCGGTCCCTCTCCCTCCCGACAGGGTGAAGCCGTTCTCCTGGAGCCTCTTCGCCGTCTCGATCGCCAAGTCACCCTGGAAGAGGAAGGCGATCCCGGCCAGCGTCTCCCCCTTCTCGTAAATACAGCCTGCACTCACCAGAGGGCTCGCGCCGGTGACCCGGTACAGCTCGACCTTCAGGGGGCCCATGGTCACCATCTCGCTAGGCGCTCCCAGGATGGAGATCACCCGGGCCTTGGGCATGAGGACGCTGACCCGGTCGAGTGCGGCGAGATCCACTGCCCAGGCCGCCGTCGCCGGGATAAGGATCAGGATCACCCACAGGATCGTCCGAATTTTCTTTGTCATGCACAATTCCCTTTCCTTGCGGCAGGGTGCGGATGCGCCCGGTGCCGCAGGGTGCCCTACTTGAACAGCGTGTCGATGACGTCGACCAGCCCTGCGGGATCGATGCCGACACCGACGGACGTGCTCGATTTTTCCGTGACCCTCGTCCCGTCCGGCTTGATGTACGTCCTGGACGAAGATGAGGCCTCGACTTTCTTCTCAATGGGCTTCGCGCGGGTCAGCGCCGCGCCGGCGCCCGACCGGAAGACCTCGCGGGCAAGGTTCCCGTCGTCCGTTCCCGGGACCTCGCGGGAACCTGACGGCCGTCGCTCCATTGCGGCACCGTCAGTCGAACCGGACGGGACGGAATGGCTCCTTCCGGCCATTCCCAGCGGCGTCAGGGTCATCGCGACCGCCGTCGGCGCCAGGACATAAGCCTCTCCCGTCTCCTCCTGCTCGGAGAGCGACATCATGCCGGCACCGATTCCCATGCCGGCATCCCCGAAAAAAAGCCCCGAATCAATGCCCGATTCAATCGCTTTCAGGTAGGACTTGTCTTTCTGGTACCGCCTCTCGATCACCACATCCTCCTGTCGGTAGTTCTCCTTGACCAGGGTCAGGATGTGGCTGCGGTTCCGCTCCAGCGCGACGCTTGCCGGCGTCTCCCCCACAAGCTGCCCGTCGGCGTAGATTCTGGCACCCATCGGGTTGGTGGAAACGGGAATGTCCTGCTTCAGGACCGGGCTGCTGCATCCGCCTGCCATCAGGACGGCCGAGGCTGCCAGGATTGCCAGTCGCATATGGATTTTCATCGGTTTTGTATCTCCTCGTTTTGCCGGTCCGCCTCTCCGCTGCAAGGAACACGGGCGGACAGGCTGAACGTCCCGCCGGCAATGGCGGGCCGGTGACGATCCGGAAGGGTTTGCATCCTAAGCGACGACCCCGTCCGCCCGGGCGCCGCTGATGACAATGGCCCGGTCGGTATCCCGGACGGACTCCGCCGCCGGGCAGTTGAGCATCGGACGCCCCTCGCGGACAACCCCGATGACCGTGTGGCCGTTGGCAAGACCCCACTTGACGAGCTCCCCGTACTCCCACCGCGCCATTTTCCGGATGGGCACGAAGTAGATCTGGTGTCCCCCGAGGTCGCTGACCAGGTCTTTGACGACGTCGTGGATGCCGGGGTCCTGAAGCTCCTGGATGATCAGGCCAGCGGCCAGCTCCGCGGCACAGACGACGCTGTCGGCGCCGGCGAGGCGCAGCTGCTCGATCTTCTCCGCGCTGACCGCCTCCACCACGGAAAAGAGCCGGGGATTCAGGCTCTCAATGACGAGGGTGACGGCCAGATTCCGGTCGTCGGAATGGACGTCTGCGGGGTCCTTCACCAGGACGATCGCGTGGCTCGCCCCGGCGACATTCGCCCGCCGCAGGATCTCCTGCCGGGTCGGATCGCCCCGGAGGAACAGGACGCCCCGGGCATGAAGCTCCGCCGGGAGTTCATCCAGGGTGTCGTCGATGAGGCAGATGTCCCGGTCCCGCGTCAGCGGGTCGGCCTTCAGCTCCCGGACGAGTTTCAGCACCTGGTCGATCTGGTTGTAATTGACGATCAGGACATGGTTTTTCGCAGTGATGTCGATCATCCCTTTCAGCCTCCTGGAGCGGGTTTCAAGGATGGTCCCGGCGATCTCGGAGATCAGGTATCCCAGGAAACCGATGCCGAAGACCATCGCCGGCACGCCGACGAGATATCGCCCCCCCGGCGTCACGGGGAAGACGTCCCCGTAGCCGACGGTCGCCATGGTCACCAGGGACCACCAGAGGGCATCCAGCCAGTTCAAATCGGGTTTTCCCGGAAGCTCGAAATACAGGAACCCCGAGGAGGTGTACCAGAGGAGCAGGACGAAGACCGCGGCGGCCTTGACCTTCATGTTCAGCGCAGCCAGAGCCCGGCCTCTTCTCCAGAATCGCAGGAGGATCTGATACACCGTCAGTCTCCTTTCATCCGTTCCGCGTCCCAGAGGCTCTTCAACTGGCCGGACCGGAAGGCCAGTTGCCGGTCCGCCCAGAGGCCCTCCCTGTCCTGCATGGCCTTTTCCTGTGCCAGCAGGTAGGGACTCATCCTGGAGAAGGGGTATTTCGTGTAGGCCAGGGACAGGCCGCGGGCGATCATCTCCATTCCGACATCGGCACCGTCCCTGTGCAGATAGGCGAGAAGCCGCTTCCGGGAGTCATACTTCAGCTCGTCGAAGACGATTTCCACATTCTGATTGCGCAGGGTCCGGTCCAGGTGGAGAAAGGCCTGCCGGGCCACGGGCTTGACCAGGGGATCGTCGGCGGTCGTGTCGTAGGAGTACATCCCGAGAAGCCGGACCCTCACGGACTCCTCCCCCGTCCGGACGGTCACCTCGTCGCCGTCGATGATGTTTGTGACGACTCCGGTCTGGCCGCTTCGGAGGCCCGGAGCGGCGGTGCCGGACCCCAGTCCTTTCTTGAAGGCGACCACCTGGACCGTGAAGTAAAGCGAGGCCCCGAAGAGGACGATGACAAGTGTGACGAAGAGGTTGTAAAGGCGGTTTCTCATGGTCATGGCCCGGATGACACGAGGGATTCCTTCATGAACGGGGGCTTCCCGGCCATCGCTATTTCTTCTTCATCCCCACCGCGATCTGTTTCGCCCGGTTGAACGCCGGGGTATTCGTGACGGCTTTCCGGTCGGGGCTCTTCGCGGCCAGCTCGTTCATCTGCCGCACACGCTCCTCGCTGGGCGGGTGCGTACTCAACGCGTCGGAGAGGCTTCGCGACACGGCTCCGTCCCCCTGCTTCGACTTCTTTTCCATGGCAAGGAGCTTTTCGTAGAATTTCCCGACCTGATCCTTGTCATACCCGGCTGCTACAGAATACCGGAACCCGAGGCGGTCCGCCTCCATCTCGTCTTCCCGGGAGTTCACCAGGAAGGTGTATTTCTGTGCCAGCATGCCGCCCCCGGCACCGACCACCCCGCCCACGGCCGCCGCCTTGGCGAGGCAGGCCGTGTCGCCCTTTTCACAGATCAGGACCCCCAGGCCGAGGCCGGCCGCCGCACCCACCACAGCCCCGCCCGTCGCGTAGAGCCAGGTTTTCTTCTGGGCCTTCTCCATCGCAAACATCCGCTCCGCCGAATGCCTGGCGACGACATGGCCGACCTCATGGGAGACGACCCCGGCCAGCTCCGCCTCGTTGGACGCCATGGCGATCAGGGGCGCCGTCACGAAGATCGTTCCCGCCGGCATCGCAAAGGCGTTGACGTCGACGACGTCTACGACGGTGAAGGTATAGTGGTAGGGATTGCCCTCCAGGTTATTCGCCCGGACGATCTTCGCGCCCAGGCCGGACACGTACCGCTGGAGCTCGTCGTGTTTCGCCGGCGGATAGTCTTTGACCATCTTGGGCAAGGCTTCCTGCGTCAGCCGCCGCTCGTCTTCCACGGTCAGACTGGTTTCCTGCCCCACGTTGCTGCCCTCGCGATAGCGCGAGCTGCTCGTGGGGGCGCAGGCGACGATCAGCACCAGAAGCAGTACGACAATCAGGGTAGGGTTCCTTTTCATGATTTACACCTCCCGGCGCGGCATCGCGCCCGGTTCCTGCCTGTGATCTGTCCAGTTTCCCGGTTTATGCGGCCTGTCACAGGTTATCCCCGACCAGGGCCGTCCTGTCAAGGTTTCGATGCGCTCCCGCGAGGCAGGGTCAATGTTGCTTTTTGCCGGCTTGTCCCGCCTCAGGGGACTTCTTCTTTTTTCTTTTTTTCAGGAGCCGCGCCTCGTGCTCCAGGATCATCGACTGCAGATCGTTTTCCCCACCGGAGAGGCCGGTGGGCCCGGCATAGTCCTCCCTGTCAATCCGGATCACCTCGATCTCCCGGTTCAGGAACCGCCGGATCTCGTCCAGGAGCGGCTTCTCCCCGGCGCTGCAGAGCGAGAAGGCCACCCCCTTCTTCACGCCCCGCCCGGTCCGTCCCACCCGGTGGACGTAGTTCTCCGCCCGCTCCGGCAGATCGTAGTTGATGACGAAATCGACGCCGGGGACGTCGATCCCCCGTGCACTGACGTCCGTGGCAACGAGGATGCCGCACTCCCCGTCCCGGAAGCGCTTCATGACGGCGGTTCGCTCGTCCTGGTCCTTGGCACCGTGAATGGAGAGCGCGGGAATCCCGGCCCTCTCCAGGACCTTCACGACCCGCTCCGCGCGGACGCGGGTCCTGACAAAGACAATGAGCCTGCTGTCAGGATGCTCCCGGACGAATCGCTCCAGGAAAAACCGCTTGTCGTCCATCTCCACGAACACGACTGCGTGGGAGACGTTTTTCGAAACGGGATCGTCGGGAGAAAACTGGATCCGGATGGCGTTGCTTTTCACCTGTGAAAACGCAAGCTTCTTGATCGCCGGGTTGATGGTGGCCGAGAAGAACAGGGTCTGGTGCGGCCGGGTGAGTTTTCTCTTCACCGACTGGATGTCCCGGATGAATCCCAGGTCCAGCATGCGGTCGGCCTCGTCGAGAACAAGCGTGTCGATGCCGTCCAGGCGGAGGTGTCCCTGGTGGATGAGGTCGAACATCCGCCCCGGGGTTGCCACGAGGACATCGATGCCGCCCTGGAGCCGCCGGACCTGCGAGTCCTGCTCCACGCCGCCGTGCAGCGCAAACGCCTTCACGCCGGTGTGCCTGGCAAGGCTGGTGAATACCTCGCCGATCTGCAGGGCCAACTCGCGGGTCGGCACCATGACGAGGCACCGGATACCGCCGGAGCGCCGGCTGCTCCTGGTACGCTGGATCCGGTCCACAATGGGGATGGCGAAGGCCGCGGTTTTTCCCGTTCCCGTCTGGGCGACGGCCAGGACGTCCTCCCCGTTCAGGATGGAGGGGATGGCCCGGAACTGGATGTCCGTCGGTTTCCGGAAGCCCAACCGGGCCAGGTTTTCCTTGATCTCCTCGGAGATGCGGTACGTCTCGAATTTCATGATCCCTCCCGGACCGGGCGCCCCCAATGGCTGCAGGCGAACCGCCGTTTCGTCATGTGTGGAGTCCGTCTCACGGAATGCCGCCTCCACCCGCGGATGCCACAGCGCCGGCGATGGCGGATCCGATTCCCGATCCGTCCCTTGTGAGGACGAGCCGGACCGCCGACGCCCGGCTGCCGAGGAGGTCGTCCAGGGTCTTCGAGATTCCGGCCCGGTATCCCGGGTTGTGCTCGAACAGCGCCCCGTCGACCGCCACGGTGTGGCCGGCTTTCAAGTCCGGATCCATCCAGGTTAGGACGGCGGCGATGGCCGATCCGGCAAGCCGCGCGGACCGGCCGGCGACGAGCCGTCCGATCTCGCGGATCGCCGTCCGGTCATCTTCCCGGGCATCGCCGAGGCCGGGGATGGAAGCATCTACCGGAGCGCCCGCCGCGGGAAGCAGTTGATCCGTCGTCAGGCCGTACGGCACGGAAAACGCCGTTCCAGCCCCCCCCGGAAACAGGAGGTCCCTCTCCATCATCTCGCGAACGACCAGCCGCGCGACCTCCCCCAGGTACATCCCGGACACCATCTTCTCGAGCCGCTGCCGGCCGGGATTCGGCGAGGCACCGTCCAGGAGGTCGTCGTAGCGGTTGGCCGTGAGCCGATCGAAATTGCCCCACTCGAGGTTGACAATCATCTCGCCGGCCCCTCCCGTCCGCTTGAGCTTCCGGATCCGGTCGGCCCTCTCGGGGTAGCAGGCGTTCGTCCCCGTTCCCAGGATCACCCCCATGTCGCAGGAAGGCTCGGCGTAGCTCCCGGCCAGGAGCGTCCCCACGGTGTCGTTCGTCAGGGCCGCGATCCGGACGGATTCAAGCCCCCGGCGTCTCATCGCCGCGGAGAGAAGCGCCGCGACGTCCTCGCCCTCCACACCCGGGGCCGTGAAGGCCTTCGTCCAGCCGATGAGGGTGCCCGAGACGGCGGAGCGCTGCTCCACGGGGAAGGAGAACGTGAAGGCCAGGACCGGCTCCCGGTGCGGTTCCGGGGGATGTTCCCGGAGGAAGGAGTCAACACACCCGGCGAGGAAATCGAAGAGCTTCCGGCCGGGTCCGCACAGGCACTCCCGTGGAATGACGAACCGGCCCGCCGCCGCAACGGAAGCCCCGCCCCGCCCGTCGAGCACCACCTCCAGGACGCGGCAGTTTGTCCCCCCCAGGTCGAGGGCGAGGAAGCGGCCCCTTTCCCGGCCCGTCGGCCGGCCCACAAAGGAGGGGATCATCCGCAGGGAGCTCGGTTCTCCCGCCAGGCCGCGGGCCATCTCCCCGTGGAATGCCTCGACGATGCCCCGGGCGCCGGAAACGGAGATGTCAAAGAGTTCCCCAAGACGGGCCAGATAACGCGCGCTCTCATTTGCAAGGCTTTTGCCCATGGTTCCACCGTTCTGTCGCTCACACCCGGGCGTGAGCGAAGGGAAAAGAACCACCCTGTCAGGCCATGGAAAGAAGATGCGAGCGGAGATTGACCTTCTCCCCAGTCAGCCCGAGCTTGGTCCGGATGCTGATCCGGTGCGAATCCACCGTAACCGTGCTGACCCCCAGCAGCTCCGCGATCTCCTTGGTCCGCTTCCCTTCCCGGATCATGCCGGCCACCTGGATCTCCCGGGGAGTGAGGTTTCTGTAAGCGGACGTCAGCCTGGACAAAAACGGGGACGTGATGTCCCGCAGGTTCGACTGCAGCAGGTCCAGGAAAAGAAGCCCCTTTTCGTTCAGCCCGCAGGTTCTGAGCCCGTCCAGCGTTGGCATGAGCAGCTCGTTGACGTTCCGCTGCAGCCGCTCATCGAGGATCTTCCGGTCTTCCTTGCTCCGATCCAGGAGCACTCGGAGGGCCGTGTTTGCTTCTTTCAGCTCGGTCGTGCGCTCCTGGACGAGCTCCTCCAGGCGGTTGAGCGTGTTCCGCAGCTCCTCTTCCGCGTTCTTCTGCACGGTGATGTCCCGGGCCACCGAAAAGATCTCCGTCATTCCCGTCACGTGATTCCGGAAAACCCTGCCCCGGCATTCCACCCAGCGGTACCGGCCGTCCTTCGTGCGCAGCCGGCATTCCAGGCCTCCCTGTTTGTCTTCCTCAAGCACCCCCAGGAAGATTTCCCCGGCGGCGGGCCGGTCGTCGGGGTGGACCAGGTCCAGGAAGGCCTCTCCTACGATTTCCCTCGGAAGATAGCCGAGAACCGACTCAACGCCATCGGAAACGAACAGGATGGTCCCGTCCAGGTGAAAGCGGGCAACGTAATCCATCGTGTTCTCCACCAGCAGGCGGTACTGCTTTTCGCTCCGGAGCAGCTTTGCCTCGGCGGCCTTGCGGTCCGTGATGTCCCTCACGAACCCCATGACGAGTCCCCTTCCCTTCCAGTCGACGATCTTCACGCTGACCTCGACGGGAATCCCGGAGCCGTCCTTCCGGATATTCAAGCGCTCGAAGGAATGCCGCTCCTGCTTCAGGAGAGAGTCGAGCTCCGGGTTCTCCTGCTGGTTCCATTTCCCATCGATCATCCCCAGATTGGACCCGATCAATTCATCCCGCTCGTATCCGAGCATCCGGCAGGCGATTTCGTTCACATCGAGGATGTTCCCTTCGAAATCGTGAAGGTAGATCGCGTCGTTCGCATTCTCCACGATCAGTCGATACCGCCGGTCCCGTTCCCGGAACTTCTCTTCGACCCGGATGCGCTCCGTGATGTCGCGGGCACAGACGACGATTCCCCGGAACAGGTCCTCCTTCCAGACCGATCGGGCGACCGTCTCAAGCCAGAGGAAGCGGCCGTCGGCGTGGCGAAAGCGGAACCTCTCCGTCTCCCGGTCGGTCTCCAGGGTTCTCCGGAAGGTCTGATGAACCCTTTCCCGGTCTTCCGGAAAGACGTAATCGAAGCTGACCGTCCCGACCATGCCGGCCGGCTCGTAGCCGAGGGTCCACCGGGCGGAGGGGCTGACGGCCCGAAAGACACCGTCCCGGTCGAGGATCACGACGACGTCGATCATGTTCTCCAGGATGACCCGGATCTCCATTTCGCTGGCTGTCATATCGGCACCCGTCGGCTTGTCGTTTGGCGGTTCACAGCGGTCCGGTGTTCCGGACGGGGAAAGGTTCAGCAGCCGGTGCAATACGACAGCGGGCCATGAAAATCAATCTGGTATTGCCGCCGCTGGACGTGTACCATGATGCCTGTCGGAACCGATCCTCCGGAGGGAAAGAACGAGTATGGGACTGCTGAACCTGCTCATCCGGGATCCGCTGGCATTCGTGCTCCTGTCGATCCCGCTGTTGTATTCCATCATCATCCACGAATTGGCCCACGGCTGGGTTGCATGGAAAATGGGAGATCCCACCGCAAAGGCCATGGGCCGGCTGACGCTGAATCCCGTCAGCCACCTCGACCCGATCGGGACGCTCATGCTGTTTCTCTTCGGCTTCGGCTGGGCAAAGCCGGTGCCCTTCAACCTCGCCTATGTCCGGGACGCCCGCAGGGGCCTTATCCTGGTTTCCTCGGCGGGGATCGTCGCCAACATGATCCTGGCCTTCCTCGCCTTTCTCCTGTACCGGATCCTCGATCCGCAGCCGGCCGGGACGGTTGCCACGCTTCTCTATTACATGGCGAAAATCAACATCATCCTGGCCGCCTTCAACCTGATCCCCATTCCGCCGCTCGACGGGTCGAAAATCCTCATGGGCTTTACATCCGCGAGGTTTCAGGATGCCTTGGCCCGGATCGAGCCCTTCGGATTCTTCATCATCATCGGCCTTCTCCTGCTCGGCGTCCTGGACCCGGTCATCCGTTTCCTTCAGGCGGTGATCCTGGCCCTCATCGGCTTCCTGCTCCCCTGAAGACGACACCTGACCGTGAACCGCGGCCCGATCAAAGAAGTGGAGGATGGGACTACAGGACATGAAAAAATCGCCCTGAACATCCTGGAGGCGAAAAGGGATCTCGAAAGGGGAAGCGGCACAAGGCCGATAAGGGGAAATCACGCTCCGGGCGAACGGCCGTTACAGGCTGATCGCGGACCGTTCGGCAGGACTGCAGGGATGAGGACGGCCGTTCGGCGCGTCCCGTCCCCCCTCATCCGGTCTTTTTCCATTCGTACATCTCGTAACCGTCGACGACCTTTCCGGAGGGGGCGAACCCGCTCCGGCCGGAAAGCGTTTCCATGATGGGCTTCGGGATGCCGACGGCGTTCCGGTCCGCGTATTTCTGCATGTGGCCCGCGATGTCGATGGCGGGATCGCTGATCGCATCGAGGGGCACGTCTTCGTCATAGATGACGAATCCCGAGTTCACGCCGCAACGAACGGCAAACTCGCGCCTCAACTTCCTGACCTCCCGGTTGAATGCATCCAGATCGGTAACAACGCCCTGGGCGGCGCGCAAGGCATCGTCCACGGACGGGAAGCAGGCCATGACCCCGTCGGGTGTCCAGGTCGACTTCAGGCATCCGTGCTCATCCAGGATCCCGCTTATGAACTGGCGGTAGCGGGTGAAATCGTTCTGCACGACGGCCTTGTCCTCGTCCCGTTTCATGCCCGTGGAGTCGACGACATCGATCGACAGAAAGGCAAGGTCGCGCCCCTTCTCATCGAGCTTCTTCTCCGCCTCGACGATATTCCTGAGGATCTTATCGCGGTCTTTTTTCTTCGCTGTTTTCAGGAGGTCCAGTTGCCGGCCGAGCGCCGAGGCGCTCATCGCATGATCGGAGATATGAAGCCGGCGCTTCATGTCGTCGACCTTCTTCCGATAACGGTAGTATTGCCCCTCGTAGAAGTAGCGGTAGCTCAGGGTGTTGAACCAGAAGGTGAACACGAACGACAGGACCAGGACGATCCACGGCGTCATGTCATGACCGCCGATCCGGATGGGAAACACGGCGCGGACGGGCCTGGTGACGGTCTGTTCGAGCGCGAATGCCGCCTTGGCGTACCGGTGCTCCTTTCCCAGCGATAGGTTGTAGGGGGCGAGGCGCGGAACGACAATGGAATACGCGGTGGCGATCAGGATGACGGCCATTCCCAGGCTGAAGATCTGGGCGGTGAGGGACAGGCCGTAATGAAGGATGGCAGCCGGGAAATGCTTCAGGCTCACGGGGATGTCCTTTCCTGTTTCGAGCCTCGGCGGGAAGCCCCAACCCGCGGGCACGGGGAGCGCCCTCTGAAAGCTCGCGAAGAGCAGGATTGATCTTCGTTTTCGATTGCTGTGCAGGATAAGAAACGATTCCTTCCCTGTCAACTGAAATGCGTTTTCCGCGGACGGGTTTCCCCGTTGCCGCATGTCTACAGAAGCAGGGTGGAGAAGGCGATCAGGAACTGGCCCGTGTAGTACAGGGGCAGGCCGATCAGCCGGTTCAGGAATTCCGGCTTCACGAACCTCTGGCGGGCCACGAACACGTCCGACAGGTAGAAAAGAAGGGCACCGGCCAGGGCAAGGACCCGCCCTCCGACGGGCAGCCCCCTTTCCCCGGCAAGCGTGGCGGCGCCGGTGACCATGACCGTGATGACCGCAATGTAGGCCGCCACCGGGAGCGCCATCTTCCCAAGATAGGGCCGGATCCACAGAAAGAAAGCGCCGCCGGACAGGAGGCACACCGCGGCGGCGACTCCGGTCACGGGTCCCGGCGAGGCCATGGTGAAAAACGCGGCGCTGTACAGGACATGCCCGGTGAGGAAGGCGAACAGGCCCGCCAGGAAAAGCCTTCTCGAGGCGGAGACCAGGAAGACGTCGCCGGCCATGCAGAACAGCAGGCCGGCAAGGACAAGGGCGAAGTATCGCGGGTTGCCGTGCGGACCTGCCAGGGCGGCCAGGACAAAGAGCGCCGACAGGGCGGATTTGGTGAGGAGGACTCCCCGCAGCGATTCCCGCTTCCGGAAATGCAGAAGAGACACCAGAAGAACGGCGGCCGGCAGCAGGAGGACGGCGATGGGCATCCCTTCACCTCCGTGGAGCGGTTCCGGCCCCGGGGCAACGGATGGACTCCGCATTCCGGACGCCCGGTTTGCCGGACCGGTTGCCTCTTTCCCGCCGCAGGGCCGGACGGCAGGCCCTCTCGCAATGGACCGGTTACCTGTACGGGCTGAAATCAACCCCCCGGCGGCGTCCCCGCTCGTCGAACCACGTGTCTTCGGCAAGGGGCGGGACATCGATCTCCTGCCGCTCCTTGCGGACCAGCCGGATGGCCTCCGCCGGGCACGCGGTGACGCAGAGCCCGCAGCCGATGCACCGCTCCCGGATGACCGCAAAGGTCTCCCCTTCGTCCGAGACGGCCCCGACCTGGCATCGGCTGTCCGCGCAAATCCCGCAGCCCGTGCAGAGATCGGCGTCGATCACGGCATAATGATGGGAGTTGATGGCCCGGGATGCGGGCACCCCGAATTCGTTGATCGACCGGAGCACCCCGCAGCAGCACTTGCAGCAGTTGCAGATGTAGTAGTGCCCCGTCTGCACGTTGCCGGTGAGGTGCACGAGGCCCGCGTCTTCCGTCATTTTCAGGAGGGCACAGGCCTCCTCCTTCGTCAGGATGCGGGCCGAAGGCGTCTTTTCGAAGACCCCGGGCTCCAGGGAGATACCCAGGCAGACATGCACGGGCCGGTCGCAGGGCTTCCCCAGCAGCCCCTGTTCCTTCTTGCAGATGCATTCGTTGACCATGAACGACCGCCCCTTTTCAATGATCGCAGATACTTTCTCATAGGGCAGTGCCTCCTGGTGCGAAGGAACGGTCTCCTCCACGGCAAGGGTCTGCATCAACTGCGGCGTGTCGGAAAAGAACTGTTTCGAAAGGTACGGCCAGTATTCCTCGTTCAACTCCGCAAACTCCCTGTCCATGCGATCGAGCTGGAACTCGTAGATCCCGAAGACCCAGGGCAGCATCCGGAAGCGCCGGATGCCCCCGGGCTTGATTGTGAAGACCTGCCCACTCACGGCCATGCCCATGAGGGCGCCTTTCAGGCCTTCCACCGGCATGCCGTTCCGGGCGGCGATCTCCTCCACCGTCTCGAACGTCAGCCGCAGCCGGCAGAACAGCTCCGCCTGGGCGGGGGTAAAGATTTTCTTGAGGAGCCGGATCTCCACTCCGCTGTCGGTCCTGGGAAATCCGTTGGGCAGCGTGTCCAGCACTTCAGCAAGCTTTTCGTAGCACTCGTCCGACAAAACAGCCTCCCTTGATCGTTCATTGATTCCGCGGCGCGGTGTCCGTTCCACCGCATCGCCGCGGGGCACCCTCATCCCTCGACAAAGCGCCTCCGCCAGGGTGCAAAAAGCGGAAAATGGAAGATGCCCGCCGGGGCGGCGCAGACTTCCGGAATGGCGTTGATGACCGACCCCGCCACGCCGTACTGTTCGGAACGCGTTCGGACCGTGGCGTCCTCCGGCTCCACGAGGTTCATGACGATGTCGATTCCCGGTTTCCCGCGAACGGAGATCTTCCAGTGGTCGAAATGCTCGAACCCGGGCACGGTGTTTCCCATCACCCAGTTCACTTCCAGCGTAATGAACCGCCGTCCGCCGATGATCCCGTGCCAGCGGTAGTTCGTCGCCGCCACCGTCCCCGCCTTCACGGTGCCGGCCCGGGCCGTGATGTCTCCCGATGCCGCCGTCACCCGGTGGTCCGGCTCCACCCGCTCCAGCACCAGGCCCAGGCGGTGGGCCAGAAGCGCGATCACCTCGGCGTACATCGCCGTGATCAACTGCGCGACGGGTCCGGACCCGGCGGGATCGAACCGCCCCGGATCGGAGCCCATCCCGCAGACGGTGAACACGTACTCATGATCCGGAGCGCCGCTGACGTCGAAGGTCTCCCGGACGGAGATGGATTCGATGTCCGTGCAGATGCCCGTGGCCGCGGCAGCGATCTTTTCCACAACGAAGCCCGGGTTCAGGCCTGTGCTGAAGAACGTCGAATTCCCCCGCCGGCAGGCCTCTTCGAACTCCGCCGCATACGCGGCGCCGTGCCAGGCCGGAAAGCCGTGTCCGTTGATGGTGATCAGATTCTTGCCCGAGGCCAGGATCCGGCAAATGTCCCGGTTGTGGTGGCTGTAGGGGAACTGGATGCGGGGCGCATGGATGACCACGTCGGCGTCGAGCGCCAGGATCTCGTCGATGCTCCGGGTGGCGATCACCCCTGTCTCGCCGCGACGCGCGATCTCGCCGGCGTCGAGGCCGGCCTTCCGCTCGCTGTAGACATAAAGGCCCGCCAGCTCCAGGTCCGGGTGATCGATGACGGCCCGCAGGCAGGTTTTCCCCATGGAGCCGGTGGCCCACTGAATGACACGGTATTTCATGCGCTCCCCCCGGGAAAAGGTTTCCCCTGATATCTTTTCCGGGGAGATCGGGCAAGATAAACTTATCCGGTCTGCCTTTGGCTGCTCGACGGGGAATCCCGGAACGGTCCGGGGAATGGGGGGACCGGCCGGCCGGTTGCTGCACAGGGGGAAGGAGCGCACGGCCGGCCGGCTTCAGGGGGTCAGGGGGTCAGGGGGTCAGGAAGTCGGGCTGTCACTCCCGGTGAACGGTCAGCCCGAGGACGACGAAGAGCAGCAGGATGAAGCACACCCCCGTGATCAGGAGCGTCCGTCCGCTCAGCCACGAGGCCGAATCCGAAAAGATGGTGATGTCCCACAGCCTCCCCCAGTACACGAGAAAGCCGTACTGGACGAGCAGGGCCAGCTTCAGGCGGCCGAAGATCAGGCCGCCCGTGCTGATCAGCACAACGGCAAGGATGCTGGAAAAGGGAACGGCGACGTCCATCGACCAGATCGATTCCATGTTCAACCTCCGAATATGCGAAAGGAGGCCGGCCCAGGAGGACGACCCGCGGGCCGGCGGGAGAATGCAGGATGGAGATTGCCAGAAGCGGAGGGGGGGGATTGTGACGGACGTCACACAAAATCGACTTTATGAAAATTCGGCGTGATGAGGATCCGCCGTTTCTCCAGCACGGAGATCTCCCCGGCCAGCTCCAGCCGCTTGAGGATGCGGCTGACCGTCTCCCGGGAAAGGGACGCATAGTCGGCCAGTTCACTGTGGGTCATCCGGAGCCGGATCGCCGTGCCCCGCGCGTCCCTCGATCCGAAGCGGGACGCCATGTGGCCAAGGACCGCCCGGACCCGGTCTTCCGCCCGCTGCAGGTTCAGGACCTTGAGCATGAACCAGGAATCCCGCAGGCGCTCGCAGAGAAGGGAGATGATCTGCCGGACGGCGATCGGATTCTTGAGGAACCGGGTCTCAAAATCCGCCCGGCCGAGGAACCCGACCCGCGTATCCTCCAGGGCGATCACCCTCGCCGGAGACGTCTTTCCGTCCAGGAGAGCCATTTCGCCGAAGAAATCGCCGCGCTTGTGGACGGCCAGGATCTGTTCCCGCCCCTCCTCGTCGATTTGCGCGACCTTGACCCGTCCTTCGTAGATCACGTAGAGGCAGCGCGGGGTGTCCTCCTCGAAGAGGATCACATCGTTCCGGCGGTAGTTCCTCTCTCCCATGACCATCCGCAGTTCGGCCACGTCCCCTCCGGGCAGGCCCCGGAAAATGGGAATTTCCTGGAGGAAAACGTTGGGGCGAATGCTCATGGCCGGCTGTTTCATCGTTGCCATTGCTGGAAAACCTCACGAACGCCTTTTGGTTGATTTCCGGGAGTTCCAATTGTGCCGCCGGTGATCCTGCTCCAGGCTCTCGATCTGCCCGGCCGTCAGGATCCCCTTCCGGACGAAGAAATCGCCGAACCGGGGCTGCAGCAGTTTCTGCCATGCCGTCAGGCGGCGCAGCTGTCCTGCGTCCATGTACCCGAGGCGGACGGCACACTCACCGAAACGCTCGCCGGACCGGCGGCGCTTCAGGATGACGAGAATATCTCCGCGGTCCAGCCAGCCCCACCCGCAGGCGATCACACCGACCGGAGGCCTCTGCCTCTGCTGCCATACCACGGCGTCGACCAGGATCCGGTGGGTAATCATGCCGGCGTAGTAGAGATAACGGCCGAAGAGGAGCCTCCCCCCGGGAATCGGCCCCGCGTGGACGTAATCCTGCACCGGGTCGCGCTTCCTTGGCGCTCTCTTCCCGAAAGGGGGGTCCTCCCCCGGCGCGGGGGACGCCGTACGGCGCGGATTTCCTTCGATCAGGCGGAACCGGGAGGGATTCTCCAGGTAGAGGCGGAGCCGTTCAAAAGCGGACTGGACCTCCTTGAACTGCTCCTCGAGAATGCGGGATTCGACGGCCAGCGAGAGGGCGCGATCCGGGTGGGTCTCCCGCGCCCGTTTCCGATAGGCCGCTTTCAAACCGGACATCTGCAGGGAATGGTTCAGAAACTGGACAGAGACGTCGGTCTGTTTTCCGAAAAGGACCTGACAGGCTTCGAACAGGTCGGTGGCGTGGATTTCGTTCTTTTGCAAGCCGGTTCCTCTTTTGCCTCTGCGCAGATGTGAAAACGGGTCGGCTTCCCGTGGCAGCATTCGCGGAAGGCCTGTTTCCCATGCCATTAAAAGAAAGCCCGTTTCCTTGTCAACGCAAAAAGCAATCCCGCAGCCGGGATCCCGGGAACCGGCCGGTTCAGGACCGACTGGGGAAGGAAGCCGCCGTTTGCGGCAGGGAGGGGGTTTGAGGGAGGGTGAGCCGCGAATCCGTCGCGGCCCGGAACGGGGAAACCTACTTGATGCAGACCCTCCGGACTTGCCGGAAGTCGGTGATGCCCCGCAGGGCTTTCTGGATGCCGTCCTGGAGGAGCGTGGACATCCCCTCGGACATGGCCTTGTCCCGCAGCGTCTCGACGGTCTCGCTCTTCTGGATGAGCCGTTTGATTGGGTCGCTCGCGATGAGAAGCTCGTGGATGCCCACGCGCCCCTTGTACCCGGACCGGTCGCAGAGGTCGCAGCCCCGGGGCCGGTACAGCGTCAGGTCGCTCGTGAAGGGAACGGCCAGCTCCTCAAACCGTTCCCTGCCGTAACTCTCCGCCATTTCGTCGAATTCTTTGCGATCGGGATGATAGGGCTCGCGGCAGTTTTTGCACAGTGTCCGGACCAGCCTCTGGGCGAGGACGCCAAGAAGGGCATCGGCGAAGTTCAGGGGGTCGATGCCCATGTCGAGCAGCCGGATGATGGTCTCGGGGGCGCTGTTCGTGTGCAGGGTGCTGAAAACCAGATGGCCCGTCAGGGAGGCCTCCACCCCGGTCTTGGCCGTTTCAAAATCGCGCATCTCCCCCACCATGATCACATCCGGATCGGCCCGGAGAAAGGCCCGCATGGCCGTGGCAAAATCGAAGCCGATCTTGGGCTGCACCTGAACCTGCCGGAGTCCGTACTGGGTGATTTCCACGGGGTCCTCGGCCGTCCAGATCTTCTTCTCCGGCGTGTTGATATGCCGCAGGGCCGCATGGAGGGTCGTCGTCTTTCCCGAGCCCGTAGGCCCGACCACCAGGATCATGCCGTAGGGCTTCTCGCAGATCTTCAGGAGTTCCGAATAGTTCCTCTCCAACATGCCCATGGCCTCCAGGGGCAGCGTTTCCCCCTTGGCAAGAAGCCGCATCACGACATCTTCGACCCCTCCCTGGGTGGGCAGCGTCGCCACGCGAAGCTCGATCTCGTCTCCAGGGGAGCGGCGGAACTTGATCTTGCCGTCCTGGGGAATCCGCTTCACCGTGATGTCCAGGTTGGACATGATCTTGATGCGCGACACGAGAGCGGCCCGATAGTTGAAGGGAACCGTCTGGTACACCGAGCAGTCGCCGTCGACGCGGAAGCGAACCTCCACGTTCTTCCGGCCGATGTTGGGCTCGACGTGGATGTCCGACGCCCGCCGGCTGACGGCGTCGTTGATGATCTTATTGACGAGCAGCATGATCGCGCTGTCCGACTCCGTGACGGCTTCTTCCCCGTCCTCACTTTCCTCCTCATCCACACCGTCCAGCCGGCCGATGATGTCCGAAATCGACGTTTCATCCCCATGGACCTGATAGAAATAGTTGATGAACCGGGAGATGTCCTCCGGAAGGGCCACGTCATAGCGGATGTCTTTTGTCTTCAGGAGGTTTTCAATCATGTCCCGCTTGATGATGTTGTCCGGGTCGCTCACCAGGATGTGGACGGTTCCGTCGGTCTTCTCGATGGGCACCCAGAGCTCCCGGAGCAGGTATTCCTTGTTGAGCCTGCTCAGGAGATCCGCGGGGATGGGGAACCGGTCGCTGAACTGGACAACGCTGCAGCGGAAATATTCTTCCAGCGACGCTCCGAGATCTTCCTTCGAGATGCCGTGTTTCCGCATCAGGAAACTTTCCACGGTCTCCTTCTCTTCCCGGGCTTCTTCGCAGGCACGATCGAGCTCGTCTTCCTTCAGGAATCCTTTCCGGATGAGGGAGTCGAAGCGCGTCTTTCTCCGGCGGGCATAGCGTGCGTGGTTGGAAAGCGCGATGGCAAGGACTTCGGAAATCTCCTGGAGCAGCACGGGCTCCTCTTCGATGAACCGGCCGTCCCGCCCCGACTTGTTGATCACCTCGATGACGCCGATGACCTCGCCCTCGTGAACGATCGGCGCGGCCATGACCTGCTTCAGGCGGACATTCGACCGGGCGTCCCGGTCGACCGCCAGTTCCAGTCCCTTGCAGCGCTTTTTCATCTCGGCCGGATCGTGGACGTCGGCGATGTTGATCAGGAAGCCCGTTTCGGCCACGTACCCGGGAATCGTCCGGTTGTTGACGGCCATCCTCTGTTCCCGGAACAGGCGCCCGGCCTTGGTGGTCGTGAAGATTTCCCTTCGCTGGCGGTCGACGGCATAGATGTTCACTGCTTCCACGCGGAAAAGATCCACGATCCGCCTGCTGCAGTCGGTGAATATCTGCGCCACGCTCTGGGAGGCGTAGATTTCGTTCGTGATGTCCTGCAGCTCGTTCTGGAGGCGGAGGATCTCTTCCAGTTCGTTGATTTCATGGAAGGGAACGTCTTTGCCGACGGGATGGGATCCCTGGGACGGCAGCGGATGGAGAGACTCCGCAGCAACGGACGATGTCATGGAAGCCGGACCTTATCCATACCGACAGGCTCCACCATGGCCTGGACGACTCCCGGCGGCTCCTGGATAAACACGATCATGAACGGGGTCTCGCCTCCCGGGGGGACCGCGTTGTTCGCCTGCGGACCGGACCGGGCGGCCGAGAGAGCCAGGTGGAGATCCGGCTCTCCAAGGGTCTCCAGCTGATCGGCGGTCAACCCGCTCCCGCAGGAAACCATCCGCGCCGCCACGAGCACACCCCGGGAATCATAAAGCTCGCCGCGGATCCGGATCCCCGAGACGCCTTCATGCCCCCTGTTGAACGCCATGCCCTCGACAACCCTGATTTCCCGGCCGAGAGCCACGTTTCTGACAAACCGGTGCCGCAGATTGACAATCCCCACCTGCTCCGCCACGGGATTCCGGTCCGGCCTTCCAACCTCCAGGTATTGGCCGGCGAAGGGGACATTCACGGACAGCCAGCGGACCAGCCCCTGCCCGTCGGCGGGCCTGGCCAGGAAAAAGCCGAGGGCGGAGAGGGCCAGGGCAAGGCACAGGAGCAGGCCGATCAGAACCGGCGCGCGCCGTGACGTTCCACGGCCGGACGAAAGGACGGAACCGCTCCCCTGCTTCACCTCTTCCTTCCCGATATCCTCCGCCGTCTGCAGGGACAGACCGTTCTCGGCGGCCGCCTCTTCGATGGTTTTCCTGTCGATCCGCAGGGTCCGGTCCATTTCCGGTACGTCCCTGCGCACTTCCGGCGCCTCGGCCGACCGGCCGGCGTCCTGGAATTCCACGAAAGCGGGCGGGTCCTGCTTCGCCGGGGGCTCCGGCGGCTCCTCCGGCACGCCTTCAGCGGCCGCATCTTCCACATCCGGAGCCGGCTCCTGCACCGCCTCCACCCCGGGCATGACGGGTGCCGCCGCCGTCTCCATTTCCAGCTTCAGGACCGGCGGCTCCTCCCGCACGACTTCAGCGGCCTCCTCATCCAGATCCGGGGCCGGCTCCTGCACCGCCTCCGCCCCGGGCACGACGGGCGCCGCCGCCGTCTCCATGTCCAGCTTCGGGACCGGCGGCTCCTCCCGTCTGCCTTCCACGGCGAACTCTGCCGGATCCGATATGGGCTCCTGCAGCACCTCTTCCTGCAAAAGGGATAAGGGGCCCGCATCGTCCGTTTCCGGTTTCTGCCGGGGCACATCCTTTTTCTTAACCGGAACGGTGATGTCGAATTTCCCGAAAATCGCCGGATACGGCGTCACGGGCGTGACGGGATCGACGGGATCGACGGGATCGGACGGCTGTATGTCCTCCATCGGCAGCGACGGGCCTGCGGCTGAAAATGTGGATAAAAAAGCCTCCAGTTCCTGCTTTTCACGGACCAGATCGAATGTCTCGTTCGGGATGCTCATCTTTGCCTTTCACTCCATGGAATCCGGTGTACCGCCGGTCCCGTGCACGTCGGAACGAATCCGGCACCCGGCCCGCCGTTCAGGCTTTCATAGCCTTAAGACCCTGCACGGCCGCATCCGGAACGGTGATCCGGATGACGTCGCTGCATTTCCTGCAGACCCGGATGATGACGGATTCCCTGATCTCGTCGGGTTCGATAACGATTCTTTCCCCGCACTCCTCACAGAAGACAATCATGTCTCGGCAGCTCTCTTCGTCAGCATTTCAAGGTTCGCCCACCGGCGCGTCCGGCCCTTTTCTTTCCAGGCCCCGCTCCCGTCAAAGGACCGTCCCTGACCCCGGGTGCGAGGCTCCTTTGCCCCCCAGCCCCAGCTCCGCCCTCAGCGCCTCGAACTCGCTGCGGATCATCTTCCGGACCTCTCTCCGGATCTCTTCCAGTGCGCAGGCAAAGGCATCGTGCGGCTCCATGGCCTTCACGGCCTCGCAGAAATCCGAACCGGTCTCTTCTTCCCTCTCGGGGTGTTGCTCCGCTTCGCTTTCTTCGGCCGTCAGCGTCACAGCAGGGGAGGCCGGGAGTCCGGCCGCGGGCGCAGGCTCGACATCCTCTTCCCCCGACGCCGGAACCGCCTCGGTCAAGGGCTCCCGGCTGTCCCCGGCGACAGGGACCCGATCCTCCCCGGCGGTCGCCCCCGTGCAGGAGGAAAGGTCGATCTTCTCCACCCAGTTCCTGTACTTCCCGATATCGACCACCAGGACGGCCCGCTTTGCCTCCTCCGCCATGGCCTTCGAAAGGAGAACCCGTTCCAGGTCGTCATATACGGAGAAAAGCAGCTTCACCGACTCGGTGTGGGAATCCCCCTGTTTGACCTGGATATAGCGCTCCAGGAAGCGAAGGATCCGGAGGAAGCCGAGAACGGTGCGCTCGTGGCGGTACAGCTCCTGCAGTCCGTTCAGCTCCCTGTCCAGCCTGCCCAGGATGGCATCGCTGATTTCCCATTCCAGCGACAGAATGATGCTTTTCAGCGTCTTGACCGGCGAGAACAGGGCCGGCGTGACCGTTTCGATATCGCCGAAAATCTGCTCGAAACGTCTGTCTCCGTCCTCGACTGCGCAGGGGTCCGCCGATCCGGGAGCCGATTCGATTTCCTCGAGACAGGGATGGGCTGCATCGGATTCCGGAACCGGATCCGGCGTTTCTTCCTCAAGAAGGATGTGATAGCGTCTGCCCGGATCGGGCTCCGGGGATTCGGCATCGCCGCTCACGTGTTCGTTCATCATGTCCGGAACTGCTGCCCTATCCCCTTCCCCACCGGCCTCCAGTGGAGTCTCAGCGCTGATTCCGTCCAGAATGGCCCTGGGATCGGCGGGATCCGGTCCCGCATTACGGCCGCGTTCCACGGAATCAAGGCCGATTCCGAACAGGACATCGAGGCGGTTTTCCACTTCCCGAACGAATGAAGATTCTTTCATCACCAATCCCCGTTCTCCAGTTCCTTTTCCAGGGAGGCCATGGTCAGCGAGATGATCTTCTTCAGGGTTACAACGACGTTGTCTCCCTCCACGGCACTGGCTTCGAATGACGGCGCTTTCAATACGCCGTTGAGATCCCGGTCCAGGGTCTCGACATCCAGCACTTCGATCCCCTGCTTTGCCAGATCCCGCTTGTTGTACTGGATGACCAGCGGCATCTCGAAAATGTTCTTGTTGTAGAGGGCGAGGTTCTCCTGGAGATTCATCAGGGACGCCACGTTCTTGTTTCTTCGCTCCGCCTCTGAATCGGCGACGAACACGACGCCGTCCACCCCCTTCAGGACGAGCCGCCTCGTCGAGTTGTATTTCACCTGGCCCGGCACGGTGTACAATTGGATTTTCACGTCGTACCCGGCGATCTTGCCGATGTCGAAAGGAAAGAAATCAAAGAAGAGGGTTCGGTCGCCCTGTGTCTTGACCGTCACCATTTCGGAATTGATCTGCTCGCGGCACCGGCTGTAGATGTATTCCAGGTTCGTCGTCTTGCCGCATCTTCCGGGACCGTAATAGACAATCTTGGCCTGGATGACCCGATCCTTCAGGTTGATGAATGCCAACGTCCGCTTCCTCCCTGCCCGACGCCTTCCGCGCTTTGCCTGCCCGGCCTGGTCCGGCCGGGTGATCCTGTTCCTAATCCAGAACCCGGGACAGCTCCTGGATGACCTGGGCCATCTTCAGCCTCAGAAATCCAAGGGTTACCTCGTTGTCAAAGATGTTGACCAGCAGGAATTCTTCGTTCACCCGGCTGAAATAGATGCTCTCTTTCTGCCCCTTGTGAAAGAGGAGCGAGAATTCTTCCTCCCCGACGATCCTGGCCATGCTGCACATCGCTCCGAAATTGGCCGCAGCGAGTGCGGCCAGCGAATACATGTCCCGCGTCACCTGCCCGTTGTCGACCGTCACGATGATGTTGCCGGCCATATCGATCAGCATGGTGTTCTGGACACCCGACCCGATCAGGTTCTTCTGCAGGGTGTCCTGGATCCTGTCGAGGTGCTGACTGCCGAGGATCAGGCTCATGGCGACATCTCTCCCGGGCGGCGGTGGCCCGCGTGCATGTGTTTCTCCATCATCCTGTCAACTCCCGGTGATGCGCTGCCGTTCCGGCGGCGTCCGTGCCGCGGCCTGCCGCGGAAAGGCGCGCATCAGTGGCTGATGGTGTTCAGGTTGCTCCGATCGAGGATCAGGTTGGCGGTTTCCTTCAGCTTCTTCACCATCTCCTCGGTATCCTTCATCTGGGCCGCCATGGACTGGGAAATTCCCGTCCTGGTCGCCAGCTCCATTCGTCCCTTGAGACCCGCCTGCTCCATGACGATCTCAAAGATCCGGACCATTTTTTCTCCCATCGCCCCTTCCTTTCGCCTCTCTAGGAAACGACCGCATCTTCGAATGCGTTGATGATGCTGGGCAGAACGATATTCAGAAGCAGCCCAAGCTTGACCTGTTTCTTGTTGACGACGATCGCCCACTGGTAATCGCCGAAGGGAATGGCCAGGATGCCCATGTTCCCGGCGACGTCGATGTAATAGTACTGGCCCAGCTCCACCGGATAGGTCTTCAGGCCCTCCCGGATGGACGCAGTGATTTCATTGAGCAGCGTGGCTCCGGCCGTATTGGACCGCTCCGTCGCCACCAGCACCTGCCCGTCCTCCGTAGAGACGATGCTCGACGCAAGCAGCCCGTCTCCCAGATCCTTCTTCAAGCCTTCCAGGCAACCGTTCAGTTTCTGTATGTTCATTACGCCTCCCCTTTAGAATGTTGGATTCTCCTGCTTTACCATTCCCCGATTCCCGTCTTTCCGGGAATACAGTGCCGTCCCCTGCCCGCGGATCCTTCATCCGGACGGATCGCCCCGAGGCGGGACCGCTCCATCACCGCCCGCTTCAAACGTCCTGGCAGCCTTGGGAACGATGGCGTTCAGGACCAGCCCCAGAGAGCATTTTGCGCTGTCGAACAGCATACCCAGCTGATGCCCGTCGAAAAGAAGAACCATGAGCGTCAGCCCGTCCCTGAGGTTCATGATATAATGGCTGCCGAGCCCCTTCTGTTCCGGATCCCGTCCGAAGGCGCTCCGGAGGGATTCCGTCAACTGGATGAACAGCTGGGCCGTTCCCAGGGTTTTTCGGTCATGATGGGAAGCCAGGACCGTCCCGCCGTGAAGGTCCGCGATGCTTGCCGACAGGAGCGCATCCCCCATGTCCTCGCGAACGACCCGAAGGCACTGCTTGAACCGGTCTTCCCCCCTTCCGGGGGCTTCCATTTCCGCATCCGCGTCGGCTTCCGCTTCCTCCGCCGCCTCCGCACCCTGCCCGCCGGCCGCCTCGTCGCACCGCCGCGAAGACTCCATCAGGATCGACATGAGGCTCTTCTCGATCTTCCTGGTAAAGCCGCCTGCATCGACAATCCTCCGGATGTTGAGCCGGACGTTCTCCCAGGAGACCATCTCCATTGCGGCGTCTTCAGCCTCCAGGCCGTCGCAGGCGGCGTCGTAGAGGGCTCCCTGAACGAAGCAGAAGCGTCCCTGGCGGTCGGCGTCCCGGTAGACTTCCAGGATGCATGTCTGCTGGTCCATGGCGATGACCTGGAGAAAACTCGCCACCGGAAGGCCGCAGATCGGCCAGCGCTGCAATTCCTCTTTTGAGCCCTGTTTTTCCACGTGCGACTGGGTCTCCGAAGAACCGTCATTGTGCACGATCAACCTGAGTTCTCTCCTGGCGGCGCCTTCCACTGGCCTCATCTCCTGACCGAATCGTTACGGCGCGGTCTTGCCGCAAAGCGTTTCGTAGATATCGCTTGCCGCATGCTTGAACCGGTGAACGAGTTCCTCCGTGTCTTCCACGTCGACCGCCTGGCTCATGGATATCCCCGTTCTCACGGCAAGTTCGAGCCGTCCCTTCAGCCCGGTTTTCTCAGTAACGAGTTCATAGATGCGCACCAGCTTTTCCCCCACCGTCTCCTCCGCATCCGGTCCGGGGTATTCCGCTTCCGGAATTCACCGGCCATTCTGGTTGGTGTATCCGGATTGTACGGATATTCACGATCTTGTCTGTGATGAAAATCACATTCGTATATTATTTCTATCGTCATTCTTCCGATGCCTCCGCCAATGACGCGGCAGGGACGCGGGAATGGATGGGCCGGCGTGAGAAAAAGGCACGGCGGGCCGGAGCGAGGAATGGGCAAAAGCGCGGATCGAGGGAACCTCTTGGGAAAGACATGAACAGGCTGGGAAAACCGGATCGCGATGATCCGTCAGGGCGCCAGGAAGGCCTTCGGCATGGCCGTCACGCGGGACGTGGCATCTGCACGCGCGGTGGTCTCCGTACCGGCCGTGGCCGGTCCGTTGAGTCGTACGGACCGGGCAGCGGCCGGCCGCATCGCGCATGCTATCATGCGGCTTCGTTCAGTAGAAGCGCAGGTTGTCGATCCAGAGGGATCCCCTTTTGTCCGCACGCTCGTCGAGGTCCGAGGGACAGACGCCAATCCGGATCGCCTCCACCCGCCCCAGGTCGAGGACCTGCCGGCCATGCCGGTAACCGGTGGCCTCGATGCCCTTGACCACGATGATGCTCAGCTGATCGAAGGGGACCCGGACGGTCCGCCATTGCTCGCCCACGGGGTAGCGGGCAGACCACCGGTCCCGCATCCTCGGATTTTCGCGGTCCGAGATGTCGATGTTCGCGTAGGCGCGGGAAGGCTGGGAGGACCGGACCATGAACTCGATCCCTTTGAAGAGAGACAGGTCTCGCTTCCGGACGTTCGAAAGGGAGGGACATCCGGGCCCCTCGTACGGGTGCGTGAAATTGTAGTCCAGGCGGAGCGATTTCTTCGACCCGCCGGCCCCGCCGGTCATGTCGAGAACCGTTTTGCCCACCCCTTTGCGCCACATTCCCATGTGCCACGAATAGTCCACGGATCCCGGCGCATACGATTCGAAGTCCTCCTCCAGGGCCTTCGCCTCGCGGCTTGCCTCGGCCCGGAAGAGCGGGACCAGCCCCTGGACGGCAACAACCGCCTGGCCCGTGGCCACATTGATGGCCCTCAGATGGACCTCCCAGGCGTCGCGCATCTCCGTCATCGTCCCCGTTACGATCAGGTCGGCCACCAGGAGCCTCGAGCGGGCATGGGCCGGGATCTCCGTGAGCCCGGAGGAGGCCAGTTTCATCTCTTCCATGACGGCCTGGATCTTCTGCCTCTCCACGACGACGAAGGACCCCGCTTCGACAAAGGCCGTACCCAGCTTTTCCGCCAGGATCGAGCCTGCCTCCCGGATGTTTCCCCTCAGGACCTCGATTTCGGCGACGGCGACTTTCTTCTTCGGAACGTCGATGACAAGGCCTGCCCCCGTTTTCAGGGCGGCTGCTTTTTCAAGGACAACCACAACGGTGTTTCCCGCAACCCTCCGGATCGTGCCCTTCTCTTCACCGATCACAATGGGCATGCCCTCCAGGAGAAGGGTCTTCCGGGCGATATCCTGGACGATGCGCTCGACGGGATCCGCGGAGGGTTTCCATTCCGGGGCCCGGCAGGCGAGGGTCACTTCCTTTCCGTCCACCGACTGCACGGTTGCCGGAAGGGTCTGCACGGCCCCGAGGGCCTGTCCCTGAGGGGACGCGCCACACTCGGACACAGGCACGGTGAGGAGGAGAGCAGCGGCAAGGAGATGGAGTGCAGCCATCGGCAGGGTTCGGGTTCGCTTCATGATGCCTCCTGTGTGTTCGGAAGAGAAATGGGCGGGCACACGGCCCCGCCTGCGCGGGAAGTGTAAGAGAGCCGCCGGCGGGTGTCAATCGCAGATTGTGGCCCCGGTTGCGGCTTCGGCGACGGCCGCGGTTGCAAACCTGATCCGGAGGCGCATGTGTCGTGACGTCCGCACGGACGGCCGCACGGGGCCTGGAAATCGCATCCGTGGGTGTCATCAGGGATTGAAGCCCGGCCCGGATTCAGGTATGGAAGCCATACCGGCCGGGAAGGCAAGCCGGCCGCACGGACAAACCTCTTCCCGGGCCTTTGTCGGGCCCGTCACGGCCTGTTCGAAAGGAGATGGAAATGGATCGGCACCTGTTCACCCCCGGACGCATCGGAAACATGGAAATCAGGAACCGCATCGTCATGCTCCCCATGACGATGGGGTACTCGGAGCCCGACGGATCCGTCGGGGACCGTTTCATCGCCTACTTCGCCGAGCGGGCGAAGGGCGGCACCGGCATGATCATTATCCCCTTCACCCCCATGTACGCCGGATCGCACATGGCGCCGGGCGTCTTCGACGACCGCTACCTGCCGGGAATCCGGCGGCTCACAGAGGCCATCCGGGCCCACGGGGCGAAGGCCGCCTGCCAGCTCATCACCTCCTACCATATGGTCTTCCGGGACGGCGTGCCCGAGTTGATCGGCCCCTCGGCGGTCCCGAACCAGATGATGCGGGGAACCCCGCGGGCCCTCACGATCGAGGAGATCCACCGGCTGGTCGACGACTACGGAAAGGCGGCCGGACGGGCACGCGCGGGCGGATTCGACGCCGTGGAGTTCATCGTCGGTGCGGGCTACCTGCTGAACCGCTTCCTGTCGCCCATCACGAACCAGCGCGAGGACAAGTACGGGGGAAGCCTGGAGAACCGGATGCGCATCGTCCTGGAGATCGTCGCCCGCATCCGCCGGGAGGTCGGCCATGACTTCCCGCTGGGGGTCCGCCTGAACCTGGAGGAGCAGATGCCGGGAGGGCACACCATCGAGGAGTCGAAAATCGTGGCCCGGGCCCTGGAGCAGGCGGGCATTGATTTTCTCAACACCTACACGGGCTGGCACGAATCGCGTGTCCCCACTGTGGCGTCCTTCGTGCCGAAGGGAGCCTTCGCCCCCCTGGCCGGGCAGATCCGGGGCGTCGTCGGCATTCCCGTCATCGCCTCCAACCGGATCAACGACCCGGAAACGGCCGAGCGGATCCTGGCGGACGGCCTCGCCGACTTCGTCGGAATGGGGCGGGCCCTGATCGCCGACCCGCACTTTGCCAACAAGGCAAAAGAAGGGCGCGCCGGGGAGATCGTCCCCTGCCTCGCCTGCGGCACCTGCCTGTCCGACATCATGGTCGTCTACAAGGACCCGCACTGCGGAGCCTCCGCAGGGTGCACCGTCAATCCGAGTACGGGGAAGGAGCTGCTGCATGCTGCGACGCCCGCCGTTCGTGCAAAAAAGGTCTTCGTGGCCGGCGGCGGACCCGCGGGCATCGAGGCGGCCATGACGGCGGCCGGAAGGGGGCACCGGGTCACCCTCTTCGAAAAGGAGCCGGAGCTGGGCGGCTGGATGCGGATCGGCTGCCTGCCGCCCCACAAGGAGGAGATCGCGAACCTCACCCGAAGCATGGCACTCAGGGCCGCCGGGGCGGGCGTCGAATTCCGCCTGGGATGTGCCCTGGATCCCGGAACCGTGAAGAGCGAGCAGCCCGACGTCCTGGTCCTGGCTGTGGGCGCCGTCCCCATCGTCCCGAACATCCCGGGAGTGGACGCGGCCCACGTCGTTGCGGCCGAGGACGTCCTGACCGGGAAGAAGACCGTCCGGGGCCGTGTCGTCATCGTCGGCGGCGGCCTGGTGGGGTGCGAGACGGCGGAGTTCCTCGTCTCGAAGACGCAGGGTGTCGAGAGCGTCGCCGTCCTGGAGATGCTGGAGCGCCTGGCGCCGACGGTCGCAACGAGCTACAGGCCGTTTTTTCTGGGCATGCTGAAGATGCTGGGCATCCGTCTGGAGACCCGGACGACCGTCGAGGAGATCACCGCGCAGGGCGTGAAGGTGACCCGGAACGGGGAGTCCGAATTCATCGAGGCGGATGCCGTGGTCATTGCCGCAGGGCTCCGCCTCGACCCGGCGGTCATCGAGGGTTTCCGGGGAACGGCCCCGGAGGTCTACACCGTCGGAGACTGCGTCCGGCCCCGGATGATCCGGGAGGCCATGGAGGAAGGCCTGTCTGTCGGCCTGAAGATCTGAAGGCCCGGACCTTCCCGGGCGGCAGCACGGAAGCCATGCTGAAAAGACTCCTTACGAAAGCCCGGGACGCCCGCTGGATGTGGGACCTCCTCGGCCCCGTCTACAATCACCATATCTGTGGAGCGAACGCCGAGCTGTTCGAGGACATCTCCAGGCGGGCACCCCCCGGCTGCGGGGATTCCTGCCTGGAGGTCGGCACCGGCAGGGGGTACGTCGCCCTGAACCTGGCGGCGGCCCGTCCGGAATCGACGGTCACCGGCGTCGACTACTCCATCACGCAGGTCCGCTCCGCCGAGCGCCTGCGCCGGAAGAAGGGGGTCGCCAACTGCCGCTTCCGCCAGGCCGACGCCATGCACCTCCCCTTCGTGGACGCGTCCTTTGACGGAGCCGTCACCGTCGGGTCCATCAAGCACTGGCCGGAGCCGCGACGGGGACTGGCCGAAATCCATCGCGTCCTCCGTCCCGGAGGATGGATGATCCTGTCCGAGACCGACCGGGAGGCGACGGACGGGGAGATCCGGGCCTACATGAAGAGGCTGAGCCCCTACCGCCCCCTGGATCCCGTACTGTTCTGGGGTCTCCGGAACATCATCTTCGGCGGGAGTTTTTCCGGCCGGGATCTTGCCGCCATGGCGGCCGACACGGGGTTCGGGGACATCGTCCTCACCGCGTCGGCGACCTGCCCGTACGCCGTCGTCGAAGCGAGGAAGAAAAAGGAGCCCGCATGCACCTGAAAAACGTCACCCTCAACCCGGACCGCTACCCGGTGCGGGACGTCTACCCGTTTCATCTCCCCGCGTTTCAGCAGACGCAGGGCCTGCGCTTCGAGACCCCCGTCACGCTCTTCACCGGGGAAAACGGGACGGGGAAATCCACCCTGCTGGAGGCCATCGCCAGGCGCTCGGGCATTCACATCTGGCAGGCCGTCGAGGGAAGGCGGATCCGGCGAAACCCTTACGAAAAAAAGTTCTGCGAGTACATCTCGGTGGAATGGGCGGATGGACGCGTGCCCGGCTCGTTTTTCGGATCGGCGGTCTTCCGCGATTTCGCGCGGATCATCGAGGAGTGGGCGGCGGCGGACCCGGGCCAGCTGGATTACCTGGGGGGCCGCTCGTTTCTGACCCAGTCCCACGGCCAGTCGGTGATGTCCTTCTTCCGCGCCCGCTATGCCATTCGCGGCCTGTACCTGATGGACGAGCCGGAGACGGCCCTCTCGCCCCGCTCCCAGATCGAGCTGCTGGAGGTCCTTGCCGCCGCGGGGAAGGCAGGAAATGTCCAGTTCATCATGGCGACCCACTCGCCCATCCTGCTGGCCTGCCCCGGGGCCGTCATCTACAGCTTCGATCGCATTCCCATCGCACCGGTGAATTACGAGGACACGGAAAACTACCGGCTGTACCGGAGCTTCATGGAGAACCGGGAGAAGTACCTGGGCCGGGGATAGACGCCGCCGGCGGCCCGGGTCAGGAAGCCTCGCGGGTCCGCGCTGCGGCCTGTTTCGTCTCGCCGGGAACGGATACGGCCCGTCCAAACACGGGCACGATGAACGAGGCGGGGGCGAGATTCCGATCCTTCAGCGCTGCGGCGACCCCGTTCGACGCTTCGTCGAATCCGTCCCACCCCAGCTGAAACACCCGGAAATGGGCGGCGATGCTCACCCGGGCCCCCAGGTCCAGGTGCGCCTGGACCGCCTCGTCGGGCCCCATGTGCACACTCGCGAAACGCACGCGGGACGTCTCTTTCGACGCCTGCGGGTTGAACGGCGCGATCGGCAGGAGCGCCATCCGGATGGGGCCGAAGCGGCGGGCGATTTCATGGAAATGGGGTCCGTACCCGGTATCCCCGGCGAAGTAGACATTGCCCGACGGACCGGATACGACAAAGCCTCCCCATAGGGTTCGGTTGCGGTCCCAGAGGGTCCGGGAGGAGAAGTGCCGGGCGGGAACCATCGTCACGGTGACCTCCGGGGAAAGGCGTACCGTATCCCACCAGTCGATCTCCTCCACGGCGGGGATGCCCGTCTCCCGGATGAGATCCCGGCTGCCGAGGCTCGTCACCGCCCGCGGCACGCCCTTGCCGGCCAGGCGTCTCAGCGTGGCCAGGTCGAGATGGTCGTAATGGTTGTGGGACACAAGGACGACGTCGATGGACGGCAGATCCTCAAACCGGATGCCCGGCGGCTGGTAGCGCCGCGGTCCCGCCCAGGAGACGGGGCTGCACCGTTCCGACCAGATCGGATCGGTGAGAATGTTGAGGTCGTCCATCTGGATGAGGAAGGTGGCATGGCCGACGGGGGTGACGACGACGTCCCCCCGCGGTACGCGGGCCACCGGGGGAGGTCCTGCTGGAACCGCGGCCGTTTCCGGCCAGCGGGGCCAGTCGTCACTGAAAATCCAGCGCCATACCCAGCGGGAGAAGCCCCGCCGCTGCTCCGCTCCCTGCAGGGGGGGCGCCTCACCCGGCGCGGCGGGGTTGAAAAAGACCTCGCCGTTGAAATGGTCGGAGATCTTCCAGTCCGCCGCGGCCGTGACACCCGGTTCGACCCGGGCCGCCTCG
Organism: uncultured Syntrophaceae bacterium; assembly: GCA_964578535.1. GTDB lineage: Bacteria > Desulfobacterota > Syntrophia > Syntrophales > PHBD01 > PHBD01. Next base: position 57,290 of record CAZODI010000008.1, read on the forward strand.
AAAAGGGCGATGCCCGCCAGGACGGCCAGGACAACGAACAATGCCCGCTTTTTCATCACGATCTTCATGCTGCTTCCGAAACAGGTATTTGGAGCCTGAAAAATAGGTCAACGTCCTTCGTATGTCAAATGCGTTTGAATCCGCTCCAAAGGATTTGAAATGACGATCCTTCCCGGGCGATCGGTCCGCCGGCCACCCGGCTGCAGGAGAGGCCGCGGCGTCGGCCCGGCAGAAGCCGCCCGGTCGAGGGGATATGGCCGCCGGTCAAGTTTCGTGCTAAACATTCCGATATATTGCAGTAGAGACCGTTCCCGACCCCAGCGGCTCCGAATCTCTCCTGCGAAAGGAACGCTCCATGGTATCGGACCAGGCCATCGCACTGATCGACAAGGTTGAGAAGGCCCTCACCGGCACGATCCACGACCGGTTCCTCCAGCCGGAGATTTTCCGGACCCTCGACAACCCCGACGCCTCCCGGAACGAGATCGAGGCCTTGCGGGGCAAGATCGGCGATGAAATCTCCCTCGCCCTCTTCAGCATCGCCAACTCGGTCTATCTCGGAACGCTCCGCCGGGGAGACGCCAAGACGTTTTTCGAAGTCGTCAACCGCCTCGGCCTCCACCACGTCAAGGCCCTGATTCTTACACTCGCCGTTCTTCACCACGGCCGCGGCGACGAGGAGCTGGAGCTCCTGTTCGCCCGTTCCTACGCCACGTCCGTCATGGCACAAATCCTGGCGGTCCAGATGGGATTCCGGGAGGAGGCGGTGCGAAAGGCGGAGTTGGGCGGGATGCTCCTGGAGATGGGTCGGAAGGGTCTTCTGGTCTACCGGAAAACGGTGGGAGACGAGGACGGAATCCTGAACAAGGACTTCATGGACGCCTACCACCCCTACCTCGGGGAGAGGCTTGCCGCATACTACGGGCTGCCGGCCTACGTCCGGTTCATGATCCGCACCCGCGCCCTGGTCCTCGATGATCGGGACCTGACGCTGTCCTCCGTGGTCCGCATGGCCCACGAGGCGGTCCAGGCCAGCTTCTACCGGTACGGCGGTCGTCTAGTCCTGATGTGCACGACCCCCCGGCCGGCGACGGACACGAGCCGTACCCTCGAGGCGATCGTCGCCGACAAGTTCCGGGCCGTGGGCCTGGAGGACCGCCTCAATATCATCCGGATCCCCTCCACCTCCGACCAATAACAGACAAGACAGGAGGAGAAGCCGGCGAACCATCTTCCGGAAGGCCGTCAGGGTGCGCGGCTACGCGAAGGCCTCCGTCTCAAATCGTCGCAGGGCCATGTCCAGGGTTGCCCTGGCCCAGTTGAGCGGCGTGATCGGGGAGGGAAGCCAGTGGGACCGTCGTCCCATGATCACCGTGTTGATGCTTTCCGGGGGAAGCAGCGGATCAAGGACATCCCCGTTGGCCGCCAGGACGGACCCGCCGTCGAAGGATCCGGTCAACTGACCGAGAGCCCGCTTCAGGTGCACCATAGCCAGGAAACAGTCCTGATCCCTCCGTCTCCCGTCCCGAGCCGTCGAAGCCAGCTGCAGCCGGGCCAGTGCCAGGATGCTGTCGAAGAACCACTGGGCCTCGGTCCCAGGGATCAGGCTCTCCCCACGCCTGAGAAAGGCGTCCCGGGAAGAGGCCTCCTCCGTTCCGCCCTCCCGCGGGATTTCCTTTCTCTTTCCCGGACGCCGGATCCAATAGTTTCCCGACTGGTAGCTGTCGTTCCGGTAGCGCAGGATCCCGGCGGGTCCCCGCAGGGTCTCCACAATGGCGACAGCCTGCCTGAGCTCCGTCTCCCGCAGCCCCTCCAGCGGCGACGGAACCAGGAGGAAAAGAAGCGCCGAATCGGCCGTCCGGAACCGGACGTCGTATGGATCGTAGTCCGGCGACTCCCCGCCCAGCGCAAGCTGGCGTCGGACGGTCCTAAGCCCGCGGACAATCAGCCGGTCCAGGGACTCTGCGCGCCAGGCATCTTTCCACGGACGGCCGGAGGCATCTCGAAGCCGCCGGAAGCGGGCGCGGAATGCCTCGTCCCTGTTTCCATCCCGGGCATACAGCAGCCGTCTCCACGACTCCATGGCACGCGTGACCAGCCCGATGCTCGAGGTGTTCCGCCGCTCCACTTCCTCCCAGGCCCCCGCGTCCTCACCGGAAGCAAAGCGGGTCCGCTCGAAGAAGGCGGGGAAGCGGAGCAGGACATCTCCCCGGTCTCTGTTCAGGTCCTCCGAAACGACCAGACCCTGGCGGACCGCGTCCGCCAGAGCAATCAGGAACAGGCCGTGGGCGTCATTCTGCCGGTGGTTCCACACCTGGGGCCGTCCTTCGTCATCAAGGACGTCGTCCGGGCCATGGGGGTGGACATCGAAGCGGATGCGGGGCACCCGCATGATATCGGAAGCCAGGCGTGGATGGGCGATGACGTCGTCGAACCGCCGGACTTGGGCCGGCGAGGCATAGTAGTCCCACAGCGCCAGGAGAAGACGCCTCGCGTCCCTTCGCGTTTCGGGGCGCTCCCGGAGGCTGAAAAAGACCCACACGGCATCACGGACCCAGACGGTGTCGTAGTGCGTCTCGTCCCGCTTCCCACCGGTCTTCCGGTCGGCAGCCCGGGCAAACCCCTCCGCTGTCAGGGGGATTTCCAGAGAAGGGGCCAGTTCCCGCCGGATCCCGCAGAGCGCCTCTTTCGTCAGGCGCCGGGAAACCCATGCCTCCACCCGCGGATTGAAGACGACGATGAACTCGCCCTCCGGCGCGTGCACCAGCCGGTGTACCGGCCCGCGGGCCAGGCGTGCCTTCAGCACCGCGGTAGACTTTTTCATGACGACTCCGCTTTTTTCCGCTCAGAGATCACCCGGTCGACCAGGTCGATGAAGTGGAAAATGTTGAGCCGCGCCTCCTCATGCTCGCCGCCGTCCACGCAGTCCGAATACTCGAAAAAGAATCGATCCACCAGTTCCCGGTGGGCATGGCTCGCCTCGACGGACATCTGGATGCAGCCGCACATCAAGCCGTTGCAGACGTAGTCGGCGGCCTCCCGGATTTTCATCAGTTCCTCGACACTCATCATGATCGGTCCCGGAAGAAGAGTCGGCCCCGGAATGGAATTCCGAAACCGCACTTCACGATACCGCGCCTCCTCCGGCCCGTCAACCGGAGGAGGCGTCTTTCCCTCCCGGGGCAGGCGATCAGGAAGACTCAGCGGGAGGATGCCGCTCTTTGCATCTTCCTTTTGAGCCTCCATTGGAGAAACCGGACCCAGGGGCTCCAGGCCGGCAGTTTCGCCTCGCCGTCGGCCAGCCTGCGGTCCGCACCGGCCAAGGCGTCCTCGAGCAGGGCGTCATGGAGCGGACCGATGAGGAACTGCCATCTCAACCAGCTTTTGAAGTCGCACTCGGCATCCACTACATGGCGGAGCACCACGTGGTCCTTCCTGGGAATGACCTCGAAGAAGTGGCGGCCGTCCAGGCCCGCCACCGCTCCCACCCCGCTGAAGCGGAACTCGACCCGCCTCCCCGGGACGTATTCCGAGACGGAATACCGGATCGGGCCATGCCCGCCCGAAGCGCCCACGGCCAGGGGACCGTCAAACTGCATGGCCGGCCAGCGGTGGCGGGGCCAGAGAAAATCGTCCCGGCCGGACAGGCCGTCAATGGCTCCCCCCGCTTCCGCGGGCTCCACGTTCATGCTCCGTTCGTGAATGTTCAGGACCTTCATGGTTTCCTCCTCATGATGAATTCACAGGTTTCCCGGATCAGGGCATGAACCGCCGGCGCGGGCAGGCGGCCCTCTTCCAGGGGACGGCGCACCGCCGCCAGGGGGACGTCGATAAGCGCGAAAACGGATCGCCGGATGCAGGCCTTCTCAGGCGATCCGAAGAAGCGAAGCGAGAAGGCCGCCATGGCCGACCGGAGATCCCCCTCCAGCTTCTCGGCCCGACGGCGGATTTCCTGGGGCCAGGGTCCCGCAACCAGTTCCTCCCTCCGATACAGGAGCAACACCCTTGCCTCCCTTGGATGGCGCCGGACCCAGCGGGGGGTGAAGAGCGCCGCGTTCACGGCGTCATCCTTTTCCAAGAGGGCAATGAAGCCTTCCTGGAACGATTCGGCCAGGTGCATCCATGCCTCCGCCAGGATGCGTTCCCGGGACTGGAACCGATGGTACACGGAACCCACGGGCGCCCCGATCCACGCCGCAATGGCGGCGATGGTCACGGCCTTCGGCCCCCCCTCGGCGATCAGTGCGAGGGCGGCATCGGCAAACTGCTCGTTCGTAAAGTGTGCTCTGCGTCCCATGGGCGTTTATTAGAATGTGTATTCTAAAATGTCAAACGTTATTTTATATACTTATGGAAATATATAATGGTCGTAATGATCATCCTGTTGCCCATAAAAAAACAGGGCCGCTTTTTCATGCTGCTTTGAAAAAACGGACCTGTTTTCTGTCTTCCGGGGGGACAGGCCTGAAACCTGTCCCCTTGTCTCAGCCCTGGATCAGCGCGACTCCCGCTGCTGCTTTTCCATGGCCTTGCGCATCTCCTCCATGGCCTTCTGCATCTCTTTGGCCTGCTCCGCGGTCATCCCAGGCTGGGGTCCCGGCTGGCCTCCCGGCTGCGGCTCGCGGGCGGATTGCTCGGCGGCCTGCTGGGCGGCCCGGGCCGCCTCTTCCGCCTGCTTCTGCAGTTTTTCGGCCTGCTCCATGTACTTCTTCTGCATGACCTCCGCTTCCTTCTGCAGCCGCTCCGTCTCGACGAGCGCCTTCCTGGCGGCGTACTGGCCTGAGAGGCTCATCACGGCCAGGACGATGGCAATGATGCCGAACACCGTCCAGGCCTTTCGGGCGGGAATCCCGTGTGTCTCCACGCTGGCGATGACGTAGTAGTAGCAGGCGATCCCCAGGGAGAGGAGGGATCCGGCATAGGGAATCAGGTTCAGGACCGTCATGATGGGAGAGAGGGCCGAGACGTAGGCCACGCATCGGTATGAGGTCTCGTAGGGCTCCTCGGAACCCATGAGCTTCCAGATGGCGAACAGGATGGCCGCGGCGACGAACCCCATGACGGCGATGGCGATGGGAATCATCACGATGGAGCCCAGCGCCATGCCGATGCTCGCCTTGAACTGCAGTCCCAGGAAACTGAACACGGCATGCAGAAGCCCGCTGACGACGCCCATGGCAACCATGAAAATCAGGGGTTCGACATACCCTCCCGTTTTGGGCATCTCCCGGAAAAAGGCCGCGGGAGACATGACGACCTTCAGGGCCGTCTGGGGGATCTCCGCTACGTTGATGTTCTGGTCTGCCATTCCATCCTCCTATTCAATGATGTCAAGACTGCTCTGTCCGGGCCATCCGACCCTTCGTTTCAACTCATCTTCCGGATCCGAACCTCGATATCCTTTTCATTTTTCAGCAGATCCTTCAGCCTGCCCGTTGCCGTGCCTCCAAAATGGTAGGGATACAGAACGCGCGGCCGGAACGCCTTTGCGGCATCCGCCACCATCTCCGGCGTCATTGTGTAGGGCAGGTTCATCGGCAGAAAGGCGATGTCGATGCCCTTGAGCGCCTTCATTTCGGGCGTGTTTTCCGTATCGCCGGCGATGTAGATCCGCTTGCCGCCGCAGGTAACGATATACCCGTTTCCGACGCCCTTCGGGTGATACGGGACTCCGAAACTTCGCATGTGAACGAGGTTGTACGCCGGGACCGCCTCGATCCTGAATCCTCCGGCCTCCCGGACGTCGCCGTTGTTCATGACGATGCTTCCCTTGAGCTGCCGGCCGGCCGTCCCGTTGGCCACGACGACCGTCGCGGCCTTGCCGATGAGGCCGACGGCCTTGAGGTCCAAGTGGTCGGAGTGCTCATGGGTGACGAGGATCAGGTCCGCCTTCGGCAGTTTGCCGTAGTCGGCATACTGGCTGACCGGGTCCACGTGGATTACTTTGCCGCCGACGGACATCATCAGGGTTCCGTGGCCGATGAACGTGATGGTCAGGTCACCTTCCGGGGTGGGGAAAACATCGGTCTCAAAGGCCTGCCCCGCACCGGCAGCCATGGCCATGGAAATCAGCATGCCCGCACAGAAGATGGAAATTCTTCCCATAACGACCTCCTTGTCCGGACGGGACCGCGGCGGATGCCCGTGCGCGGTCCGTCCCGATGCGCTCGGGAATGGAACCAGCCGAATCGTCTATATGTCTTCAGCGCCCTTTGAAATCCGGGGGCCGCTTCTCGAAGAAGGCGGTGACGGCTTCGATCAGGTCCTCCGACGGGACAACGGCGGCGTTCTTCTGGGCCACATACCGGAGTCCCGGGTAAATACCCTGATCGCGGCTGTAGAGGATCACGTCCTTGGTGCCCTGCACGGCCAGGGGGGCGCAGCCGGCGATCTCGGCGGCCAGTTTCCCTGCCTCCCGGTACAGGGCGTCCCTGTCTTCGCAGACCCGGGTGAGGAATCCCATCTTCAGGGCCTCCTCGGCGCCGAAATCCCGGCCCGACAGCGCCAGTTCCCGGAACCAGCCGTGCCCGACGATGTGGGGCATGCGCTGCAGCGTACCCACGTCGGCGATGAAGGCGACACGGGTCTCCCGGATGCTGAAGACGGCGTCCCGGGTTCCGTAACGCACGTCGGCGGCACAGACGAAATCCACCCCGCCGCCGATGCAGTGTCCATGAATGGCGGCGATGACCGGCTTTCTGCACAGCTCGACGGCATTGATTCCCTCCTGCGCATCGAGAATCATCCCGCGGAATTTTTCCCGTGTGCCGGTGCTGGGATCCGCGCAGGCGCCCCCCAGCTCGGCCAGGTCGGTCCCGGCGGTGAAGCTCTTGCCCTCGGCGCGGATCACGACGACCCGAACGTTCGGATCCTGGTCGAAACGGGTGAACAGTTCCTTCAGGCCGAGGTAAAAGGCGAACCCCATGGCGTTTCGCTTCTCCGGGCGATTCAGCACCAGCCAGGCGATGTGGCCGTCCATCTCCACCTTGAAAATATCGTCAACAGACATACATCCTCCTTCCTGGAAAACGCGGCAGCCCCGACTCCGGGGCCTGCCTTTGATTGACTGCCGGGAGCACCGTCGTGGATCGGCCGGCGCTCCTTTCCATGGCGCGCATCATATGCCAATCCCAAGAGCCGCTCAATCATCTTTTTGCAAGACCTGCAACGGGTGTTCGCCAACAGTCGCGGTGTATACTTTGTGCACATCCGTGGAACCCGGATTGTGTATTTTTTACCCTGTTGATCACCCATGCATCGCGTTGCCGCTTCCCGTCGGTTTAACAGAATGCAAGTGATATCAGTCGATTGCATAGTGCCGGTGCGGCACTGGCATACGGATTGCATTTTTCATAAAACAGGTTCAAGCTTTGGGGCAGGAATGCGCCCGAATACAGAGAGTCCCGCCGTCGAATCATCCTGATCGGGGCGGCGGGGTCATTCCGGAAGGAGAAAAAACATGAAGCCAGATCGTTCGGCATCGACTGTCAGGCAGGGATGGAAGCGGCGGTTCTCGAGGACCGGTTTCACACTGGCGGTCCTTCTTTCGGTTCTCGCCCTGTCCGCCTGCTACCATCAGGCACCCTATCGCGAGGTCTCGCCGGCTGCTCCAGAAGACACAGTCGCGGCCCAGAAGACGCCCCCCCTCACCCAGGTCTATTTCTATCCGAAAGAGGGCCAGACAGAGGAGCAGCAGTCCCGCGACCATTACGAATGCTACAACTGGGCGGTGAAGCAGACTGCGTTCGACCCGGGACGCTCGTCCATTCCCATTGAGCAGCGCATCCAGGTGGTCCCGCTGCCTCCGCCGGGATTTGAGACCATCCGCATGGCCATTGCGGGGGCGGTTCTGGGTGCCCTGATCGGCGGCCACCGGCATGCCGGCGGAGGAGCCCTGATCGGCGCGGCTGGTGGTGCCTTCGCCGGGGCGATGTCCGAGGCGGCCCGGCAGGAGCAGCTCCGGCAGATCGAGGAGGCCCATGCCCGCGATCGCCAGGCGCAAAACTCGCAGATCAGGGAACAGGAGCTCCGCTTCCGGCGTGCGATGTCCGCCTGCCTGGAAGGGCGGGGTTATACGGTCCAATAGGGGCATCGCGCAGATCGGGCCCCTCGTCTTTTATCCGGAGGCGGAGAACCGGATGTGCAGTCCGTGCCCCTGCTTCCGTTTGCCCCGTAGCGGGCTGGAGGGAATCGCCATGTCGATGAATTTCATGAAACATAGAAGCATTCTATCCGGGCTGGCGGCGGCGGTCCTTACGTCCGTCCTGCTCCTGGCGACCGTGGAGACGGCGCCGGCGCAGCCGCCACGCCCCGGCCCTCGCGGTCAATGGGAGTACCGGGACATGCGCTATCACCACAACCGGGCCTATCCGTACCGGGGTCGGCATATCCGGATCCTGCCGCCACATCACCGCGTCGTCGTCTATGGCGGCCTGAGCTACTACTTCTCAGACGGTGCCTGGTATCTGCCGTCGGGGCCCAACTTCGTGGTCGTCGTACCGCCGGTGGGGCTGGTCGTTCCCTTCCTGCCGCCCTACCATACGACGGTCTGGGTGGGGAGAACTCCCTACTACTATGCCAACGAGGTGTATTACGTGAACCGCGGGAACGGCTACGTCGTCGTGGCGCCGCCGAAGGAAGAGGCCAGCCAGGCGCCGGCGGCGGCGAATGAGCTGTTCGTTTATCCCCGCCAGGGCCAGAGCGAGCAGCAGCAGGCCGACGACCGCTATGCCTGTCATCGCTGGGCCGTCGGCCAGACGGGGTTCGATCCGACACAGCCCCCGGGCGCGGCAACCGCGAACAAAATGCGGAAGGATCGGGAGGATTACCAGCGGGCCATGGCTGCCTGCCTCGACGGCCGCGGCTATACTGTGAAATAAGAAGCGGGGCGGATTTCAAATCGGCCCCGCTTCCGCAAAATCGAGAGGGGGACGGATTTCAAATCAGTCCCCCTCTCGCAAAGTCGGATTCCAACCCGCTCCCTCAAATTCTTTCGATTGCCACCGCGCAGGCCTTGTATTCGGCGGTCTGCGTGACCGGATCGAAGGCCGGATTCGTGATCCAGTTGGCGCAGGCCTCCCGGAAATGAAAGGCCATCCAGACCATTCCGGAGGGCACCTGCCCCGTCACGTTCGCCCGGACCTTCACATCCCCTCGCCTGGATCGGACCCGGATCATCTCCCCGTGGCCGATCCCCAGATTCTGCGCGTCCTGCGGGCTGATGTCCGCGGTCTCCTCCCCGAGCAGGTCGTTCAGGCCGGCGCAGCGCCCCGTCTGGGTGCGTGTGTGGTAATGGTAGAGGCGCCTGCCCGTGCTGAGCACGAAGGGATACTCGCCGTCGGGCTGCTCCGCCGGGGGCGTCCAGTCGACCGGTGAAAAAACGCCGAGCCCGCAGGTGAAGCATCCGTCATGATGAAGGAATGTCGTCCCGCAGCTCTCCTCGCTCGGGACGGGCCACTGGAGGCCGTCTTCCTCCAGGCGCGCATACTTGATGCCGGCCATGGACGGGGCCAGCGTGGAGAGCTCGCTGTCCCAGATCTCCCGGGCGCTGTCCGATTCCCAGGAATGGCCGAACCGCTTGGCCAGTTCCCGGAAGATCCACCAGTTGGGCATGGCGGACCCCGGTGCCGGGCGGACGGTGCGGACGCGGTTCACCCGGCGCTCGCTGCTGGTGAACGTTCCGTCGTTCTCGCTCCAGGCCGCCGCCGGCAGGATCACGTGGGCGAACCGGGTCGTCTCGGTGGGAAAGATGTCCTGGCAGACCAGGAACTCCGCCGATTCGAGGCAGTGCTCCACGTGCCGGATGTCCGGCTCCGTGTTGGCGAGGTTCTCGCCGAAGACATAGAAGGCCTTCACCTTTCCGTCCACCAGGCCGTCCATCATCCGGGGGATCATGAGGCCCGGCTTCGCGGGCAGGTCGTCCACGCCCCAGGCTTTTGCGAACTTCGCCCGCGCCTCGGGATTGTCCACCCTCTGGTACCCGGGGAAGACGTTGGGCAGGGCGCCCATGTCGCAGGCCCCCTGGACGTTGTTCTGGCCCCGCAGCGGATTCACGCCGCCGCACTCGAAACCGACGTTGCCGAGGAGCATCTGGAGGTTCGCGCACGAAAGGACATTGTTGACCCCGCAGGTATGCTCCGTGATGCCGAGCGTATACATGAGCATGGCCGGCTTGACGGAGGCCAGGGTACGGGCGATCTCGCGGATCCGGTCAGGGGGGATCCCGCTGATCTCCGCGGCGCGCTCCGGCGGATACTCCATCACCTTCTCCTTCAGCTCGTCGAAACCGGTGGTGCAGGAGTTCACGTACTCCCTGTCGTAGAGATTCTCATGGATGAGGACGTGCATGAGGCCATTGAGGAAGGCCACGTCCGAGCCGACCCGGATCGGAGCGTGGATCTTTGCGAAATCGCACAGCGGCGTTCGTCTCGGGTCGACAACGATGAGCTGGGCGCCGCCCGTGACGGCCTCCTTGACGAAGGTTGCCGCAACGGGATGGGCCTCCGTCATGTTCGACCCGATGACAAACATCATCTTCGCCTTGGCGAAGTGGGCAAAGGAATTCGTCATGGCACCGGAACCGAAAGATGTCGCCAGACCGGCGACGGTGGGGGCGTGTCAGGTTCGGGCGCAGTGGTCTATGTTGTTCGTCTTGAACACCGCCCGGAATAGCTTCTGCATCTGGTAGGAGTCCTCGTTGAGGCTGCGGGCGCAGCTCACGCCGGCTATGCTGTCCGGTCCGTGCTCGGCGATGATCTCCTTCAGGCGGTCGGCGACGAGATCGAGCGCCTCATCCCAGGAGGCCTCGCGGAAGCCGTCGCCTTCGCGGATCAGGGGCGTCGTGAGCCGCTCCTTCGAGTAGATGAAGTCGTACCCGAAGCGGCCCTTGACACAGAGACGACCGTGATTCGGCTCCGCCTCCTCCACACCGGTCGCCTTGACGATCCGGCCGTCCCTGACATGAAGGTGAATCTGGCAGCCTACACCGCAGTAGGGGCAGGTCGTGCGGATCTTCTCCGTTTCCCAGGAGCGGCCCAGCCCCGAGGCCTTCTTCTCCGTCAGCGCCCCGACCGGGCATACCTGCACGCACTGGCCGCACATCACGCATTCGCTCTCGTGGTAAGGCATGTCCCCGCCGGTGACGATCTTGCTCCGGGCGCCGCGATAGCCGAGGCTGATCGCCCGGTTGACGACGACCTCATTGCAGGCCTGGACGCATCGCCCACAGAGGATACACCTGCTGAAATCGCGGACGATGAAGGGATTCTCATCCTCCACGGGGTACCGCTCCTCGGACCGGGGGAATTTCAGCTCCCGGATCCCGTAGCGGTAGGCGAGATCCTGGAGCCGGCAGTTTCCGTTGGCCTCGCAGACCAGGCAGTCGTGATGACCGCTGGCAAGGAGGAGCTCCACGACGAGCTTTCTTGCGCCGTGAACGCGCTCGCTGTCCGTCTGGACCTCCATACCCCGCGTCACCGGCGTCGAGCAGGACGCCATGAGGGTGCGGGCTCCGGCCACCTCCACAAGACAAACCCGACAGGCCCCCGTGGGAGCATTTTGCTTGAGAAAGCAGAGGGTTGGGATCTCGACCCCGTTATCCCGGGCTGCATCCAGGATGGACTGACCCGGTGTAAACGTCGCCTCTCTCCCGTTTAGCGTAAATAAATTCATGCAGGACCTCCCTTACGGATGGAAATCTATGCTAACTTTAACCTAACTATGCTATATTCTGTGTGTTTTCTTACAGGGTGGCAGGTGGAATGTCAAGAAAGGGAACGGGGTCAACCCCGCTCCCTTTTGCGAAGGCAGGCCTAAGCGCCGGGTCATTCCGCCACGACGCGAAGCATCCTCTCGAAGGACGGATCGTCCAGCATGGCGGTGACCGCACGGTCCATCATTCGGTAGGCGTTCTCCTCCAGCGTCTTTGCATCCGCATGGACAGGAAGAGAGGGCAGGACAACCCGGTATTCCAGGTAACCGAGCCGGATGAGACCGGCACGGTACAATGCGACGGCAATGACGAATTCCTCGGCGGACCATGACAGGATCGTGATCTTCATCTCCCCCATTCCCCGGACCGCTTCGTAATCATACACCTTGAATCCAGCCGCTCTCAGGGCCTTCTCGAAGCAGTACCAGGCGTACGATTCAAGGGTGGGATAGCCGGTGTACGCTACGGTCTCCCGCTGCCCATAATAGTAATTCATGCCCGTATTCTTCGCCCTGCTTGTGAAGCTGGACATGAAAATCTGCACACCCTGGTACCTGCCGTAGGCCGCCGCATCGAACTGCGGATGGTACCGCTCCCTGTCCAGGGAGATCGTCAGGGATTCGGCATGCCCCCGGGAGACGGGCAGCCACGCCAGGATAACGACGAAAAAAAGCACCGCGGTTCTCAGCACTCTGTTCATGCCGTCCCCTCCTCGGAATGGAGCCGGTCATCCACCGCACAGACGCGCCTGCGGGACGCCATCCCATGATGTCAGCGGATGAAGGTGGTCCTGTCCGCGGCCGCCTTTCGCGGCGTCGGAAGCGTTTCCCCAGCGGGAAGCCCCAGGCAGATCAGGGCCAGGGGGAGCCTGGAGGTCCCGATTCCCAGGATCTCAGCAAGGACCGCCCGGTCGAAGAGGGTGAACCAGAGGCTTCCCAGGCCAAGGGCGTGGGCCGCCAGCAGCATGTTCTGGATCGCCGCGGCGCAGGCATGCTGGTAGACCGTTTCCGTCCCCTCGTGAAACTTGTGGGCTCCCGTCTTTTCCGGGTCGCCGATGACCGCGACGAGAACCGGCGCCTCGATCAGGAAGTCGGCCCTGTACCGGTCGATCCAGGCCCAGCCGCTTTTTTCGTACAGCGCCTTTTTCACGGCCAGCGATTCCTCGTGGATCCTCCTCTTGACGTCCGGACGGGTGATCACGACAAATTCCCACGGCTGGTTGTTGGCCGGCGATGGCGCCAGGACAGCCGCGTCCAGGACCTGCATGATCGTTTCCTCTTCGATGGGATCCGGCAGAAACCGGCGGCAGCTTCTGCGTCCCCGGATGGCCTCAAACACCTCCATACCCCACCTCCTGAAAAGCATTCATGTTGCCTGTGCTTCCTTTCGTCCACCGCTCCCTGCGGCTCCCGTCACCGGGAATCGCCCGTCAGCTGAAACGACGCCCAATAGAACGGGTGCGGATACTTCTTCCTGGCGTTCCGCTGGGCCTGCCTCAGGGCTTCCCCCTTTTCCGTTTTCAGAATCCGGCCGTAAAAATCCAGCATCAGGTCCATGGTCGCCCGGTCGTCCACCTTCCAGAGCGTGGAGACGATGGAGCCGGCCCCGGCATAGAGGAACCCCCGGGTGAAGCCGACGACGTCGTCGCCTTTCGTGATCTTCCCCAGGGCCGTCTCGCAGGCGCTGAGCGTCACCAGGTCCGCATTCAGGTTGAGGTTGTACAGATCCCGCGCCCGGAGCCAGCCGCTCCCTGCAGCGTCCCCTGCAAGGAGCAGGGCCGAGTTGAGCGGATCTTCCGGATCGAACACGCCGTGGGCGGCGAAATGGATCATGTCGAACTCGCCGGCGCGACTGCTGAGGAGCGATGCCTTCGCCCGGTCGCGCAGAAGGAGGGTGGCGCCGGGCATGATCCGGGCGATGGCCCGGGCTTCTTCCTGGGCGAACTTCAGGTCGTACCTGGGATCCCCCAGGTCTGGATTGCCCATGACGAGAACGGCGGGGCGCTGTGCCCGGGGCTTGCTCCGGACGAACCGGAGGACGCCGGCGGTCTGGAGCACCCGGATGTTCGCCCGGTCGATGAGGTATTCCCGACCCGAGTGCAGTGCGCCGAAGGGCAGGTAGTGCAGAGGCCCGTGGGGAACAACGGTCAGCCGTGATGCCTCCAGCAGGCCGGACACCGGCTGGATCAGCTTCCGGTAGAGATTCTGCGAGCGGGCCAGGTAATCGCGGGAGGCCGGATCGGTCAGCGCGGCCCGGAAGTCCCGGACATCCTTTTCCAGGTCGGGCTTGCCCAGCCTCTTCACCGCGATGCCGTCCTGCTTCAGGACAAAGACGAACCATTCCCCGCCGGCCTCGTAATACTCGACCAGCGCTTCATCACGCGCAAGCCGGTCCCGGATCTCGCCCAGCGGGGTCCCCGTGACGGCCACGAGAGACGTGAATTCCGGGGCCTGGGAGGCCAGGTCCTTCTTCAGGGCGACCGTGATCCCACGGGTTCGTGCCGTGTCGTTTCCGCCCACGGGATCCGCCACGACGCCCAGATCCCGCTCGGCCCGGGCAAGCTCCCGGTAGGAGGTTCCGACCTGCTCCGCGTTCGCGGTGCGGGGCCGGATATCCTGGGAGGCCAGGAGGTCCACCAGGGCCCTGCCCTTGGCGCGCTCCACGTATTCAAACGCCTCGGCCGGGCGATTCCCGGCCACGAGGAGCGCGACCAGCTCCTGGTAAACGGCTTGCTTGTCACCGACGTACCCGATCCGCCCGGCCTCCGACCGGATGGATGACCGCTGCTTCTCGATCACCTCCACGGCGTCCCGGAGCATCGCCTCGGCCTCCCGGTCCTGTCCACCGGCGCGGGCGATCTTCGCGCGGTCCAGGAGGACAGGCCAGTACAGCCCCCCGACCTGCCTGATCTGGGGATGCCTCAGAAGCTGGTCGTAGCCCTCCCCGGCCTCCCGGATCCGGCCCGTTTCATAGAGGCACTTGGTCAGGATGAAGAACTTCGGGAGTTCCTGAAAGGTCTGGTCGTAGAAAACCGTGGCCGGGCCGGAAACCTTGGCCGCCGGGTCCTGAATCGCCGCCAGGGCCTCCCGGTACTGCTTCTTTGCCATGTAGACCCGGGCAATGGCGATGTGCTGCTCCGGCCCCAGGATGCCCTGCCCCATTTCCCTGCGCTTGAGAACATCGAGGCAGCGGTCCGCCTCGGCGAAACGGTTCAGGTTGGCCTGCGCGACGCCGAGGATGCCGTTTATATCGATGAGCTGCGAGGTGTAAAAGCCGTTGGACCGCGAGCCGATCCGCTCCAGGACGGCATGGGCCTCCGAGGCCGCCTTCACCGCCTTTTCGTACTCGCCCTGGTCCAGGTACGCGTAGCCGCGCATGATCCCCGGATAGGGGGAGAGATTGGCGCCGTAGATTTCGACGTCGCCGCCGGCGATCCTTCGCTCCATCAGGTCCACCGTTGTGAGCAGGCGTTCGTAGTCCCGTACTTCATAGTAGGCTGCGCACAGCAGATAGAGGCGAAACGAGGACACCTCCATCTTCGCGTCCACTTCCCCCTGGAGCATCCGGATTGCCTCGTGATGCTTCTTCTTCTGCATGAGGGAGCTGACCTCGATGTCCCGGCCCAGGGCGCCGCAGCCGCAGATCATCACAACAGCGAGGAGCCAGAGCAATCCGGTGGCGATCTTTCTCATCTTTCCTCCTTCGGCCGTCCAGTGTATGAATCCGATGTCCCGTACGGCCCGGTTTCCCGCACCCGTCGCGCGGAAAACCGGCAATCCATTCCTTTTCCGGTACGGGAAGATTACAGAAGCTCCGCCCATGCAAAGGAGAACACGGCGGGGACCGTCCCGGCCAGGGCACGATCGGGCAGGTTCAGGTATCTCGCCTCCATATCCTCCGAGGTAAGGTTCTCCAGGATCCGGTAGCCCCTCTTCCCCAGGAAGGTTTCGATCTCCCCGTCCCGCAAGGCGAAACAGGCCGGTTCTTCAGGATAGTTCGATTTCATGTTCTCCTTCAGCTTCTGCACCCGGTCGTTTCCCTGTTTTTCGGGAGAGTGGGATGCATAGTCGAAACAGACGGTGCTCCCCGGGTACGAATGGTCCCTGATCGCCTTGAGCGTGTTGCCGACGGCCTTCCCGGGAAGGTAATACGTGACCCCCTCCCAGACGAAGAGCGCTTCCAGGCCCGGATCGAATCCCGCCTTGCCGAGTTTTCCGCCGATGCCGCCGGTCCGGAAGTCGACGGGAACGAATGTAAGCTGCTCCGGGATGGGAATGCGCGCCCGCTCCAGCAGTTTCCGCTTGTGCTCCTGGATCTTCGGCATGTCCATTTCGAAAATCCGCGTTTCTCCGATCAGGTCCCGGAAACGGTAGGGCCGGCTGTCATACCCCGCCCCCAGGAAGACGATCTGCGGAACGCTCGCTGCAAGGGCCAGTTTCACGATGCCGTCGAACCAAGCCGTCCGTGCGATCAGGAACTCATACATCCCCGGAGAAACGGAGTTCCGGATGACCCATCCGATGAGTGCCGGATCCTGGAGAATGATCCGGCGGTCATCGGGCAGGAAGTGCTGCGCCAGGTCATCGGGGCCCCGGATGCCGCTTCTCCTGTCCACCGCCGCCATGGCCCGCAGGAAAACCGTACCCATCGCGGTCTGTGAAGGCTGAAGCTCAACGGCTTTCCCGGTTGGATTCGCTTCGTCACTCCTGTTCATAATTCTCCTTTATTTTTTTACACTCATTCTATTTCGGAACGACAGTGATTGCAGGCCGCATCTTACAGGGAAACCGGCAGACAGACAACCATTGCCTTGCAGCGGGACAGGTCGCCACGGAATCCGAACCGATTGCACGGACGAGCCCGTACGATGCAAGCATTCCCACGGTGAAGCCGGCGGCCCGTTTTGCTTGAAAAGGCTCTGCAAAGCCTTTATAGAAAGACCACGCCGGACGCCGGGGGAACGGGCGTGTGAACGCCTACCGGCGCCAATTCTGGCGGGGAGGTCGGTTGTGAAACCAAACAAGTGGATGATCATTGGTGTGGCCGCGGTCCTGGTGCTTGGAGGGGCGGCCTGGTTCCTCCTGACCGTGGGCGAGTTCCAGAAGCCCCGGATCGACCTGGACCAGGATGTCAGCCTCGTGGGGCGGCAGAAGGTCCTGGGCATCACCTTCCGCGATTCCGGCAGCGGCCTGAAAAAGGCCGTCGTGACGCTCTCCCAGGGAACCCGGACCCAGGTTATCGCGGCGGAGGATTTCCCCCAGCGGGGAGTCCGTGAGAAAACCTTCTCCCTGCCCCTCGATCCGTGGCACTGGAAGCTTCAGGAAGGCCCGGCAACACTGACCATCACAGCCACCGACCATTCCCTCTGGGCGAACACGGCCGTCGTCATGAAACCCGTCAAGGTCGACATCACCCCGCCTCAGATCCTTCTCACCGGCGCCATGAACCACATCAACCCCGGCGGAACCTGCCTCGTGACGTACCGGCTTTCCAAACCGGTCATCATGAGCGGGGTCATGGTGGACCGGCGTTTCTTCCCTGCCTTCACATCGGATGCCGGCGGCAAGCCGCTGGAGGTCGTCTATTTCGCCCTTCCCATCGGCGCGGCGACCGCCAAACCCCGCATCCAGGTCGTGGCCCGGGATGCGGCGGGCAACGAGGGTGCGGTCACCCTGCCGGTCCTCATCCTGGAAAAGAAGTTCCGGAGCGACGAGATGTCCCTGGGCGACGCCTTCTTCCAGCAGAAGATGCCGGAGTTCCAGGCGGCCATCCCGGAACTGCGCGGGAAGACCCCGGTCGAGACGTTTGTCTACGTCAATTCCAAACTGCGCGAGGAAAACGCGAAAACAATCTTCTCCATCTGCCAGCGGTCCGTACCGAAACAGCTGTGGGAAGGCCCCTTCCTCCGCATGAAGGATGCGGCGCCGATGGCCCTCTTCGGCGACCACCGCTATTACCGGTACAACGGCCAGTCCTTAGGCGAAAGCACCCACATGGGCGTGGACCTGGCATCCACCGCCCAGGCTCCGATCGAGGCCTCCAACAACGGCCTGGTGGTCTTCGCAGGCCCCCTCGGGATTTACGGGAATGCGGTGATCCTTGACCACGGACAGGGGCTGTTCAGCCTTTACGCCCATATGACAGGCATCCAGGTGAAGAACGGACAGGAAGTGAAAAAGGGAGGAGTCCTTGGAACGAGCGGGCTGACAGGCCTTGCCGGGGGGGACCATCTCCACTTTTCCATCCTCGTGGCGGGAGAATTCGTGAACCCGACGGAGTGGTGGGATCCCCACTGGATCAAGGACAACGTGACGGCAAAGCTGGCGGCGACACCGTAGGGAAGGATCAGCCGCTCTTGTTGATGTCCCGGTGGGTCGTGCTGACCAGGTAGCCCTGGTCGGCGAAATGGGCTGCCAGCTCGTTTGCCATCACGACGGACCGGTGGCGGCCTCCCGTGCAACCCATGGCGACGTTGATGCGGGGTTTCCCCTCCTTCTCGTAGAGGGGGAGGAGGAAGGTGAGGAGAGACAGGAGCTGTTCGAGAAACGCCCGGCTCTCCTCGGACGCCAGCACGTAATCCCGAACCGCCGGTTCATGGCCGTCCAGGCGCTTGAGGGTCTCCACGAAGTAGGGATTCTGCAGGAACCTCACGTCCAGGACGATATCGGCATCCGCCGGCAGGCCGTAGCGGTACCCGAAAGACTGGACGTGCAGGATGATCCGGCGGGTCGTCGTCGGCGGCAGAAAGGCCCGCTGAACGGCGTCCTTGAGCTGATGCACGTTCAGGAACGTCGTGTCGATCACCGTGTCGGCCATGTCCTTGAGGGCGGTCATTTTCCGGCGCTCCTCCTGGATCCCCTCCATGACGGACCCTTTCATCGCCAGAGGATGCATGCGCCGGGTCTCGCTGAACCGGTGCAGGAGGGTCTCGTTGCCGGCGTCGAGGAACAGCACCTCGATCCGGTATCCCTTTTCCTTCAGGAGCTCGAAAATCTCGGGATACCGATCCAGGAAACCGGCTTCCCTCAGGTCCATGACCAGGGCCACCTGGGTGATTTCCTTTTCCTCAACGGCCTGGATCTCCAGGAAATCCGGAAGCAGAACCACCGGAAGGTTGTCCACGCAGAAGAAACCGATGTCCTCCAGTGCCCTCAAGGCCGTGCTTTTTCCCGAGCCGGACAGACCGGTCACGATGACCACACGGGGCCTTTTCATGGTTTCATCCCTCCCGAATCGAGTGTGGCCGCCCAGCCGGCGATCCGGTGGTGCGCCGGCTCCCCTTCCTGTACGGCCAGTTCGCAAAACGGTCGCTCCAGTCCCAGAACCCGGTACGCATCGCACCGCTCCCCTGTCCCGGACCATTCTCCATCCCGCTCCCCTTCTCGTCGGACCAGGCGGACCACCCCGCCGACGGGCGCCTCTTCCCGGATCCGTACCCCGGGAATGAGGCGGGAGACACGGACAATGCCCCGCCCCGGAACCGCCGCGAGACCGCGGATGCGCCCGGGAGCGCGGCCATAGACGGCATCCCCGCGGCGGGAAAGATCCACGGCGTCGTCGGCGACCCATGCTCCTCCTTCCCATTCCGCCAGCCGCAGGGCCGTCGTCGTCTTTCCCGTTCCATGCTCCCCCGTGATCAGGATGCCGATCCCGGACACAACCACCAGGCAGCCGTGGATCCGCTTGATTCCGTCGCAATGCTCGCGGACCAGGCCCTTGAAACGGCTTTCCAGGTGGGCTCCCTCCAGGGAGGAAGCCAGCACAGGCAGGCGAAACCGCCGGGAAAGGCCCTTCAGGAAAGGGGGGATCGATAAAGCCGAAGACAAGAGAAGGCACGGCGCCCCCCCTCGGACAAGGGACCGGAACAGGGCTCCCTTGAGCGATTTGGAAAGGCCGGACAACTGAGCCAGTCCTTCGGGCTGGAGAATGGGAATGGTCCCCGGGTGGTGCGGCTCACCCCGGGACAGGGGATCAAGCATCCGCAGCCGGCCGGTCCGGATTTGCCGGTTTCGGCACCCGATTCCGCCGGCAGCCTCGATCCCCAGGAGGTTGTGGAATGGTCCCGCGAGATCCCGTATGGTCAATGCCGCCATGACCGTCCAGTATTGATGAAGCGGCTTGCTACGGTGCTTCGTCCTTTTCCGCGATGGCCGCCCGCAGTTCCTGCTCCGAACGGGCATCCAGCAGCCGTTTCCGGAACGCCACGTCCTTAAGCATCCGGGATATTCTGGCGAGCGCCTTCAAATGCAGGCCCGCCGAATTTTCCGGGGCCATCAGGAGAAAAAACAGGTGAACGGACTTGCCATCCATGGCATTGAAATCAATACCCTTCCGGCTCCGTCCGAAGGCAACGACGAGTTCCTTCATGGAACCCATCTTTCCGTGCGGGATTGCGATGCCGTCCCCGATGCCGGTGCTTCCCAGTTTTTCCCGCTCCAGGAGAATCGACACCATTTCTTCCGGATCACACGACAGGTCACGTAGAAAAACCGACGACAACTCGGTAAGGACATCGCGCTTCGTCTTTGCCTGAAGCTCTTCGATGACATACCCGGTTTTGATCATATCAAGAATTTTCATGCCGCCATCCCCGTGCGCTAACCGTTCGTCTCGATCAGGATGTAATTATCGTCCTCCCTCCGGTAGAGGAGCCTGACGTTTTCCGTGGCGATGTCACGGTAGATCAGGAAACGGTTTTTCACGGAATCCATCTCCAGGACTGCATCGTCCAGGGACATGGGGCTGAGCACAACCTTTCGGGTTTCCACGACCCGGGAGCCGCGGGCCTCGTCCTCGTCGACCGGTTCGACCACCAGCACTCTTTCTTCACTGCGTCCCGCGCCGGACTTGTGGGTTCGGATCTTTGCCTTGTGCTTCTTGAGTTGGCGCTCCACCTTCTCGACGGCGTTGTCGATCGCCGTATTCATGTCCTTCGCTTCTTCCTTGGCGATTACGTTCGCCCCGTCAGCCGAGAGGCTGATCTCCGCGACATGCCGGAATTTCTCGACGGACAATACAACATGGGCCTCTGCCGGGTGATCCAGGTATTTCTGGAGCTTGCCCAGCCGTTCGTCGACGACCTGCTTGAACCAGTCCTCCCCGCCCGTGTTCCTGAAGGTAAGCGTTATCTTCATACTTTCATCCTCCTACAATCCTTCTCAGGGAGTCCGCCGCCGTGAGGCATTGCCCCCCCGTCGGCAAAGATGCGCTTTATAGAAATGGGGTTCTGAAATGTCAATCTGTTTTTTGTGTCTTGATGAGCCTTTTTCGCCGGGAAGACGGCAGGATGCCCATCATCTCCCGGTATTTGGCCACAGTCCGCCGGGCGATGGCGATTCCCCCTGCCTCCAGGCGCTGGACGATTTCCTGGTCGCTCATCGGTTTGCGGGGATCCTCCGCCTGGACGAGCTTTCGGATTTCCTCCTTCACGCTCTTGGAGGCGATGTTTTCGCCGGAGGTCCGATGGATGCCGCTGGAAAAGAAATACTTAAGGAGATAGATCCCCCGTGGAGTATGGACGTACTTGTTGGATACGACCCGGCTGATGGTGGACTCGTGCATTCCCACGTCATCGGCCACGTCCCGGAGAACGAGGGGCTTCAGGAAGGACACTCCCTGCTCGAAGAAATCCAGCTGAAACCGGAGGATGCTCTCGGTCACCTTGTAGATGGTGTTCTGCCGCTGCTGGATGCTCTTAATCAGCCACGTGGCGGACTGGATCTTCTCCCGGATGTAGCGGCGGCTCCCCTCGGAGTTCGTGCTGCCGCTGAGGCCCGCCATGACCTCCCGGTAGAAATTCGAGATCCGGAGCCGCGGCAGGCCGTCGTCGTTCAGGACGATCTTGTATTCATCTCCCGCCTTGAAGACGAACACATCCGGGATGACGGGCTGGGCTTTTTCCTCATTGTAGAGGGCGCCCGGCTTGGGATTCATGTTCATGATGACCAGGATCGCCGCCTCCACGTCCTCGGCGGAGGCCTTCAGTTTCCGGCAGATCTGGCTGTAATTCTTGATTTCCAGTTCCTTCAGGTGATCCCGGATGATCGCCTGAACCAGGGGCCCGGCCCGGAGAACCCTTGCCTGGATGAGAAGGCACTCCTTCAGGTCGCGGGCCGCAACGCCGGGGGGATCGAAGTCATGAACCTTGCGGAGAACGCCCTCGACAAAGGACGGCTGCGTCCCCGACTGGGCGGCGATTTCCTCAACCGTCGCGACCAGGTAGCCGTTCGCATCGAGGTTTCCCACGATCTGCTCCGCCACGGCCATCTCGCTCTCGTTCATTCGCGAAAGCTTGACCTGCCACATGAGGTGATCCGTCAGCGACGTCTGCGCGGTCAGGAAATTGTCCCAGGCGGGCCCTTCCTCACCGGAGCGGTCGTAGGTGACCCCGACGGATCCGTAGTCCTCGAGATAATTGTCCCAGTCAAACTCGGTCTTGCCGTCTCCCTCGCCGGTCAACTCCTCCGTGTGGTCCGCCAGCTTGATCTCTTCCCCTTCAACCGTCTTGAGATCATCCGATTCGACCGGGGTTTCCGGTTCGCTGTACTCTTCTCCAGTCAGTTCCTCCAGGAGGGGATTTTCCTGCATCTCCTGGTTGATCGCATCCACAAGCTCCAGGCGTGACACCTGCAGCAGCTTGATGGCCTGCTGAAGCTGGGGCGTCATGACCAGTTGCTGGGTCAATTTCAGGTTTTGTTTCAGTTCCAGAGCCATATCGATTGCCTGCGGCCCGCGGTACGGATATCCGTGACGTCCGCCCTGCAGACCGCCTGTTACAGGCTGAATCCTTCCCCGAGGTATATCTTCCGGGCGATCTCGCAGCAGGCGATGGTGTCGGGGTCTCCTTCCACCAGAACCATCCCTTCATTGACAATATAAGCCCGATCGCAGACGGAAAGTGTCTCCCGGACATTGTGATCGGAAATGACCACCCCGATCCCTTTTGCTCTTAACTGGCCGATGATCTTCTGGATATCCGCAACAGCGAGAGGATCGATTCCCGCGAAGGGCTCGTCCAGAAGGATATATTGCGGAGATGTAACCAGTGCTCTCGTGATCTCGACCCGCCGCCGCTCGCCTCCGGAGAGTGAATAGGCCCGGTTGGACCGAAGCGGCGTCAGATCCAGTTCGTCCAGAAGATCCCGGAGCCGCTCCTCCCGTTCCCCCTGCTCCATCTCCAGGGTCTCCAGGATGGCCAGGATGTTCTCCTCCACGGTCAGTTTCCGGAAGACCGACGGCTCCTGGGGCAGATAGCTGATCCCCTTCCGGGCCCGAACATACATGGGCTGGCCCGTCAGTTCCTCCCCGTTGAGGAGAATCCGGCCTCCGTCGGGCCGGATGAGCCCGACGACCATGTAAAACGTCGTGGTCTTCCCCGCTCCGTTCGGTCCCAGCAGCCCGACGACCTCCCCGGGATGAATCTCCAGGTGAATGCCGTCTACGACTCGCCGGCCGCCGTAGACCTTTACGAGTCCCTCCGCCGTCAGCCGCTCCATGTCACGGCTTCTTCTTTCCCGGCTGGGATTTTTCGGAGGGATAAATCGTCGCCATGACCCGCTTGGACTCCCCGGCTTCCACGAAGCCCCGCCCCTCGTCCAGGAGCACGATGACCCGGTCGCCGCGGATCGTGCTGCGGCCTTCCTTCAGGACCGCGTTCCCGGTCATCTCGATCTTCTGGGCATCCTGGAAATAGACGGCGAAGTCTCCCGTGACCGTCTTCGGCCCCTGCGTGATGATGACGTGTCCCTTCGCCTCCACCCGATCCAGGTCTCCTCCGCCCATGTCGGGTCCCTTGGAGGACTTCGGCCCGGCCTGCTGGCCTTCCTTTTTATAGAAAAGCGATATGCTGTCGGCCCGGATGGCCTTGTCGCCCTGCACGGCCACGGCATGCCCCGAGAAAACCACCAGCTTCTTTTCATCGTAGGCATCCAGGCGGTCGGAGACGATCTGGATCGGCTCGCTGCGGCTAACCGGCACCTTTGCCTGCCCCCAGGCGATGCCGGCGGCCAGGCAGACCGTAACGAGGACCATCGCGGCCATCCGAATCACGGAACTGTCAGCGTTTTTTTTCATGATTTCCCCCCGCCGCCCCCGTCGGCTTGGTTTCCGCCTCGACCCGGGAAGAGAGCTTCAGGTCCCGGCTGTCCAGCCGCAGGGTCAGGCCCACACCCCTGATTTTCATCCGGTCGTTCTCCATGGTGACCGGAGACTGGGTGTAGATCTTCTTCTCCCCATGGACATACTGGAGGCGGTCCGTCGTGAATCGGTCGCCCCGGTCGGAAAGGATCACCACGTTGCCCGTGATGTCCATGTCCTTCAGGTCCGTCTTGAGGCGGCCCTGGTCTCCCGTCAGGTTGAAGGTCTGGCCGTCTGCCAGAATCAGCCGGATCGTCACCCGGTCAAAGAGGGCGATTTTCTGCTCGCGCATATACCGGGCGCTGTCCGCCTTCACTTCCCATTTTTCTCCGGAGCTTCCCACGTCGGTGTACGTGACGTTCTGGACCTGGAGATCCACGTTCTCCGCCATGATCTGCAAGGCCTGCTTCGGAACCGTCTCGCGGTTCTTGATGAACCACCAGGACCCTGCGACGGCGAGAACCAGGAAAGCTCCCGAAAAGAGGAGCACCCTCTTCTTCCATTTTGACGTGAACAGTCCCTTCAGCATCCTACACGGTCGGTTCAAAACCCGAACAGAAGGTGGATATGGGGCGGCAATACCTGGGAAATTTTATATCACCGAAAGGCAAGCCCTGTAAAGCCGAAACAAATACCATCACATATCAACCAGTTGAGAAAATTCATATCGCCGGGCGACCTCATCCCAGAACCCGCGCCCGCGGAGGATCAACTCGCACACCTCCCGCACGGCCCCCCGGCCTCCCGGCCGGCCGGACACGAAATCGACGGAGCGACGGACCACATCCTCCGCACTTGCCGGTGCTGCGGAGAATCCAACACGCCTCTGCAGGGGGATGTCGACCACATCGTCCCCCATGAAGGCAACCTGGTCGGCCGTGAGGGCCCTCCGCTCGAGAATCCCTTCGAACGCGGCGACCTTGTCCCAGATCTGCTGGTGCACTTCCTCCACGCCCAGGTCCCGGGCCCGGTGCTCCACGACGGCCGATCGGCGACCCGTCAGGAAGACGACGTCTATGCCGTGCCGCTGAAGGAGCTTGATGCCGTGTCCGTCCCGGACGTCGAAATGCTTGATCTCGCGGCCGTTGTCGTCCATGATGATCCGGCCGTCCGTCAGAACGCCATCGACGTCCAGGATCAGGAGTTTCACCTTCTCCAGCTTTTCCTTCCAGGGCATATCCGGCAGCTTATCCATTTGCGGTATCCATGCTCCTTTTCACGATTCGATCGATCTCCCTGAGAACCACGAGCAGGGATCGCAGGTCTTTCAGCGCCAGTGAATTCGGCCCGTCGCATAATGCCCGGTCCGGATCGGGATGAACCTCCATGAAGATGCCGTCCAGGCCGGCTCCTGCGGCGGCACGGGCCAGGAAGGGAACCATCTCCCGCTGCCCTCCCGAGGCGGTTCCCAGCCCTCCCGGGAGCTGAACGCTGTGCGTGGCGTCAAAGATCACGGGATATCCCAGGGAGCGGATCACCGGCAGGGAGCGGAAATCCGCGACGAGGTTGTTGTACCCGAAACTGGCCCCCCGCTCCGTTACGAGAATCCTCCCGTTCCCCGCCGCCTTCACCTTCTCTACGATATTGGCCACGTCCCACGGCGCCAGGAACTGCCCTTTCTTGATGTTTACCACCCGTGCCTTCCTGGCGATTTCCATGACGAAATCCGTCTGCCGGCAGAGGAAGGCCGGGATCTGCACCACGTCCAGCACGGCCGCCGCCGGGTCGATCTCTTCGAACCGGTGGACGTCGGACAGGACGGGGCAGCCGACATCCCTCCGGATTTCCTCCAGAATGCGAAGGCCTTCCGACAGGCCCGGCCCGCGGAAGGAAGCGCGGGCGCTCCGGTTTGCCTTGTCATAGGAGGCCTTGAAGATGAACGGGATGCCCAGTTCATCCGCCAGATCCCGGAGGAACCGGGCGATGTCCTTCGTCCTCCCCTCTTCTTCGATGACGCAGGGACCGGCAATCAGGACGAAAGGCGCCCCGCCGCCGAACCGGATTCCACTCACGTCTACAGGCTTCATGCCTTTCTCTCTCCGTTCTGCGTCCGGGACCGTCCCCGGATGAAGCTCCCTGGTCGAGGGCTCCGCTATCCCTGCTTTTTTTCCAGCAGGCGGATGCGGATCTCCCGGGCCTTTCGGGCCGCCTGGCTGAGATCCGGGTTGAGTTCCCAGGCCTTCTGGTAGGCTTTCAGGGCCTCTTCGAGGTTCCCTTTCCGTTCATGAACCGCTCCCAGACCCATCCAGGCCCCGACTTCCCGGGGATCCTGCCGGACGGCTTTCCGGTACGCATCGACGGCACCGTCCATGTCTCCCTTCATGTACAGGGCATCGCCGAGACCGGCATGGGCCCTGCCCTTCCCGGGAAACCGGCGGATCATTTCCCGGTAGATTCTGGCTGCCTGATCGTAGCGCTTTTCCCGGAGATGAACGCCGGCCACCCTGGCCAGGACATCCATGGAAGCTCCGGAGGCGGCCGCCTTGCCGTATGCGGCCTCGGCTTCCCTGGTCTTTCCCAGCTGCTGATAGGCCGCGGCCATCGCCAGTCGCATTTCGGGATCCTGAACTCCGCTGCGGACGGCCTTTTCGTAATGCTCCACGGCCTTGCCGTACTGCTTCATCTCTGCATACGCGGTCGCCGCGGAGGCATGCAGCGGCCCCTTCCGGGAGCTTTCCTTCAGGGCCGTCTCAAAATAGGATGCAGCCTCCCGATACCGCTTGTCGCGGAGGGCCAGCTCCCCGAGCCTGGATGCCGCACCGGAGTCCCCCGGACGGACTTTCAGGACCTTCCGCCAGGTATCGGCGGCTTCCCGGACCCGATTCGCCTTCTCGTAAGCCAGGGCCATGTTGGAAAGAACAACGGCGTTTTTCGGATCCAGGGCGAGGGCTTTCTGATAGCTCTCGATCTCCTCCTTCCCCCGCCCCTTGCCGCCATAAGCCAGACCCAGGTTCGCCCAGGCGGCCGCGCTCTTCGGATTCTGCTTCAGGTAGGCCCTGTACCAGTAAATGGCTTCATCGTGGTCGCCCGCCTTGAGCTTGGACAAAGCAAGAGCCAGAACAGCCTCCCGGTCCGCGGGCGCCCCGGTCAGAACCCGGCGGTACTGCTCCCCCGCCTTGCCCGGCTTCTTCATCCGGTCATAAACCTCCCCGAGACGAAACCGGACGGATTTGTTGTTCGGATCCAGCTGCAGCGCCGTTTCATAATGCTTCGCCGCTTCTTCGAATTTCTCCTGCATCTGCAAGGCAAGGGCAAGGACCGCATGAGCGGGGGCGCTTTTCGGGTTTGCCGCTACGGCCCGTGTGCAAAGGCTGACGACCCGGTCGTAGGCGCTGCGGGACAGGTAGATCTTAGCCAGGGCCGTCAGGGCCGCTTCATCGGCTGGTTTTGCCTTGAGGATCTCCTCGTATGCCGCCGCGGCTTCATCGATCCGGCCGGCCTTCTCATTCTCCGAGGCCAGCTCGTGCCGCACCTCCGTATCGGACGGAGTCAGGGCCAGGGCCTGTTGCAGGAAATGGATCTTCTCCTTCCTGTCCCCGGCCGCCCGGGCATACCGCAGGAAATCCTGCGCCGTCAGGGAGGCCCGGATGTAGAATACGGCCGCTTCCCGCCCGTTGTACAGAACGGAAACCCGCGTTGTTTCGCCGGATCCGGCCCTCCCCGGATCGACCCGCTCCCCCATCCGCCGGTCCACAAACGAAAGGCCCTTGAACAGGACGCCCAGGGCCGTCTTTTCCTCAAGTCCTTCTATCCGGACATCGATTCCGCTTCCCGCCAGGGAATCGCTGGCGACCCCCCGAATGATAAACTCGTCCCGGTAGGTCACCTCCAGGGCGTCACCGGGACGGATTGTGAAGAAAGACCCGTTCTTTTCTCCCTCCAGGCCGTACACACGGGGCGGCTGTCCCAGCAGGTAGAAGGAAAAAACACCCCCGAGCCGTTCGAGGGACGATGCTGCACCGGTCCGGGAGAGAGCCAGGGAAAGTCCTCCGGCGGCCAGCATGCCCAGAACCAGAATTCCCGCCGCGATCAGGACAATCCGCCGCCCCGAGAGGGGGGATCGGCCCCCTTGCTCTCTGCCCTGCCTTTTCATCGGTCATTTCCCCCGCGGGTGAAACCGGCTGTGCACATCCTTGAGACGTTCCCGGGTGACGTGCGTGTATATCTGCGTCGTCGATATGTCCGCATGCCCCAGCATGAGCTGTACGGAACGGAGATCCGCCCCTCCCTCCAGGAGGTGGGTGGCGAAGGAATGGCGGAATGTATGGGGATAAACCTTTTTCCGGATCCCCGCCCGCTCGGCGTAGCGCCTGACCAGCTTCCACAATCCCTGGCGGGAAAGCCCCCTCCCCTGGCGATTCAGGAAAAGCACATCCGTATCCCCGCCCTTCAGCAGGGCCGGACGGACCTCTTCCACATAACGCCTCAGGACGGACAGGGCGACACGCCCGACCGGCACGACCCGTTCCTTCCCTCCCTTTCCGAATGCCACCAGGTATCCCACCTGCCAGTTGATGCTGCCCAGCGTCAGGGACGCCAGTTCGGAAACCCGCAGCCCCGAGGCGTACAGCATCTCCAGCATGGCGGTGTCCCGGACGGCTTCCGGCCTGTCCAGGCCCGGCTGGCGGAGAAGATTCTCCATCTCCTGCCGGGACACCGTATCGGGGAGGTGCATCCATACCTTCCCATGGTGGATGTCGGCCAGGGGGTTTTCCTCCCGTACCCCTTCCCGCAGAAGAAACCGGTAGAAGCCCCGGAGCGCGGCGAGGGCCCGGTTGGCGGAACGGGCCTTCAATCCCTCCTCCCGCAAGCGGGTCAGAAAAGAGAGCATGTCGTCCGTCGTAACATCCGCCCACCCTTCCCGGCCCAGGGTCCGCAGGAACGCGATATGGCGGTTCAGGTCGCGGCTGTAGGCATCGAGGGTGTGAAGGGAAGCCCCCTTCTCGACCGACAGGAAGGTCATGTATCGGTCCACCCAGTTTTCCATGGCCCCCCTTCTAACGGAATTGCCCGGGGGACGCAAAAGCTTTTTTGGGCTGAAACGCCGCATTTCTGAATGCCTTAAACAGGTTGACAGCAATGGGAGGCCTGTGGTAATCAGCCATGTCTCATCAGTTTGGACCCTATTTCCGCAGGTTTTCGGATCCCTGTCCGCGGAAACGGAAAAACACTCCCAAGGAGAACACTGTGACCCTGCGCGAGGTTAAAGAAATCCTGGATGCCGAAGTGCTTGTCGGACAGGAACAGCTGGACAAGGACGTCAGGACGGCCTTCGGAGCGGACCTGATGAGCGACGTCCTGGCCTTTGCCAAGGCCGGGAGCCTCCTCCTGACGGGCCTGACCAATCCACAGGTGGTCAGGACTTCCGATGTGCTGGACATCGCCGCCATCATCCTCGTTCGAGGGAAAAAGCCTTCGCCGGAAACCCTGACGCTGGCCGAGGAACTGAAAATTCCCATCCTGACGACCCAATACATCCTCTTTGAAACGGCGGGCCGCCTGTATCAGAGGGGAATCGTCGGATGCATGGAAAGGGTTGACGAAGAACGTGTTCGCCCATGATACGAGTCTGTACGAAAACAGGTTTCCCGTTGAGGGAGGCAATTTCGACAAGGCCGGCCAGGTATCGAGCCAGATCAAAGCCATCCTGAAGAGGATGAAGCTCTCCAGCGAGATCATCCGCCGGGTGGCATTGGTATCCTACGAATCGGAAATCAATATCGTTTCCTACGCACGGAAAGGACATATCCATATCCAGGTAAAGCCGGATTATGTATTGATCGAAGCCATCGACGAGGGGGATGGCATCCCGGACATCGAACTCGCCATGCAGCAGGGATGGTCGACAGCCAGCCAGCGGATCCGGGAGATGGGATTCGGCGCCGGCATGGGCCTCTGCAACATCAAGAACTTCTCCGACTTCTTCAGGATCTCCTCCGACGTGGGGAAAGGCACCCATCTGAAGATGGTGATCAAGATCGACAAGGTCTTCGATGGAATATAAAGAAGGACGGGAAATCGTGGACTTGGCAACCATTGTAAAGGCGTTGGACCTGAAGGTCCGACATGGAGCCCATCTGCTGGACAGGAAAGTGACGGGAGGATTCACGGGGGATTTGCTGAGCGACGTCATGGCCCACAGCAGTGAGGGAGATCTCTGGATCACCCGCCAGATCCACCAGAACATCATCGCTGTCGCCAGCCTCAAGGATCACGCCGGCATCGTTCTGGTACAGGGAAACGAACCGGCCGCGGACACCCTGGAGAAGGCCGTAAAGGAGAATGTGCCGATTCTCGTATCGGATTGGTCGGGTTTCGAAACGGCCGGCAAGATTTATGAAATCCTGAATGTACGGGGAGGATGATCCCCGCCCGGGCCATGGATCTCTCCATGGTCTTTTTTTTGCCGGAATTTCGGGGATCCGGTCATGCTGAAGGTTTTCCGCTGCGACCTGCACGTTCACACCTGCCTGTCACCATGCGCGGAACTGGACATGTACCCCCGGAAACTGGTCGAGCGCTGCCTGGCCGTCGGGCTGGACGCGGTGGCCATCTGCGATCACAACGCCTCGGAAAACATCGCCTGGGTTCGGCGGTGCGCCGCGGGCACCCCGCTCACCGTGCTGGCGGGCATGGAGATCGCGAGCCGGGAGGAAGTGCATCTCCTGGCCCTTTTTGATATCGTGGAGGAGCTTCTCCCCCTCCAGGAATGGATCAGCCGCCACCTGCCCGGCCGGAACGACGAGCGGCGCTTCGGATGCCAGGCCATCGTCAATGACCGGGATGAGGTGGAAGGGTTCTGCGATCGCCTGCTCATCGGGGCCACGGAGCTTCCGCTTCAGGCCATCGTCGAGCGAATCCACGACCTGGGTGGACTGGCCGTGGCCTCCCACATCGACCGGGAAAGCTTCAGCATCCTGAGCCAACTCGGATTCATCGTGCCGGGTCCCCCCTTCGACGCACTGGAGCTGTCGCCGGAGACAGGGATCCGGGGAGGGCGCATCCGGTATCCGGAACTGGAGCAATTCTCCTTCATCACCTCCTCGGACGCCCATCATATCCGGGACATCGGGAGGGCATGGACGGACGTGAGGATGCATGCCGTGACGGTGAAGGAACTGTCGATGGCCTTCCGGAAACGGCAAGGACGGACCATCGAGGAGTAGCCCGGATGCTGGAGCTCTCCCTGCACGTACTGGACATTGCGGAAAATTCCACCCGGGCGGAGGCAAAGCACATTTTCATCACCATCCGGGAGAACCCGGAGCGGGACCGCCTGACGCTGGAGATCCGGGATGACGGGGTCGGAATGACGGAAGGGGCCCTCGCAAATGTCCTGGATCCGTTTTATACAACCAAGAAAGTCCGCCGGGTAGGCCTGGGGCTTCCCATGCTGGCGGAGGCCGCGGGAAAGACCGGGGGCGGACTGACAGTGAAATCGAGACCCGGCGAGGGCACGAAAGTCCGGGTGACATTCGGGCTCGCGCACATTGACCGCCAACCCCTGGGCGACATTGCCGGAACCCTGGTGACCATCCTCACGGGTCACCCCGATATCGAACTTGTGTACCGCCATGAGCGGAGCGGCCGTAGTTTCGTCCTGGATACCCGGGAGATCCGGGAGGAGATCGGGGACATCCCCCTAAACCATCCGGAGATCCTGGCTTGGATTCGCAGCCATGTAGAGGAAGGCTTAACGGAAATCAAAGCAGGGGCGTGACCCTGTTGACGGGAAGGAGGACAACACATTCATGAAACTCGGTAACGAAGAGCTGTTGAAGGAGTTTTCCGAGGAACAGATCGCAAAACTCGATGCGATCATCGACAAGTACAAGGGCAAACCGGGGGGGTTGATCCCTGTCCTGGAAGAGGCCCAGATGGTCCTGGAGTACCTGCCCATCGGTATCCAGAAACGGATCGCCGAAGGCATCAACCTGCCACTCAGCCGTGTGTACGGCGTCGTGACATTCTACTCCTTCTTCACCATGACCCCCAAGGGCCGGCACACCGTTCGGGTATGCCTCGGCACCGCCTGTTACGTCCGCGGAGGGAAAGCCATCGCGGAGAACATCGAAAAGGTCCTGGGCGTCAAGGAGGGTGAGACGACCCCGGACAGGCGGTTCACCTATGAGTCCGTACGCTGTCTTGGCGCCTGCGGCCTCGGACCGGTGGTCGTGGTGGACGATGAAGTCCACGGGCGCGTGAAGCCGGCCAAGGTGAAGGAACTGCTCAACCAGTATCAATAAAAAAACACTCTTGCGAATACGAGGTACGGTACGATGGCAAAGCTGAATATCGAGGATCTGAAGAAGATCAAGGAGCGCGTCCACGCCGAGACGGCCCTCCGGGACGGAGAGCGCCGGGCGAAAATCACCGTGCACATGGGAACCTGCGGCATCGCCTCGGGAGCCCGGGACGTCATGGACGCCCTGATGAAGTCCATCGAGGAAGCGGGGGTTACCGACGTGATCGTGACCACCTCCGGCTGCATGGGTCTCTGCAGCCGCGAACCCCTGGTGACGGTGGAGCTGATCGGTCAGGAACCGATCAAGTACGAGTATATGGACGGCAACAAGATGCGGCAGGTATTCAAGAGACACGTCCTGGAGGGAGAGATCCAGACACCCTTCGTGCTGGCCCGGGGCGCGGAAATCGTGAAATAGCGGGATGGAATCTCTGACGTGAAGGAGGATGGAAACCCAATGAAAGTATTTCGTTCACATTTGCTGCTCTGCGGAGGAACAGGCTGCCACGCCTCGGGAAGCCTTGCCGTCAAGAAGGCCCTCGTGGCCGAATTGATGAAGCGCAATCTGGCCGAGGAGATCAAGCTGGTGGAGACGGGCTGCAACGGATTCTGCGCCCAGGGCCCCATCATGGTGGTCTACCCCGAGGGTGTTATCTATATGATGATCAAGCCGGAGGACGTGCCGGAACTGGTGGAAGAGCACATGGTGAAGGGGCGCGTCCTGGAGCGCCTGCTGTACCGGGAGCCGACCACGGAAGCGGTCATCCCGACCATGCAGGAGATCCCCTTTTTCGCCCTGCAGGAGCTGCGGGTTCTCCGGAACCGCGGCCTCATCGACCCGGAAAGGATCGAGGAGTACATTGCCCGGGACGGCTACGCCGGCATGGCAAAGGCCCTGACCGAGCTGTCCTCCGCGGACATCATCCAGACGATGCTGGATTCGGGCCTCCGCGGCCGCGGCGGCGCCGGATTCCCCACGGGCCTGAAGTGGAAATTCTGCTCCACCTCCCCCGGCGACATCAAATACGTCCTCTGTAACGCCGACGAGGGCGATCCGGGGGCCTTCATGGACCGCAGCGTCCTGGAGGCGGACCCCCACGCGGTTCTCGAGGGCATGGTCATCGCGGCCAAGGCCATCGGGGCCCACCACGGATACATCTACTGCCGGGCCGAGTATCCCCTGGCCATCCACCGCCTGAACATCGCCATCAACCAGGCCAAGGACATGGGCCTCCTGGGAAAGGACATCCTGGGAACGGGTTTCGACTTCGACCTGGAGATCTACCAGGGCGCCGGCGCCTTCGTCTGCGGCGAAGAGACGGCGCTCATGACCTCCATCGAGGGCAAGCGGGGCATGCCCCGCCCGCGTCCGCCCTTCCCCGCCGTCGCGGGTCTCTGGCAGCGGCCGTCGGTCCTGAACAACGTGGAGACCTTCGCCAATGTCGCCCAGATCATCCTGAAGGGCGCTGCCTGGCACGCCGGCGTCGGCTCCGAGAAGAGCAAAGGGACCAAGGTCTTCGCGCTGACGGGCGACGTGAACAACGTGGGCCTCGTGGAAGTCCCCATGGGAACGCCCCTGGGAACGATCGTCTACGACATCGGCGGCGGCATCCCAAAGAACAAGAAATTCAAGGCCGCGCAGCTGGGCGGTCCCTCCGGCGGCTGCATCCCGGTCCAGCACCTGAACGCCCCGGTGGACTATGAAAAAGTGGCCGAGCTGGGCGCCATCATGGGCTCCGGCGGCCTGATCGTCATGAACGAGGACAACTGCGCCGTCGACATGGCCCGGTTTTTCATGGATTTCTGCCAGGACGAGTCCTGCGGGAAGTGCACCCCCTGCCGCGAGGGAACCAAGCGAATGCTGGAGATCCTCACGAACATCGCCCATGGCAAGGGCAAGGAGGGCGACATCGAGCTCCTGGAGGAAATGGCCGGCATCATCAAGGACGCCTCCCTCTGCGGTCTCGGCCAGACGGCGCCCAACCCGGTGCTCAGCACCATCCGCTACTTCCGCAATGAGTACGAGGAGCACATCCGGGACAAGCACTGCCGGGCCGCCGTCTGCTCGTCCCTTTTCAAGTCCCCCTGCCAGAACACATGCCCCATCGGGATGGATGTTCCGGCCTACATCGGCCTGATCCGGGCGGAGCGGTTCGAGGATGCTTACAAGGTTCTCCTGAAAACGAACCCCTTCCCCTCCGTCTGCGGCCGGGTCTGCGACCACAAATGCCAGTCCAAGTGCCGCCGGGGAAAGATGGACGAGCCCATCGCCATCAAGTTCCTCAAACGGTTCATCACCGACAGCGCCCCGCGGCCCGAGGTCAGCCCCGTTCCGGTCACCCGGAAGGAAAAGATCGCTGTGGTCGGCGCCGGTCCGGCGGGCCTCACGGCCGCCCGGGACCTGGCGCTCCGGGGCTACGCCGTGACGGTCTTCGAGGAGCTTCCCGATCCGGGCGGCATGCTTCGGTGGGCCATTCCGTCCTACCGGCTGCCCCGGAATATCCTGGCGGGCGAGATCGACGATATCCGCCGGCTGGGCGTCGAGATCCGGTGCAATGTCCGGGTCGGAAAGGATCTCCCCTTCGACAAGCTGGGCAACGACTTCGACTACGTCTACCTGGCCACGGGCGCCCACAAAAGCACGAAAATGGACGTCCCGGGAGAGGATCTCCAGGGTGTCTGGGGCGGCGTGGAATTCCTTCGGGCCTTCAACCTCGATGAAAACGCCTGGATGAAGGGCACCCGGACCCTCGGATCAAAGGTGGCCGTCATCGGCGGCGGCAACTCCGCCATCGACGCCGCCCGCTGCGCGAAGCGGATGGGCGCCGACGTGACCATCCTCTACCGGCGCGAGCGGAAGGAGATGCCCGCCGCGGAGGAGGAGGTCACAGCGGCTCTGGACGAAGACATCAAGATCGAGTTCCTCGCGGCGCCCCTGCGTATCGAGGGGAAAGACGGCAAGGTCAGCGGCATCACCTGCGAGCGCATGAAGCTCGGTGACTTTGACCGGAGCGGCCGCAAGCGGCCCATCCCCATCCCCGGCTCCGAGTTCACCCTTTCCGTGGACGCCGTTGTGGCGGCCATCGGCCAGGTGCCCGACATGGCCTTCGTTCCCAAGGACAGCGGCGTCGTCATCAACAAGTGGACCTGCTACGACCTGGCCAAGGGGAGCAAGTCCCGGACGACGAATCCGAAGTTCTACGCCGGCGGCGACGCCGTCACGGGTCCCGACACGGTGATCGGCGCCATCGCCGCGGGCCATCAGGCGGCGGCCGACATCGACGCCGGCATCCGGACCGCGGCGGGCGAACCCGCCTGGGAAGCACCGGTGGAGGAGAAGATCGACGTTCCCCTCATCATCGACGAGGAGACCCAGGAGGCACCCCAGACGAAGATGCCGGAGCTCCACGGAGCCGGGCGGAACACGTCTTTCGCAGAGGTCGAACTCGGATTCACCCGGGAGCTGGCCATCGCGGAGGCCTGCCGCTGCCTGCGCTGCGACGCGGAAGTATAAATGTTCCTTCACCGGAGTCTATCGATAGAACATCACGGAGGACATGCATGTCACAAGTAACCCTGACCATAGACAACCAGAAAGTCAGCGTGGAGACGGGGACGACGATCCTGAACGCCGCGAAGCAGGCGGGCATCCGGATCCCCACCCTCTGCGCCTGGCAGGAAATCGGACACACCCCCGGCGCCTGCCGGGTCTGCATGGTGGAGGTGGAGGGCCAGCGGGGCCTCATCGCCTCCTGCGTATTCCCCGTCAGCGAGGGGATGGTCGTCCGGACGACGAATGACCGGGTCCGGAACGCCCGGAGGCTGGTCGTGGAACTGCTCCTGTCCAACCATCCCCAGGAGTGCAACTTCTGCGTCCGCAACGGCAACTGCGAGCTCCAGAGGGTCGCCGAAATGGTGGGCGTCCGCTCGATGCGGTTCGACGTCCCCGAGTCCTTCCCGGAGAGCATGATCGACCGGTCCAGCCCGTCCATCGTCCGGGACAACCGCAAGTGCATCAACTGCCACCGCTGCATCACCGTCTGCGAATCCGTCCAGTCGGTGAGCGTCCTGACGCCGTCCTACCGGGGCAGCGACGTCCGGGTCACCCCGGCCTTCAACCTGCCCCTGATCGAGTCCACCTGCGTCGCCTGCGGCCAGTGCATCCTCGCCTGCCCCGTGGGAGCCCTCTATGAAAAGGACGACGTGGACTCCGTCTGGGAGGCCCTCCAGGATCCGACCAAGCACGTCGTCGTCCAGGAGGCCCCGGCCATCCGGGCCGCCCTGGGCGAGGAATTCGGCCTGCCCCCGGGATCCCTCGTAACGGGCAAGATGATCGCAGCACTGCGGCGCCTGGGCTTCGACAAGGTCTTCGATACGAACTTCACCGCCGACCTGACGATCATCGAGGAAGGCAACGAACTCCTGAAGCGGGTCAAGGAGGGGGGCACGCTGCCCATGATCACTTCCTGCAGCCCTGGATGGATCAAGTTCTGCGAGCACTTCTACCCGGACCTGCTGGCCCACCTGTCCACCTGCAAGTCGCCCCAGCAGATGTTCGGGGCCCTGGCAAAGACCTATTACGCCGAGACGGCCGGCGTCGATCCGAAAGATGTCATTGTCGTTTCCATCATGCCCTGCACGGCCAAGAAGTTCGAGGCCTCCCGGCCGGAGATGAACTCCAGCGGCTTCCGGGACGTGGACTATGTCCTCACGACCCGGGAACTGGGCCGGATGATCAAGGAAGCGGGCATCGACTTCCTCAACCTGCCGGACGAGGATTACGACGCCCCCATGGGCGAGTACACCGGCGCGGGGACGATCTTCGGCGCCACCGGCGGCGTCATGGAGGCGGCCCTCCGGACGGTCTACGCGGTGGTGACCGGCGAGAACCTGCCGAGTCTCGACATCACTCCGGTCCGCGGTCTGGACGGGGTCAAGGAGGCGGCACTCACGGTCGGCCCCCTGGGCGAGGTGAAAGTGGCCGTCGCCCACGGCCTCTCGAACGCCCGGAAGCTGATGGACCTGATCCGGGCGGGTAAGGCGAACTACGCCTTCATCGAGATCATGTGCTGCCCCGGCGGCTGCATCGCCGGCGGCGGGGAGCCGATCCCGACCAATAACGAGATCCGGCGCCTCCGCTCGGAGGCTCTCTACCGGGACGACGGGGAGGTCCAGGCGCTCCGACAGTCCCACGAGAATCCGTCGATCACGAAGATCTACGAGGTCTTCCTGAAGGAGCCCCTGGGCCACAAGTCCCATGAGCTTCTGCACACACACTATACGCAGCGGGGAACCGACGTGCCCCACCGGGCCTACGAAGGTTCGTGGGAGGATCCTCACCACCCGTCAAACTGACCGGCCGGATAAAAAAAGCGTCAAGAAGGGGGATGGACTTCAGTCTGTCCCCCTTTCTTATGGTCCTTCGGTGCGACGCGGCGGGACCCCTTTCCGCACACGGAAAAAGGAGAGCACCAGGAGGAGCACACAGACGATCATGGCCCCCAGGGCGATCGGGCGGGTGAAGAAGATGGAGAAGTCGCCGCCGGAGATGAGCAGCGACCGGCGCAGATTCACCTCCAGCATGGGTCCGAGGACGAACGCCAGGATCAGCGGAGCCGCCTCGTAGCCTCCCCGTTTCAGGAAGAAGCCGGCAACGCCGAAGACCACCATCACGCCGATGTCGAAGACGCTGTTGTTGATGGAATAGGCGCCGACGACACACAGCAGGAGGATCAGCGGATACAGGACCCGGTCGGGGATCCGGAGGACCTGGACCCACAGGGGGATGAGGGGCAGGTTCAGGACGAGCAGCATGGCGTTGCCGATGTACATGCTGCCCACGACGCCCCAGAAGATGTCCGGATGATCCCGGATCAGCAGGGGCCCCGGCTGGATGCCGTGAACCAGGAAAGCCCCGAACAGGACGGCCAGGACGACGTTCGGCGGGATGCCCAGGGTGAAGAGCGGGATGAAGGACGTGGAGGCGGCGGCATTGTTCGCCGCCTCGGGGGCCGCCACCCCCTCGATGGCCCCCCGGCCGAACCGCTCCGGCTCCCTCGCGATCCGCCTTTCCATGCCGTAGGATACGAATGTGGAGAGAACGGGCCCGCCGCCGGGCAGCAGGCCCAGGAAGAACCCCGTCAGGGTTCCCCGGACGATGGCCCACCGGGCCTGCAGCCAGTCCTGGCGGCTCGGGAAAAGGCTCCGGATCTTCACCTTCAGGATTCTGCCGAAGGACGCCTGATCCAGCCGGTTCAGGACCTCCGCGACGCCGAATAGCCCCATGGCGAGCGGAGCCACCCCGATCCCCTCGAACAGGTTGATCACCCCGAAGGTCATCCGCTGCTCCGCCGTGATCGGATCCAGGCCGACGCCGCTCAGGATGAGGCCGAGAACGGCCATGATCCCCGCCTTGAGCGGCGATCCCGGGGCCAGGTACGTGACGAACGTGAACCCCATGAGGATGATGGCGAAATATTCCGGCGGCCCGAACTTAAGGGCCACGGAAGACAGGGGCCCGGCGATCAGATGCAGACCGACGATTCCGGCGGTGCCGGCGATGAAGGACCCGAAGGCGCCGATCCCCAGGGCGGAGCCCGCCCGGCCCTGGCGGGCCATCTGGTAGCCGTCCAGGCACGTCACGACGGAGGCCGTCTCCCCCGGGACGTTCACCAGAATCGAAGTGGTGGAGCC
>CAZODI010000009.1:0-2791 GCA_964578535.1 uncultured Syntrophaceae bacterium
GTTCCGAGGCCAGCGTCGGCTGGTAGCCGAGGCGCGAGGGCAGAAGCCCCATGAGGCCCGAGACTTCCTGGCCGGCCTGGATGAAGCGGAAGATGTTGTCGATGAGCAGGAGCACGTCCTGACGCTCGTCGTCCCGGAAGTACTCGGCCATGGTAAGCCCCGTGTGGCCGACCCGGAAGCGCGCCCCCGGCGGCTCGTTCATCTGGCCGAAGACCATGACGGTGTTGGGGAGGACGCCGGCCTCCTTCATCTCCCGGTAGAGCTCCTCTCCCTCGCGGCAGCGCTCGCCGACGCCGCAGAAGATGCTGATGCCGTGGTGATGCCCCACCATGTTGTGGATCATCTCCGTCAGCAGAACCGTCTTGCCGACGCCGGCCCCGCCGAACAGCCCGGCCTTTCCGCCCCGTTCCAGGGGGCAGAGGACGTCGACGGCCTTGATTCCCGTCTCGAAGATCTCCGAGACGGTGGACTGCTGGGTGATGGGCACGGGTGTGCCGTGGAGGGACCGAACCTCTCCGCTCCCGTGGAACTCGAGGTTGTCGATGGGCTCCCCGAACACGTTGAAGACGCGCCCCAGAAGCTCTTTCCCGACGGGAATCATGAACGGGTGGCCGGTGTCGTTGATGGCCGACCCCCGGGCCAGCCCCTGGGTCGGCATCAGGGAGATGCCCCGTATGGTCTCCGCGTTGAGCTGGACCATGACCTCAACCCGGATCCGGCCGTCGTCCCCGGTCGTCAGAACGTTGCCGATGGCCGGAAGACGGCCGGCAGGGAACCGGGCGTCCACGACGCTCCCCCGGACGGACAGAATGACTCCTTCGCTGGCTTCCCGTTTCATCGATTCGTACCCTCCGCGTTTCGGGATGGATGGCCGGACTCTCTCTTTGCTGAATCCGGCGTTACATGGCCTTCAGCCGATAGATTTCTTCCGCCATGGTGATGCCTTCGCTCAGGAAGGCCACCACCGCTCCGATCACAATGAACATCACCGCCCGAACGAAGTCGTCGGTAAGGGGGATGCCACGGAGAAAAACACTGTGGCTCAGGATCAGGAAGACCCCCAGGACCACCGCCAGCAGAATCCCCTTTCGCTTCCACCAGATGCCCGCCAGGACGACGGGGATATAGAAAAGGTGCGTGAAGATGACGTTGGACCCCATCACTGCGTGATAGTAGTACGTCAGGAGGAACGAGCCGATCAGCAGGACCGACATAATGGCCGTCCGATAGGGCGAAAGGCGCGTGCCGAGCGGGCTCTCCAGCCGGATCATGTTGAGAACCGCCAGGCGGTCGTTGAGCTCGCCGCGGATCAGTTCCTGGTAACGCCGGCTCATGAACGTGATGGCGTAGTCGAACATCAGGATGGTCCGCACCAGGCTGTCCACGGCCTGCTTCTGCTCCACGGCGGTGATGAAGATGACCTGGAACTCGGCGTAGAGCCAGATGTGGCGTCGCATGAGGATCAGCGCATAGATGGCCTCATGGAGGGGGACATTCGCTTCGTACTGCTCTTCGGCGTACCGGGCGAAGAATTCCCGGGAGACCTCCGCCGGCTTCTCGGCGTAGAACATCTTCCGGAAATTGTCGTAGAAGCGGATGGCCAGGGGAACCAGTTTGCCCTCCGGCATATCGTGGTAGGATGCGGTCCGGGAATTCCTGCGCACGTCCTTCGCCCAGGCGTGGGCGATGGGATCGGCGTGCTTCTCGATCAGGGCGATCAGCTTCAGCGATCCGGACATGGCCTGCCCTCCTTGTCTCCCCCGGCATCGCGAGGACGAGGGGGGTGCCCCGGGACCGGCGGTCGGCCGGCCCCGGGGTGCGGGGGGATTACGTGTTGGGGGCCTCAAACCACTCGAGCTTCATCAACTCGCGGTATCTCTTGGAGATGAAGTAGACGGCGTAATCGAACATCAGAATCGTCCGGGTGATGCTCTCCACGGCCAGATTCTGCTCCACGGCGGTGAGGAAGAGGACCTGGAACTCGGCGTAGAGCCAGATCTGCCTCCGCATCAGGATCAGGGCGTAGAGGGCCTCGTGGAGGGGGACGCCCTTCCGGTAGCTCTCCTCGGCGTAACGGGTGAAGTATCCCTGGGACGCTTCCACCGGCTTCGGCTCCATGAACAGCCTGCGGAAATTTTCGTAGAAGACCACCGCCTGAGGAACCAGATCCTTTTCCGGCATGCTATGATAATAAGGGGTGAACGGGTTCTTCCGCACGTTCCTGGCCCACTGCCGGGCGATCGGTTCCGCGTGCGTTTCCACCAGGTCAATCAGCTTCATGCCCATGTACATGTCCGCCACCTCCTCTCGCAGATTTTGTCCTTTGCCTTTTAGACAGCAATGGGCATGCCAGGGACGGCGGGACGGCCGCTCGTGTATATCTGGTTGAAATTTATGCAGAATGGGATATGGCCATCGGCTCGGTCGAGGAAGTCATTCCTGTCTCCGTCCTTTCACACAGAGGCCGGACGGTCTCCGAACGGACACCATTGGAAGCTAACCAATTGAAATGAAAGGAAACAAAAAGGGGTGACGAAAAGGTCGCCCCTTTGGTGACGGAAAGGTCGTCGAGATCAGGAGGTGGAATTGTCGTCCAGATAAGACAGCCAGGCCGCGTCTTGTCGCATCTGGGCGATTTTTCTCTGGAGCTGGCGGACGGTGATCCCGAGGATCCGGGCAGTCTGTTTCCGGTCCCCCCCGGTGTGCGTGAGGACATAGGCCACGTGGGCCTCGTCGTTTTCCTTGAGGGTGCTCAGGCGCCGGGCGAAGGGGGCCGGCCGGAGCGCAGCCG
>CAZODI010000009.1:2891-93511 GCA_964578535.1 uncultured Syntrophaceae bacterium
GCCGACTTGAGGCGGTAGAAAAGATCAAGGCGGAAGCGTCCCTCCTGGCAGGCCCGATCCAGATCCATGTTGGTCGCCGAGATGACCCGGACGTCCACCTGGATGGCCCGGCTGCTCCCCAGGGGGGTGAAGGTCTTGTCCTCCAGGACGCGGAGGAGTTTCGACTGAAGGCCCGGAGGCAGCTCTCCGATCTCGTCGAGGAAGAGGGAGCCTCCGTCGGCCTGCTCGAAGAAACCGCGATAGCTCGACTCGGCCCCCGTGAAGGCCCCGCGGGCGTGGCCGAAGAACTGGGTCTCGAACATGGTCGTGGGGATGGCGCTGACATTGACGGCGACGAAGGGCCCCTCGGGCGACGGGCCCGCCCGGTGGATGCCCCGGGCCACCAGTTCCTTGCCGGTTCCCGACTCCCCGGTGATCAGGACAGGGTTTCCGCTCCGGGCCATAACCTGGGAGTAGGCAAGGAGCGACCTCATGCGCGGGCACTTCGTCACGATCGCCGCGAAGGCCTCGGGCGTCTCGGAGACCCGGCCCGCCGCCACGGGGGCCAGGCTGTTCAGCAGGCCCTTCCGCTCGAAGGCCCGCTGGATCGTGAGGATCAGAAGCTCGTTGTCCACGGGCTTTACCAGGTAGTCGTAGGCCCCCGTCCGGATGGCCCGGACCGTGGTCGACAGGTCGTCCACGGCGGTCAGGATGATGAACTCCGTCTGCGGCAGATAGGGTTTTACCGTCTCCAGCACCGTCAGCCCATCCACCTCCGGCATCAGGAGGTCCAGCAGGACGATGTCGAAGTCCTCCATCCGGAGCCGGCGGATCGCCTCGGAGCCGCTGCGGCAGGTCTCGACGTCCTTGTACCCGCGCCAGTTCAGAAGCCTCTTGATTGAGGAGAGGGAGATCTCCTCGTCGTCCACGGCCAGGATTCTCACAGTCGCAACCTCCCCTTTTCCTCCAGGATTTTCTGCAGCCGCTTCGTTGCGGCGGGTTTGGGCAGAATCTCTGTGGCGCCGTCCCCGGCGGACAGGCGCCGCATCTCCTCCTCGGGCGCGCAGAGCACTACCTCCACCAGGGGGAACCGGTCCCGGACCGCTTTGAGCAGATCGCGCCCGTCCAGGTCCGGGAGGCTCCACTCCATGACCACGATGTCCACTTCCGGGTGCTCGTCCAGGTATTTCAGGACGGCGGGTGCACCGACCCCGGGGCGGGCCTCCCAGGTTTCCACCTCTGCAAGGGCCGCCTTCAGGGCGCCGAGAAATTCCCGGTCCGTTCCTAAGCACAGGATCGACGGCAGGATCCTGGGCAGGGCCTTGCCCTCGACGGGAAGGAAAACGGAGAAGCGGCTCCCCATGCCGGGCCGGGATAGCACACCGATGAGGCCGTTGTGCTCCCGGACCAGGCCATATGATATGGACAGGCCGAGTCCCGTTCCGCCCGAATCCCGCCGGGTGGTGAAAAAGGGATCGAACAGGTGCCCCAGGTTTTCCCGGGGGATGCCCCGGCCGTTGTCTTCCACATCCAGGAGAATCGCGTTCAGGCGTGGAATGGAGCGGGCAGAGACGGTGATGCGACCCTTGCGGCCGCCGGGCATGGCCTGGTGGGCGTTGATGAGCAGGTTCGTCAGGACCTGCTCCAGCTTCTGGAGGTTTCCCAGGACCGGGGGCAGGTCGGGCTCGATGCGCTGTTCGATTGTGGAGACGGTCCGCCGGATCTGGCCGCCGACGATCAGGAGGGCGCCCTGCACGACCTCCGCGACCTGCAGGGGCTTCATCCGGGCCGCGCGCTCGTCCGAGCGGGAGAACTCCTTGAGGTTCGTGATGACCCGGCTGATCCGGTTGGAGGCAACGCGGAAGGCCTCGATGATATCCCTCATGTGCCGGGTGAGCTCCTCGGGGTGGATGTCCCGGTTTTTCCAGCGCGGGTCGATCTCCCCCAGGCGGTGGATGGCGGGTTCTACGGCGTTCCAGATCTCCTCCAGGAGGGGGATGTTGTAGGAGATGAAACTGACGGGGTTGTTGATCTCGTGGGCCACTCCCGCCACCACCTCGCCCAGGGCGGTGAGCTTGTGGGTCTGGATCATCTGCTGGAGCCGAAGCTCCGCCTCCTGCCGCATCCGCTTTTCTTCCGTCACGTCCTGCCAGACGCCGGCGATCTGGGGAGGCGGTCCCCCGATATGGCGGGGCATGCGCCAGTAGTCCGAGAACCAGCGATAGCTTCCTTCGGCCGTGCGAAAGCGATACTCCGACCTTCCCTGGCGCCGCTTCGTCTTCGGTACCTGCGGAAGCCGCATGCGGTCGTCCGGATGAACGCGGCTCTCCCAGAAGCCGGGATCCTCCAGGAAGCGTTCAGGGGAAAAGCCGGTCATTTCCCGCACGCTGGTGCTGACGTAGGTGAGGGCGAAGGGGGATGAAGCCTGGCGGCTGTAGGAGACAATCGGCAGGGATTCGAGAATGAGGGAGAGGTGCTCCGTCGTGTCCTTGAGGGCGAGGTTTGCCCTGGCCAGCTCGGAAGTGCGCTCCCGGACACGCGATTCCAGTTTTTCGTGAGCGGCCCGGAGGGCTTCCTCGGCCTGCCGCCGCTCCGTGATGTCCTCCAGCGTCTCCACAACCCCGACGATTTCCCCCCGGGGATCGCGAAGCACGGCGGCGGTGAAGCGCAGCCAGCGTCCTTCTTCTCCCAGCTCGGGAAAGAAGTCCGTCGCTTCGTAGGCCTCGTCGATGAGCTTGGAGGGGATGTATTTCCCGGTGTACCAGGTGGGAATGGCCTTCAGAGCGCCGTCCACCAGGAGATCCGCCAGGCAGGGCCGTTCCCGGGCGTAAAAAGCCCGCCACTGCTGGTTCGTTCCGACCACGTCCCCGGCCGGGATCCGGCTGAGCTCCTCCAGGGCCCGGTTCCAGTAGAGGATCCGGTGGTCCCTACCGATGACGAAGGTCGGGATTGGGGAGCCGCCGATGATGCTGGCCAGGAGCGCCTCGCCGGCATGGCGGATCTGTTGCGCCTTTTCCAGGTCCGCGATCCTTCGCCGGAGACCGGCCGGCTCATCCGCCGGATTCTGTGGTGCCGGGTTCTTCGCCACGAGGAGTTCCTGCCGCCTTTCCGGGGCTTGTCCGCCGAATGGTTTGTGCCATTGTGCATGTTCTTCCCCCCGGCCGTCAACCGGTTTGGGACGGTGCGCTTTTCCGGAGAGCAAAAAAACCTCGGATCCCAGGGAAGAATCCGAGGCGTGTGTCCTGCGTGATCGAGAAACTCGGATTCCTCA
This sequence comes from uncultured Syntrophaceae bacterium, assembly GCA_964578535.1. Taxonomy (GTDB): domain Bacteria; phylum Desulfobacterota; class Syntrophia; order Syntrophales; family PHBD01; genus PHBD01. The sequence goes on from CAZODI010000009.1 coordinate 6,142, forward strand.
GCCGGCGGTCTTCCTCCACGCCGTGTAGGCGGCTTTCACGCAATCCACCGTGCCCTCGATGCCGAGGCGGCTCGTGTCGAGAGTCATGTCGTAGTGGGCGGGGTCGGCGATGTCGGCATGGAAATATTTCCTCACAAAGGCGCTCCGGTTCGACTCGGTGCGGACCACGTACTCCTCGGCATTGTCCCGGGAGACCTTTTTGTCTTTCATGACCCGGGCGATGCGGATTTCCCGGGGACCGATCAGACGGATCCGGAAGGTCTCCTCCGGGGGGAGCATGAAATTGGCGCCCCGGCCGAGGATGACGGCGTTTCCGTGCCTGCCGACGGTGCCGACGACCTTCGTCAGGTGGCGGAGATAGTTGTCCGGCCAGAGATGGCGGACCTCGAAGAGGGACGTGATCCAGTCGTCGCGGTGTGTGATCTGCTTCTCGTCGAGGGAGGCTACGACCTTCTCGCTCATCTCGGCGCTGTCCGCCACCTTCTGGATGATCTGTCCGCTGACCAGATCCATGCCGAGTGCCGCCGCCAGCCTGCGGGCGATGGCGGTGCCTCCGCTTCCCGGTTCCCGGGAGACGGTGATGACGGGAGCCGATTTTTCCCTGGTCTTCCCGGTCCGGACCGGCAGACCGTTCCATTTGTCCAGCTGCTCGTTGACCATCTGTTCGAGGGAGCGCGGTTTGGCTTTCATGGGGGTCTCCTTTCGCGAACCGGTTTTACAGGCCAGGGAGCACCTCCCCGCCCGGCTTGGCGTTTCCCCGTCCGTCTGCCGGCGCAGCGGGTGAATCCGTAGTGCAACGGATCTACATGGAGTAGAGCTTTTCTCCCGAGAGGACCGAGAAGCCCTTCTTCTGAAGGACCTCGATGGCCCGGTCCGGATTGTCGTACCGGAAGATGATGACGGCGTTCTCGCCGCTTTTTTCCACGAAGGCGTAAAGGTACTCGATGTTGATGGCCTCGCCTCCGAGGGCCTCCAGGATGGAATGGAGCCCGCCCGGCCGGTCCGGGACCTCCACGGCCACCACCGTCGTGCGGCTGACCCGGAATCCCTTCTCCTTCAGGACGGCGCTGGTGGCCGCCACGTCGTTGACGATGAGCCGGAGAATTCCGAAGTCCGACGTGTCCGCCAGGGAGAGGGTGCGGATGTTGATGTTGGCCTCCTTGAGCGCCTTCATCACCTCTTCGAGCACCCCCGGCTTGTTTTCCAGGAATACGGAGATCTGTTCCACTTTCATGAGGACACCTCCCGTCAGATTTTCCGTTTGTCGATGACCCGGCTGGCTTTTCCCTCGAAGCGCTGGAGGGACTTGGGCTCCACCAGCTTGACCTTGGCGGAGATGCCGAGATAATCCTTCAGGTCCTTGACGATCCGGCGTTCCGTCCGCTGGAGGACCTTCACTTCGTCGGCGTTGGCGAACGCCTCTTCCCGGACCTCGACCTGAACCTCGAGGGTGTCCAGAGTCCCCTCCCGGTCCACCAGGAGCTGGTAATGCGGCTCCAGGCCGTCGATTCCCACGAGGACGGCCTCGATCTGGGAGGGGAAGACGTTGACGCCGCGGATGATGAGCATGTCGTCGCTCCTTCCCATGACGCGGTCCATTCGCACGTGGCTGCGGCCGCAGCGGCAGGGGTCGTGGATGAGGCGCGTCACGTCCCGGGTCCGGTAGCGGACGAGGGGGAAGGCCTCCTTCGTGAGGGTGGTGAATACCAGTTCCCCCTCCTCTCCGGGGGGAAGGACCTCGCCTGTTGCGGGGTTGATGATCTCGGCGAGGAAGTGGTCCTCGAAGACGTGCATCCCCTGCCGGCCCTCGGTGCACTCCATGGCGACACCGGGGCCCATGACCTCCGAGAGCCCGTAGATGTTCATGGCCAGGATGTCCAGGGCGTCCTCGATCTGGTTGCGCATCTCGTCACTCCATGGCTCCGCCCCGAAGACGCCGACCCGGAGCTTCAGGGACTGCATGTCGACGCCCATGGCCTTTCCCTGTTCCGCCAGGTTCAGGGCGTAGGAGGGGGTGCAGCAGATGGCGGTGGGGCCGAAGTCCTGGAGGATCATGATCTGCCGCTTCGTGTTGCCCCCCGAGATGGGGATGACGCTGGCCCCCAGGCGCTCCGCCCCGTAGTGGGCCCCGAGGCCGCCCGTGAAGAGCCCGTAACCGTACGCGTTGTGGATGATGTCGTTTTTCGTGAGCCCGGCGGCGACGAAGCAGCGTGCCATCAGCTCCGACCACTGCTCGATGTCGCGCTTCGTGTAGCCCACCACGGTGGCCCGGCCGGTCGTTCCGGAAGAGGCGTGGAGACGGACGACACTGCTCATGGGGACGGCGAAGAGGCCGAAGGGGTAGTTGTCCCGCAGGTCCTGCTTGGTGGTGAAGGGAAGCCGGCGGAGGTCCGCCAGGCTTTTCACGTCATCCGGCTTCACCCCGGCTTCGTCGAAGGCCTTCCGGTAGAACCCGACCGTATGGTAGACCCGCTGGACGACCTGCTGGAGCCTCTTCAACTGCAGCGCCTCCAGCGCCTCCCGCGGCAGCGTTTCAAATTCTTCATTGTAGATCATGCACCATGCCCTCCGGAGAAGTCTTCCCCGCCGTGCCGCCCTGGTTTCCTGAAAAGAAGGGCGTTTCCGGCAAAAGAGATTTTTCTGTAAAATAGCAGAAGACGGCAGCCGGGGCAACCCGCAAATACCCGCGAATTCCCCGGGATTCGAGCGGTTAGGCCCTCTCGGACGGAGCGGGCCGTCCATCCCGGATGCGGTACCAGAGTCGAATGAGCCAGACCGTGAGGATCGCGGCTGCGAGCCGCGGCAGGTAGAGCCAGGCAGGGTGGAGTCCGAGGGCGACGAAATAGGACGGATCCTCCACCATCGAGTGGTTCATGCCGATGGACAGATGCAGGGTTTCCAGGTCTTCCCGGGTCAGGTGTCCCTGCCGGGCCTCCTCGACAATGACGGCCCCTCCGTACGAGAGCCCGAAGACGACGGCCGTCATCCACAGGATTCCCACTTTCTCGTTGAGTCCCATGAGGCGGAGAACCGGCGCGCAGGCCCGGACAATGGGGTGAATCCAGCCCAGGCTCTTCATGATTTCCAGGACGGAAAGAAGGGCCATGATCACGATGAAGATGATGGCCGACAGCTTGACCGTCGCGACAAGCCATTCCAGGAGGGCCCGGCCCAGGGGGCCCCGGGCGGGAACGGGACCCGCCGCCGCCGCTTCCCCGGAAGGGAGGTACCCCATCAGCGCCGCCACGGCCATCACGGTCAGGCAGGCGGCGATGAGACGGAAGACGGTCGCCTTGACGGGATGGATGCCGGAACGGGCCTGGATGATCCCTTCCTGGATGAGATTGTGGGCCATCAGGGAAAAGATCGCTACCAGGGTCATCTCCGCCTGGTTCATCGGCAGGACGACCATGGCCGCGATGGCACCGTAGATGCCCGCAAACATGCCGATGACGAGCGGCAGGGCCGCCATGGCCGGCAGGCTGATTGCGTTCATGAGGGGCTGGACGATGAAGTCGATCTCCCGGAGCCAGCCGCTCCAGGCGAGCAGGGACGTGAGAAGGGACACGGGCACGATGATCTGGATCATCCAGACGAAGCCGTCCCATCCCTTGCTGATGCCGTTTTTAAGTCCGTCCCGGACCGCCGCGTTCATGGTCATGGCCTCCGCGGCCCTTGTAGCAGAGGCCGGCGGGCAGGGAAAGGGCATTTTCGCAATTGCCTAAGGCCCGGCGATATGATACGGATTGTCCTGTTTTCAAAGGCTTCCGGACGAATTCATGAAACTGACCATCCGCCGCAAACTGCTGCTCGGCTATTTCGCCATGGCCCTCCTGACGGTCCTGGCGAGCCTCTACGCCGTACTCAGCCTCGGCCGGCTGAGTGACCTGGCTTACATGATCATCAGCGAGGATGTCCCGGTGGTGGAGACCGCCAAGAGCCTCTCGGAGACGCTCCTCGCCCAGGAGAGCGCCGAAAAGAAATACCTGATCCTCAAGGACCCGCAGCTGACGGAGATCTTCTGGAGCCTGAACCGGGAATTCACGGCCGGCCTGGAGACCATGGGCAAGAACCGCTCGAAGGTCATCACGAAGCGGGTCTCCCTGATGGGCCTTCTCCACCGGCAGTACGGGGAGGTCTTCCGGCGGGAGATCGCTCTCGTCGAGGAAAACAAGATCGACGAGGCCCGGGCGCTGTCCGAGCAGGAGGGAAAACCGCTGCTCGACCAGATTGCCTCTTCCCTGCGGGATTGCCAGAAGTTCGGAGAACGGGACGTCGATTCCCGGATGAACCTGATCAACGAACAGGGACTTCGGGCTTCGCGAATTACCATCCTGCTCAGTCTGGTCAGCCTTCTGGGCGGGATGATCGTCGCCCTGTTTATTACCTACAACATATCGATTCCCCTCCGGAAACTCGAAAAGGCCACGGGGGTGATCGCCGAGGGGAACTTCGATCCTGCCATCCGGATGGAGCGGGACGACGAGATCGGATCCCTGGCCAAGGCCTTCGGGGTCATGACGGAGAGGCTCAAGGAACTGGAGGCCCTGAATCTCGACGCCTCCCCCCTGACGGGTCTCCCGGGAAACCTGGCCATTGAGCGGGAACTGGAGCGGCGGCGGAAGGAGGGGAAAATGTTTTCCCTCTGCCACGTGGATCTTGACAACTTCAAGCCCTTCGCGGACAAGTACGGATACGCCTGGGGCAGCGAGATCATCAAGGAGGTGGCCAAGATCCTGACGCAGCACCTGGACGCGGCCGGCGAGGAGGGCGTCTTCGTTGCCCATATCGGCGGGGACGACTTTGTCGTCATCGCCGAACCGGCTGCCGCCGAGGCGATGAGCCGGCAGCTTGTGGAGGAGTTCGAGGAGCAGATTCATTCATTCTACAGCACCGAGGACCGGGAGCGCGGGTCCATCATGGGGAAAGACCGGAAAGGGCAGGCGCAGAAATTCCCCCTGATCACCGTGAGCGTGGCCATCGTCACGGACGACGGAAGCCGATTCCCGAGCGCGCTGGCGATGGCGAAAAAAGCGGCGGAGCTCAAGGAATACGCCAAGACCCTGCCGGGGAGCAATTACGTGAAGCAGGAAACATTGGGAAAGGCAATCGCATGAGACCGTGGATGCGGATGATGGCCGTCATTCTCCTGGCGCTGGGCCTCGCCGCCTGCGCCCCGTCGAAAACGACGGTCGCCGACCGGGACGTTCCCGGGACGCCTGCCTCCGACACGGAGCTGTTCGAGGCGGGTCTCGCGGCCCTCGATGCAGGCGGAAGCAAGGAAGTGCTGGCGACGGCGAGAAACCGCTTCGCGGAGCTGACGGTGTCGTATCCCGAGAGCCGCTGGGTGAGGGCTGCCGAGGCCCTGGTCCGCCTGCTGGACGAGCAGGAGCGCCTGATTGAGTCGATCCAGACGGGGGCCAGGACGGCCACGGAGGCGGCGGAGGCGGCCAGGCGCATCCAGCGGGAGAACGAGCAACTCCGCAGGGAAATGAGCCAGACCCGGGAGCGTCTCCAGGCGGAACTGGCGGCCCTGCAGCAGGAAAACGAACAGCTCAGAAAAGACCTGAAGCTCCTCAAGGAGCTGGAAATCCAGCTTCACCAGCGGAACCGGACCACGCGCTGAGCGGCGCGGACCGGCCTTTCCGGTACTTCTTGAATCCATCCTTCCTGTCATCCCGCAGCCCGACTGCTGTTTCGGGGCGGGATGGTCACTGGATATCCCTCCTTTGGCGTCGAAACGTCACTCCTGTTTTCCCGGGAGCAGGCGTTGGATCGTTCGGGCGTTTTCCCGGATTTTCCGGTCGCTGAACCACCAGGAGCGAACCTCCCCGTTCATGAAGGGTTCCACCTGGTCCTTGCTGTGGGGGTCGAAGAGGCGGCCGGAAACGCCGCCGGGCAGAACGGCCAGGACCTTGTCGGGATCCCCCAGGTCCATGACCATACGGAGGGACGCAGATAACGACACATCATAGGAACGGTTGTAATCATGGGCGGCGCGGTAGAGGGTCTCCTGGGAGCCGCCCATGGCATGGGACCCGCCGCCCAGGAGGGAGGCCGCAAACCCCTCGCGGCGGATCGGGGACACCAGCGTCAGGCGGTGCATGCGGCCCCACCGCCATCCTTCCGGGTCTCCGCCGTACAGGGGGCCCAGTTCCCGGATCGCCTCCTGCCCGGCGCGGTGCAGGAGGCCGTCTCTCTCTTCCCGGATGGCGGGCGTCGAGACGTCGTCGAACCAGGCCGAATCTCCGGCCAGGAACATCTTCTGGAGAGATTCCTGCCAGAAGTACGGATTGTCCGCGAGGAGCTCCGTGAGGGCCGGTCCCAGCTCGTCCCGGTAAACAGCGAAGAAGAACCGGCGATACACCGCCTGGAAGACGGCCGGTGCAGCCTGGTCCGGATCGTCGACAAAATCCCATCGGCCGAGGATGCGGCCCAGCTCTTTCGTGTCCTCGTGCCGGAGCAGGGCCTGCGACATGACCGGTGCGATCCGCCGGGCCATCAGGTTTACGGCGTCCCGCTGGAAGCGCCAATGGTCCTGTGCCGTCTTCTTCCCCGGGGCGTCCAGGAGCTCGACCAGCCGCCGGTAGCGCCAGGACGCCGACGCATGGGACGAGTAGTAGTGGGGATAATCGCATGGAACCGCGTGATGGTTGCAGGTTCCCACCCAGCCTCTCGGCGGATTGTAGGCGTGGGGCATCTTTTCGAAGGGGATCCAGCCGGTCCAGTCGTCGCGGTCGTCCGTGACTTTATGGGGAAGGAGTCCCTGTCCCCGGGCCCGGCTGGGCAGGCGGCCCGTTGTCTGCCAGCCGATGTTCCCGTCTGCGTCGGCAAAGACGAAGTTCAGCATGATCAGCGTCAGGCCGCGCAGGCTCTCCCTGATTTCCTGTACATTCCGGGCTTGAAGAAGGCGTTCGCTTCCCAGGGAGGGCGCCATCGTCTCGAAGGGCGACCAGCGCAGGCTCATGACGTGGTCCGCATGGAGGCCTTTCAGGACTCCGGAGACGACGGGACCCCGCCTGGTGAGGCGGATCGCGATGTTTTCCTCCCGGAAACCGCCGGGCTCGCCCTTGTCCTTGATCTTCAATGTTTCCGTGATCACCTCGAAGGGAAGGGAGTTTCCTCCCTCCAGGTAGCGGCCGGGGTCTGCCGGGTCGACCGTCTCGATGAACAGATCCTGGGCGTCGCCGTAGGAATTGGTGATCCCCAGGGCGACATGGTCGGTCCGGCCGATGCCGAGTCCCGGCACGCCCGGGATGAAGGCGGCCACGATCCTGGAGGAGGGGAGGATCAGGCCGCAGGGATACCAGGGCCCCGGGAGGATGCGGGAATCGAGGTGCGGGTCGTTGGCGACGACGGGCCTGCCGCTTTCCGAATGGGCGGCTCCCGTCGCCCAGTTGTTGCTTCCGATGCGCCATCCCGCGGCCTGGTCCGCCGGGAGGGCCATCAGCATCCGGTCGGAGGCAAGGTCGAGGTGCCGCTTTTCCGGCAGGGCGCCCCGCCCGGTCCCGTCCGCAGCCGGGCATTCCCTGACCTCGTCGGGATTGGCGTTCAGGGGGAAAAGCTCCCGAGCCCGCTGGGGGCCCAGCTTCTCGACCATCATCTGGGCGATGATTTCATCCTTGAGATTCGCCGCCGAACCCCAGCCCATGTAATAGGCGACGGCCAGGGAATCCTCGATGGTCCAGGGCTGAGGCCGGAGACCAGCCAGCCTGAACTCCAGCGGCCAGTCCTGTCTCCGCGCGATGAAGGCGTTCACGCCGTCCAGGTAGGCCTGGAGGAAACGCACCGTTTCGCCGCTCAGGATGGAAGCGTGTTTTCCGGCCTGACGGCGGAAGCCGATGGTCCGCATGCGGATGTCCGCTTCCCGGCCCGCCGGACCCGCCAGCTCGGAGATGCGGCCGGAGGAGAGCAGGCGAAGCAGCTCCATCTGGAAGAGACGGTCCTGGGCCGTCACGAAGCCCTGAGCCCGGAGCAGGTCGTGCTCGTCGGCCGCATAAACGTACGCCATCCCCTTCTCGTCGCGGACCACCTCCACCGGGGCCTTCAGTCCGTCCAGGCGGATCTCGCCGTCCCGCTGGAAGGAGTTGAGGCGCGCGCAGCCCGCGACCAGGAGGATCGAAACGACCACCACCATGGGGAGCCAGCGGTTCCATCTCTTCATGATGATATCCTGTCTGGGTGTATTCCCGGAATCGCCGGTATCGGACCCCGGCGCTGAGGCTGAAAACCCGCTGCGGGGCATCCGGCTGTGCCGGATCGCAGGGAAGGACCGTTTGAAGGCAGGACCCCGTCAGTTTGTCTGGATGGTTGCCAGGAGCTGCTCCTCGACGGCTTCTTTCGACTGGGCTCCCACCAGCCGCTGCACCACCACCCCGCCGCGGAAGAAAAGGAGTGTCGGGATGCTCCGGATGGCATACTGGGAGGCGGTAATCGGATTTTCGTCGACGTTGAGTTTGGCGATCTTCACCGCGCCGCCGTATTTGGCAGCCAGGTCCTCCATGACGGGCTCCATGGTCCGGCAGGGGCCGCACCAGGGGGCCCAGCAGTCCACCATGACGGAGCAGGCTTCTCCCAGGACCTCCCGGGAAAAGTTCTGGTCGTTCACGTCGACGGGGAAGGCGGGGGCGTGACAGATGATGAGGGGGGTCTTGCAGACGCCGCAGACGGGGCGGTCGTGAATCCGGTTTTCCGGCATGCGGTTTTTTGCGCCGCAGTGGAGGCACCGGATAATCATCTCATCCAGAGGGGAATGGCAGTTGCCGCAGGCGGGGCGGTCCTGCAGGCGGACCTTGGGGATGCGGTTCTTGACCCCGCAGTGGAGACACCGGACGATCATCTGCTCTTCCTGCTGCTTTCGTTCCTTCGGCATGACGCGCCTCATTCAATGGCGACCTGCACCGTGACCGGCTGGAGAGCCCGGATCAGGTCGGCCGGAGACATCTCCGCCAGGATCCCCCGTCCCCCCGCGTTGATGAAGATCCTGGGCAGGCTCGCGATGCTCTCCTCCAGGTATATCTTCAGCGGCTTCCTGGTTCCGAAAGGGGAGGTCCCCCCCACCTTGTAACCCGTGTGCCGCTCCGCCACCTTCGGATCGCAGGGGGTGACGCTCTTGACCCCCAACTGCCGGGCGAAGGCCTTGGTGGAGACCTGCCGGTCCCCGTGCATCAGGACGATCAGCGGTCCGCCGTGCTCGTCTTCCATGACCAGCGTCTTGATGATCTGGTGCTCGCTGACACCCAGTTCCCGGGCGGAGACGCGGGTTCCGCCGTGCTCCTCGTAGCGGTAGGGACGAAGCTGAAACTCAATCCCCCGCTCCTTGAGGAAACGGATCGCGGGGGTCGCCGGGATCTTGTCCTTGGACATGCCCTCCTCGCCCGATGCGTTTTTCAGAAGATAATGAATCCGGCGGAAAAAGTAAAGGGATCGGACGTCTGCAAGGAGGCATCCGCCGGGCTGATCGGACGGGGATCGCCGTTCATCCTGCGGATGCGCGCGATGGGAAGGGAGGAAGGAACGGCAGCAGGAGCCGGTCCGCCTTGGAAAAGGCCAGACTGTTCATCTCCTCGAACGTGGCCCATCGCCGGTCGGGGCCTTCGGGAGGAGGGTTCCTGCTTCCCTGTCTCCGGCAGCGGAAGGACGTCAGGCGGAGGCGGAAGTGGGAATAGACCGCGTTCACGGAGGCCAGCTCGTCCAGGACGCGAACGGCCAGCCCCGTCTCTTCCCTCACGGTCCGCCGGAGCCCGGCCGGGAGATCCTCGCCGGGCCGGAGGAAACCGCCGGGGAGCTTCCACAGCCCGCCCAGGAATCCGTGAAGCGGCCGCCTGACGACGAGGAGGCGCCCGTCCCGGTTGCGGAGAACGGCTGCAACGGCGATCTCGAAGGGCAGGGACTTTTTCGGGGAGTTCACGGGAATCTCTTCCTGGCGGCCCTGCCGAAAGGCCTCGCATTCGTCCGCCAGGGGGCATTCCCGGCAGCGGGGCAGGGCGGGCGTGCAGATCCGGGAGCCCAGGTCCATCAGGGCCTGGTTGAAGGCCCCAGGGTCTTCCGGGGACACAAGCTCCTCCGCCAGCGTCCGGATCCGCGACTTTCCGGGGCCGGAATCAACCGGTTCGCCGATGGCGTGCAGCCTCGCCAGGACGCGCCGGACGTTGCCGTCCACCGCCGGGACGGGCTGTCCGAAGGCGATGCTCCCGACGGCTCCCGCCGTGTATTCGCCGATTCCCGGCAGGGTTGCGAGGTCCTCCAGTGCTTCCGGAAGCCTGCCGCCGTGGTGTTCCGCCACGATCTTCGCCGCTTCGTGGAGATTCCTCGCCCGGGAATAGTATCCCAGGTTTTCCCAGACCTTCAGGACTTCGTCGGTCGAGGCGGCTGCCAGGGAGGAGGCGTCGGGAAAGCGCTCCAGGAAGCGCCGGTAATACGGAATGACCGTTTCCACCCGCGTCTGCTGAAGCATGATCTCCGAGATCCAGACGGCGTAGGGATCCCGGGTTTCGCGCCAGGGAAGGTCCCGCCGGTTTTTTTCATACCACCCGAGGAGCCGCCGCCGGATCCGGGATACGGGACGGTCCGTATCATCCGCCCGGCCGGTCCCCCGGACCCGGGGGTGCCCCGTGTGCGGGGGCGGGCCGGGAGAGGTTGATTTCCGTGCGGATTTCTGTTTCATTCGGAATCAAAAGAATGCCGTTCGGGAGGGATCATGCTGGAGCGAATGAAGGAATTGCTGAAACGGAAGGACCTGTGTGTCATGGCCACGGAATCGGAAGGGGTTCCGCACTGTTCGCTCATGTCTTACGCGGTCTCCGAGGACGGCCGGGAGGTCTGGATGCTGACCCGGGCGGAGACGAAAAAGTACCGGAATCTCCTTGCGAATCCGAACGTCAGCCTTCTCGTGGACACCCGGGGAGAGAACCAGCCGCGGGCTATGGCCCTGACCGTCAGCGGCCGCTTCGAATCCCCCGGTTCTCCGGAGCGGGAGGCCGGCATTCGGCGCCGCCTGATCGAGCGTCACCCCGACCTGGAAGATTTTTCGAAAGACCCGGCGGCCCGGGTCGTTGTGATTCGCATCCGCTCCTTCCAGCTGCTGGACGGGATCACCGAGTCCCACTTCCGCGACCTGGACGGAGGCGAATAGGTCCTGACCGCCGGACGTGAGACCGTGCCGTTCCCTACCGGACCTTTCCCCCCGTCAGGGCGGAGCGGTCGAAGGTTACCAGCGTCAGGCCCTCTTCGCTGTCCGTTGCCAGGAGCATGCCCCGCGACTCGACTCCCATGAGTTTTGTGGGCTTGAGGTTCACGACGACGACGATCGTTTTTCCCACCAGGTCTTCCGCTTTGTAGTCCTTCCCGACGCCGGCGACGATGGTGCGCTCCTCTCCGATGTCGATTTTCAGCTTCATGAGCTTGTTCGACTTCGGCACCGGTTCCGCCTCCAGGATCTTCGCGGCCCGGAGGTCGATCTTCTCGAAATCCTCGTAGGAGATTTCCGGCTTGATGGGTGCCAGGGGGGCCTTTTTCGTCTCCACGGGCTGTTCCTCCTTGCTGAAGGTAATGCGCGGGAACAGCGATTCGCCGCGCGTCAGGGCCAACCCAGGGGCCAGGCCGCCCCATGTCCGGATGGCATCGATGGTCTGCCGGCCCGGATCGACGATGCCGATCTGCCGGAGGATCTTCTCCGCCGAGCCCGGCATGAACGGCGCCACCAGGTTTGCCACAATTCTCAATGTTTCCAATAAATTGTACAGGATTGTCTCCAGCCGGCCCTTCCGCTCCGGATCCTTGGCCAGGTTCCAGGGTTCCCGTTCGACGATGTACTTGTTCGTGATGCTGATGAGATCCCAGATGGCGATCAAAGCCTTGTGCAGGGCCAGCTCCGCGAAGCAGGACTCCACTTCGGCAAGGGCCCGGGCGGCGGTTTCCTGCAGGATCCCGTCTTCCTCCGGTACGATTTCCGTCGGGAAGGGAACCTTCCCGCCGCCGTATTTGACGGCCATGGTCACCGACCGGCTCACCAGGTTTCCGAGGTCGTTGGCCAGATCGGAGTTGACCCGCTGGACGAAGGCCTCCTCGCTGAAGCTCGAATCGAGCCCGAAGACCATGTCCCGAAGGAGGAAATAGCGGAAAGCGTCCAGGCCGTACTTGTCTTTCAGGTCCAGGGGCTTGACGACGTTCCCCAGGCTCTTGGACATCTTGCTCTGATCGACGTTCCAGTAGCCGTGAACATTCAGGTTCCGGTAGGGCTCGATCCCGGCGGCCTTCAGCATGGTGGGCCAGTAGATCCCGTGGGGCTTGAGGATGTCCTTCGCGATGAGGTGCTGGGCCGCCGGCCAGAAGATCGGGAATTTTTCGCCGTCGGGGTAACCGACGCCGGTCACGTAGTTGATCAGGGCGTCGAACCAGACGTACGTCACGTAGTTATCGTCAAAAGGAAGGTCGATGCCCCAGGTGAGGCGGCTCTTCGGCCGGGAGATGCACAGGTCTTCGAGAGGCTCCCGGAGGAAGGCCAGGACCTCGTTCCGGTACCGCTCGGGGCGGATGAAATCGGGGTGGTCCTGGACGTACTGGATCAGCCAGTCCTGGTAGGCGCTCATCTTGAAGAAGTAGTTGCTTTCCTTGCGGTGCAGGGGAGGCGTCTGGTGGTCGGGGCACTTGCCGTCGACCAGCTCCTTCTCGGTGTAGAAGCGTTCGCAGCCGACGCAATAGTAGCCCTCGTAGTGGCCGAAATAGATGTCACCCTGGTCGTAGACCTTCTGGAGGATGGCCTGGACGGTCCGGACGTGATTCTGGTCGGTCGTGCGGATGAAATAGTCATTGGTGACCATCAGCTCCGGCCAGAGCTCCCGGAACTGGGCGCTGATCCGGTCGGTGAATTCCTGGGGGCTGATGCCTGCCTTGGCGGAGGCCTCGGCGATCTTGTCCCCGTGCTCGTCGGTTCCGGTGAGGAAGAAGGTCCGGTAGCCGAGGCTCCGGTGGTAGCGGGCCAGCACGTCGGCTACGATGGTGGTGTAGGCGTGGCCGATGTGGGGTGAGGCGTTTACGTAGTAGATGGGCGTGGTGATGTAGTAGGCCTTTTCCATGTGTGGTTCCTCTGACAGGTTGCTCGAAAAGCCGTCCGCCGGACCGTCTCGGCCGGCTAATCCGGGTCTTTGATGCTCAGGGTCACTTCCTTGCCGTCTTCCAGCTGGACCATGACGTCTCCCTTGAGGACGTTCTGCCGGATGACCTTGCCGGCGCCCCCTTCGGTCTGGACGACCTTGCCGCATTTGGGGAGTTTTTTCTTTCGTTCCGCATAGCTGTCGTACTCGTAAGCCAGGCAGCACATAAGCCGTCCGCAGAGCCCGGAGATCTTCTCGGGATTGAGGGACATCCCCTGCTCCTTGGCCATCTTGACGGTGACCCGGTCCAGGTTGGAAAGGAATCCCGCGCAGCAGACCTCCCGTCCGCAGATGCCCATGCCCTTGAGCAGGCGCGTCTCCTGCCTCGCCCCGATCTGGCGGAGCTCGATTCGGATCCGGAACCGCTGGACGAGATCCTTCACGAGTTCCCGAAAGTCCACCCGGTTGTCCGCGGTGAAGTAAAAGATTACTTTGCTCCGGTCAAAGAGGCATTCGGCCTCGATGAGCTTCATGGGCAGACCCCGCTCGGCGATGCGCTCCTTGCAGAACCGGTAGCACTCCTGTTCGAACCGCTGCAGATCCATGCGGACCTGGAGATCCTCGTCCGTGGCGATACGCAGCACCTTCTTCAGGGAGGCCGGCGGTTCGGACAGGGGGATCATGCTGTTCGTGGTTGCAACCAGCCCGAGGGCCGGACCGAACTCTGTATCCACGACCACGGCGTCTTCCCGGTTCAGGGACAACCCTCCGGCGTCAAACAGGTATGTTTTGCCTTCCCTCCGGAACCGTACACCGACAATCCGGGGTTCGGCGGTCGCTTCTTCCATGGCGGTCACTTTCCGGCCCGTACCGGAGGCGGTCCGGCCCACTTGAGAACCATCGCCTCCAGGACAAGGGGACGGTTCGCGTTCTGCTCCACGGCCCGCTGAGTCCTGCTCACGGCATCCAGCCGGGCGAGAAGTTCCCGTCCGGAGAGCGTCTTCGACAGGGGGCCGATCAGGTCCAGGCGGTCGCCGTACAGGAGAAGTTCCCGGAGTTCCGTTTCTTTCCAGACAAGAAGATCCCGCAGGAACAGGCGAACCATTTCCAGGCGCCGGAGAACCTCCTCCCGGTCTTTTCCCAGTGAAGCCGGAAGGGTCGGATGCGGGGGGAATGTCCGATTCCGCAGGGTTTCGGCGACGGCTTCCATGATCTCGTCGCGGATCCGGATGTCGTCTTCCCGGGCCATTTCCAGTGCCCGGCCGATGCTTCCGCCCGCGGAGGAGGCCAGCGTTCGGGCCTGGGCCTCTGAAAAATCCATATGTTCGCGCAAGAATAGGGCAATCGCCTCCGTTTGTAAAGGGTTGAATGGGAGGTGCTGGCACCGGGAAAGGATGGTGGAGGGGAGGCGGTGGGGCCGGCTCGTGACGAGGATCAGGTGATTCCGGGGTGACGGCTCCTCCAGGGTCTTCAGCAGGGCGTTTGCCGCCGGCTCGTTCATGCGGTCCGCCTCCAGGATGAGAAAGACCCGCCGGCCCCCCTCGAGCGGCCGGAACCCCATCTGGTCCTGGAGAGTGCGGATGTCGCCGATTCGGATGAAGGGGCCCGTGGGACGGACGGTGACCGCATCGGGGTGGTTTCCGCTGTCGTATTTCCGGCAGGAGGGGCAATCGCCGCAGGCGTCGTCTTCCATTCGGGTGCAGTTGAGGGCCTTGGCGAACGTTTCCGCTACGGTTCGCTTCCCGATGCCGTCCATGCCCCGGAAAAGATAGGCGTGGGCGATCCGGCCGGAAGCGAGGGCCCGCCTCAGGATGGCGATTGGTTTTTCGTGGCCGCAGATATCCCCGAAGGGCATGAATCACCTGCTGTCGGGAGGAGGGCGTCCAGGTGCGAGCAGACCTCCCGGTGGATTTCCTCGATGGATCGGTCGCCGTCGATGACCCGGAAGCGGTCCGGTTCCTGCCGGGCCATCTCGAGGTAGCCCGAGCGGACCCGGTGATGGAACGCCAGCTCTTCGTGCTCGAAGCGGTCTTCCATGGGGCCGGGCTGGCGGGACGCCCGGTCGAGAGCCCGTTCGAGGCCGGTCTCGACAGGCATGTCGATCAGGATGGTGAGCCGGGGAACCAGTCCGCCGCCGGCAAAGGAGTTTACCTTCCGGACAAAGGCGGAATCGAGCCGGCGCCCGAATCCCTGGTAGGCCACTGTGGCGTCGGAGAAGCGGTCGCAGAGAACCCAGCGGCCTTCCCGGAGGGCCGGCAGGATCAGCTCCTGCACGTGCTGGCTTCGGGCGGCGGCGAAAAGGAGCAACTCCGCCTCGGCCCCGATGGCAACGGATCCCCGGTTCAGGAGGAGTTCCCGAATCCGGACTCCCAGGGACGTCCCCCCGGGTTCGCCGGTCACCAGGGTCCGGACCCCCCGCGCCTCGATGTGTCGGGCCGCCAGGCGAATTTGGGTGCTCTTGCCCGATCCCTCGATGCCTTCAAAGGTGATGAAGGGTCCCATGGAGGACTCCCGCCAGGAGAAAGCCTGACCGCGCCGCCGGATGACGGCCTGAAAATGCAAGAGGGGAAACAACCGGGCCGGAGGGGCCGGCGGCTTCCCCTATTCCCCTTGTCCGGACAATCGTCCGTCTATTTTTCCTCTCCCGGGATGATCGCCTCCACCGGGCACTGGTCGGCACAGGCTCCGCAGTCCGTGCAGAGATTCGGGTCGATCACGTATTTGTCATCCCCCTCGGTGATGGCCTCGACGGGACACTCGCTCTCGCAGGATCCGCAGGCTATGCAGTCATCGGTTATTACGTAAGCCATTTTTACGAAGCTCCTTTTGTTTTTTCACTCTTTCAAGACCGGCCGCCCGGCCGCCGGGCCTCGGTCTAAACCGCAACAACTTCTTTGATTTCCGGCATCTCCCGCTGGAGGTACCGCTGAATTCCCATTTTCAGGGTCATCTGGGACATCGGGCATCCCTTGCAGGCTCCCGTCAGGCGGACCCGGACCACCCCTTCTTCGGAGACGTCCACCAGCTCGACGTCTCCCCCATCCGCCTGGAGACTGGGGCGAACCTTTTCCAGGATGGCTCTGACGCGCTCTTTCATGGCGACCTCCCGACCGTTCAGCCCCTCAGTGGGGCATTTCCTCGATCATGGTCTTGAACAGGCTCTCCGCCACGTCCTTCAGGTCCGGCTTGATCAGGTAATACCGGGAGGTTTCGTGGTGTGCCGCCTTCCACATGACTTTTCCGGTGGAGGCCTCCACCATCTTGAGGGAGAGGCCGACCTTGCCGACTTTCTTCTCGCCTTCCATCGTGTAATTCCAGTAGTCCACGCTGGTCACCAGGAAGGCATCCACCCGGCACAGTTCCCCGATGCGGCGGCTCAGCGCGGGATCGGAGAAATTCACCGTCTTGAGCTTGGTCAGGTAGTCCAGAAGGGCCTTGCGAAGATCCTCGTTGGACTGGACCTGGCGGCCGATGGCGTCGGCCGCCACCACGTCGGTAAACCATTTCCTGTTCACCAGGACCGCGGCGATGACCTCGTCCGCCGCACCCCGGGCTTCCTCATAAGTTCCCGCATCGACGGGCAGGACGCCGATCCGCTGGGGATGAAAATCCTTGGCTTCCGGGGAGACCTGGGAATAGCGGAGACCACCGCATCCGGCAAGAAGCAGAACCAGGAACACCCCCCATGCGATTCCAGCGGATCTCTTCATGATCGTACCTCCACGATTTCACATCAGGCGAAACGGCCGATTCCCGTCCAGAACAGGGCGGCCAAACCCGCAATGAAATAGGTCGTTTCCAGCAAACCCTCCAGAACTACACCGGAAAGTCCGGACCTTCTATCACAAAGGCGGAAACAAATCCACAGGTAAAAGGGACAGCACAGGAGCAGCCAGGCAAAGGGGGTCACCCATCCGGCCGCGGCGGCCGCCACGAGAAGCAGGACGGAAAAGAAAATGAAGGACTTCAACAAATTCTGGGTTTTATCCTTCCCGATCACAACAGGGATCGTTTCCCGTCCCAGGAGCCGGTCGCTTTGAAGATCCTGCAGGTCCGAAAGGGCCGAGCGGACGACGACCAGGGAAAAGATGAACAGGAAGGAAACGATCCAGCCCGCCTCCAGGCCGAAGCCGTCCCTGAGCGTCGGCAAAACGGCCGTGACGGCGGCCCAGGCGGCCGCCATGGAGACATTCTTCGATCCCGGGATGTCTCGGAACGTCTCGAATTTCCATTTGTTGGGCCATATCCGGACGTTGTAGAGCATGCCGAGAACCGAAAGCACCAGGAGGAACAGGAACGAGGCCATGCCCGCCAGGAAGGATCCTGCGAGCGCGAGAACCATGGAAACAATGCCCAGCTTTGCGTACAGGCGGCGGTGGCGGCGATAGGAGGCTTCCCGGAACGTCCCCAGGATGGAACTGGTGCGGGGGTTCATGACCCGGTTGAGGGTGTGCATCGCGTAGACATACAGTGCCGCCGTCCAGACCGGGAGGAATTCCGGGGGGCGGCCCTGGAGGAGCAGGCAGGCCAGCGTCAGGACCCCGGCACCGAGGGAGGAGAAGACGTCTGTCTTGACCAGGAGAATCCATCCCTGGAAAAGACTGCGCAGCAGACCCTTGCGGCGATCCTGTTCCTTCCGGAGTCCTTCCACGACCCGGTCGATGATCCAGTTCGGCGTGGAGGCGCCGGCGGACACGCCGATGCGGTCGTAGCGGGAGAGGTCGATTCCCGCCAGTTCGTCCGCCGTCTCGATGTGGAAGGTCGGCGTTCCCGTCTGGGCGGCCAGGGCCGCCAGGCGCAGTGTATTGGCGCTGTTCCGCCCGCCGACGATGAAAAAGGCGTCCAGCTCCGGGGCCATGGCCTCGATCTCCCGCTGCCGCTCCTCCGTGGAGTTGCAGATCGTGTCGAAAACAAGCGTCTCGGGGAAGCGCTCCTGGATCCGGCGGACAACCCGGTGGAAGGTGTCCAGGCTCTGGGTCGTCTGGGCGACGACGCACACCTTGCGGAGATCCGGCAGGGACGCCACCTGTTCCTCGCTCTGGATGACGATGCCCCGCTCGCCGGCGAATCCGAGCAACCCGTTCACCTCCGGGTGATGGGGATCTCCGATGATGAGGATGTCGTAGTCCCGGGAGGCGTGTTTCTTTATGATGGCCTGGACATGGCCGACTTTGGGGCAGGTGGCGTCGACGATCTTCAGGCCCGAATCCCGAATGATCCGCCTCTCCTCCGGCGAGATGCCGTGGGCTCGGATGATGAGGGTGGCCCCTTCCCGGGGCTCCCGGATCTCCTCGATTGTCCGGATGGGGCGGAACCCCCTTTTTTCAAGGAGTTCAACGGTCTGGGGGTTGTGGATAAGGGGACCGAACGTGTAGAAGCGGGTCTTGCCCTGGGGAAGGGGCATGTCGAGGACCATGTCCACGGCCCGTTTGACGCCCATGCAGAAGCCGGCGGTCTTTGCCAGTTTAACGCTCATGGCTCCCGGGCGTCCTTTCCGCGTTCTCCGAGGGTTCCGGCGGTGTTGCCTCATCCGTCTCGGACGGGGCCGACGCCAGGATGAAAAACTCGCGGTTTCCGGCGGGGCCCGGCAGGGAGGATTCGCAGGTTCCCCGGACGTCGAGGCCCTCGTCCCGGCAGAACCGCTCTATTTCCTCCACGACCTCCCTGTGGGCGACAGGATCGCGGACAACGCCGCCCTTTCCGACCCGTTCGCGCCCCGCTTCGAACTGGGGCTTGATCAGGGCCAGGAGAATCCCGCCCGGCTTCAACCAGCGCAGCGCCGCCGGAATGACCAGCTTGAGGGAAATGAAGGAGGCGTCGATGGTGACCAGGTCCACCGGCCCGTCGAGGTCTTTCCCGTTGTAGATCCGGATGTTCGTCCGTTCCACGGGCACGACGCGCGGGTCCTGGCGGAGTTTCCAGGCCAACTGCCCGTAGCCCACGTCCAGGGCGTACACCTTCCGGGCTCCGGACTGCAGGAGGCAGTCGGTGAACCCGCCGGTGGACGCCCCCACGTCGAGGCAAATCATATCAGAGACGGAGAGGGAAAAGGCTTCGAGGGCTCCCTGGAGCTTCACCCCCCCTCGGCTCACGTAGGGGTGGTCGGCCGTCCGGAGGCGGACAACCGCGTCGGCGGACAGGAAGGAGCCCGGCTTGTCGATGGGCATTTCCTCCACCAGGACGGCGCCCGCCAGGATCAGGGCCCGTGCCCGCTCGCGGCTGCTGCAGAGCCCCCGCTCGACGAGAAGCGCATCGAGCCGGACACGCTGCTTCTTTTCCTTTTTCATGGCTGCCTGCGGGAAAGGGTTGCGTCAGTTTCCGGACCGGACCAGGGACCGGGCCGTCCGAAGGATGCCCTCCTCGTCGATTCCATAGAGGTCCCTCAGCTCCGCCATGGTGGCCTGCTCGACGAAGGTATCGGGGACGCCGAGCCGGACCACGGCGACATTCCGGAGGCCCTTTTCCTGGAAAAGCTCCAGGACGGCGCTGCCGAACCCGCCCATGAGGACATTTTCCTCGACCGTCAGCACCTTTCCCGTCCGGACGGCGGATTCGCACAAAAGATCGGCATCCAGGGGCTTGACGGAGCGGGCGTTGACCACACGCACCCCGATTCCTTCCCCCTTCAGCCGCTCTGCCGCTGCCAGTGCGGGCAGGACCGTGGAGCCGATGGCCACGATGGCCAGGTCGCTTCCTTCGCACAGGATTTCCCCGCGGCCGACGGGCAGGGGCTGCAGGTCGTCGTCCAGGGGCACTCCCGCCACGGCCCCGCGGGGATAGCGGATTGCGATCGGGGCGCCCCATTCCACGGCGGTCTTCAGCATGTGCTGGAACTCATTTTCATCCTTCGGGGCCAGGACGGTCATATTGGGAATCGAACGCAGATAGGACAGGTCGAAGAGACCGTGATGGGTGGGCCCGTCGTCTCCCACGAAGCCGCCCCGGTCCAGGGCCAGGACCACGGGAAGCTTCTGCAGGCAGACGTCGTGGAGAATCTGGTCGTAGGCGCGCTGGAAGAACGTCGAATAGATGGCCACGACCGGGACGATTCCCTCCGTTGCCAGGCCGGCGGCAAAGGTGACGGCGTGCTGTTCGGCGATGCCGACGTCGAAGAAGCGGGACGGAAACTGCCGGGCGAACTCGTCGAGGCCCGTTCCCTCGCACATGGCCGCCGTAATGGCCACGATCCGGGGGTCCTTCTCAGCCAGGCGGATGAGGGTGTTGCCGAACATCCGGGAATAGGAGATCTTTCCGCCCGCCGCCGCGACGGGCTCCCCCGTCTCGATGCGGAAGGGGCCGATGCCGTGGAAAAGCAATGGCCTGGCTTCCGCCGGGGCGTATCCCTTTCCCTTTCGGGTCACCACGTGGACCAGGACGGGGCCGGGCATGTTCCGGACGTTCTCCAGATTCTTGATGAGGTGGTCCAGGCGGTGCCCCTCCAGGGGTCCCACGTACGTGAAACCCAGGTCTTCGAAGAGGGCTCCGGGGACGAGGAAGCCCTTGAGTGCCTCTTCGGCCTGGCGGGAGAACTTCAGCATCTGCTCGCCGATCCCCGGCACGGTCTTGAGGAAGCTCTTCAACTCGGATCTGATTTTCATGGCCCGCTGGCCTGTCATCATCCGGTTCAGGTAGGAGGAAAGAGCGCCCACATTGGGGGAGATGGACATTTCGTTGTCGTTGAGGATGATGATCAGGTTTTTCTTCCGGTCTCCCGCCCAGTTCAGCCCCTCATAGGCCAGTCCGGAGGTCATGGAGCCGTCGCCGATGACGGCGATCACCTTGAAATCCTCTCCGCGGAGGCACTTGGCCTCGGCAATGCCCGTGGCGGCGGAGATAGAAGTCCCGCTGTGGCCGACGTCAAACACGTCGTAAGGGCTTTCTTCACGCTTCGGAAAGCCGCTGATGCCGCCCCGGCGGCGCAGGGTGGAGAACCGGTCGCGCCGCTCCGTGAGGATCTTGTGGGCATAGGCCTGGTGACCCACGTCCCAGACGAGCTTGTCCCGGGGGGTATCGAAAACCTTGTGGATGGCCAGGGTCAGCTCCACCGCGCCGAGGGAGGATGCGAGGTGCCCCCCGCTGACGGAGACGGTCCGGATGATGAGGGCTCGGATCTCCTCGGCCAGGTGGTTCAGCTGGGACACCTCGAGGCTGCGGATGTCGTCCGGTGACTGGATCTCCGAGAGGGTTACGGTTCTGGGCGCCGGTTTTTCTTCTTTCATGGCCATGGAATCGATCTTCAGGATGTTCGTTCAAGGATATAGCGGGCAATCCGTCGCAGGGGGGCTGCCCGTTCGTCCAGGCGCTGGATGCCCCCCAGGGCCGCCTCGATGCTCTGTCGGGCCATGGTTTTCGACTCTTCCAGCCCGATCAGGGCAGGAAAGGTGACCTTCCGGCGGGCGGCGTCGCTCCCCGTTCCCTTTCCGAGAAGGGAGGGGTCCCCTTCGACGTTCAGGATGTCGTCGGAAATCTGGAAGGCGAGGCCGATATGCCGGCCGTATTCCGAGACGGCCTCCAGTTCCTCTTCCCCGCCGTCCGCGAGGATCGCCCCCGTCCGGAGCGAAGCGAGGATCATCCGGCCGGTTTTGCCGCTGTGGATGTAATGGAGCGTTTCATAATCGGAAGGGCGTCCTTCCGAAAGGATGTCCACCACCTGGCCGCCCACCATGCCGCCGGCGCCGGCCGCCGTGGCGATCTCGTGAACGATCCGGACCACCCGGACGGGCTCCACGGAACGGATGACCGCGGGATCCGTCAGGAGGCGGAACGCCTCCGTCAGGAGAGCGTCCCCCGCCAGGACGGCCACCGCTTCGCCGAAAACCTTGTGGCTTGTCGGGGCTCCCCGCCGGAAGTCGTCGTTGTCCATGGCCGGCAGGTCGTCGTGGATGAGAGAATACGTGTGGATCATTTCCAGTGCGCAGGCGGCGGGGAGTACGTCCTCAAGGAGTCCTCCCATGGCCTCCGCCGAGGCGATGCAGAGGATGGGACGGAGCCGCTTGCCGCCGGCGAACAGGCTGTACCGCATGGCAGTGTAGATCTCGGGCGGGTAGGCCCCCTCGACGGGGAGATACCGGTTCAGGGCGCTTTCCACCAGCTCCCTGCGGGATTTCAGGTACAGGGAGAAGTCGTCCGGTCCGTCATTCATGGGTCTTCTCCGCCGAATGGCTTCTCCGCCAACTGGTCTCCCTCCCGGAGAAGCACCTCAACGCGCCTCTCCGCGTCGTCGAGGCGGGTGTTGCAGAGGCGGACCAGGCGGATGCCCTCCTCGAAGGCTTTCAGGGATTCATCCAGAGTCATTTCACCGGCTTCCATCCGGCGTACGATCTGTTCCAGCTTTTCGAGGGCATCCTCGAATTTTTCCCGGGCCATGGGTCAGCTCCTGTAGGTTTCTTTCACCGCCGCCCGGAATCCGCCCTCGGCCACCCGGATGTCCACGAGGGTTTCTTCGGCCAGTACGGAGGCGTCCGTGACGAGGGTCCCCTCGGGAAGGCGCCGGGCGACGGCATATCCGCGGCGGAGCACCGCCAGGGGGTTGAGGGCGTCGAGACGGACCGCCTGGGTCCGGACCCGCTGTCTTTCATTGAGCATGGCCGCTTCCAGAGCCCGTGTCAGGTCACGGTGCAGGGTGTCCACCTGCACGGATTCACGGCGGATCCGTCCGCGGGGGTCGGCGTATCGCAGTTGCTGGGAGGCATAAGCAAGGCGAAGCCGTCGTCCCGAGACCGATTCCTGGAGGAGTCTCTGCAGCCGCTGCAGGCGCTCGTCCAGGGCCAGGCGCCGGTCGGCGATCCGTCGGGCCGGGTCCCTGAGCTGCCGGCGCGCCGAGGCGATCCGGTCCAACCGCTCGGAAATGTTCCGGTCCATGGCCTGGGTAAGGCGTCCGGAGAGAGAGGCCACCGTTGCCAGGAGATCCTTCCGGACGGGTACGACCAGCTCCGCCGCCGCGGAGGGAGTGGGGGCCCGCAGGTCGGCGACGAAATCGGCGATCGTGTAGTCGGTTTCGTGTCCCACTGCGGAAACGACGGGGATTTTCGATGCTGCGATAGCGCGGGCCACGCGCTCATCGTTGAAGGGCGCCAAGTCCTCCAGGGATCCTCCTCCCCGGGCCAGGATGATGACGTCCACGAGCCCTTCCCCCTGCAGATCCAGGATGGCCCGGGCGATCTCCGGGGGGGCCTCCGCGCCCTGGACCCGCACCGGGGCGACCAGGAGCGGAATCGACGGGAAGCGGCGGGCGGTGACATGAAGAATGTCCCGCAGGACCGAGCCCGAGAGGGACGTGACCACCCCGATTCGTCCGGGCAGAAAGGGGAGCACTTTCTTTCGGGTGGGGTCGAAGAGCCCTTCCGCTTCGAGGCGGGCCTTGAGCTGTTCGAAGGCCCGCTGCAGGGCGCCGATTCCATAGGGCTCGGCGGCGGTGACGATGAGCTGGTACTCTCCCCGGATCGGATAAACGCCCAGACGCCCCTTTAAGAGCACGCGCATCCCGTCCTCGATACGGAACCGGAGCGCCGCCGCGGTGGAGCGGAACAGGACCGACCGGACCTGGCCTCCCGAATCTTTCAGGGAAAAGTAGACGTGTCCGGAGGAGGGACGGCGAAGATCGGCCACTTCCCCCTCCACCCACAGGAGATCGAACCGCCCCTCCAGCAGGTCCCGGACGGTCTCGTTGAGCTCCGAAACCGTCCAGACTTTTTGGGAAAACCCATCCATCATGCCGGGGACCTACCAGATATTCCGGAGGTTGACAAGGCGGATTCTGGAAGGCCCGCCGACACCGGTCCGGGCGTTCCAGGTGGTCATTGACAACCGGCGGGTCCCTGGGTTAAGGAAAAACCAAGAAATAACGGAAAGGTGGGTTATGAAGATCAAAAAGAAGGATTATCTCCATACGCCGGTGCGGCATATCGACATCACGTCCATCGACGCCGTCGACCTGGTCCGGGCCATGAAGGGCATGTCCTTTACAGCCCGGGACCTGGCTGCCGGCGCCGACCTCTTCGAGCGGATGCTGAAGGACCGGTCCTGCTCCGTCATCCTCTGCATCGCCGGGAGCACGGGCGCCGCCGGCTGCATGAACCTCTACGCCGACCTGGTGAAGTACAACATGGTGGACGCCATCGTGGCGACGGGGGCCTCCATCGTCGACATGGATTTCTTCGAGGCCCTGGGATTCCGTCATTACCAGGGAAGCCCCCACGTGGACGACCGCCAGCTCCGCTCCCTCTACATCGACCGGATCTACGATACATTCATCGATGAGGAGGAGCTCCAGAACTGCGACCGCACAATCGGCGAGATCGCAGATTCGCTGCCCCCGGGAATCTACTCATCCCGGGAGTTCATCCGGGAGATGGGCCGTTTTCTCAAAAAGGGCGCGCGGAAAAAAGGCTCCCTCGTGGAGACGGCCTTCGATCACGACGTGCCCATCTTCTGTCCCGCCTTCTCAGACAGCAGTGCCGGCTTCGGGCTGGTCCTGCATCAGACGAAGCACCCCACTACCCATGTATCCATCGATTCCGTCAAGGATTTCCGGGAGCTGACCCAGATCAAGATCAAGGCCAAGACGACGGGTCTTTTCATTATCGGCGGCGGTGTACCGAAGAATTTTGCGCAGGATACGGTCATCTGCGCGGAAGTCCTGGGGAAGGAGGTCCCGATGCACAAGTATGCCGTCCAGGTCACCGTGGCGGATGTCCGGGACGGGGCCTGCTCCAGCTCCACGCTCAAGGAGGCGAGCTCCTGGGGCAAGGTGGATGGCACGAGCGAGCAGATGGTGTATGGCGAGGCGACGTCGATCCTGCCGCTGATGGCCAGCTATGTGTACCATCGGGGGGCTTGGAAGAAACGGCGGCGCCGGTCGTTCTCGAAGCTGTTTCCGGAGAGGACGGCAAAGAAATAGAAGAGTGGCGGAAAAAAGAAAGGTATGCCGGGCGGCCGGGTCGGACGCCCGGTTTTTTATGTCTTGAGCATTGTGTCTGGCGCGGGGCACGGCCGGGGAGCCGATAGAATGCGGAAAAGCTTCCGTGATGGGGGAAGCTCCCGTGGCAGCCCGCGCGAGCTTCGGATGGAGAAGATTTCCTCCCCTATGACGGAAGCTCCCGTTTCAGGATCTCCAGGGTTTTCCCGGTTTTTTCGGCCTCCGCCTTATCGCCCCGCTTCTCATAGAGGATGCGGAGGTGTTCCAGGCAGGCCAGGACGACCCGCTTCCAGCCGTTCCGGGAGGCCTCTGCCAGGCCCGCCTTGAGCAGGGTTTCATGATCGCCGTATCCCATCCGCACGGCCACACCGACGGCAATGAGGCGGGAGAGTGGATCCTTGATCCGGCCGGCCTCCCCGGCGATGGCCTCGCGGTTTCCGTCCCGGAGGGCCTTCAGCATGCCCCGGTATGGATCGGGAAGGCTCTTCTCGTCCACGGCGGAAAGCTCTCCGGTCAGAAAGCGGTGAAAAGCCCGGTTCTCCGGCGTGGGGTGGAGCGCCTCGATTTCCCGGTAGGTTGCATCGTCGAAGGGTTCAAGGCAGGCCGTCAGGACGGCGTACCGGGTCAGGTAGGCCCGGCCGAGTACCTCCAGATCCCCGCTCATCCGGATGGCCTCGACGGCATGGCGCCAGTTCGCTTCGGCCGGGCCGCTTCGGCCGGCCAGGTATCGTTCCTTGAAGGCCTCCAGGTTGTTGTATCCATCGGTCGTCCAGTCGGGCACCCGGGCGCCGCCGCAGCCGGTCAGGATGGTGACGGCAAGGATCATGAGGACGAAGGTGAGGCGTCGCGTCATGGCAGTTTGATCTCCCGTTCCTTCTTGAGGGGAACGATCCGGTCCAGGTCCTCCACCGTGCGGCCGATGGACTGGATGGTTGCATCGATGTCGTTTCGGAGCAGGTGCAGGTCTTTTGTCGAGGACGCCGCGTCGGAGGTGACCTTGGTGATGTTGTCCAGGGCCTTGTTCAGTTTCTGCAGTTTGACCAGGACGTCCGCCAGGATGGAGCGGACCAGGGGGAGGACCCCGTCCTTGCCGTAGAGCTCCACATCGGTCTTGCCGGCCATGTCGTCCAGCTTGACCAGGATATCCCGGATCTTGTTCACGGATTCGTGAAGCGATTTCACCGATTCCGGGTCGCCCAGGGCCATCTCCGCAATGGACTTCTTTTCGGTGAAGTTGGCCGTCACCTGCTCAGCGTTCCGGAGGATCATGTTGACGCTGCCCTTCGGGTCGGCAAGATTCCCCGTGATGGCCTCGATGTGGGATACGATCTGGCCGACCTCCTCGATGATCGGGGTGAGCTGCTTGATGGCCTCGTTGATGTCGTTGACGACGACCAGCTCGAGGACCTTGTCCTCCGGGAGGACGGGACTGGCCATGTTCTCCGTGGATACGATGAGACGGGGAGAGCCGATCAGGGGCTTGTAGAGGCTGAAGATGCTGTTGGTCCGGATCCACTTGACGTGCCGCCGGGGCACCTTGATCTTGATGATCACCATGCCCTGGTCGTTCAGTTCCAGTTCGTCGATCCGGCCGATCCGGAAGCCGGCGAAATGGATGGGCATGCCCTCCGCCAGATCTTCACCGGTCTTCGAGGACAGCGTGAACGTAGAGGTGGGTTCGAAAATTCCCTTCTTGTGGGCCATGTAGGACAGGAAAACGATCGCCAGCAAGGCCATGATCGCCAGGAACAGCCCAACCTTAAGATTTGTCGTCAACGACCGGGATATCTTCATAGCGTTCTCGGTTCCAGGGATAATCTATGATCACACAGGATGACCAGGAATCAGAAACTTTTGTCAGCATGTCCCGGAAAAAGCGGTTGTCCTGCAGGTCCGGCACGATCTTCAGGGGACGATCGATGACGACGCACGCCTCGGGAACCAGGACGGCCCGGACCAGCATGGAACAGAACCGCTCTTCCGCCGTCAGGGCCGGATTCCGACGGAAGGCGATCCGCTCCAGATCGAATCGCTGGAGGTAAGACATGACAAGGGATTCGGCCTCGAGTTTCGGGAGATCCTCGCGGTACTGCTTGATCAGGGCGAGGTTTCCCAGGACGTCCAGGTTGGAGATCAGCGGCGCATCCGCAGCCACGAGCCCCAGCCCGTTGCCGCATTCCGCAACGATGGCGGCAAGCGCTTTCTCCAGGACCTCCTCCCGGGGGAAAAGTTTTAAATAAATCTGAATAGTAATGATATCACCTCGATCATTACAATGGCAATGAAAACCTTGACCATCCCGTTGAGGACGGAGATGGGGATGCTCGTCAGCTCATGGGTGGCCCGGAGGCCGAAGCGGATGGGAATCAGCGTGATGAAGAATCCCAGGAAGACGCATTTCACGAGCAGGATGAAGAGATCCGAGAAATCCGCCGACAGGAACAGGAGGGTCGTGTAATCGTCGAAGCTCATGTCCAGGATGTAGCGGCTGAAAAAGGCTCCGCTGGCCAGTGCCAGAATGGAAAAGAGGGTGCTCAGGCAGATGACGGAGAGGATGCCGTTGATGATGCGCGGCAGGAAGAGGTAGTCCAGGACGTCGATGCGGAACACATCGAGGGTCTTGAGTTCCCGGTTGACCTTCATGACGGCGATCTCGGCGTTGATGGCGGAACTGGACCGCAGGGCGATCAGGAGAACCGTCATGAAAGGGGATATCTCCGTCACGACGACACCCATCAGGACCGATCCCATCCGGTCGGCAAGGCCGAACTGCTTGAGAATCTGGAGCGTGATGCCCACGATGGGGGAACCGAAGAGAATGGACACGACGATGAAAAGGGGCAGGATCTGGACGGAGGTGAAATAGATCTGGTTGACCAGGACCATCCGCATGGCGCTGTTGAAGGATTTCCGGTCAAAGAGCTTGAAGAAGACAACGCTGGAGAAGGCCAGGGTCTCATAGAAGGCCTTGGCCGTCCGGATGCTCGACTCTCCGATCCGTTCGATGGCTGCGTACATGAATCCCTTTCCGATCCGCCTGGAAGACGCCGGGCTGGAAAATGGCAGGGGTGATCCTATCACAAGGCGGGCCGGACCGGCAAAGGGGATCTGGAGGCCTTTCCTGTGGTTCCCAAACATGTTAAGAGTGCTTACATTCGCAGGAAGAACGGGGGTGCCGTGACGGCGGTTCGGATGAAAGGATCCCGGTTCCGGCAGGGAAATTCACGTTGCCGGTGGCACGAATGCCGGTGAATGGATTGGAAGGGGAGCTCCATGAAGATCATACGTTTTGCCGATCCGGAAGGGCGGGTTGCCTTGGGGATGGCCCGTGACGACCGTGCGGACGAGGCATGGGTCCTGAAAGGGGATCTCTTCGGCGGCTTCGATGTCGGCGATGAGTGCCGTCCCGTCCGGCGGCTTCTCTGTCCCCTGGCGCCTCCGAACATCCTGGCCCTGGGCATCAACTACCGCCAGCACGGGGACGAGTTCGCCATGTCCTACCCGGAGCAGCCGGTCCTTTTTCTGAAGGCCACGACGAGCCTCATCGGTCCCGGAGAGACGATCCTCCTTCCCCGGGCCGGAGCGGAGCACGTGGATTACGAGGCGGAACTCGGGGTGGTCATCGGCCGCCGGGCCAAGAACGTCTCCCCCGAGGAGGCGATGGAATACGTTTTCGGATACACCTGCGCCAACGACGTCAGCGCCCGGGACTGGCAGATCGAGAAACAGAAAGGACAGTGGGCCCGGGGGAAAAGCTTCGATACCTTCTGCCCCCTGGGACCGTGGATCGTGACCCGGGACGAGGTGGAGGACCCGGGAAACCTGAGGATCCGCTGCCTGGTCAACGGGCGGGCCCTGCAGGACGCCTCGACCGCGGATATGATCTTTCCGGTGGCGGCCATCGTCAGCAACCTGAGCCTCTCCATGACCCTCGAACCGGGAACCGTGATTCTCTCGGGGACACCCCAGGGTGTCGGATTTACCCGGAATCCGCCGATCTTTCTTCACGATGGAGACACCGTGTCCGTGGAGATCGAGCGGATCGGGACCCTCACCAACCCGGTGCGGCTGGAGAGCGAACCGGCCTGAGCAGCGGCGGGTGATCGTCGCCGGTAGCGGAGAAGGCTGTTGACAAAAGTTCTCATCCGTTTATAAGACCGGATCACGCGGGCCGCCCTTTTCCCGCGGCAGCAGTTCAGAGCAGGGTACCAGAGGAGGAAATATGGCCAAGGAAGGAAGCAGCCGGAGAACGTTCATCATGTTTCTCCTGGCGTTTCTCATCGCCTTTTTTATCGTGTCGTTCGTGGAGGTGCTGAAGTCGTCCTTCGTCCCGTCCGGGACGGAGATCCCCTCCGCCAACGCCGTCAGCGTCAAGGCGCCGGGGTCTTTCGCCGACCTCGCGGAGAAGGTGAAGCCGGCGGTGGTCAACATCAGCACGACGAAGACGGTGCGATCCGGCAGGGGGGCGTTCCGCACCCCCTTCGGACAGGACGATCTCTCCGATCGTTATTTCGGGGATGATTTCTTCCGCCGGTTCTTCGGAGACACGCCGCGGACCTTCAAGCAGCGGAGCCTGGGTTCGGGATTCATCATCAGCTCCGACGGATACATCTTCACCAACAACCATGTCATCGAGCAGTCCGACAAGATCCTCGTGAAGCTCTCCGACGGCCGGGAGTTCGAGGCCCGGGTCATCGGGCGGGATGCCAAGACGGACATCGCCCTCATCCGGATCAAGACCTCCGACAGCCTGCCCGTGGCGGAGCTGGGAGACTCGGAGAAGATCCGCGTCGGCGACTGGGTCGTCGCCATCGGCAACCCCTTCGGCCTGGACGCGACCGTTACGGCGGGCATCGTCAGCGCCAAGGGACGGGTCATCGGGGCCGGTCCCTATGACAACTTCATCCAGACCGACGCTTCCATCAATCCGGGCAACAGCGGCGGCCCCCTGTTCAACATGGAGGGGAAGGTCGTGGGCATCAACACGGCCATCGTCGCCCACGGCCAGGGAATCGGTTTCGCTATCCCCATGGAGATGGCCAAGGCCATTCTTTCGGACCTGAAGGCAAAAGGGAAGGTGACCCGGGGCTGGATGGGGATCTCCGTGCAGGACGTGACGGAGGACCTGGCCAAGAGCATGAAGCTCAAGGACCGGAGCGGAGCCCTGATTTCCGAGGTGTTCAGGGGAGATCCCGCCGATAAGGCGGGAATCCAGGCAGGAGATGTGGTTACCGAGATCAACGGCAAGAAGGTCAAAGATACCCACGATCTCCTGCTTATGATCGCCTCGTTCAGGGTGAATGACCGGATCTCCGTGAAGGTGCTGCGGGAAGGAGCGGAGCGCATGTTCCAGGTCGTCGTGGAGGAACGGACCGATTCGAAGGAAGTGGCGCGGGCCGGAAGCAGGGACGACAGGCAGAACTTCGGCATCACCGTTCAGGATATTACCCCGCAGGTGGCCCGCTACCTGGGAGTCGCCCCGCGCATCGGCGTGCTCGTAACGGATGTGCGGGAGGCAAGCCAGGCGGATGAAGTCGGCATGCAGCCCCAGGACATCATCCTGCAGGTGAACAAGGTGCGGGTTACTTCCGTGAAGGAGTACCAGCGGGAAATTGCCAAGAAGAGCGAAAAGAACACCGTGCTCCTCCTGATCAAGCGGGGCCGGTCCACCTTTTACGTGGCCCTCCGGAAATAGTCTGCCGGAAGTCTCCACGGCCATCCCCGGCGTCTCCTCCCCCGGGGCATCCGGAGGGAGAGGACGCCGCCTTCCATCCTTTCACGCCGGCAAAAGGCGGTCCCATGGACAGTACGCCCTCGGTCCTCGATCTCTATGCAAGGATGAATGGCCGTTTCGGCGACCTCGGGTGGTGGCCGGGGGAAACCCCCTTCGAGGTCGCCGTCGGGGCCATCCTGACGCAGAATACCGCCTGGACGAACGTGGAGAAAGCCATCGGGAACCTAAAGGAAGCCGGCTGCCTGACCCCGGAGGGGCTCTTCGGGCTGGAGGAAGCGGATCTGGCGGAGCGGATCCGTCCGGCAGGATATTTCCGCGTCAAGGCGCGTCGCCTGAAGTCCTTTCTTTTCTTCCTGCAATCCCGCTACAGCTTGAGCCTGGAGCGGATGTTCCGGGAGGATACCGGGGTTTTGAGAGAGGAATTGCTGTCGGTCAACGGGATCGGGGAGGAGACGGCGGACAGCATCCTCCTGTATGCGGGAAGCCGGCCGGTGTTTGTCGTCGACGCCTATACGAGGCGGATCCTGGCCAGGCACGGATGGATCGACGGATCGGAGTCCTATGGAGCCGTCCGGGACGCGGTCGTCAACGGACTCCCGGAGGATGTTCCCCTCTTCAAGCAGTACCATGCACTCTTTGTCCAGACGGGAAAGATCTTCTGCCGAAAGGCCCGGCCCCGATGCGAAGGCTGTCCCGTCGCCGGCCTCGGTCTGCGCCGATCCGGCCATAAGGGGGAAGCCGGCCGTGCATGAATACACGGGGGTGATCCATATTCACTCGGAGTATTCCTTCGATGGGCGGACACCGGTTTCCGAGATGATCCGGGCGGCCCGGATGTCGGGCGTTCATTTCCTCGCCCTGACGGATCACGCCTGCGTCACCGCCCGGGAGCGCGGCTGGGAGGGATGGCACGACGGCGTCCTCGTCATCGTCGGCCAGGAGATATCGCCCCGCTTCAATCATTACCTGGCATTCGGTTCCTGCGGGACGGTCGACATTCCCGACGACACGGAAGGGGTGGCTCCGCAGAGCTACATCGACCGGGTCCATGAAGCGGGAGGCATCGGCTTTATCGCTCATCCGGACCACCGGGGCGCCCCCGTGTTTCACGTGAAACATTATCCCTGGACGGACTGGGACGTCAGCGGTTTCACCGGGATCGGAATCTGGGATTTCATGACCGACTGGCAGCAGTCCCTGACGGGACAGTTCCTTGCCTTTGCGAGCTACCTGATGCCGGCCCTGTTCCTCCGGGGACCCGAGCGGGAAACACTGGCCCGATGGGACGCCCTGGGGAGGGAGCGCCGGATCCCGGGGATCGGCGAGTGCGACAACCACGACACGAAAAAGCAATGGTTTGGTGTTACCCTGCCGGTCTTTCCCTTTTCCCGGGTCCTGCCGATCCTGAGGACCCACATCCTGACGGAGGAGCCCCTGTCCGGGGAACCGGGGCCGGCGGTGGTGACCGTCCTGGAAGCGCTGGAGCAGGGCCGTTCGTTCGTGGCAAATGACTGGCTCAAGCCTTCCGTCGGATTTCGCTTTTACGCGGAACGGCCGGGAGGAATCGTTGTCATGGGGGGAGAGGTCCCTTTCCGGCTCGCTGAAAAATGCGTGCTCCACGTTCAGGCCCCCGGCGTGGCACGGATCCGCCTGCTTCGGGACGGGCGCACCATCCGGGAGGAGCGGGGCCGGTCTCTTTCCGTTCCGGCCCCGGGGCCGGGCGTGTACAGGGTGGAAGTGGATCGGTGGGCCTGGGGCCGCCGGCGGCCGTGGATCTATTCGAATCCGGTCTATTTGCGGGAGGTGTCGTGAAGAAAAGATTCCTGAAATGGCTTGGCAGGAAGGTGGTCGAGTCGAGCCTCGTTATTTCCCTGGCGCATAGCCTGATTCGTGGATACCTGTCGCTTGTGCGGCTGGAAGTGATTGGAGAGGAGCGGATGCTTTCCCATCTCCGAGGCGGAGGCAAGGCTATCGCCGCGCTCTGGCACCAGAGGGTGCTCGGTGTGGTGGGGTACGCTTCGCGCTTCCGGGAGTTCAAGCCCTCGGCCATCGTCAGCGCCAGCCGGGACGGGGACCTCATCGTCCGGATCGTGGAGCGCCTGAACTTCCGGCCCGTCCGGGGGTCCAGCACCCGCGGCGGCCGCGAGGCGTTGTCTGCCATGGTCGAGGACCTGCAGGAGCACCCCTTTGCCGTCCATGCCTCCGATGGCCCCACGGGTCCCCGGGGGGTCATCAAGGCAGGCCTGATCCGCATGTCCCAGCTCTCCGGTGCCCCCGTCGTTCCGGTGTACATCTCCTTCAGCCGGGCCTGGAGCCTCGGAAGCTGGGACCGGATGCTCATCCCGAAGCCCTTCAGCCGGATCATCGTCCGGTGGGGTGAGCCCATGTACGTCCCGAAGAATCTCGACGGCCCGGGATTTGAAGGCCTGAGGCAAAACATGGAGCGGAGCATTCGGGAAGAGCAGGATCGGGACGACCGGCGGTGGGGCTGGAAAAATCTGCTTCTGGAAGGGCATTGACCCGCGCCGGGACCGCCGCGGGCGCAAACCCTCCCCGCAAATCGTCATCGCCTCATCGGGCATCCGTTCCGGCCGGTCCGGTTCGCTCCGGCCGTTTCCGCTCTACAGGGACGACGCCCCGATCAGCTTCAGGGACTCCTTCTCCAGGACTTGGACGGCCACGATCATCATCTGGAACCGCTGGTCCTTCGTCTGGCCGTGGTAGAACCGGTAGTAGATCTGCTGGGCGATGACGGCCAGCCGGAAAAGGCCGAAGGTCTGGTAGAAATCCATGGCCTTCGTCGTCATGCCCATTTTCCGCAGGTAGTATTCGATCACCCCGGCGCGCGTGAGGGAGCCCTCCAGGTTGGTCGGGCCGAAGAGGAGAACCTGGCGGTCCGGCGAATCGTCTTTTTCCACCCAGTAGGCCAGGACGCCTCCCAGGTCCATCAGGGGGTCGCCGATGGTGGCCATCTCCCAGTCCAGGATCCCGATGACCCGGAAGGGATCGTCCGGGTGCAGGACCACGTTGTCGAAGCGGTAGTCGTTGTGAATCACCGACACGCGGTCCGATTCGGGCGGCTGCTTGTCCGCGAGCCAGGCCATCACTACCTCGAAATCCGGTGCGTCGGGTGTCCGGGCGTTCCGGTAGCGCTCGCTCCACCCTTCCACCTGCCGCCGGACGTACCCTTCGGGCTTCCCGAAGTCGCCGAGCCCCGCCTTTTCCACGTCCACGCTGTGCAGGTCGACCAGGACGTCCAGGAGGTTTTCGCTCAGCTTCCGGGCCTCCTCGGGGCTGAAAGACAGGCCTTTCGGGAGTTCGCGCCGGAGGATGATGCCGCGGATCCTCTCCATGACGAAAAAGGGGCACCCGAGGATCGATTCGTCCTCCGTGTAGACCAGGGGCTCGGGGCAGCAGGGAAACACGGGCCGCAAGGCCTTGAGCACCCGGTATTCCCGGCCCATGTCGTGGGCCGTTTTCGCTTTCTTCCCGAAGGGCGGCCGGCGGAGGACCATTTCCCGGCCGCCGCAGCGGATCAGGTAGGTCAGGTTGGAATAGCCGCCGGGGAACTGCTCCACCTCCATCGGCCCGTCCAGGCCGGGGATGGCGCTTCTCAGGTACGGATCCAGCCGCGAGAGATCCAGTTCCTCTCCCGGGCGGATGGCCTTGGTTCGATCGATATAGTCCATGGTGTCTCCCTGTCCGTTCAGGCTTTGCCTGTCACCTTCTGCTTGATGATCCGGCGGGCCACGGTGACCTTGTGCACCTCGTCCGCTCCGTCGTAGATCCGGGCTGCCCGCTCGTGGCGGTAGAAATAGGCGATGATCGTGTCGTCGGTCATACCCATGCCGCCATGCACCTGGAGCGCCCGGTCCACCACCTTCTGGAGGACTCCGGCGACGTAGAACTTGATGAGGGAGATGTCCTCCCGTGCTTCTTTGACGCCCAGGTTCTCGATCTTCCAGGCGGAGTGGAGCGTCATGAGGCGGGCGGCCTGGATCTCGGCGGCGGATTCGGCGATCCAGGCCTGGACGATCTGGCGTGATGCCAGGGTGTTGCCGTCGGCCGTGATGACCCGCGAGGCGGCCCTCCGGCACATCAGGTCGAAGACCCGCTTGCAGATGCCGAGCCACCGCATGCAGTGGTGGATCCGGCCCGGCCCGAGCCGCTCCTGGGCGATGACGAAGCCCCATCCCTCCGGCCCCAGGAGGTTCTCCCGGGGGACCCGGCAGGATTGGTAGAGAATCTCGGCGTGGCTCGCGAAATCGCTTCCCGTATGCCCCATGACGGGGATGTTCCGGACCAGATTGAAGCCGGGGTTGTCCGTGGGGACGATGATCATGCTGGCCCGCATGTGCGGGGCCGCTTCGGGGTTCGTGACGGCCATGACGATGGCGAAGGCCGCCCCGTCGGCCGCGGTGGAGTACCATTTCTGGCCGTTGATGACGTAGTCGTTCCCGTCGGTGACCGCCGTCGTGTCCATCAGGACCGGGTTCGATCCGGGGAGGTCCACCTCCGTCATGGAGAAGCAGCTGCGGATCTTTCCCTCCACCAGCGGCTTCAGGTACTGGATTTTCTGCTTTTCCGTCCCGTATTTGTGCAGGATCTCGATGTTTCCCGCGTCCGGGGCGTGGCAGCCGAAGACGTAGTGGCCGATGGGGGACTGGCCCAGGACCTCCGAGACGAGGGCGTGATCCATCAGGTCGAGCCCCATACCGCCGTACTCGGGCGGATGGTTCGGCGCCCACAGCTCCATCTGCCGGACCATGTGGCGCTTTTCCTCCAGGATGGGGAGGAGGTCCCGGAAATCGGTGGTCAGGAATTCCGGTTCGAGGGGAAACAGCTCCTTCCGGACGAAGTCGTCCATCATCCCCGTGATGGCCTGCATTTTCTCGGATACGGCGAAATCCATGGGACACCTCCTCTACCGGGGGTTACCGGTATGTGATGACGGACGGATCCCCCTCCAGTTCGAGGTGGGCCGTCCCGTTGAAGGACAGCAGGGAAACCCGCTCCCCGTCGTAGAGAAACTCCGTGACGGAGGCGTTGCGGATCATCCAGGCCAGGCGGAACGTCTCCTCCGTGGAGAGGTCCAGGGCCGTCTGGACGGCGGCAGAGATGGCCCCCCCGGAGGTGAAAACGGCGATCCGGCTGCCCCGGCCGTTCCGCTGCAGAATTTTTTGCATGCCCGAGGCGACGGTGGTGCGGAAGTCGTCCCAGCCCAGGATCTCCGCCGGAGGTGCCGGGTCGTCGATCCACCGGCGGACGACCGCTTCAAAAATCCGCTGGAAGGCCTTGCGGTCCTTGTAAAGGCGCTCCGGGTTTTTCTCGAGGGAAGGGTTGTCGCGGATGGCCAGCGGGAAATAGTGCAGGAAGATCGATCGGGAAGGATATTCGTTGAACTCGGGGACCGTCTCCAGGGGAGGGAGGGGCCGCTCCCGGCCATCGTAGTGGGCCAGAACGGCCTGGGCGGTGTCCTGCTGGCGCTCGAGTTCCCCCGCGCAGACGGAGTCGAACGTGTGGCCCGCCTGGAAGAGGTGCGCGGCCAGGATCCGCGCCTGCCGCCAGCCCATCCGGGAGAGGCGGTCATAGCGCTCCTTGCCGAAGGATGCCTGGCCGTGGCGGATCAGAAGGATGCGGCTCACGCAACGGCCCTCTCTTTCGCCAGGGAATCCCGGTACAGAGGGGAGACCGGGGAAGTTCTCATGATTTCACATCTCCATGGTGCGGCTCTTCTCGTGGGAGAGCCAGCGCGAATAGGCGCACATCTTTGCCAGAACCCTGACCGCCCGCTCCGGTGTCTGGAAGGCGACGCCCTTGTAGGGGCTTCCCTCCACCTCCACGATCGACCGGCTGTCTTCCTCGTTCAGAAGGGCCACGCCCAGCACCGGTTTCCGGTAGGTCTCCATCATCCGGACGACGAACCGGGTGAAGTCCCTTTCGTTCTGGCTCACCAGGTCGAGACTGGCCTTCAGCCCGTCTTCCGTGTAATTGGGGTCCGTCCGGATCGCCGAATCGGCAACCGTCCGGAAGAAGCTGACCCGCCCCAGCATGCCCAGGTGCAGAACGGCGTCGCACTCCTCCCATTTCAGGAGCTCCTCGGTGATGCGCTGGGGAATCAGGGGGTCGAACTCGGCCACCAGGTCGATGGGGTTGGTGTGGCTCCAGTAGGGGGGCAGGATCTTGTCGATTCCCGCAATGATCTCGTCCGAGAGGTTGGGGATGGCCAGCCCGTTCTCGACGCAGAGGTCCGTTGCCACGACGCCCCATCCTCCGCCCAGGGTGACGATGCCGATCCGGTTGCCCTTCGGCAGGGGGAGGGCGGAGAATGCCGCGGACAGATCCAGGAGATCCGTGGGATGGTCGGCCGGGATCATGCCTGCCTGTCGGCAGGCGGCCTGGAAGACGGCGATGTTGGAAGCCAGGGCGCCGGTGTGGCTGGCCGCGGCCCGGTTCCCGGCGTCGGTCCGCCCGCCCTTGAGAACCACCACCGGCTTCCTGCGGCCCACCCGCCGGGCCGTCTCGACAAACCGAGCCCCGTTCTTGATGCTCTCCAGGTACAGAACCACCGTGCGGGTCGGATCGTCCTTTTCGAAGGCGTCGAGGAAATCCTCGATTGTAATCATGCCCTCGTTGCCGGAGCCGCAGAAGGCCCGGATTCCGATTCCCTGCGATTTCGCGTATGCCAGCAGCTGCGTTCCCAGGTTTCCCGACTGGGCCACCAGGGACATCTCCCCCGCCCCGGGCCGGACGTGCATCCCCATGCAGTAAAAATGGTGGTGCGGGTTGCACAGGCCCATGGTGTTGGGGCCCAGGATCAGGATGCCCAGCTCCCGCGCCTGGGCGATCAATTCCCGCTCGAGCTGCCGTCCCTTGTCGCCTGTCTCGCTGAAGCCCGAGCTGATGAGCAAGACGCAGCGGATCCCCTTGGCGGCGATCTCGGGGATGACGGAGGACACGCCGGCCGCCGGGACGGTGACGACCGCCAGGTCCACCGGTCCGGGGATGTCTGCGACCGATTTGAAGACGGGCCTTCCGGCGATGACGCCGCCTTTCGCGTTCACCAGGTGAAACTCCCCTTGAAAGCCGCCGGCGGCCACGTTGGTGAACAGCATGTGGCCCCATTTCCCGATGATTCCGGATGCGCCGATGAAAGCGACGGAGCGGGGGTAGAAGAATCCGGCCAGGTCCTTGGGATCGACCGGTTCCGCCGCCGCCGGGGGGGCAACCCTGTTGCCCAGCACGACCAGGGCGTCGACGGCGGTGACGCGGCCGTCCGGTCCGATCAGCAGGGGATTGATGTCCACTTCCGTCACGTCCGGGCATTCTTCCGCCAGGCGCGACAGGCCCGTCAGGGTCCGGATGATGTCTTCCCGGCGGGCCTGCCTGTCCCCGCGGAAGGGACCCAGCAGGACGGCGGAACGGATTTCATCCACCATCCGGGCGGCTTCCGCTTCATCAAAGGGCGGTACGCGGAAGACCACGTCCCGCAGGGCCTCGGTGAAAACGCCGCCGAGGCCGAACATGACCACGGGGCCGAACAGGGGATCGCAGAAAAGGCCGGCCACGAATTCCCGGCGGCCCGCCACCATCGGCTGGATCAGGTATCCTTCCAGGTCGGAGCCGGCAGCCTGTTCGATTTCACCGGCGGCCCGGCGAACCTCTTCGTCCGATGCCAGGTGAAGCTTGACCAGCCCGCGCTCCGTCTTGTGGGTCAGGCGCGCACCCAGACCTTTCAGGACCACGGGGTATCCCAGGCGGCGGGCCTCCTCGATGGCTTCCCCGGGTGTTTTGCAGGCGGCTTCCTCCACGACGGGGATCCCGTATTGCCGGAGCAGCGTTTTGGATTCCGCCTCCGTCAACGCGGATCTCCCCTCCTGGAGAGCCTTCTGGATCCCTGCAATTATCTTCATGAAACACCTCTATGATCCGATAAACGTCGTTCATGGGGTGAACGCGGTTCGACCCATACCACAGGCGAAACCGTTCTGTAAATACGAACCGTGGAATCAGGGTGGACGAGGGGTGAACGCGTTCAGACGGACGGTGGGAGGTTTCGGAAGGCCCGGCCGTCCGGTGTGTACTCGACGATGATGCCGTCTTCTTCGATCATCCGGGTCAGGATGCCTTCGACGACACGGTTCCGGGTGGAGCGGATTGCCTCTTCCAGGGTCCGGAAACCGCTCAGCTCCTCGATAGTCAGGAGGGTGGGGAGAACCATGTTGAACCGTCCCCGCCGGGCGTCTTCCAGGATGTCTCCGGGGGTGCGCCAGACGTGGTCCGTGAGTTCGACCCCATCGTGAAGGGCCTCCTGGTGTCCCGGAGCCTCCGCCAGGAAAAAGCGGACGTCGTAGCGCAGGGGGAGAAACTCCGGGGTGATCCAGTGGGAAAAATAATGGAGCCGGTCGCAGGCCAGCGTCAGCTTTTCCTGTTCGAGAACGTCCGCGAAGGCCATGTCGCCCCCGATCAGGCGCCTCCGGAAGGATCGCAGCCGCTCCGCCTCCCCGTCGAGGGACGGGGAGAAGAGGTCGCCGTCGGGACGGCGGGCCAGGAGAATGCCCACTTCCTCGAAGGTTTCCCGGATGGCTGCGACCCAGGAACCCAGCGCCACGTGCGGGGACGGGCAGGCCTCCAGGATCCCCAGTGCCCGGGAGGCCGTCAGGCCCGCGCAGAGCCGCTCCAGTCGCTCCGAGCCGTCTTCCTCGTCCAGGACGCCTCCCGGGAAGACATACGCGTCGGGAACGAACTTGCTCTTCCGGTCCCTCCGGACCATGAGCACTTCAAAGCCGTCGCCGCCCCCGGGGGGGCGGCGGAGCAGGATGACGGTCGATGCTTCCTTGGGGGTTACGATCATGGCCAATCTCTTCTGCCTGCTATTTTTCCAGGGCGAGCCGGAGGACTTCCATCATGTCGTCGACGAAGTGGAAGACGATCTCCTTCCGGACTTTTGCCGGCACATCCTCCAGGTCCTTCCGGTTCCAGCGCGGGAGCAGGATCGTCTTGACGCCCGCCCGATGTGCCGCCAGGACCTTCTCCTTGATTCCGCCGACGGGGAGCACAAGGCCCCGGAGCGTGATCTCGCCCGTCATGGCCAGGTCCCTCTTCACCTGCTTGTTCGTCAAAAGCGATGTGAGGGCTGTCAGCATCGTCACACCCGCCGACGGTCCGTCCTTGGGGATGGCGCCGGAGGGTACGTGAATGTGCAGGTCCCGGTCCTCGAAGAAATCCTCGGGGATCCCCAGTTCGACGGCGTTGGCCCGGATAAAGCTCAGGGCCGCCGAGGCCGATTCCTTCATAACGTCTCCCAGCTGGCCCGTCAGGGTGAGGCCCTTTTTCCCCTTCATGGAGGTGGCCTCGATGAACAGGAGGTCGCCCCCGGCGGGGGTCCAGGCCAGGCCCATGGCGACGCCGGGCTTGGAGACGCGGGCGTGCATCTCCGAGAAGATCCGCACGGATCCCAGGTACCGGTGGAGGTCCCCGGTACGGATGGAGGCCTTCTGGATCTCTCCCTCGGCGATACGGCTGGCCACGCCGCGGCAGATGTTGGCGATCTCCCGCTCCAGGTTCCGGACGCCCGCCTCCCGGGTGTAGCCGCAGACGATGCGCCGGATGGCCCCGCGGGAAATCCGGATCTGATCGGGCGAAAGGCCGTTTTCCCGGATCTGGCGGGGGATCAGGTAGCGCAGGGCGATGTGGACCTTCTCCTCCTCCGTGTAGCCCGGCAGCTCGATGATCTCCAGCCGGTCCCGGAGGGCCGGCGGGATGGTCTCGAGGATGTTGGCCGTGGTGATGAACATCACCTTCGAGAGATCGAAGGGCACGTCCAGGTAGTGATCCGAGAACGTGTTGTTCTGCGCCGGGTCGAGCACCTCCAGGAGGGCCGAGGAGGGATCGCCCCGGAAGTCGCTGCCCAGCTTGTCGATCTCGTCGAGCATGAAGACGGGGTTGTTCGACTCGGCCCGCCGGATGCCCTGGATGATGCGGCCCGGCAGGGCGCCGACGTAGGTCCGGCGATGCCCGCGGATCTCCGCCTCGTCCCGCACACCTCCCAGGGAGAGGCGGTAGAACTTCCGGCCCAGGGCACGGGCGATGGACGTCCCCAGCGAGGTCTTGCCGGTGCCCGGAGGTCCGGCGAGGCAGAGAATGGGCCCCTTGGAGTCGGGCTTGAGCCTCCGGACCGCCAGGTACTCGAGGATGCGCTTTTTCGGCTTCTCCAGGCCGTAGTGGTCGTCATCGAGGACCTTCCGGGCCTTCCGGATGTCCAGGTTGTCTTCCGTGCTCTCGTGCCAGGGCAGGGCCGTGATCCAGTCCAGGTACGTTGAGGAGACGGTGAACTCCGCCGAGGACGGGTGCATCCG
The DNA here is from genome assembly GCA_964578535.1 of uncultured Syntrophaceae bacterium. Lineage (GTDB taxonomy): Bacteria > Desulfobacterota > Syntrophia > Syntrophales > PHBD01 > PHBD01. Next base: position 47,245 of record CAZODI010000009.1, read on the forward strand.
GGACAGCCGGTCCAGCTCCCGGAGGGCTTCCTTCTTCGCCTCCTCCGGCAGGTTCTTTTCCTCGATCTTTGCCCGGTACTCCTCGATCTCGACCTTGGACTCCTCGCTCTCACCCAGCTCCTTGCGGATGGCCGCCAGCTGCTGGCGCAGGTAGTATTCCCTCTGGCTCTTGTCGATGTCGTTCTTGACCTGGGACTGGATCTTGCTGCCCAGCTCCAGGATCTCCACCTGGTGGTTCACCAGACGGGTCACTTCCTGGAGCCGCTCCTTGACGTCGAGGGCCTCCAGGATTTTCTGCTTCTCATCCATGGTGACGTTGATAACCGAGGCGATGATGTCCGCCAGGATGCCCGGCTCGCTGATGTTCTTCGCCATGGCCCCGAATTCCTGGGGCAGAAAGGGAGACAGCTTGACGATGCGGTCAAAAAGGCTGACGAGGTTGGCCATCAGGGCCTCCACCTCGATGTCCATTCCTCCCCGGTCCTCCAGGGTCTCCACCCGGGCGCGGATATAGGGCTTCCCCTCGATAAACTCGATCACCCGGAAACGGCTGATTCCCTGGACGAGAAGCTGGGCCTTGTTGTCGCCGATCTTGGCCATCTTGAGTATGACGGCGCTGGTTCCGATATCGTGGAAGTGGCTGCGTTCGAGCTTTGCTTCCTGGGGAGAGGTCTTTGCCAGGAGCAGCCCCATGACGCGGTCCGTGGACATGGCCTCGTCGACGAGCTGGATCGCCTGCTCACCGGAGACCTCCATCGGAAACATCATCCGGGGATACACGGCCACATTGAAAAGCGGCATGATGGGAATGACGCCGGGTACCTGAACGGCACCGGCATCAACTTTTACTTCCTCGGGAGCTTTCAATTCCTCCATGATTACCTCCATTCGGGTCGTTCCACACGCCCCATTAGAGTAAGCATGAAAGGGCAGAGATCAAGGGATGGATTTCAAGCCTGGTTCTTTATGCGTACGCGATGGACCCGATCCAGCGGCCTTTTGAGCATCCGGATGACCAGGAGGCCGTTGGAAAAGGTGGCGTGGACGTGGTCCGCATCCACCGGGGCCGGGAGGGAAAGCCGGCGTTCGAAGGGACCGAAGGGGATTTCCGCGAGCCGGAATCGGGCGCTGCCATCCATGGAGGGTTCGGAGCGCCGCCCCGAGACGGTTACGGTATCCGAGGAGACCTCCAGTTGCAGGTCTTCCCGGCGGACACCGGCGATTTCCACCAGGAGTACGATTTCACCGACGGTTTCATACATGTCCATGTGAGGCTGCCAGACGCGGAGCCCCTCTTCCCGCTCGGACTGAAAAAAATGCAGGGCATCTTTCGGGATGTGGGCCGCCATGATCTGGCGGGACTCTTTTCCGAAGCGGATTCTGATGTAGGGCATGCAGCTTCCTCCCGATGGCGGGCCTGTGGAATGCTTCAGGCGACAGCATGAATATAATGGCCCGCGGGATAAAATCAACCGTTGTTTTTCCGGTTCTCCTGGAGTAGGAAGGCCCCATGATGCCGAAAGCATGGGACGTCCTCTCCACCCGCTACGACCGTACCTTCCGGATTTTCCGCCTGCGGACCGACCGGGCCCGCTCTCCCCGGACGGGCAAGGATCACGAGTTCTTCATCCTCGAATCCCCGACCTGGGTGAACGTCATTCCGCTCACGACGGAGCAGGAGGTGGTCCTGGTCCACCAATACCGCCACGGCACCCGGGAAGTGACCCTGGAAATCCCCGGCGGCGTCATGGAAGAGGGCGACACGCCGGAAGGGGCGGCCCGGAGGGAGCTTCGGGAGGAGACGGGCTGGCGGGAGGAGCGGATGACCTCCCTGGGCTATGTCGTTCCCAACCCGGCCATCCAGAACAACCGATGCTATACCTTCCTGGCGGAGAATGTGGTCCCGGCGGGCGCGCAGGAGCAGGACGACAAGGAGGACATCGAGGTTGTTCTGCGGCCGCTGGCGGACATTCCCGGCATGATCCGGGACGGCGAGATCCGCCACTCCCTCGTGGTCGCCGCATTTTACCGGTATTTCATGGAGTACCGGAAGGGAGGCGCCTGAAAGCGGCGTCCCGGGCAGCTGCAGCGAGGCGCCCGGCAGGCGGCCCAGTCGCTGCCGACTCCCCGGCCCTTGACCTTTCCGGGCACGTCTTTCTTCACCTTGTAAGGGATGCGTTTTTCCGATACGCTCAGAATCAAGAGCACAGGAGAAAAACGACCATGAACAGCGAGACGGACAGCCATCGTCCCTGGGGTTTCTTCGAGGTCCTCTACGACGGCAACGAGGCCAAGGTGAAGCGGATTCTCGTCCGTCCGGGCGGCCGTCTGAGCCTCCAGCGCCACCGACGGCGGGCCGAGCACTGGTTTGTTATCCAGGGGGAGGGGATGGTGACCCTGGATAATCGCGAGATCCCCGTGAAGGCGGGTACGGCTGTGGACATTCCCCGGGGAGCCCTCCACCGGATCCATAACGCCGCCGGCGGCGACCTCGTCTATATAGAGGTACAGACGGGAGACTATTTCGGCGAGGACGACATCGAGCGCCTGGTTGATGATTACGGGCGGGGAACGGGATGATCCCGCCTGTTTCACGTGAAACAAACGGCTTGGAACGTTGAATCCGGGAGGCTTTCATAGCCCCGGGAGGAATCGCCGTCCATGGCGGCGAAGGATGTTTCAGGGACCGTTGGGAGGCATATACATGACGATGCAGGAACGGTCTTTCGATGAGGGACGGTTTCGGAATGCCTGCGAGGAGATCTGCCGGACCTTCGGCGTGCGCCCGGAGCTCTTCCTGGCGGTTCTCCTTGCCTGTGCGGTCCGCGGCAAGACGGACTGGAACCGGGAGTCGGTGCTGGAGGTCATCGCCCGGCTCCGGGAAGGCCAGGCCCCCGGGATCGTCGTTGAGGAATTCACCGTCGAGCATTTCGGAGGATCGGCCAATTGAGGCCGATCGGGGCGATCCAGGATCCGTCCTTCCGGGGCCGGCCATGACGAACGGGGAAACGAAATCCACCCTCTACCTGGTGGACGGAAGCAACTACCTGTTCCGGGCCTTCTACGCCATCCGCGACCTCTCCAATTCCAAGGGGTTTCCCACCAACGCACTGTACGGCTTCACGAACATGCTCCTGAAGCTCATCCGGGAGAATGACGTGAAGTACATCGCCGTGGCCTTCGACGTCAAAGGCCCGACCTTCCGGCACAAGGCCTTCGACGGCTACAAGGCCACACGCCGCGCCGTTCCGGAGGCGCTTCTGCCGCAGATTCCCTTCGTGAAGGAGATCGTGCGCGGGTTTTCCATTCCCGTCCTGGAACAGGAGGGGATCGAGGCGGACGACATCCTGGGCACCCTGGCGCGGCGCCATGCGTCGTCGGGCATGAACGTCGTCCTGGTCTCCGGCGACAAGGACCTGATGCAGCTCGTGACGGACAGCGTGACCCTCGTGGACACGATGAACGACAAGACCTACGACCGCAAGGCCGTCCGGGAGCGCTTCGGAGTGGAGCCGGAGCAGGTGCCGGAGATCCTGGGCCTGATGGGGGACGCCTCGGACAACATCCCTGGGGTTCCCGGCATCGGCCAGAAGGGCGCCCAGCGGCTCATCGAGGAGTTCGGATCCGTCGAGGGTGTTCTCGGGAACCTGGGAAAGGTGCACAACGCCCGGGCGAAGGCCGCCCTGGCGGAGTACGCCGATCAGGCCCGCCTGAGCCGCGACCTGGCGGTCATCCGCACCGACGCCGACGTGCCCTTCGACCTGGAGGCCGCCCGCTGGAGCGGACCGAATGCGGAGATCCTCAAGGACCTGTTCCGGGAATTCGAGTTCTCGTCGCTTCTCCAGCAGCTGAAATTCAGGGAGCATTCCATGGAGGGGGAGTACCGGCTCGTCTGGACGGAAGAGGAGATGAAGGCCCTCGTGGACCGCCTGTCGCGGTTGGACTCCTTCACCGTCGGCGTGCTCGTGGACGGCGACGATCCCATGAAGGCGGACCTGGTTGGGATCACGATCTCCGCCGCGCCCGGGGACGTGCGCTACCTGCCCCTGTCGCCGGACGGGGGAACCGAGAAGGTCCTCGGCATCCTGGCGCCCCTCCTGGCGGACGGGAAGAAGGCCAAGAACGGCCACGACCTGAAGGAGGCGCTGATCCTGCTGGCCAGCCGCGAAGTCCGGATGACGGGCCTCGGCTGCGACACGATGATCGCCTCTTACCTCCTGAATCCGGCGCGGCCGTCCGCGGACCTGCCGGAGGTCGTCGCGGAGCACCTGGACCGCCATGTCCCGGCCGCCCGGGAAGTGGTGGGCAGCGGCGCCAAGGCCGTTCCCTTCCGCTATCTGCCCGAGGAGGCCCGCCTGTCCTACGCCTGCCGGCGGACCGATGGCGTGGCGGGCCTGGTGCCGGTCCTCCTGGAAAAGATCCGGGAAGGCGGCCTCGGCGATCTCTTCCACCAGGTGGAAATGCCCCTGGTGGAGGTTCTGGCGGCGATCGAGCGGAAGGGCGTCCTCGTTGACACGGAACTTCTGAAGGAGATCTCCCGGGAGATGGGCGGGCTCCTGGCGACTTCGGAGGAACGGATTCACAACCTGGCCGGGGAGCGGTTCAACATCAATTCGCCCAAGCAGCTCCAGCAGATCCTCTTCGAGAAGCTGAAGCTGCCGAAGGGCCGCAAGACGAAGGAGGGATATTCCACCGACGTCGACGTCCTGACGAACCTGGCGGCCCAGCACGAGCTGCCGGCGATGATCCTGTCGCACCGAAGCCTGGCAAAACTCAAGTCGACCTACGTGGACGCCCTGCCCCTGCTGGTGAACCCGAAAACGGGGCGCATCCACACATCCTTCAACCAGACCGTCACGGCGACGGGGCGCCTCTCCAGCAGCAACCCGAACCTGCAGAACATCCCCATCCGCACCCCCGAGGGGCGGCGCATCCGGCAGGCCTTCACGGCGCCGGCGGGAATGGAGATCGTCTCCGCCGACTATTCCCAGATCGAGCTCCGGGTCCTGGCCCACCTCTCCGGGGATCCGGCCCTGGTGGAGGCCTTCGCCTCCGAGGAGGACATCCACACCCGCACCGCCTCGGACGTTTTCGGCGTCTTCCCGGGCATGGTGACGCCGGACATGCGCCGCCAGGCCAAGGTGATCAACTTCGGGGTCCTCTACGGCATGAGTGCCTTCGGCCTGGCCAAGGAGCTCGGGATCACCCAGAAGCAGGCCCAGGCATACATTGACGGCTATTTCCAGCGCTACCGGGGAGTCCGGGTGTTCCTCGACGGCGTTCTCGAAGAGGCCCGCCGGCAGGGATATGTGACGACCCTTCTCAACCGCCGCCGCTACCTCCCGGAGATCAACAGTCCCAACGTGGCGGTCCGCCAGTTCGCCGAGCGGACGGCCATCAACACGCCCATCCAGGGAAGCGCCGCCGACCTCATCAAGGTGGCCATGGTGAACATCCACCGCCTCCTGGAGAGGAAGAGGCTCCGGTCCGCCATGATCCTCCAGGTCCACGACGAGCTGGTCCTGGAGGTGCCATCGGAGGAGAAGGAGGAGGTTGTGGCCCTGGTCAAGCGGGAGATGGAGGAGGTCGTCTCGCTCCAGGTTCCCCTGCAGGTCGACATCGGCTCCGGACGGAACTGGGCCGAGGCCCACGCATAGGCGCCGGGCCTTCCCGGCCGCATCGGACACTCGGAAGGAAATCCCGCCAGAAAATTCAACAGGGAATGAAAGAAGCCGGCCGCCCGCCGGATGAGGCGGAAGATCGCCCCGCGCCCGCGGCGGGCAACCCGCCCGGAGACGGATCCGTTACCGGGGATGGCCGACGGGAATGAGGTAGAGCGGTTCCTGCCCTGCCGGCAACCCGAGGACCTGCCGGACCTGGTCGTCATGGAACGCCCCGATCGGCACCGAGCCGAGACCCAGGGAAACGGCCTGGAGCATCAGGTTCTGGGCCACATGTCCCGTCTCGATCTTGATGTAGCGCTCGCTTCGGGTTCCATACTTCCGGGCCGTGCGCTCCTGGACCCCCGCGATGACGAAGACCGCGGCGGCCTCCCGGACGGGTCCCTGGCCGAGGGCGGCTCCGCCCAGGAGGCCCCGGAGATCCAAGGCGGACATCCGCTCGAGCTCGTGGCCCCGGGAGCGGTAACGGAACAGACCCTCGGGGAGAGCCACGTACATCTCCAGGGGATAGAGGGCTCCCGCCGACGGAGCCGTCCGGGCGCCCCAGGAGCGGGTCGTGCCCTGGGCGGCCCACAGGAGCTGCGATATCTGGGCCGCCGTCAACGGTTGCGCCGAAAAGTCCCGCACGGAGGACCTCTTCTGCAGGGCCTCCTCCACCGAAACGGTGCCGCGAACGGCTGGCTTGGGCAGCCGGACGGTTCCTTCCCCCGGGAAAATCTTCATGGTCTTCACCCCCCTGGCGGCTTCGGCGGGGTTCGCCTGCGACAGGCCCGCAAGCAGGACAACCGCAACCAAGGCGATGCGCCGCAGGCTGCCTTTCCGGCCTGCACGATACTTCGTCATGCCTCGACCCTCATCAGCCGCAGGATGTTCTTCGAGACGATCTTTTCAAAATCCTCCGCCGGCAGCCCCAGCCGCTCGATCTTGTTGAGCTCGTGGCTGGGCGTCCCGAAGGGAAAATCACTGCCGAAGAGGAGCCGGTCCGGCCCGTAGCGGTCCAGGAAGGCCGTGATCTCGTGCCGGGATGCCAGGGCGGTGTCGGCGTACACCGCTGCGTCCTCCCAGATCCCTTCCCGGAAGAGGGACGTGAATCCCCCGTTGAGCATGCCCATGTGGGGGATGATGACGACGGTCCTTCCGGCCACCCGGTTCAGGAAATACAGCGTGTTTTCGAAGGATTCCTCCAGGACAACGGGCAGCTCGAGGCGGAAGACCTCCTGCAGGAACTCGCCGCAGCGCGTGTCGCCGTAGCGATAGACCGGCTCGTACTCGTGGCGGTGCCACTTGATTCCCCGATAGCCCTTTGCCAGTTCCTCCCGGCGGAAGTCGTTCCAGACGAAATAATAGGCAAAGAAATCCTCGTGCTGCTCCTGGACATCCAGCAGATAGCGGTTCGCCCGCTGGCGGCAGTCGACCCAGGCCTGGCTGTCCTCGAAGTGGTAGTCATAGCGGTCGTACACGTCCTCCACCGGGGCGAAAACGCAGGCCCCGGCGATGTCCCCGTCGTCCAGTTCGCTCCGGATGAGAGAGTAGGGCTGCTGGACGTTCTGAACGCCGCAGTGCATGTGGGAATCGATGATTTTCACGGGGGATTCCTCCTGGGCGGAAGCCACGATTTATTTTTGCCTCCCCGGGAGGAATATGCTATAGGCACCTCCTCTTTCGGTCAACCGCTATTCACACGGCCCGCACCGTGCGCCCATAGCTCAGCTGGATAGAGCGTCGGACTACGAATCCGAAGGCCCTTGGTTCGAATCCAAGTGGGCGTACCATGAATAATCAAGGGGTTGCAGATAGAAAGCTGCGACCCCTTTCTTTCGTTTGTTTTTCTTTTTCCGTCCGATCTCCACTTCAAGCGTCATGACGATCGAATCATTGTTCTGATAGCCAATAGCAATTACCCACGTTGCAACATAGACAAAGGATGCTAATGAACAGATCTTGGATGCAGCGATACTTGAAGAAAAAATCGAAGAGTGTATTAAAGAAACATCATGAAGATTTGAACGCAATCATATTGTCCTCTAAAGTACTTTGGGGAGATAAGTCGCAGGAACAGTACTTTAAATCTCTCTGCTAATTTATTAAAAAATATATCTAAAGGTATATTGACTATTGGGACATTATAGGCAAAATGCCTTCAGGTCTGTTCCGGGTGTTCTTCTTATTCCCAATATGCGTTTTCAAACACCGGAGCCAGATTTAGAAAGCCCGGCCATGAAGGGAACATGGCTGGGCTCTCGTTTTTCTACAGCTTTGTTTGCGCATAAGCCTTCTATCTGTTAATTCTTTCCTCTCATTTGACAATAAGCAGATACTCCAAATCTGTCGCCGATTCCATTAAGCTATCCATAGTATTCAGGCAATGACACTTGATTAAGCGATCATTTTTTATATTATTGTCGTGCGATTTGTGCGCACAGGTTATTGAATAATCGTTACAGCTGGTTTTATTGTAATCGCGTTCCATTGTCCGGTATTATACAAAGCGTCTGTCGCTACATCTGTGATTGCCGCTCTTATCCCCGCGGTTTCAGCCCCAGGATCTGCCGGGCCTCGTCCGGACTGGCGACCTCGCGGTCCAAGGAGTCCGCGACCTTCTTCGCCCAGGCCACCTGCTCCCAGCTCCCCTTGGCCATCTCGCCGCCCGGTACCCGCACGCTGTCTTCAAGACCGACCCGCATGTGGCCGCCATCCAGGCACGAGAGGCTGATGGCCGGGAACTGGAGATTGCCCACCCCGCATGCACTCCAGGTGTGCCCCTCGGGTAGCAGACTCTTCAAGTGGCAGTACCCCAGCGGCGAGAACTGCATTCCGCCCGTGACCCCGAAGACGAACTGCCAGTGCATGGGTTCGATAAACACATCTCCCTGTTTGCGGAGGAGAAGAGCGTTGTATATCCCGCCCGGATCGTAGGCCTCCAACTCCGGCTTCACCCCCGCGGCGACCATCCGCCTTGCGAAATCCTCAATGGTTTTGAAGGTGTTATCGAAGATGAACTCAAACATGAATTTGCCGGTCTTGCGGTCGGCGAAGCCGAAGTTCATGGTGTTGGTGTTCAGCGACGCCATCTCGGGTTTCAACGCCTCGATCGGGGTGATGCGCTGCTCCGCGGTCAGTCCGACGGAGATGGCCGAGGACATGTTGATGATGATTTCCGGTACGCGAGCGCGGATGGCCTCGATGGTGGGGCGGATTATGTCGATATCCGCAGTGGGCATGCCGTTTCCCGGGTCCTTGGCGTGGATGTGAACGATGGAGCAGCCTTCCTTCCAGCAGCGCCAGGACTCCTCCGCGAACTCCTCCGGTGTGTAGGGGGTCGACGGGTTGTTGGCTTTGCTCGTAGGACCTCCCGCCAGGGCCGCTGTTATAATGACCTTGTTCCGTGCCATGGTATTCTCCTTCCTTTTTCAAATCAAAAACCCCGCTCTCTTCCGAGGTACGGGGTGTTGAATGGCTCCTCCCATATTTCCCCCTGGCAGGGTTAAATGGGTTTAAGATCGGTTAACGTCGGTCATATATGTTTCCGGGTACCATAATTCCCAAGCGCAATCCACCTCGGAAATGAGCATGGGCAGTCAAGGCGTGAGGGTGCTGCCCGGGTATTTCCGCAAGGCCGCCGCGGGAAAGAAGCCGGAGAAGACGCTGATCATGGTCGGCGGCGGCGAGACGTTTGCCGAGGATCTCTATTTCTACATTGCCTCCCAGGCCCATTAACGCGGCTGGAACTTCATGACCGTCGATCTGCCGGGGCAGGGTCTCCTTCCCCTGGAGGGGAAAGTCTTCCGGCCGGATATGTATGTGCCCATGAAGGCCGTGGTCGACTATGCCATCAGCCGCCCCGACGTGGACCCCAAACGGCTGGCCGCTTACGGGTACAGCGGTGGCGGCGGGTTCGTGCCCCAGGCCGCCATGCATGATCCCCGGATCCGGGCCGTCGCCATGAATTCCGCCGTCGTGGATGCCTATCCGCTCTTCTCTACGATGCCGGTCGTTCTCGCCGATCAGAAGGAGATCGATTCCTGGACCACCTTTCATGGAAACATCGTCAAGGTCATCAACTGGAGCTGGGGCGTGCCGATGGACAAACCGTCGGCGCTTGCCGCGGCCAACAGGGGCTTTATCTTCGACCCCGCCCGGGTGACCGTTCCGGCCCTGATCATTGTCGGCGAAGGAGAGTACAAGAGCGCGGAGGTACAGCGTCAGCAGAAGATCTGTATGGACAACTTCCCCAATCCGCTGAAAAAGATGGTCATCACCCCATCCGACGAGGGTGCGACGAACCACTGCATCATGGAGAACCGCAGCATTGTCGGACTGGTGCTCTTCGACTGGCTGGACGAAATATTCAGACAATAGGAGCGGCGGGGTAGAAGACTACCTGGGACCGCTTTGAAAAAAACGATATATGGCTTGATCGGGAGTTTCAAATCTGTTTTTTTAGCTGAAAAGATTTGGGAGTTGGTGTTGCTGCATAAATTCAATTTCTTGAAATGAGGAGGATCTTATGAAGAAGAAAACCGTCAGTTTTATTGTCTGCTGCCTGTTTCTTTCCATTTTGTTCGTTTCGTTGGCAGCGGCGGAATGCCAGCCCGGCGACAAGGCTCAGGTCCTGTGGAAGGGCAAATGGTATCCTGCAATGGTGAAAGAAGCCAAGGGTACACAGTGCTTTGTCCACTACGACGGCTACAGCAGCTCATGGGATGAGTGGGTCGGTCCCGACCGGATCAAGCTTGCGGGGCAGGCGGCTCCGGCAGCGGATTTCAATGAAGGGGATGCCGTTCGGGTGTTGTGGAAGGGCAAGTGGTATGACGCGCATGTTCTGAAAACAAAGGGCCATCAGTATTTCATCCATTACGACGGTTACAATAATTCCTGGGATGAATGGGTGGGACCGAAAAGGATCAAAGCCAAGTAGTTTCCGTTGGGAGACTCCGGACGCCGAACCGTCCGGTTTCCAGATCGGACCGCTTGCCTTTCCGGAAGCGGGCGAAATCGTGTTTTCTAGCAATCCGTTGCCATCGGATGGAAACGGTGTCAACGGATTGTGCTAACTTTTACATGTTTATTTTCATTGACGTTTTTTGGCTGATAAATTGTAATCGGCGAAAAACCGGGCGGACATCCCGATCCGGGTATGGTATAGGGAAACAAGCGTCAGGTTGTCTATCCCCGATCCATAAACTGGTCATGAGTCACAAGAAATTTGCCGTCATGGAACCCATCCACCGACTCATACTGCTGTTTCTAGCCCTTCTTCTCTTTGCTCCCCAGGCGTCTTCCGCCGCGCAGACGCAGCGTGTCGCCCTGGTGATCGGCAACAGCGCCTACCAAACCGGTCCTCTCGCCAATCCGGTGCATGACGCGTCCGACCTGGCGGCGACGCTTCAGAGACTCGGGTTCACGGTCATTCTCAAAAAGAATGCCAGCCTTCAGGAAATGGACGAGTCGCTCCGCGACTTCGGCGACCGCCTGCGGCGCGGCGGCGTGGGGCTTTTCTACTATGCCGGCCACGGGATCCAGATCGCCGGCCGGAACTACCTTGTCCCCGTCGGGGCGCGCATCAATCGCGAGACGGATGTGAAGTACCAGGCGCTGGACACCGAAATGGTCCTGGACGAAATGGCCAATGCGGCCAACGATCTCAACATCGTCATTCTGGATGCCTGCCGGGACAATCCGTTCGCCCGGAGTTTCCGGTCCGCATCCCGCGGACTCGCCATCATCTCCTCCGCGCCGAAGGGGACCTTCATCAGCTACTCCACGAGCCCGGGAAAGGTCGCCGTCGACGGATCCGGGCGCAACAGCCCTTTCACGGGATCCCTGATCAAGCACATGACATCGCCGGACGTGCCCATCGAGGAGGTTTTCAAGCGGGTCCGCCAGGATCTGGTGCGCCGGACCAAAGGTCAGCAGATTCCCTGGGAACTTTCCTCCCTGGAAGGAAGTTTTTCCTTCAAGCCGCAGAAAGGCGCGGTCCCGGCGGCGAAGGCCCCGGACGATCTCGCAGAGGAGCGGCGAATCCTGGCTGAAGAGAGGGAACGGATTCAGCGGGAAAAAGAGCTCCTGGAACAGAAAAGGGCCCTGGAGGAGGAGAGGAAGAAACTCGAGCAACAGCGGAAGGATCTGGAGCAGAGCAGGCTGACGGTACCGAAAGAGCCGGCGGGCTACGGAAGCGTTCTTTTTTATGACGACTTCTCCTCGCCGAAAAACGGCTGGCCGGTATACACGAACGGCCCCTTCTACAATACCGCGTTCCAGGACAACCGCTATGTCATGGAGACAAAGAACGAACGGAAATCCCTCGAAATGCTCGCTTTGCCGCCCGGGGCGACGGGAGACTATGACGTCGAGTTGGTCTCGGTGTGGCTGAGAGGCATCACCAACAACGCCTATGGCCTGATGCTGGGTCAGGACCGCCTGAATGTGTATACGTTCGGAGTTTCGGCGAATGGGCAATCCGTGATCTGGGTCAACGTGAACGATATCCCGATGGATGATGCCATGCCGTGGAGGCCGAACACGGCACCCATCAGCGACGGCCGGTATGTCCGGAATGTCCAGAGAGTCGAGGTTCGCGGGGAGACCCTGAGCTATTATGTCAACAACATCCTGATATCCCGGATCCGAAGCCAGTTTTCCCTGAAGTCGTTCGGTGTCTGTGTAACCGGGCAGCAGGCGGTCGCCTTCCTGCAGGTCAAGATCACCAGGCGATGAACCGGAGGACGTTCGCGGATCCCGCCGAATCTGTGATCCCAGCATCTTTTCCTGTCCCTGGGCTGTCCCGGACCTTCTTCCGGGAAGCTGTGGGCGATTCGTTCCATTCCGGCAATCCCCTTCCCATCCCGTGCGAATGACCCCGATCGTCCGGTCGGAAGGAAGGCCGGCTTGACTTGCAGCGACAACGGGCCTACAGTTCTTCCCGATGGAGAAAATGCCCTGTTAAATATGAGAAAACGGAGGATATATGAACACTTACATTGACTATCCCGGGCGGATAACGAAAATACGGGAGGAGATGAAGAAGTCCGATCTCGATCTATTCGTGGGCACGCGGACGGTGAGCCTGAGCTATGTGTCCGGCGCCTTCGTCCCGTGGAGAAGCGCCGTCATCGTGTCGAAAGACGGATTCGCCGGCCTGGTTTCCATGCTGCTCGACTGCGAGCGATTGAAGAACGAGTCATGGTTGAGCAGCATTTCCTCCTATGCCCCCCTGCCCGGCATGGATCTCGTGGACCTCATCGTCCATTTCGTCCGGCAGAACGGCGCGGAAAAGGGAAGGATCGGCGTGGAGCTCGGCCATTCCCCCCGCGGGAATACGGGATATCTGTTTGCCACGGAATACGAATTCCTGAAAAACGCGCTGCCGGAGGCGACCTTTGTCAACGCGCTGTACGTGGTGGATCGGGCCTCCTATGTCAAGGATCCGGGCGAGATCAAGCTGATGCGCCAGGCCGCCGCCATGGCTGATGCCGGGATCCAATGCGTCAGGGATGCGCTGGAGATCGGCTTGACGGAGGCGCAAATCGCCGGCATCGGCGAGATGGAGCTGCGGCGCCTCGGCAGCGAGTACCACTGGGCGATCACGGGATCGTCCGAGATCGCCTCCGGGTACCGGGCGACCTACGCCATGAACGGCACGACCCAGCCCACGCAGAAAATGGTGCAGAGAGGCGAGAACATCATCGTCGATCTGCACCCGCTTTACCAGCTGTATCCCTCGGATCTGGCGCACAATTTCATTATTGGAGAGCCGTCGGTGGAACAGCGGAAACTGGCCGACGCCTATCTCCAAACGGCGGAAACGATCGTCCGGAATTTCAAGGCGGGGAACACGGTGGGCGATGTCTGCAAGACCGTGATGGATCTGATTAACGAGCTTGGGTATGCCCCGTACACCATTCCCTCCTTCGGGCACGGACTCGGCGTGTTCGGCCACGAGTGGTATCCGGCCATCGTCAACAATGATGAGTTCCGGGATGTCGTGCTCGAGGAGAACGCCGTCGAGGTGGCGTTCCTGGCCATGACCGTTCCCGGCGTCTGCGGCATGAGGCTGGAGTGCCCGGTCCTGGTCACGAAGGACGGCGGGGAGATGCTCTGCAGGACGCCCCTGGAGCTTACGGTGATCGATGGATAAGGGAGGGGGAAAGGAGAGTCCCTGCATGGAAGCCATTGCCGTCGGTGAGCGGTTCTGCCGCAATGTTATGGTGAGTGCCGAAGAAGTCCGGCGTTTTGCCGCTGCCACGGGAGACGAGAGTCCGATCCATCGCGATGCCGATTTCGCCCGCCGGACCCGTTTCGGGGACCTCGTGGTCACGGGCGGCCAGCTGATTTCCCTGATGACGGGCCTGGTGGCGACCCATTTCTATCGGCCTTCCGGTCGCATCGGGCTTGGCCTCGATTTTACCTGTGTCACCCATGGGGCCGTGAAGGCGGGCCAGGAAGTGGAGATCTCCTGGGAGGTGACGGCCGTCCAGGAGAAGCCCAGCCTGTCCGGAACCGTCGTGACGCTGAAAGGCCTGATCTCGGACAGCCGGGGCCGGAAGTTCGTCTCGGCGGAGAGCAGGACGCTGGTCACTGACCACCCCTGAGGGTGGCGGCGGTGCATGCAGGGCGGTCCGTTAAGAGGGAAAACAGAGGATCCCGCCGGGACCGCGGCAGCGGGGGAGGGATCCTGTCCCGGCGATGGTCATGCTCTGCGGGAAGGGCGGGGTCGAAGAATCCATGATGACCGTGGTGCAGTGCTGGGATGACGGTGTGACGACGGATGTCCGGCTCGTCGATATCCTCCGGCGGCACGGAGCAAAGGCCGCTTTCAACCTCAACGACGGCCTGCATGTGAAACACCGCTCGGTGAGCTTCGTATACGAGGGCACAGAAGTCAGGCGGCTCGGGCGGGACGAACGGAGGGACGTCTACGATGGTTTCACGATCGCCAACCACAGCCTGACGCACCCGCGCCTGGATCAGATGCCGGTCGAGGCGGCGCGGCGAGAGATTGTGGAGGGCCGTGAGCGCCTCCAGCAGTTCTTCGGGCAGCCGGTGCCGGGCTTTGCCTATCCTTTCGGCTCGTATGGCGAAGCGGTCGTGACGCTGGTCCGGGAGGCGGGTCATGTCTACGGGAGGACCGACCGCGACGCCGACGGCCCGTTTCCACCGGAAACCCCTTTGCTGTTCCATCCCAACTGCCATTTTCTCGCCCCGGACCTGTGGTCCCGGTACGAGAACGCAAGGAAAAGCGGCGTCTTCTACTTCTGGGGACACTCCTATGAGATGACCACGGAGGCCATGTGGAATGCCTTTGAAACGATGATCGGACGAATCGGCGCCGATCCGGATTCCCGCTGGGGCGACTTGGCGGACTTGTTTGCGGGCGGTAATCCGTGAGCAAGATCCTCTGTCCCGCATCTCCCGCACCCTTGGGGAAGAGGCGCCGGCGAAGACCGGGGACGAATTGCATTGACAGAAAGAATTGCTTCCGCATATTGCCTGTCCATGAATGCTTTTCCCGATCGCCTCATCCTGCGGGTCTTCATCCTGTTGGCGGTTCTCTTCGCCCCCTGGGCGTCCTCTGCGGAGGCGACGGTGCCTCGAGCCATGTGGATCTGGGAAGTCGACAGTTTCCGCCTGATCGACGACCCCGCATTCGAGAAGGAGATCCTGGATGACCTCCGGTCCCAGGGGATCACCACCCTCTATCTCTACGCGGATTCCTACAAGGGGCGCCTGCCCATTGTGGAGGAGCCGGGGAAGCTCCAGGGCCTGATCGGGCGGATACACGGCCGCGGCTTCAAGGTCGAGGCCCTCCTGGGGTCCCTCTATCTGAACACCCCCCGGTATGTGCTGCCCGAAAAGGCCAAAGCGGCAAGGGAAATGGTGCAGCGAGTGGTGGATTTCAACGTGAAAGCCCCGGTGCAGTCACGCTTCGATGCCATCCACCTGGACATAGAACCTTATACACTGGCCGAATGGAAGAAGAGCAGCAACAGGGTGGCAGGTCTGTTCCTGGAGCGTTCCCGGGAATGGGTCGTCATGGCGAAAAAGGCGCAACTGGAAGTCGGTGCGGCCATTCCGTTCTGGTATGACACGCTCGAAGTCGAATGGCAGGGACAGCGGCGCCCGCTCAACGAGTTCGTGCAGGACCTCTACGACTACGTCGCCCTGATGGACTACCGGAACCACGCCGAGGGAGAGGACGGTATCCTCTTCCACGCCCGACAGGAGCTGGCCTACGCTTCCAGGACCGGAAAAGGCGTGGTGATCGGGCTGGAGACCGGGCCCGCCGAGCCGGAGAAACTCACCTTTCAGCATCTTGGGTTCGCGATCCTGTCGCGGGAGATGGCCATCGTCGAGCGTATCTGCCGCGAGGAGCGGAGTTACCGCGGGATTGCGATCCACCACCTGAAACCCTGGAGGCAACTCCGGGGTCTTCGCTGAATGACCTGCCTCATGGAAGCCAGTCCCATTCCGGGACGGGCATCATTCCGCCGGTGATCAGTCCCCGATACCGGTCCGGCCGTTCGTGGATCCTCCCGGCGGCCTGACTGCGGCAAACCAATCGGGGGAAAATTCAGGCCGGCGGGGGAGGAAACCATGCCGGTTGAAGCACGCTGGATGGGGACAGCCCATATCGAACTCTATTTCGACGGCCGCGTCGTGCTGATCGACCCCTATCTGACAAGGCCGTCGAAGCGCTCGATCTTCATCCACCCTCTCGAACCGGATCCCGGGGCCGTCCGGTCCTACCTTGACGGCCTGGAGGGCGATGTCCGGGCCGTCCTCGCGGGCCACACCCACTTTGATCATGCGCTGGACATCCCGGAGGTTGCACGTCGTACCGATGCAATGCTCATCGGCAGCATAAGTCTCGACACCCTTCTGGGCATATCCGGCCAGCCAGGCCGCGTGACGGTCTGCCGTCCCCAGGAGCGGACGGTCCTCGACGACCGGCTTGCGGTGACGATGATTCCCTCGATGCACGGCCTCGTCCTCTCCCGGCTGCTTCTCATGGAGGGGGAGATCGATGGGGCCCGGAGACCGCCGCTCAGAGCGAACCAATACCGGCTCGGTTCCATGTATGCCGTGAAGGTGGAACTGGGCGGGGTTACGTTCCTCCACGTCGGGAGCGCCGGGTTTCTGGAGGAGGAGTTTTCGGGGCACACCTGCGATGTGCTCTTTCTCTGTGCTCCCGGATGGAAGAAATGGCCGGGCTATCCCGAGCGGCTCCTTGAAATCGTCGAGCCTGCCTGCGTCGTACCGTTTCACTATGACGACTTCTCGCTTCCCCTTGTTCCGGGCGCGGATTTCCGGACAATCCGGTCCGCGGACCTTGAAGGATTGACGGCAAGACTGAAGAAGAGCAGGGCCGGCATGGAAACCCGGTTCCTGGTGCCGGGGAGGAAGGTCCTGTTTTGACCTGGACAGCACATTAGAATCGCAGAATAGGGGATGATGAATGCCCCCATGAAAACCAGATCGGAGATTTTTTTAAAGAAGCGGAAATCCTGCCGGGGATTTGTTACATCTGACGCTGGAAAGCCGGAGGGTGTCGTGTAGGATGCCGGTATTATTTGTGTCACCGGAATTATTTGATCGAGAAGCGGTTTCAGACATTTTTCCTGGGGGGACAATGAAAAGCGGGATCGTAAGGCAGAATGGCTGCAAATGCCCGTCCCGTGGATTCCGTACATGGGATCATGCCATGAATTCCTTCCGGTCCGGAGAACAGGAGGTCCTCATGAAAGCCTTTCTCGGGATTTTTCTTGCATGTTTGCTGTTCCTTCCAGCCTGCGTCCAGGCGGACACGCAAACAATCACCCACACGGTCAAGCAGCCCTTCGGAGGCAGCCAATCGCCCGACGACGCACGCATTGCAGCGATTGCCAAGGCGAAGCGGGAAGCGCTGGAGATGGCAGGGACCTATATCGAGAGCCTTACGGTTGTGAAGGACAGCACCGTCGCAAAGGATGAAATCCTTGCCCTGGCCGCCGGCGTGCTCAAGGCGGAGGTGATTTCCCAGGAGAACTATCATACGAAAGACAGCTTCGGGATTGAGGTTGTCGTCAAGGTGCTGGTGGACACGTCTCTGCTGGAAAGCAGGGTCCGAAAACTTCTTCGCGACAGAACCTATCTGGACCAGCTCAATCAGGCCAGGAAAAGGGAAAAGCAGTTGCTGGACCAGGTGGCCAGGCTGGAAGATGAGAACCGGCGACTCACGGCGAAAAAAGAAAGTCCCGAGAAGCTGAAAAAGCAGTTCCGGGAAGTATCGCGGGAGCTGTCGGCGGTGGACTGGTACAAACAGGCATCGGCACAATGGCAGCTTACGATTTCCAGCGCACACGGCATGTCCTATCCATCGCAAATCGCCGAAGGCGGCCGGAAGGCTGTGGAATATCTGTCCACGGCCATCAAGCTGAAGCCTGATTACAGCGAGGCATATGCCTTGCGGGGGGATATCTATTCTGCAACCGGTCGGGAAGCTCAGGCCGCGGGCGATTATAAAAAAGTGATCCAGCTCGAAAAGCCGAAAGACGCTTTCGGATACTTGAGAAGAAGTTCCGCCTATGCCGGGCTCAGCAATTATCAGAAAGCCATTCAGGACAATGATGAGGCGATCCGGCTGCAGCCGGACAACCCTTTTTTGTATTCCAAGCGAGGGCTTCTTTTCGTCAGAATGAAGCAATACAAGCTCGCGGTGAAAAGCTTCGACGAAGCGATCCGAAGGGCGCCCGACAACACACTCGCCTATCATTCGAGGGGGCTTGCCTACGCAAGGCTCGGTCAGCATCAGAATGCCGTCGGGGACTACAGCGAAGCGATTCGTCTGAAACCGGATTCGGCCGATCTGTACTCCAGCCGTGGAGGTTCCTATGCGTCACTGCGGATTTACGATCGGGCGATCGACGATTACAGCAAGGCCATCTCCCTTCAGAAAGACTACTCGTATTATCTGTCGAGGGGCAATGCATATGGCATTACCGGACAATCCGACCGGGCAATCCGCGATTTCGACCAGGTGATCCTGCTGAAGCCGGACAGTGCCGAGGCCTACTTCCTGAGAGGCCTGGAATACATGGGGATGAAGCGGTATCACCAGTCCGTCATGGACTTCGATCAGGCGATCCGGCTGAAACCAGATCATGCCGGATCTTACAGCCAGCGAGGCTATGCACTTTTCTTTCTGGGCAACACGCGGGAAAGCTGCCGATCCTTCATCAAGGCCTGCCAGTTGGGGAAATGCACAGGGTACGAAGCGATGAAGGGCAAACTGCGATGTAACTGAACCGGAGCATTGCCTTCCGGATTTCATTCCGCCCCCACCGGCCCGCAGAAAAAACCGTACTCCCCGGGATCGAGGGGAACCTGATCGACGATTTGTCTGCCGGAGCGACACCATGAAAAGAGACCTTTGGCTGCTCTTTTTCCTGGCCCTGCTGTCGGCGGGATTCCTGATGAATCCCGATGCAGCGGCTGCGGGCGCCGGGGATCGAAACGGATCGGAATCGTGCATCATGCAGATCCGCGTTACAAGGGCACAGAATCCTTTCCGGGAATGGGACGCCGGAAGCTCCCGATCGGGGAATCCTGGTTCCATCGTGCAGGCTGCCGATCTTACCGCGGAATCCTTCGATGCTGTTCCATTCCTCGCCCGGTATGCCGTCCGTGGTGCCATGCTCATGGGCATTCGAAAGACAACGCGCGAGCCTGTCGTGTCGGGGAAATACTTCACCCCCCTGGCGAGGGTGGACGCAACCCGGATTCGTCCCGGACAGAGGACGGAGATAGGGAAAATCCTGGATCTTTCCCCGTTTCCGCTCACGCTTCGGGACATCGCCCTTTTTCTCCTCGAATCGCAGGTGATTGCGACGTACTGGCATGTGGAGTCGGCGATCTGTCTCGCCCGCGAGGAGGATGCGGCCGGTGTGTACAGTGCCTCTTTTCGGGGCATCCACAAGTATTATACCAATCAATACAACGAAGAGACGCTCGCTTTCATGGTATCCGTCGACAGGAAGACCGGGACCGTCACGCTGGTCGGCGGCCCATAGGCGAGGGAGGACCAGGCGGCCGGCCTGGAACGCGACGGGATGAGGCAGGGGATGCCATGGAATGGCCGAGTCGGTTCGACTGGGGGATTCAGGTTCTGTACAAGGTTTGTCTTGGCCATTTGCAGGGGATCAGCATGAAACGAAGATATTTTGTCTTTGTGTTCGTGATCGTTCTTGCCTCCGTACCGTCATGGGCGGGCGAGATTTTTACGTATATTGACGAACAGGGCAACACGGTCATCTCGGATACCCCTCCTCCCCGAAATCCGAAAATCGTCATCAAACACCGTGAACCCAGTGACGCGTTCACGGACGAGGACCGACAGGCGCTGGAGAAGGAGCGCGCTTCGAGGCGGAAATCCTGGGAAGAGGAAAAGACGAAAAGAGAAGGAGAACGTCCGGGGAAGGGGGAAGACGAAGGGATGTTGAAGAAAGAAGAGGAAAAGAAAACGCCCGATTCCAGATGATGAGCGTATGGGGTTTCATCAGCTGTTTGTGTCGAATCCGGCATTCCCGTCTCCCAGGACCGGTTCAGGGGACGTCCTGTCATGGTTCATGATGCGAAACCGCAATGATATAAAATGGTTGATTGTGATTCTGCTTGTGGTGGCCGTTGCGGGTATTGCCTGCACCCCGGCCATTGAGGCCTCCGACAGGAACGGACGGCCGGTCGAAGGGACGCCGCGTTTCATCATTGCACCCTTTGACGGGGCTCCGAAATATCCGTTCACAAAAGACGAAGCCATCCAGTGCGGTCACTGGAGAGCCGGATCCCAAGACTACCCTTATTTTGGCGCTCCGAGAAACGGGAACAGCAGAAAGCATGCGGGAGTCGATCTGTATCCCGTCAACGGAGCGGGTACGCCGGTCCGGGCGATCCGGGACGGAAAGGTAATCCGGACGGCCCCCTTTTACACGAGGCGAAACGGGGAGATAACCCATGCGGTGCTGGTCGATCATGTCGAGTTCGTCGTGAATTACGCTGAATTGAGAGCGCCGGCCCTCAGGGCGGGCCATATCGTGAAGCAGGGCCAGACGATCGGCGTTGTAAGCGGTACGAAGCAGCTTCATTTGGAGCTTTATCTGCCGGGTACCGACAAATGGGAGTCCTGGTACGATAGCAAACCACCAAACCTGTTGGATCCGACAGACATGATGACCGGAGTTTTCGGGCGAGAATCTGCAGTCGAGTGATCGTCACCTCTTCCGGGGCCCTCCCGGATGCATCCCGGCAGGAATCCTTCGCCCTGTGAACCAGTGGGAATACTGCCGGCCCACCTGTGTCTCCCAACCCATCCCTGGTTTTCCTTCACGGCTTTTAGAGATTTTTGCCACTGTATCGACAGGCCGGACCCTTTCCCGGAACCAGACCTGATTCCATACGGAAGCCTCTTGACGAAAACTGTCGAGACATCGACGGTGGTGTCCATATAGCGACACATGACCATATTTTGCCGGGAACATCTGGGGTTTTTGATTTCCGGTCAATGGTAACACAATGAGATAATTAATGATTTTGGCTAACAGTCTTTGGCATTCATTGTGCGTAAGAGATGGGATGCCGTGATGGGTGCCATTCAAAACCACCGGCCCCATCTGGATGGGCAAAACATGCATGGAATTCGGGATTTAAGCCGCTTTCGGATGCAAGGTGTAACAGTCACATGAAAGAGAGGAGGCAATAGGAATGGCCGACGTGTTCAAGGGTGTTGAACCGATCATTTACAACAGCAAGATCAGCGTTCCCTACAGCTGGTGGGCAGGCGATACCGCAAGCAGGTTTTTCATCAGCCTGAGGGACGACCGGAAGATCATCGCCCCGCGCTGCGGGACGTGCAAGAAAGTATTCATGCCGCCCCGCAAGACCTGTCCGGAATGCTTCACGGAAAACACGGAATGGATCGACGTGTCCAGCGAGGGAACCGTGGTTTCCTACAGCGTCGCCCGGCGCCCGTTGGAGGCGATCCCGGCGGACAAGAAGATTCCCGTCATCTGGGGGCTCATCAAGCTGGATGGGGCCGACACCGCCCTGCTCCATTACCTGGGCGACGTGAAACCCGAAGAAGTCCGTATCGGCATGCGCGTGAAAGCGGTTTTTGCCGACTCCCGGACGGGAACCATCCGTGACATCTCACATTTCAAGCCGGTCAAGTAGGGAGGAACCATGGATAAGGCAGCAATCATCGGCGTCGGAATGACGAAAATAGAGGCGAACAAAGAAAGGGATACCTTTGCCGACATGGCCTGGGAAGCAGTGAACAAGGCCCTGGCGGATGCGGGCATGACCATCGATGACATCGACAATGTCATCACGACCTCCAGCGACTTCTGGGACGGCCGTACCATCTCCTGCATGGCCGTAGCCGATGCCAGCGGCGCGGCGGACAAGAACACCTCCTGCGTGGAGGGCGACGGGACTTATGGCGCTTTTTACGGTTACGCCCGCGCCCTGTCGGGCTCCTACAAAACGACACTGGTCACGGGCCACTCGAAGGGTTCCCAGTGCGTCTCCAGCCTGATCACCAATTCGGCCTTCGATCCGATCTACGAACGGGGGCTGGGCATGGACATGGTCACGGCGTGCGCGATGCAGGCCAATGCCTACATGGACCGGACCGGGCTGAAGCCGGAAGACATGGCCCCGGTCTCGATCAAGAACCACGGAAATGCGCTCAAGAATCCCCTGGCGCAGCTTCCCATGAAACTGACCCTTGACGATGTCATGAAGTCCGAGATGATCGCGGATCCCCTGCGCAAGCTCGACTGCTCGCCCGTGTCGGACGGGTGCTGTGCCGTGATCATCGCCCACGAGTCGGTGGCCGCGAAATTCAAGCAGCAGCCCGTCTGGATCAAGGGGCTGTCCTTCTGTACGGATCATTTCTTCTTCGGAGACCGCGACCTGGCCCGGAGCAATTCCCTCGTCGAGGCCGCCAAAAATGCCTACGGCATGGCCGGGATCAAGGACCCGAAGAAAGAGATCGACGTGGTGGAGCTCTACGACGCCTTCACCTACCAGGAACTGCTCTGGCTCGAAGAGATGGGGCTGGCGGAATACGGAAAGGCGGCGGGTCTTCTCAAGGCGGGACACTTCAATATGGACGGTCCCCTGCCCGTGAATCCCTCGGGCGGCCTGCTGGCGGGACACCCTGTGATCGCCGCCGGGTTGTATCGCATTGCGGAAGTCGTCCTGCAGCTGCGTGGTGACGCCGGGGCGCATCAGGTGAAGAAAGCGAAAACCGGCCTTGCCCATGGCGTGAACGGTCTCTGCGGTCAGTCACACTGCGTCTGGATTCTGGACAAGGAAAGGTAGGAGGTAAAACCATGGCGAAACGAGTTGCAATCGTGGGGACGGGACAGACCTTCCACAAGAGCCATCGGCCGGATGTGAACGGCCAGGAACTCATCAATGAGGCGGTTCAGCGCGCGCTGGCTGATGCCAACCTGAAGATGAAGGATATCAATGCCATCCTGATCGGCAATATGGATCACTTTGAAGGAATCAACTATGTGGACTGCTGGAGCGTTGATGGCTCCGGCGGTGTCATGAAGCCGGTCATCAAGATCACCACCGGTGGCACAACGGGTGCATCCCTGGCCATCGGGGGCTACCATATGGTCGCTTCCGGCATGTTCGAGAAAGTCCTGATCATCGGCTGGGAGAAGAACTCCGAGTCCGACACGACCGGTGCCATCACGACGGCCTTCGATCCCATCTGGGACCGGCAGGTCTTCGCCGGTGCCATCTCGGGGCTCGCCGCCGAGGCCCAGGGCTATATGGCCCGTTTCGGCGCCTGCGACCGTGATGCGGCGCGCGTATCCGTGCGCGATCGGAAGCATGCGACGAACAATCCCCACGCGCAGCTCCGGAAAGAGGTGACGCTGGAAGAGGTGCTGGCCTCCCCGATGCTGGCGGACCCGATCCATCTGCTCGACGTCTGCCCCCGGACGGACGGTGCCTGCGCGGTCATCATGGCCAACGAGGACGTCGCCGGAAAGATCTGCTCCGTACCGGACTGGATCTGGGCCACCGCTGCCCGCCACTCGTACACCTATCTCGGCGACGGCGACTGGGGCCGGCTGACGAGTATGGAAAAATGCGCCAAGGAGATCTGGAAGAAAACGGGGATCAAGGAGCCGCGGAAAGAGATCGACGTCATCGAGATGTATCAGCCCTATTCCTTTGCCGGGCTCATCTGGATCGAAGACATGGGCATCGTCGGCCATGGCGAGGCGCCCCAGTACATCTGGGACGGCAACACCGACATGGGCGGGGAGCTTCCCGTCAATCCCTCCGGCGGCGTCATCGCCTGCAACCCCATCGGGGCGACCGGACTGATCCGCTGCGCGGAAGCGGCGATGCAAGTCATGGGCAAGGCGGATGCGCGGCAGGTGCCGGACGTTAATTTTGCCGTCAGCACCGGCTTCGGGGGCTGTATGTGGACCGATATGCTCCTTCACGGGAAGAGAAAACCCAATTGAGAGGTGAATGAATCATGGCTGAAAAAGAACAGTTGATCATTGAATCCGGCGATGCGTCACAGCCTTTTGCATACGCAGTGGGGATGCACGGCAGCAAATTTTTCAAGGAAACCCGTGACAACAAGCGCTTCATGGCACTCAAGTGCCCCAAGTGCGGCAAGGTCTACGTTCCGCCGCGGGGCGTCTGCGGCTCCTGCTTCGTCGAGATGAATGACTGGGTCGAGGTGGGGCCGAAAGGCAGAATCGGCACATTCACCATTCTGCGCTTTGCCTTCATCGACCCGGAAACGGGGCAGCAGAAACCCGTTCCTTACGGGTACGGCTTCATCAAGCTCGACGGGGCCGACACGCTGCTGCAGCATTATATTGATCTGGAGGACGAAAGTAAGGTAAAGATCGGTGCCCGTGTGGAACCCGTGTTTGCAAAGGACCGTAAGGGAAACATCCGGGATGTCGAATATTTTAAGGTCATAGACTGATTCATGGAAGAATCTCCGGTTATCGAGATCAATGCCGCGAAGCGCATCCTGAGACAGAAGGGTGCGCTGAGCGGCGGCATCTTCACCGGAACGGACAAGATTCGCAGCGGTTACGGAAACGGGGACTGCCTTTATTTTGATTTCCGGCACCGGGTCTTTGCCGTGGCGGACGGGACAGAACGATTTCCCTGGGCATCGCGGGACATTCTCTGCCGCCTTTCCGATGCATTGACGCGGTATGGCGTTCCGGGTACGGCCGGAGACTGGAAGTCGCTGATCAACCGAAGCGTCTACGCGGGACAGAAATACCAGCACAAGACGACGTTCAGCTGTGTGGCCGTCAGGGACGATGACGATGGAATCGCCCTGACGGTTGCTCACGGCGGTGACAGCGCCGTGATGGCCCTGGATGCCACGAGCGGTGCCGTTCTTTTCCAGACGGATCGAAACATGGTGTTTGCGGGCCGGAGTCTTGAAATCGTCGGCGTGACCGAGCACCGCCTGATGGACCGGAACGTAAGGCTGGCTCTCTTCAGCGACGGCTTTGACGATCTTTTTCGCTTCTGCATGCGGCAGTCCGTATTCTGCAGACTCTCGGACGCCTTCATCACGCTCCCAGTGGATCATGTCGGCGAACAGCTGCATCGGACGGTCGAGCAAAACCGCGGCGAGTTCGAGCATGACGACATCTCCTGCATCGTCATGGACCCATTCCGCCTGGCCGATGCCGGGGGACGGTGTATTCTCATCGGTGGAACGCAACCCCATGAGGAGAAGCGTTTCCGGGCAGTGAACGGCAACGGCGGCAGGGATTGCTGGGTTCCCGAGAGAACCTGGGCGTCAGCCAAAGAGGTTTTTTTACAATCGGGCATTACCATCCAGTAAGGCCCGGGAGACCGGGAATCCCGAGTCCTTGGTCTCGTCTCTCCATTTCATTCCCTCATTTCCCCCGACCAAGATTCCGTACGTTATTGCCGGGCGCTGCAGGTCCGGGGACACGTTGACGCCGGACAGCGGCAGCCTTTTTTTTCTCGGATTGATTCTGGGTTTGCCTGTACCGGGGGCGCTTCTTGTGTTGGGTTCCATGGCTTTTCCTGTAGACTCCCACTATCGCCGTGTCCTCCAGGGCAGCAGCCCTGGCGGCGGCCGCTTGGGCTGCTGCCCTGGCCTCCGAAACTTCCTTCTTCAGTCTCTGAATCTCTGCCGCTCCGGCCTTTGCTTCTTCCGCTTTCCGCTCGGCTTCCATCCGGGCCTTTAATTCCCGCTCTTCCATGGCCTGCCGTTCCCGCCAGGCCTTTGCCTCTGCTTTCTTCTCCGCTTCGATCTGCCTCCTTTCCCGGTCCGTCAGCTCCTCATATTCGATCACGGCTTCCACCTTCCGGTCATGGCGGTCCGGAACGGGCATATTGGTGATGGTCACGGGCCTGTTCTTTTCTCTGTAGATGGAGATTTCTCCGGCCGTACAGACGGACGCAGCCAGCAAGGCTGCAAGAACGATGGTGTATCTCATCGGATCCTCCTTGAGTGGTGCGGATTGTCGGTCCGACGGGATGTCGAAAACAGGAGAGGGGGAAGGGGCGTCTACCGGAGATCGAGACCGGCTGCAGAATGAATCGATATGCCGGAAAGAACGATACCGTCGGCCATGCCGGAAAAGCATATGGCAACGGAAAGCAAATGTCCATCGGGGGAATGCTGTCCAATCCGTCAGTCACCGTATAAGAGAATTCCGGCTGAAGGTGTTTTGCGACTCCACGGGCAGCGCCGATAATCCGACCCGCCGGGTGACAGGCATGGACTCCTTCAAACCCGGCTTTTTAGATATGACCCGATTCGTCGATAAAACATTCAAGGCGGTTCCCACCCCCATTCTTTTTTCGGACCGGAGAAAAACAGCTTGACAAGAGACGACCGGTCTAATATGTACCGTTTGAAACGGAGTTGTTATGGTCGGAAAGGATACAAAGCAAAACATCCTGCAGACGGCGAAGGGAATTATCCTCGCGAAGGGATATGCCGCCGTCGGCCTGAGCGAGATCCTGTCCGCCGCCGGCGTTCCGAAAGGGTCTTTCTATCATTACTTCAAGTCCAAGGAAGATTTTGGCGTCGCGCTCCTGGAGAGTTATCTGGAAGAGCACAGGGAGTTTCTGCAGGCGATTCTACTGGATGACCGGAAGGAGCCGTTTGAGAGGATCATGTCCCTGTTTGAACTGTACCGGGTCGGCCATGAAGAGCATCAATGCCAGCAGCTGTGCCTGGTTGCCAAACTCGGATCGGAGGTTTCCGACCTGAGCGAGAACATGCGGGCGGTACAGAGCAGGGGGATCAAGGGATGGCTTGAGGTTTACGAGCGCTGTATCCGCGAGGGGCAGGAAAAGGGCTCCATCAATCGCAATATCGATGCCGGAGCCGCCGCCGCACTCATTTATGATCTCTGGCAGGGCGCTTCGGTGCGGAAGCAGATCGACCATAATACGGAACCTCTGGAGAACGCCATTTCGATGATCCGGAGGCTGCTCAGCCCGGTCTGGTAATTTTTTTTGTGCCGTGAAGAGACGACCAGTCTAATATAACGAGGAGGTATGTAAGGATGAAGGCCATTGGGGTTGTCGGAAGTCCGAGAAAGAATGGAAATACGTCGCTGCTCGTGAACGAGGCGCTGCGCGGGCTGCAGGAAAGCGGTTCTGAGACGAAGGTTTTCTACTTGAACGAAATGCAGATCCGGGGCTGCCAGGGATGCAGGGCCTGCAAGAAGCCCGAGGCGAAATGCGCCCTGAAGGATGACATGGCCGTGCTGTACGAGGAGATCGAAAGCGCCGACGCCGTCGTGATCGGATCTCCCGTTTACATGCTCCAGATGACCGGACAGACGAAACTGTTCGTGGACCGGCTTTACGCATTCATGAATTCGGACTTCTCCCATCGGCTCGGGAACGGGAAGAAAACCCTGATGATTTATGCCCAGGGGCAGCCGGCACCGGAGATATTTCAGAACTCCTTTGACACGAACAAGGCCATTCTTTCGATGCTCGGCTTCAACATTGAGGATACCATCGTTGCGGCCGGCATGGCGGATCCCGGGGATGTCCTGAAGAAGAACGGGGCCATGGAAAAGGCATTTACGGCCGGACAGGCCCTGGCGGCAATCTGATTTTCGGTCCCTGTCCGGGTGCTTGAACAGGAAAGGTTCCGCCGGTTAAGGCGGGACCCTTTTTCTGCCGTCCCCTGATTTCCATGAAATCATGGAAAAGAAATCCATTCCTGTTGGTCCGGTTCCGGCCTTGCCTGTGAAAACGGAGGAATTCCGGTTCGGTATGTGATACAGGAACGGCGGGCAGCGCAATGAATCGCGGAAGGGCGGCATGACGGAGACAACCGAAGTATCCCAGGGAAATCCGTCCGTTGAGATGGAAGAGGACGAAGAGTACCGGCGTCAACTGGCCCTGTTTGTCCAATCCTGCACGGAGAAGGGGATCGAACTGGTCAAGATCGGCGAGCTGATCGCCGGCCTTCCGCAGCGCCGGGCCTTCCTGGATATCGGCGCCGGCGGCGGGGATCTCACCATCCCCGTTTCGTCATCCTTCGAGACGACCACCGTCGTGGAGCCGAATGAACTGCAGGCCCGTCGCCTCCAGCGAAGATGCCCTTCCTTCCGGGTCGTCAACGAACGCTGGGACCGGGTGGGCCTCGGCCCGGAGCGGTTCGATTTCGTTCTCTGTTCCCATGTTCTGTACTACATTCCCGAAGGAGCCTGGGTGTCGACGATCGAAAAAATGCACGATCACCTGGCGCCCGGCGGCTGCATGGCCATCGTCATACAGTCGCCCATGGGTGAAGTCGCGGAATTCTTCAGCCGCTTCACCCGTTACGACGTCAACATCCTCGGTTTGTGGGGTGAGCTGATCCGGAGATACGGTGACGAGGCCGTCGAGGTACGGTACTTCATCAATGAAATCTATACGGAATGCCTTGATGACATGGTCTCCATCGGCCTGTTTCTCCTGATTGACCGGAACTTCCGGCATCACAAGGACGAGATCCGGAACTATTTCGAGAGCCGCCACAGGACGCCCGAGGGATACCGCATCCGGCAGGACGACATCCTGCTTGTGATCCGGAAATAGCACGTCCTTCTCTTACTTCCGGTCCAGTTCCTGCCGGACGGCCAGCCCGATTTTTTCCATGATGTAGGGTTTCCGCACGAATGTGCCGGCGCCGAGTTCCTGGGCCTCCCGGACCCGATCGGTCTCCGAGAAGCCACTGACGATGATCGCCTTCTGTCGGGAGTTGATCTCCCGTATCCGCCGGTACGTCTCGAGGCCGTCGATCCCCGGTTCCATGATCATATCCAGGACAACAAGGTCCGCGGTTTTTTCCTTGAGACGGGAGATGGCTTCTTCCCCGCCGGACGCCGTTTCGACCCGGTAGCCGAGCCGCCCCAGCATGCTGGCGGCCAGCTCCCGCTGTTCCTGCACATCATCCACCACCAGGAT
This sequence comes from uncultured Syntrophaceae bacterium, assembly GCA_964578535.1. GTDB lineage: Bacteria > Desulfobacterota > Syntrophia > Syntrophales > PHBD01 > PHBD01. The sequence continues at coordinate 76,425 of CAZODI010000009.1, forward strand.
GGATTCGCCCCGGCCCGCATAAGAGGATATAGCCACCGTTGTTTCGGGTTCCGCGGGCTCCTCGCGGGTCACCGGGAAATAGAGGGTGAAGGTCGTTCCCAGCCCTTCGTCGCTCTTCACGTCGATGTATCCGTTATGGTCCTTGACGGTTCCCCAGACAACCGCCAATCCCAGCCCGGTCCCGCTCCTCCCCATGACCTTCTTCGAGTAGAAGGGTTCGAAGATCTTGTCGATGTCCCGTGGGGCGATGCCCTTCCCGGTATCGGAGACACTCAGGACGACGTAATCCCCTTCCTTGACGTCGTCGTAACCGCTGATGGGCTGGTCCAGGTAACGGTTCTCCGTTCGAATCGCTATCATCCCCCTGCCGGGGATGGCCTCCATGGCATTCGAAATGAGATTCATGACCGTCTTGGCCAGGTGCACCGGCGATCCCTTGATGTAAAGCAGGTCTCCTGCCAGCTCCTGACGGCATGCCACCTGCGTGTGATCGGACAGCAGCTTCTCGAACTCGGGTGTCTGGAGATAATCCCGGATGACCCCGTTCAGATCGACCACCTCCGAGACGGCCACGCCGCGGCGAGCCAGTGTCAGAAGATCCTGGATGATAGCCGCTCCCTTGACGCCGGACTGGAGAATGTTATCGGCGTATCTCCTCATCTGGCTGCCCAGGGGGAGCTTCTCCGCGAGCAGCTCCGAGTATCCGACCAGGACGCCCAGAACATTGTTCAGGTCGTGGGCGACACCGCCCGCCAGCGTGCCCAGGGCCTCCATCTTTTCCGCCCGGGCCAGGCGTTCTTCCATGCGTTTGCGCTCCGTATTGTCACGGACGCACTCGATGGCGGCGATGATCTCGCCCCTCGAATCGCGCAGGACGGACGCCGTTGCGGAGAGATGGATGTTTCCGGGCGGCAGATTCGCGGTGTAGGCCTCGCCGAAAATCGTATCTCCCTGTCTCCGGAAGGAGGTGTATTGTTTCTCTCGCTCCAGGTCCGGGCGCAGGGCCAGATCGATCAGGATCGGTCTCCTGTCACCGTAGAACGGAATGGCATAGGCCCGGTCCCCTCTGCCGAGCATCTGCTCCTGCCGGATCCCCGTCATGGCCTCCATGGCCCGGTTCCAGGCGATCACCTTGCCCTCCCTGTCGATGACCAGGGTGGCATCGGGGAGAAAGTCGATGATGTCTCCCAGTCTTCTTTGCGATTCCTGGAGTTCTTCTTCCATCCGTTTGCGGGCGGTGATGTCCATGACGAAACTGAGTGAGGACGGGGCGCCTTCCCAGGTGATCACCTGGGAATGGATCTCCAGCCACTTTTCTTTTCCATCCGCTGTCATGACCCGGAAAGAATATCCCGTTTCCACGGTTTCCCCCCGCATCCTCCTCATGTGGCGGTCGAGCACCATGGCGCGGTCGTCCGGGTGAATGAAGGATGTGAACGGGTGCTCCGTGATCGCATCTTCCGAATAGCCCAGAGTCTTCAGAAAGGCGGGATTGGCCAGACGGATCGTCTCACCCCGCACGATCATGATTCCTTCCCCGGCATTTTCGAACAGGCGCCGGTAATTCTCCTCGCTTTTCCGGAGTTCCTCTTCCATCCGCCGGCGCTCGGTGGTATCCCTGGAAAGCCCCAGGAAACCGGCCGGGTTGCCCTGTCCGTCCCGGAGTAGCGTAATGACCGTGTCGGCCCAGAAGGTGGAGCCGTCCTTGCGATAGAATTCCAGTTCCGCGGAGATCGTGATCGCTTCCCGCGGGTCGGCCAGTTTCCCCGGCGTGAGGTTCTTCTCGATCAGATCGAGGGCAATATTGAGAGACGTCGGGGTCAGGTGCCGCTCCAGGGGAATGGCCTGCAGCTCCTCCAGGGTGAAGCCGCGCGTCTTCTCGACGGATGAGGAGATCCAGGTCGTCCGGAGGCCCGTGTTCATGAGCCAGACGGTGTCGTGAACATTCTCCGTAATCAGCCGGAATCTTTCTTCGGTTTCCCGCAGCCTCTCCTCCATCCGTCTCCGCTGGTCGATATCGGTATGGGTGCCGATGATGCGGAGAGGCCTTCCGTCATCGACCCGCTGGATGATTTTCCCTCGAGAAAGGATCCATTTGTATGTTCCATTCTTGCAGCGGAGCCGGTGTTCCATCTGATAGACGGCGGTTTCTCCCGCGAAGTGCCTCTCCAGGTTTTCCCGGCAGCCCTGAAGGTCGTCCGGATGGACGCGCCGTTCCCATTCATCCGGGCCATCGCCGATTTCCGCTTCCCCATAGCCGAGAATCGTCTTCCACTGCGGTGAATAGAAGACCCTGTTCGTCCGGAGATCCCAATCCCAGATGCCGTCTCCCGCCCCTTCCAGGGCAAACTTCCAGCGAAACTCGCTTTCCTGCAGGGCCTGCTCGGCCGCTTTGCGCTCCGTGATCTCCGTGGTCATTCCGCACAGGCCTGATACGGCGCCGTTCTTGTCCCGCATGGGAAACTTGATGGAATGGAAAAAGCGTTTCCTTTTTTCGTCTTCAAGAACCTCTTCCAGTTCCATGGCGGTCCCGGATCGCATGATCGCCAGGTCGTTCACGCGAAACTGCCTGCCGACGGCGCCGGGAAACACTTCGTCATCCGTACGGCCCAGGACCTCCCCGCGCATCCATCCGGTCACCTGCTCCCACTTCCGGTTCACGAGAAGATAGCGGCCATCCATGTTCTTCACATAGACGAGGGCTCCGCTGTTCTCGATGAGGCTGGCAAGAAAATGCTCATTTTCCCTTAATCTTTCCTCCGCTTCCTTCCGTTCGGTGATATCCGTCGCCGATCCTGCGATCGTTGGGATGTCGTTCAGCCGGATGGCTGTCGCAGAAAAATCCACCCACTTTATTTTTCCTTTTTTTGTAATGATTTTGAATTCATACCTGGATTTCGGGCTTTCCCCCTGCAAGCGTTTGAGCCCCCTGGTTTTTACCAGTTCCCGATCATCCGGATGGATAAAATCCCAGAAGTTCATGCCGGCAAGGTCATCCATGGTGTAGCCGGTCATGGTTTCGAAGGCCGGATTGATATAAATATATTTTGTGTTTTGAATCAGAAAGATGGCCGTGGTCGAATTTTCCGTTACAGCGCGGAATTTCAATTCGCTGAGACGAAGGTTATTTTCGGCTTCCTTGCGTTCGGTGATGTCGGTGATCAGGTTCAGCGTTGCGGGCCTGCCGTTCCATCTGACCAGTGAGACCGACAAAGTCACCCATTTCAGTATCCCCCCGGCCCCCTTGATCCGGAGTTCATACGAGGAATCGACCTCTTCTCCCCCGAGGCGCCTTATGTAGTTCGCGATGATCCGTTCCCGGTCGTCCGGCCAGATGTAATCGAAGACCTGCTTTCCAATCAGGTCGTCAACCGGGACTCCCAGCAGATCGGACATTTTCCGGTTGGCGAAGATGAAACGCTCGTCCTGGACGATGATGATGCCCTCATTCACCTTTTCCACCAGGGCAAGATAGTTGTCTTCGCTTTCCTTCAGGATCTCCTCCAATTTTCTGCCTTTGGGGATCCCGCTTTCCTTCAGCGCTTCGATCTGCCTGCGGAGCTGGATGTTTTCGCCGATCAGTTGCTCTTTTGTCATTTTCTGGACGTCCATGATCAATCCTTCTCGCTTTTTAAAAAAAGCGACCAAGCAGGGCCGGTCGGGTACTGCTGCCATGCGGATTGGCTCTTCGGAACAAACGCGGCAGGCCTCTGGCGAGAGGGGAGAGGTGTTGAGCAATGGAGACTGCAGGCTTACATGCGTGGGCTGAATCGAAATCACAACTGATAACGGAATGCAAGAGGGAAGGGGTGTAAAACGCGTCAAGCCGGAAGGAGGGAGGTCCCGAGGGACCTTCCCCCTTGTGAATCCCTTATTCGGCAAACGGTCCGAGTGCAGAAAAATTCCATGCGCCGCCCGGTGACCCGGGGTGCATCTTCCATTCCGATCGGGCCGGCGGCACGTGCAGGCGGATCATCTCCTGTCGGCGAGGTCCTTTTTCAGGACGTGTTTCAAGACCTTTCCGCTGGGGTTCCGCGGCAGAAGCGGGATGAAGTGGATTGCCCTGGGCCGCTTGAATCCGGCCAGATGCTCCTTTCCGAACGACAGCACTTCCTCTTCCGTTGCCTCCATACCGGGCTTCAGGACGACGGCGGCATGGATCTTTTCGCCCCACTGGGGATCGGGCAGTCCGAAGACCGCGACCTCGGAAACCTTGGGGTGGTTGAGCAGGGTGTCCTCCACTTCCTTGGCGAAGACGTTTTCACCTCCCGTCTTGATCATGTCCTTGAGGCGGTCCACGAAATACAGGAATCCCTCCCCGTCCTCCCGGACGATGTCACCCGTGTGCAGCCATCCGTCGACAAAGGTGGCCGCTGTCTCCTCTTCCCGCTTGTAGTATCCCCGGATGACCGCCGGTCCCTTAAGGAGAAGCTCACCGGCCTCACCAGGAGCTACGGCCTCGTTGCGGTCATTGACGATCCGGTACCCCAGGAGCGGATTGGGGACCCCGATGGCCCCGGATTTCCGGAAGGTGTTCTCGTGGTGGAGCAGGACGGCGTTGCCGCCGCTGGATTCCGTCAGGCCGTAGACATAGAGGATTTTCGCCCGGGGCATGGATTTCAGGACGTCCCGCTTCAGCTCGTCGGGGAAGGTGGCGGCAGCCGTGGCGAAGATGCGGACATGGGTGATGTCGTAGGCGATGGCCTCCGGCACGGCCATGATCCAGCTCCACAGGAAGGGAGGCACGACGATGACGATGGAGACCTTCTCCTGGTGGATCGCCTTCATGAACTGGACCGCGTCGAACCGGTGCTGGAGTACGACGGTGGCTCCCGCGGCGAGCAGGGGGTGGAGGCAGTTGTTCTGGATGACATGAAACAGGGGCAGGACCTGGAGTCCGACGTCGTCGGGGGTGATGTTCATGGCTCCGATGGAGGTGTGGATGGCGATCAGGGCATTGAGGTGGCTGAGCATGGCCAGCTTGGAGACGCCTGTCGTGCCGCCGGTGCAGATGAAGCAATAGACGTCGTCGGGCAGGACCTCCACGTCCGGCTCCGCGTCTTTGCCCGATTGAAGGAACGGCTCGTAGGCGGTTGCCCAGGACGGGACATCCCCGCCGATCTGAATGTATGTTTCCACGTTCGGGAGGTCCGGTCGCATGGGATCCACAGCGGCCTGGAAGTCGGGGTGAAAGATCAGCGCCCGGGCATCTGAAAGGCTGAGAAGATGTTTGATATCATTGGGGAACAGTCTCGACATGACGGGAAAGAAAACGAATCCCGCTTTGGCGCAGGCATAATTGGCCTCGACGATGGCCGGAACGTTCTCCGTCAGGACGGCCACCTTGTCGCCCTTCCGGAGGCCCAGAGCCATGAGGGCCTGGGCTAGTCGGTTGATCCGGCTGTTGAGCTGCCGCCAGGTCCAGCGCTCGCCCTCGAAGATGAGGGCCGTCTTGTCCGCATACTGAATGGCGTTTCTGCGAGGGATGTTGCCGATGTTCATGAATGCACCTCCCGAAGGTCTGGTGCCCCCGGGCGGGAATTCCACCCGGGGGGCGTTCGACATCATTCCTGTCCCGGCACGGGACAGCGGCGACGACGATCCGAATACGGGAATTGTCCGGATGGGGCGGATTCCCGACTGAACCCACGGTGTGTCTTCAAAAACAACGTCTCCCTGCGATGAGAACACAGGGAGGATGGGAAGGTCCTGTTACAGCCGGATTTCCAGATCCGACAGGGGATAGGTCAGGCAGGCGTGAACGTAGTTGAACCAGCGGTCCGATTCCCGGACGGCGGTGCGGTCCGGCGTGAAGACGCGGCCGCTCAGCACCTTCATCCGGCAGAAGCCGCACTCTCCGCTGCGGCAATGGGAGGGAACAGAGAACCCGTTTCGTTCCAGGGAGCTGAGAAGCGGTTCCCCCGCCGCGGCCGGGAATGACGCGCCGCCGCGGATGGTCACCCGGAACATTTGGCCGGCGGAGATTTCGGAGGGCCACCCGGCTTCCCGGGTCACATCCGACAGGGGGCCGCAGGCCTCTTGTTTGATCCGGCGACGGGGAATCGAAAGCTTGTCCAGCTCCGCATGGAGGAACCGGTACATCTGCTCGGGTCCGCACAGGTAGAAGGTCTTCCCTTCCGGCGACCCGACGAACCGCCGGATCCGGTCCGCCGTGATGAATCCCCTGGGACCGCGGTACCCCGGAGGAGGCTCCGAGATCACGAAGCGGACCTTGATGGAGGGATTACGGCGGGCGATTGCCTGCAGCTCCCGCCTGTAGATCACGTCGTCGGGGGTGCGGCTGCCGTAGATGAGCCAGATCCGCCGGGGCAGGTTGCGCTCGACGGTCTCCCGGATCAGGCTGCGGAAGGGGGTGATCCCCGAGCCGCCGGCGAGAAAAACGAGGTCGTCGGTGTCGATCAGCGGTTCGTGGTAAAACGTGCCGCCGGGTCCGGAGATGGTGAAGGTCCGGCCGACCCGGACCTCGTCCAGGAGGTAGGGGGAGACGAATCCGCCGTCCTGGCGGCGGACGGTCAGCTCGTAGAAGCCGCGCTCGTGGGGCGGCGAGGCGATGGAAAACGCCCGGCCCGTACGGACCCCGCTGATGGTCACAGACCAGTTTACATACTGGCCCGCCCGGAAGGGGGGCAGCTGTCCACTCAGCGCGGCCAGGCGAAAGGTCTTCGCCGTGGGCGTCTCTTCGCGGACATCCGCTACGGCCACGCCGATCTCTTTCGGGTGGAGCCGGCCGATCACCGAGGCGGCGAAATCCCGGGGCAGCGCCAGATCGCCGCAGGCCCGTTCCAGGACCTGGCGCTCCCGTGCCGCTTCCGCATAGCCTTCCACCTGGTTCAGGTATTCTTCAATGTTCAATGCCGATCCCCTATGCAAGTTTCTTCAAGGCCATGGAGCCCGCCAGGAATCCGGAGGTCATGCAGGTCTGGTATCCGCCGCCGGGGAGGGTCCAGGCGGAGGCGAAATAGAGGCCCTCCAGGGGCGAGCGGTTGCCCAGCCGGAGAAGGCCGGAATCCGAGAGGTACTGGTCGAAGCCGTAGATACTGCCCCCGGGGTTGCCGGTGTAGCGCATGTTTGTGAGGGGCGTCGCCACCTCCACGACCTCGAGATGATCGCGAAGCCCCGGGAAATACCGCTCCGCCTGATCGAACATGGAGGCGGCGAAGGCGTTCTTTTCCTCGACGTACCGCTCCGGCGGCACCAGGTACCACGGCCTGGCATAGCTGGCCGCCGTCATGACGATGGCCGCCGTTCCGGGCGGGGAGAATCCGGGATCGGAGGCGGTGTAGCTTGTGAAGAGCATCCCCCTGGGCGGTTCCAGGGTGAAGGCCGTCTGCCAGGCCTCCTCGATCCGATTCCCGAAATGGATGAAGTTCTCGTGGGTGGTCGCCCCGACGGCCTCGGGAGGACAGTCGAGGCCGGCATAGACGTTCACGGTGGAGAACCCGATCCGGCGGCTGTTCACCTGGCGGCGGTAAGCCTCCGGGACCCGGTCGATCCCGACCAGGTCGCTCAGGGTCGAGGGGATGCTGGCGTTGGAGACGACGATCCTTGTCTCCACCTCCTCACCTTCGTCCGTGATCACAGCCCGGACGGCTCCGTCCTTCAGGACGATCCGCCGGACGCCGCACCCCAGCCGCACCTCCCCGCCGCTCTCCGCAAAGGTCTCCAGGAAGGCGTTGGACAGGGCCTGGTTGCGACCCCGGATGTGCATGGGATGCTGCTTCAAGAGAGCGTCCCAGCAGGAAGCCATCATGTGGAAAGGAACCTTGGAGGGCGGCAGGCCCAGATAGGACCAGAAGGGGGAGACGGCGCTCTTGAGGTCTTCGTCCCGGAAGAAGTGATCCCTCACCTCGCCGTAGGTTTTCATCCCCCAGCGCGAGAAGGCGGGAAAGCTATCCGGGGCCAGGTCCGCAGCCCGTTTCTTCGCCGCCACGAAGACGCCCGAGAGATCGCGGGCGAGGTCTTTCATCAGGGCGAAAAAATCCCGGATCCCGTCGGCTTCCCGGGGGAACCGGTCTGCCAGGACGGCGATCGCTTCTTCCCAGTCGGGGGGGATGGTCACGTCGATCCGGTCGTCCATGACCCGGTAGAGTTCCTTCAGGGGGATAAATTCGATCCTGGAGGCGACGCCCAGGAAGTCCAGATACTCGAAGAGCCTGCCCCTCTTCCCGGGGATCCCGATCCCCGAGAGCACGTGGAGGGAGGCGTCAAACTCAAACCGACCGCGGCGGAATGAACTGGCGTATCCCCCTGGGACATGGTGGCGCTCCAGGAGCAGGACCTTTTTCCCACAGCGAGCCAGGAAGGTGGCGGCCGACATTCCCCCGAGCCCGGCTCCGACGACCACGGCATCGAATTTCTTGTCCATGCGCATTCCCGTTCCGGCATCGGTTTCAGGCCGGTATCCGGCAGGCGAAACGCCCCTTTATGGATCTCAGGAGGCTTTCACTGCCCGGAATGGAGTTTTGTTCCGTTCCGCTGCTCCGTGAAGCTCAACGGAGAGGTGAGCTAAAATCCTCATTGTTTTAGCCGGAAATATGCCAACGGCGGTACCTTCCCGTTTGTATGGATTACCTCTTAACATTCTTTAGTTATTTCAATTTGATGGGGATATGTGGCCGGTGGTTTGTCCCCTCGGGGAGGATGCATTCCAACCGCCGATTTTGGATGAATCCTGATCAAACAGGGTATCCGCAGCCGCCTGCAGGATATCTTTCGCAAGGAACATATTGATATGGGAGAATAATATGGTGTGGCTGAAACCGGACCAGGGCTGCGGACGAAAATCATCCGGTTCCGGGAAAACTGCGATGAACGGATTTCAAGTCCGCACCTCTTCCTCATTCTTTTTTTCTAGAAAAGGGCATCCGCGGGCTGGCGTCCAACTCGCAGGAGAGGGGCTTCCCTCGCGCTCAGAAGCGTTTTTTCGACCCTGCATCGTCTCGCTCCGCTGCAAAGTCATAACTCGCGCCCAGGGGCGCTCAGACAGATGACTTTGCGGGCGCTGCGCTGCGACGGCAGGGTGCCCCGAAAAAGCCGCTATTCGCGCTCCGGGAAGCCCCTCCTCCCCGACGGACGTTCGCGGGGGCGCGACCGGGGGTTCCCAGAGGAGCCATTGGAAAACGTTTCCGGACCCCAGGCTCTTCGGTTTCAGAAGGCGAAGAGCGGAAACGTTTTCGCGACAGCGGGAACCCCCGTGGCAGCCCCCGTGCCGATATGCTCCGTACAACAGGAAAGGTGATCCGGCTTGGTATGAAAGGAATATAAAGGAAGAAGTGCGGACTTGAAATCCGCTCGCTGCAACAGTCAACCTCCTTGACCGGTAGCCTCCACCCGGCAGGGAACATAGCGGTGCATGGGTGTTCCCAGCCAATCCCGGTGGGTGTTCTTGGTCAGGCGGTTCACGTTCACCCCGTGCATTTTTCCATCGTAAACCAGGCCGAAGCCGTGGGGAATGACCACGTGTCCTTGCCGCGCCGTCTCCGTCACCTCCGCCTCAATCTCCACGGAGCCTGCCTCCGTCGTGACCCGGACGGTCTGCCCGTCGGCGATGTGCAGCGCCTCGGCGTCGGCGGGATGGATCAGCAGGGTGCAGTCTCGTTTCCCTTCGTTCCAGGCGGGGTTTCTCATGAGGGTGGTGGCGTTCATGCTGAAGTGCCGACCGGCCATGAGAATGAGCGGGAACACCGGGTCCGGTTCCAGGGCTTTCCTCTCGTTTTCCGCGGTGATGCTTTCCAGTTCCGCCCGGATTTCCGGAATGACGAGGTTGATCTTCCCGTCTTCCGTCCGGACGGATTCCAGGTTGGTTTCCGGGTCCACCTGACCGATCCAGATCCCTTCCGGGTGGTCCATGATCTTCTGGAAGATTTCCTCCCCCATACCCAGTCCCGGTGTGAAGCCCGCCCGGGCTGCGTCCTTGCGGAAGGACTTGGGAAGGGTCTGGAGCATCCCCCAGAGAGCGGCCAGGTGAACGGACCCCAAGGCCTTGCCAAGGGTCTTCCCAAGAATGAACGGGATGGTCTTCATCGCCGCCGGCTCTTTCCCGATGTAGTCCATCAGGGCCATCCCAAACGCGGCGCGTCCCTCCTCCGCCGCTTTGTACAGGCTGTCCGGGATGGGAGGAATCAGTCCCAGCCGGTCCGCCAGGCGGAGGTGGATCTCGCCGAGTTCCAGGGGCTCCCCTTCGGGCTGGATGATGGGACGCCTCATCTGGAAGAAGATCCCTGGATAGGTCATCGCGAAAAAGGTCCCGTCCCAGGATTCGTAGGCGGAGCGGGAGGGAAGAACGTAATGCGACAGGACGGCCGTTTCCGTCATGGCCAGTTCCGCCGTGACGAGGAGATCGAGCCTCTTGAAGGCCTCTTCGTAGGCGGTGGTGTCGGCGTAGGAGCGCAGGGGGTTCGAACCGGAGACCAGGACCGCCCGGAGCCTCTCCGGATGGTCCGAGAGGATCTCCTCGGGCATGGCGTTGGGCGGATAGCAGCCCGTGATCGGGGGGAAATTCGTGGCCGTCGTCCGCCAGGACTTCGGGTCCCGTTCGTCGGAGTGGGCCCCGATGGGCATCATGTGGCCGCGGAAAACGTTGCCGCCGCGGACGCCGATCCGTCCGCAGATCGCCAGCAGGGTCGCCGCCAGCCAGGATGAGACGGCGCTGTGGCGGTTCATCATGATACCCAGGTCGTAGCGGAGACAGGATTTCCGAGTGGCGAAGAGGCGGCAGATTTCATGGACGCGGTCGTAGTCCAGTTCGCAGGCGCGGACAGCCTCACGGGTGTCGAAGTCCGCAAAGAGGGACCGGATCTCTTCCAGGCCGGAGGTGTGCTTTGCGATGTATTCCCTGTTTTCCCAGCCCTCCCGGAGGATGATGGCAATCATGGCCCGCATGAGCAGTGCGTCCGTTCCGGGGCGGATGGGAAGGTGGATGTCGGCGATCTTTGCCGTTTCGGAGAGGCGGGGGTCGATCACGACGAGCATCTTCTCCGGATCTTTGGCAATCCGCTGCAGGTGTCTGGGCGACTGGGGGATCTGGTGGCTTTGCATGCCGTTCCAGCCGAACACCAGGAGGAAATCCGTTTCCTCGGGGTCGATTTCGATATGGATGTTCTGGCGTCCGTACATCCGCCCGCCGGTCCAGAACAGGCCGGAGAATTCCTGGGTGAGGGCGCTGTAGTGGTAGCGGGATCCCAGGCCCCGCATGAGCCGGACGCCGAAGGCGGCCTCGAAATGGCACCCCTGGCCGCCGCCGCCCATATAGGCGAGGGAACGGGGTCCGTATTGCCCGATGATGTCCTTCAGCCTGCTGCCGATCTCGTCGATGGCCTGTTCCCAGGAGATCCGCTCGAACCGGTCTCCCACCCGCTTCAGGGGGTGTTTCAGGCGGTCGGCGTTATGCTGATGGTTGGCGATATTCATTCCTTTTCGGCAGACATATCCCTCGCTGCGGGCGTTCGATTTGTCGCCCCTCACCCTGACGATGCGGTTGTCTTCCACTTCGACCACCAGTCCGCAGTTCTGGGCGCACAGCACACAGCCGGTATGAAATGTCGCAGCCATGATCTTCCTCCTTTGCTGAAGAACTCAATCCCGATTCATCATGATTTTGCCGCGGAAGCCCGCAGTTTTGCGATAAGGCGCCGCAGCTCGCTGTTCTCGCTTGCCGAGATATTTGCCAGAAATTCCACGTTCGCCTCGGCGATCACCCGGACAGCCTCGGTCCCCATGGCCCGGCCCTGATCCGTCAAATGGATCTGGATGGACCGGCGATCTGCAGGATTGCCCTTTCGTTCGATCAGTTGAGCCGCTTCGAGGCGGTCGATGATTCCCGTCAGGGTGGCGCTGTCCAGCTCCGTTTTCCGGCCCAGCTCACTGGAGGTGATCCGGTCTTCCACGTGGAGGGCCCCCAGGATCATGGCCTGAACCGGCGTGATGTTCAGTTCCGAGACCTTGTGGTTCAGGAAACGGTTTGCCGTCTGGCTTGCTTTGGCGAGCTGGAAAAAAATGCAATCTTCTAATTTCAAAAGCGAACCTCCATAATGCTTGCCTGCAATTTACTTGCGTGCGAGCATAATGGAAAAGGTCAACCCTGTCAAGCGTCATTGCTCCCGGGTGGTGATTTCCAAGATGAAACATCGTCTGTACAAAGAATGCAGCGTAGGGAGCAAGGAAGGAGGCATTCAAGGCTCCCTGGTGGCAGGTTCGGTCTCTCTGAAGCAGTCCGCGAGACCTTCACGGCCTGTTGTCGCTTCCATAATATCCATCGGATATCCGTCCTTTACACGGCGTGGGAATTTGTTTATCAATAGATCCTCAAGGCCGCGGATCGTCGGATTTCCCAAACCAACCAACATTTGCATAAGGAGGGCACGATGAACAGAGATGAGTATATCTGGGACTACAGGAATCCTTATGAATGGATGGGTCGGACAGTGCAGGCGAAATTCCCGCCGATGATCATCACGTGTGCCGTTACCGGCGGGGTGCAGGGCAAGGAAATGAATGAGAACCTGCCGGAGACGGCGGAAGAGCAGGCCGATGCGGTTTACGAGGCTTACAAAGCGGGGGCCGTCTCCGTTCACCTCCATGCCCGCGTTCCGGGCAACCAGTCCCTCACGACGTCCGATCCGGCGGATTACTCAAAGATCAACCGCCTCATCCGGGAACGCTGCCCGGACATCATCATCAACAACACCACCGGTGGAGGGCCATGGCTGACCACGGAGCAGCGAATGTGCTGCCTTTTTGCCGATCCGCCTCCGGACATGGCAAGCCTGAACCTGGGGCCTTTCATGCTCAAGATGCCCCTCAAGGATCGCAAGGAGCCTCTGCCCAATCCGCGTCCCGGTTTTCTCTTCGATCAGTGCATCCCAGCCAGTTATGCCGATGTCAATCTCTATGCGAAAACCATGAAAGAGAAAGGGATCAAGCCCGAGATCGAACTGTATCATCCTGGTCAGTACTGGGTCCTGCAGGATCTGATCCGGGAAGGGAACCTGGATGCCCCCTACATGGTGCAGTTTGTCATGGGTTTTCAGACCTCTTCGTTTCCAACCCCGGCCAACCTCCTGGGACTGATCAACGAGCTTCCTCCCCAATCCATGTTCGCCGTCATCGGCGTCGGGCCTTTCCAGTTGGCCATGAACACAATGGGAATCCTGCTGGGAGGGCATGTTCGGGTCGGCATGGAAGACAACATGTATTATCGAAAGGGGGAGAAATTGAAGAGCAACGCGCAACTGGTAGCCAGAATCAAGCGCATCGCCCTTGAGATGAACCGTGAGATTGCGACCGTGGCCCAAGCCAGGGAAATGCTCGGGTTACCGCCGGCCGGGAAATGATCGGTCGGGAAACCTGGGAAAGGGACGACCCGTTCCCTTTCCCAGGAATTCATTCCTTCACGTTTCGATACGGCAGAGGTTACTTACTCCTGCAGGCTGGTAATGATTTCCCGGATGAACGTCAATGCTTTCGTCTGAAGCTCCGTTTCGATCCCGTCTTTGATCGAAAAACCAATCGTCACCTGCTGTTTGTCCACCACCATGGAACGAAGTTCCACGACCAGCGTCTGCATGGTTTCCTCACCGAGAAACCGGAATGAGAGATTGAGCGTATCGCCCACGTTCAGTTTATCGAGATCTGTGCAAGCGCTTGCCTTCGCCCGGAACCTGCATCCCCCCATGCTCATGTCGTTGATGAAGCCTTTGCATTCCATCTCATCGGGGATCCCCTCCAGGTGGATGGACGCGGGGATCAGACAATCGAAACGCTCGTTCTTTCTCGTGTTATGGCTTTCAATGGATTCAGGGTAGGAAAGGAGATAAAGACGAACAGGTTCTTTGATGGCGCCGATGAGGGTTGACCGGAATCCGAAGACCTTCCCGGAATGAAGATAGCGGACGATGACATGATTCTTCTGATAGAGCTTCGAGGCCAAGTCCGGAACATGCGGCATTTTCACGAGCAGGTATCGACCGTGCTCCGCCCCGATCAGAAGGCTCTTGAACGTACCGATTCCTTCAACAGTCAGTTGCATGGGCAATTCCAGGGCAACCCCCGGACACATTTCAACACTGCTGCTTTCGTTCTCCATGCAGCACACTCTCCTTCACTGGACAATCCACCCACCGTCAGGGCGAAATGGCGCCGGTGTTGTTCACCGAGTAGGTTTTGCCTCCGCTTGTGTGGACGGACGTGATGGACAGGCCGGACATGGTTCCGTTCACAACCGTGGTCGTCACTCCGGCCGTCGACTTGAAGCCGCTTGTGGACAGGATTGCAAGATCCACCGTAGCTGTCGGCGAGTCGGTGAAAAACGTCTGGGATGCCGTAAAGGCATTTTTCACGTCGGACTTTGCCGCGGCTTCGTATCCCCTCGTGCGGTAGGCTGTGAACTGCGGGATGGCGATGGCCGCCAGGATGCCGATGATGGCAATGACGATCATCAATTCGATGAGGGTGAATCCTGCATCTCCTTTACGCCGCCGGAATCGGTTCAACATTGCAGACCCTCCTTTTCTGGAACAAAACAGGTTGCCGTTTCCGGACATTTTCGTCCGGTCTCCGCCTCCCGAAACGCATCTTGTCATATCAAATCATTTCTGCGGAATCCAGCGTCCAGCATTCGTAACGCTGTCCGATCGGCTTGGTTTTTCATGTCTCGCGATCCTCCTTTCGCTGGAGCGACATCCGCCGGATGGGATCAAGTTCCGACTTGCGCAAGCGGATGCTCTGCGGAGTAATTTCCACCTGCTCGTCCACTGCGATAAATTCAATGGACTGATCCAGCGACAAGGGACGAGGCGGTCTCAGCGTCACGGTAGCCTCCGCCGTTGAGCTCCGGATATTCGTCAGTTTCTTTTCTTTCGTAATGTTTACCGTCAGGTCGCCGGCGCGGTTTCTTTCGCCGACGATCATCCCGGCATAGACCTCGGTTCCGACTTCGACAAACAGCTCTCCCCGGTCTACCATTGCGAGGCTGGCGTAGGTCGTCACACGCCCGCTCCGGTCGGCCAGGATCGCCCCGCTGGCCCTTTGCGGGATGGGACCGA
Organism: uncultured Syntrophaceae bacterium; assembly: GCA_964578535.1. Lineage (GTDB taxonomy): Bacteria > Desulfobacterota > Syntrophia > Syntrophales > PHBD01 > PHBD01. The sequence goes on from CAZODI010000009.1 coordinate 91,487, forward strand.
ACCACGGCTGGTATTCCTCGAAAAGTGTATTCATGACGCCGGATCCTTTCGTGTCTGTCATGAAATGACTGCGAAATCCGATCAGGCCGCGGGAGGGAACCAGGAACTCCAGATTGATCCGGCCGCTTCCCTTATTGATGAGCTGAACCATCCGTCCTTTCCGGATCGACAATTTTTCCGTAACGATGCCGACGAACTCGTCCGGAACATCAATGAATACCCGCTCCACCGGCTCGCAGATCCTGCCGTCGATATTCTTCGTGATGACATTCGGTTTGGACACCATCAACTCATATCCTTCCCGTCGCATCGTTTCGATCAGCACGGCCATCTGCAGTTCCCCCCGGCCGCAGACCTCGAAGGCATCCCTGCGTTCGAGACGCTTCAACTGCAGCGCGACGTTCCGGAGGCTCTCCTTTTCCAGGCGTTCCAGAAGGTGTCTGGATGTCAGGTATTTCCCCTCCCTTCCCGCCAGGGGGCTGTTGTTGACGGAAAAGATCATGGAGACGGTGGGCTCGTCGACGCGGATCCGGGGCAGCGGAAGCGGATGGTCCTGGGATGAGATGGTGTCCCCGATGGTGATGGATGGAACACCGGCAATGGCCACAATGTCGCCTGCCTCGACCGTGTCGACCTGTTTTTTCTTCAGGCCGTGAAACTGGTACAGGGCGGAAAACCGGATGCCTGTCGATACCGTTTCCTCCCCGCAGAGAGCATAGGGCTGGTTCATCGACAGCGTTCCGTGCATCAGGCGCCCGATGGCAATCTGCCCTACGTAGGGATCATAGTCCAGGTTTGTCACCAGAAACTGGGGGATCCGCGCGTCGTCCGCTTCGGGGCCGGGGATGACTTCGCAGATCACTTCCAGCAGGGGCCTGACGTCTTCCGAGGCGTCGCCGAGCGTCCGATGGGCGATTCCCTTCTTGGCATTGGTATAGAGGATGGGAAACTCGATCTGCTCTTCTCCTGCATCGAGATCAATGAACATGTCATAAATTTCCGTGATGACCTCGTCGATTCGGATGTCGCCGCGATCGATCTTGTTGATGACGACAACAATGGGCAGTTTCCTGGCGAGAGCCTTCTTGACGACAAAACGCGTCTGCGGAAGCGGACCCTCGCTCGCATCGACGAGCAGAATCGCACCGTCGACCATGTTGAGGCTTCGCTCTACTTCTCCTCCAAAATCCGCATGGCCCGGCGTGTCGACGATGTTGATCTTGACATCCTCGTATTGGATTGCCGTATTTTTCGCCATGATGGTGATGCCCCGCTCTCTCTCGAGATCCATCGAGTCCATCACCCGCTCGACAACCTCCTGGTGTTCCCGGAAGGTCCCCGTCTGCTTGAGCATGGCGTCAACCAGGGTTGTCTTTCCATGATCGACATGGGCGATAATGGCAATGTTTCGTATGTTCTGCTTGCGCATGGCAACGTCCTTTATTCGCTTCTCAGCTTTTGGAATCGTGAGACCATAGCAGAGGAAGGGGCGACGTGCAAAAAAAACAAAGCCTGCCCCGCGAAAAGCGGTCGTTTCCCCGGACATATCTCTGCGTAGACCGGGATCGATCCTGTGCTCCCTGCTCCTGTCGCTGTTCCAATGCATAAACTATTGATTTATTGGATGGATTGCTTGCAAGGACGACGGGTGGGGTGGGGCTGACCCGATCAGGGCGCCCGGTCTCGTTTATAGATTTGTGATATCAGCATGATAGGGGTAACACCCGGACCCCCTTGACAAGGGAATTCGTTCGTTCTATGGGGAAATCAAAAGTTGGAAGATTCTGCGGTGCTCGTTATCGTTCCGGATGGCTGAACCAACACATAAGAGCGTCAGGGTCTTATTGGTGGATGCCACCCGAGGAAGACCGACTCGTTCAACAAAGGGAATTCAGTCCCGTCCCAGCGAGACGGCAACCGCGGATCATATGTCCCCCGACGGATCTCCCGCCGGGGGTTTTTTTATGTGACTGATCGTTTCGTTCAAGCCGGTTGAACGAAGCATCTTCCGAATCCCTCCCGGAA
>CAZODI010000010.1:0-46047 GCA_964578535.1 uncultured Syntrophaceae bacterium
TTCCGGGAGGGATTCGGAAGATGCTTCGTTCAACCGGCTTGAACGAAACGATCAGCGGTTTTCCAGAGAGCAGCACATCCGGTCGTGGAGAGCCAGGACGGGTACGATCTCCGAATGGATCTTCCCGCTCCCCGGCTCTCTCTCCAACCTGCAGACGGAGCTGGCCGATGAGGCGAGCCGGTATTTCTCTTCCCATTTCCGGAACGGGCGCTCCTCGCGGTCGTCCTGGTACGGCCATCGCCGGGAAGGCTTCACCAGCTTCCGGCGTTCATGGGGATGTTCCGCAGCTGCTGTTTCCAGTCATCGGATGGCAGCCGCAGGGAAATTGGTCCTTTCATCACCCGGCGCTGCTTTCAGATCCGGCGAGGCATGGATCGGCAAGCGGATCGATACCCCTGTTGCATTAACAACTGCAATTAAGTTGCGGCATTCCAAGGGGAATGATAGCTTCCGAAGGGAGAACGGTTGGATAACCGATCATTTCCCGGCTTTGGTCGACGGGTTGTTCGTTATTTCTGCGAAAGGATAAGGAGGGGACATGGAGACGGCGGCATTGATCATGGGCCTTCTTTTCATGGTGATTGCCATTGCCATCGTCGTTGGCATTTCGAGATGGGTATTCCGGATCAACGACATTATCGACCGGATGGACAAAATGATCGAATTGCTTGAGAGGCAGATCCGCCTGAGGGAATAGACCGAGAGGACACAGGGAAGGAGTCCAAAGCTCACAAGGCGAGTGTTTCCATGCTCGACGGTGTGCACTGGGGTCACCAGCATTCGATGACCTCAAATCCGTCACAGCCCCTCATGCCGCAGGTTTTGTCGTCTCCGATCACGTACGTTGGCGTCAGGTATCCGATGTCGTAGGCGATCTTCCATGAACGGGCCTCCCGGAAACCATTGATCTGGCAGAAGCGGTCGGCGGCGGGTTTCCGGCAGGACTGGGCCCAGTTCAGGCAGATGTCGACGCGATATCCTTTATACAAAGGTTTTTCGAAGATTCTGGATGCCGGAGACTGTCCGGCCGTCTCTCTCGAAGACGGAGAGGGCGAAACTCCGAGCTTCAAAAGGTCGGCGATGGTTGCCGTCTTGGCGATGTCGCCGCGGGCGGATCCGATGACCTTGGCGGTCCCGGTATCAATGGCCTTGCAGGAAACGCGGATACTGTCCCCGAAGGGCGTGATGGTTCCGGTGATGATGACATCGGCTCCCGCCAGTTTACCGATTTTCCGGATGGCCTGCGGATCCATGAGCCCGGAAAGCGATAGCTTCTGCTCCTCCAGGAGCCGCTTGATGTGATTGCGGTCGAGAATGTCGAATCCGGAAGACTGGGATGTCAGGTTGCCGGACAATTCTTCGGCTATGAAGCGTCCGAGTTCGTTTACCTGGCCCCGGAGATCCGTGAAATCGACAACGGCTATGGTTTTCATGTTTGATTTGCTGATGCCGGAGACCAGGATTGAGGACAGGTTCGCGATCTCCCGTTCATAAGACAGAGAGGAGCCAGGAAGGGCCAGCACAAGCGATGCGGCCAGGGAAATAAGAAGACCTCCAAAGCCGATTTTTCGGATCATCATCGTTTTTCTCCCTTCGGCGATGTTGTCGCATCATAGGACAGAGAACAAAACCAGTCAAATCCAATCCGGGTGCCAATGCGGGTATCCGCTTTCCGGAAGGATTCGGCCGGATAAGCCGGTAAATGAGTTCCTCTCGGATATGCATATCCATAATCCCAAAAACCATTGATATTTACGTCGTATTTGACATAAACGAACGCAAGTCCGTTCCAGGTGGTCTTCCAGCTCATGATATGCGTTCACAACCACCGGGACGGAATAGAGAGCCCGGCCATGTGGGGAACATGGTCCGGGCTTTCGTTATTTATAATAACGGCTTGCGAATGGAATTGCCTCTGGGTCGGACTCTGCCTTGTTGAAGCGGTCTGCTTCCTTTTCTCTGGTTGAGGGCCGCATACAGATCGCAACGTCCCTGCCCGCCGTCTATGGGATAGCGAATTTCCGCCTGCCCGCCGAAACGGATGGCGCGCTGTCTCCACCCGTCTCCCGTATGCAACTGCCGCTGGGATCAGCACATGGTTTATGTGTCTGATATGGGACCAATCTTTTTTCCGCGACTCCGAGTAGGAGATTGTCCGAAAGATGGAAATGAATTCCGCCCTATTTGCTTTTCAGACAGCATCGTATGGCTTTCTACCGAATCCGATGTCATCCATAATCGGGCAATCAGAAAGGATTCATTTAGAAAATGCCCTGAAAGAAGGAAATGAAATGACGATCCGGTTCAAGATCTGGGTGGAAGAGGACGGCACGACACTGTTCGGTCACGGCCTGGAGGAGCTGTTGAAAGGCATCGATGAATATCGAAGTCTCTTTGGAGCTGCCAGGAAATTAAAAATGTCCTATCGGGCGGCCTGGGGAAAAATCAAGGAAGCCGAAAAACGGACAGGGACAAAGCTTGTCATCACCTGTGGACACAAAGGCATGATCCTGACCGAGGACGCAAGAAAATTCATGAAAGAGTTCGCAACATTAGAAGAAAGGATCAACGATTACCTGAAAAAGAACAGCGAGTCTTTCAGAATCATGGAACAAACGGATGCAGCCACTGAATCGAACTCTTCATCCCACGCGAATCCCACCCCTCAATCCTCCCTCAATATGCCCCGCAGAGCATATGCCTAAACGCACATAACTAATTGTATTTATTGAAATTATGACTTGACAAAGGCCTCCGGGAAGGGATATTCATCCATCAACCGGTTCCTGATGGAGCCCGTTGATGGCTGTCGTCCCTGCGGGACGGCAGAAAAAACAGGTCGGGCATCGACTTTATTGCGGAGCGGCCGGAGAGAACGGGATTTGTCCATATCCCCGGAACGCGAGATTGCAGAGGAGGTTACAGAATGAAAGACAAGTTTGAGATGCCAAGACGAAGATTTTTGCAGATGACCGGTGCAATCGGGATCGCAACTGCGATGACGGCTTTCCCCTTCCGGAATCTGCAATCGGCATGGGCGTTCGGGGATCATCCGCAGGAGCAGCTTCCCTACCGGATCACGAAAAAGGTTCCCCAGGTGTGTGCACGGGCCTGTGAGGCGGACTGTGCCTACTACGTCGTCATGGGTGTGGACCCGGCTACGGGTCTGGAGCGGGCCATCACACTGGAAGGACGGCCTGAGGATCCCGTTTCCAACGGGAAATTCTGCATCAAGGGCATGGGGTTCGTCGATTCATTGTACGATCCCGACCGTCTGATGGTCTCCCTGAAGCGGACCAATCCCGTCAAGGGAACGGACCAGGATCCGGGCTGGATCACCATGAAAACGGCCGACGCGGTGAACGAAGTCATCGCCGGTCTCAAGAAGCTGAAGCCGGAGGAGATTCTCTTCGCATCCCCCGGTGATCCCTACACGAACCGGCTCTGCCAGTCCATCGGGGCCACCCGGAGCGACCAGCGGACGGAGTGCTTCGGCACCCATTACTACATCAACTGCCTGACCCTGACCAACCCGCCGAACAAGTTCTATTCCAGCTGCTATACACCAAGCCATCACGTCTGCGGGTACGACTACGACAAATCCAAATACCAGATCTGGTTCGGGTTCGACTCCTTCTCCAAGTGCGGCAAGGCAGGCATGCTCAACCACTGGGCCGCCGGAAAGAAGAACGGCTGCAAGATCGTCATGTTCAACCCCGTCCGGACGCCCATGGCAGACGGATATGCCAACGAGACCCATGCCATCAAGCCGGGGACCGACCTGGCCGTGGCGCTGGCCATCATCCGGACCATCCTCGCCGGAAAGAAATACAATGCCCCATTCCTCAAAAAGTATTCCGATGCTGTCGCCTTGGTCGATGTAAACGAACGCTCCGCCCTGAAGGCGGAAGACGGACAATTCCTGGCCTGGTGCAGCAAGCACAAAAAGGCCGAGCCGATCGACGAGTGCGATGCTCCGGTCCTCTCGGGCGGTCCGTTCAAGGTATCCGTCGGAGGCAAAACGATCACCGCCAAGCCGGTCCTGCAGCTTCTTTCGGAAGCGACCAGAACCTGCACGCCCGAATGGGCCGCCAGGATCAGCGATGTACCCGCCAGGGCAATCAGCAGGATCGCACTCGAATTTGCCGCGGCGGCCCCCTATGCCATGGTCCCGACCTACAAGCGCGACGCCGCGGGACCGAACTATGCCAACAGCTGGCGGCTCCGCCATGCCATCAACATTCTCAACACCCTGTCCGGCTCGATCGACCACGAAGGGGGCGTCCTGCTTCTCCACGGGGTCAAGATCCCCTGGATCGACGAACTGGCCCCGCCCGTTGTTCCCTATCCGGAACAGCCGGCTGAACCGGTCGATTTCAGAAATGAATTTCCGGTAACAAATGACATTTACCGGAAAAAGGATTTCTCCGCGCCGGGCCATTACGGCATGGTCGGCTGGGGACTTTACAAGACCAACCGGGCCAAGGCGGTCTTCTTCCGGAATCCACATCGGGGGCTCTTCGCCATGATCCAGTCGCAGATGATGGAAAAGGCTGCCGACAAGATGCAGATGGTCGTGGACTGGAACCTCTACCTGGACGACCTTGGATACTTCTGCGACTACGTGATTCCGGCCCCCCACCAGTTCGAGGAGGGCAAACTTGACCTGCGCCTCTACTACCCGAAGTATCCCTGCCTCGCCGGCGGCGTGCCGGTTCAGAAAACTCCGGGCGATCAGATCGGATGGGGCGGATTCGCCGCCAAGATCGGCCTGGCCATGGCTCCAAAATACTGGACGACAGACGGGAGCAGCGATCCCAAGAAGATGATTCCGATGAACATGGGCGACATTGCCGTCAAAAAGGCAGGAGCCGCAGAAAACGGAGCCGACTTCACCAAGAAGGGGAGTTTCTGGATCGACCGGAAGCCTTACAAAAACTATAAACAGATCGAGGAGATCGGTTACGGCCGGCCGAAGGGAAGAGTGCGAATGTACATCGACGAATTCTCCCGGGTCGGGCATGAACCGCTGCCGGTCTGGGCGACCCGATGGCATGAATCCACGGGCGACTACAAGTTCTCCCTGCTGATTACCCGCGCCCCCTGGTACATGCACGCGGATCCGAATTTCATCAACAACGCCGTCCTGAAGGAAGTGACCGTACGAAACTTCATGGACTGCGTCTGGATGAACCCGGAAGCAGGCAGGAAACTCGGCCTAAAGGAAGGGGACATGGTGATCCTGGAGAACGATCCCAACTACATGAAGGATCTTCCCCGGCCACAGAAGGCGAAGCTGCACCTGACAAACCGCGTCGCAAGGCAGGACTGCATCCTGACCTTCCACGGAATCGGCCACCGGGCGAAAAATCTTCGGCATGCCAAGGATTTCGGTTACCGCGACGGGGATCTGATCCCTCAGAAGGATCCCAACATCGTCAAAAAGCACGATCCGACCGGGATGGGCTGGGTGGAAGACGTCTATGTCAGCGTCAGAAAAGCATAAGCGAGGTGAATGACGATGAAAGAATATGCGATCCTGCTCGACAATACGTTCTGCACCGGCTGCAACAGTTGCGCGTACCGGTGCATCCAGGAGTTCCGATATCACGACCTGGCGTCGAAGGGTCTTTTCCGGACCTTCGTCACCATCAACGACGGCGGTCTGTACCAGAAGCGCTGCATGCATTGCCTCGATCCGCAGTGCGTGAAGAACTGCCCCGTCAAGGCACTGACCAAGTCGGACTACGGACCGGTGCTGTACGATGCCAAAATCTGCATCGGCTGCCAGACCTGCGTCCGGGTCTGTCCGTTCCATATTCCGCAATTCGATGCAGACTCCAAGAAGATCGTCAAGTGCAGCCTCTGCGCCCAGCGGTTGGGCGTCGGGAAGCAGCCTGCCTGCGTGGAGGTATGCCCCACCGGAGCGCTGCAATTTGGTGAATACAAGGCCATGAAGGCCCTGGCCCTGAAACTGGCCAGGGAGAAGAAACTGAAGCTGTACGGATCCGAGGAGAACGGCGGAACACACCTGTTCGTTCTTGCCAAGGAAGACCCCGTTGCAGCCGGCTATCCGAACGTGGCCAAGAGGATGCTGAAGGGTGGAAGGGCTTCCCTGGACGGAAATCTTGGCGTACCCGTCATGGCGGCCCTGGCGGTTACCGGCCTCAAGAAGTTCAGCGAACGCCGGGCGCGAGTCGAGGCTGAAGAGAACAACAAAAAATCCTGATTTCTTTCGGAAAACATTCCCCGGGAAGGGATGGAATACCCTTCCCGGGGAACCGGGAAATCCGTCGGCAGCCCCTCTATGGACGTCTCTCAGGCGGTCGGCCCCCCGATGGAAACAAGGTCTATGAAAGGACACCATCATGAGTGCAGAGAACAAGCCAATCATTGAACTGGAGGCGCGGGCCGGGATTTTCTCCCTTCTGGCACAGGCTTTCAACTATCCCGATCGGGAATTAATCCTGAGCCTCCGCAAGGGGGCGTTTCCCGCAGCACTCCTTTCGGCTGTCGGATGTCTCCCGAGCGCGGCATCGGTCTCCGAAGATATTGCGGCTATTACAAATGAATATACAGGCTCGGGGAAGGGAGACGATGAACTCCTGCTGGAGCTGGAGAAGGACTACACCCATATGTTCTTTTCCTCCAAGCCCCGGCTGGTCTATCTTTTCGAATCGGTATACAATGAAGGAAAGCTTCTCCAGGAATCCACATTCCAGATCGCAAGGCTCTACTATGATGCCGGCCTCCGGCCCGCCGAACATTTCAAGCTGCCGCCGGACCACATCGCGGTGGAATTCGAATTCCTGTCCTATCTATATTTCAACGAGATTAAGGCCATCGAGACAAACAACAAGGAAAATGCTGAGTTAGCCCGGAAACTGCAGTGCGATGTCATAAACCATCATCTGGCTTCTTTCGGCCGTACGTTCGCAGAAAAGGTAACAATGCACGGACAAACTGTTTTTTTTAGAATGATGGGTAAAATTACGTCTTTTGTCCTTGCGGGAATCCAGTTGTGAAACCTGCGTAAAGAAACCTCGCCCGCACCTGCATCCCCTACGGGTGCAAAATATACCGAATCAGCCATCCACACCGGGCCTGCCTCAGGTAATGCCGGAAAATCCGGTATTGACCCTGTGACAGGTTCCACACCAAGATTCCCTCAATTCAATCCAATACACCTCTATCTACCCATTTCTACAATTAAAAAAAGAAGTTGATGAAAGATATCCTTTCACAACATATAATATACTAAGTAATATGAGCATGACCTATGCTTTATTCATCATAAGCCGAATCTCTCAACATCTGCGACCGGAAGAGAGGATCTGACCGATGTCGAAGATTCTGATTGTCGACGACACCCCCGAGAACGTCTATCTGCTCGATATCATCCTCCGAGAGGAGGGATTCGACACCGTCAGCGCCACCAATGGAAAAGAGGCGCTGGAGAAGGCAAGGGCTTCTCTCCCGGATCTCATCATTTCGGACATCTTCATGCCCGTAATGGACGGCTTCACATTTCTGAGAGAGTGCAAGCTCGATGATAATCTGAAAAACATTCCCTTTGTCTTCTACACGGCAACCTACACCGATGCCAAAGACCGGCAGTTCGCCCTGGATCAGGGGGTCGACCGGATCATCGTCAAACCCGTCGACCCGTTCAAGGTCGTGAAAACGATCCGGATGCTCCTGGAAAGAAGGAGCGGGATGGACGCTCCGCACGCGAAAGCGGAGCCGCCTCCGGAAGATGAATTTCTGAAAGGGTACAGTGAAACCATCGTCCGCAAGCTTGAGGAGAAAGTTCAGGAACTGGACGAGGTGAACCGCGCCCTTTCCATCAGCGAGCGCAAGTATCACCGCGTCTTCGAGGATTCCGTTCTCGGGATCTTCCAGTCCACGCCGGAGGGTCGCTACACAATGGTCAATCCCGCCCTGGCGCATATGGTCGGCTACGACTCACCGCAGGAGATGATCGACGCGGTTGCCGACATCGGCCGGGATCTCTACCTGGATCCCCGGGACCGGGAAAGAGCAGGCAAGGTGCTCGCGGAAAAAGGCGTTCTCCTGGGATTCATCGCCCCCTTTCGACATCGGGACGGGAGAACGATCTGGCTGTCCCTGAACAGCCATGCCGTCCGGAGAGAGGACGGAACCGTCGAGTACTACGAAGGAACGGCGGAAGACATCACGGAGAAAATGGAGATCGAGGGGCTCTACAGGGTCTTGACGGACCGGTCCTTCACGGGGATCTACCTCCTCCAGGACGGGCAATTCCGGTTCCTCAACCAGAGTGCCGCCGCCTTCGCCGGTTACACGCCGGAAGAGCTCGTGGGCAAGGATTCCCTGTACTGCATTCATCCCGACGACCGTGATAAGGCCCGCACGCTGACCCGGCGCATGGTCCGGGAAGGGATGGCCGTTCCCTTCGAAGTCCGGATCGTCTGCAAGGACGGCACCGTGCGCTGGATCATGCTGACCCTCAACCTCACGGAATACAAAGGCCGGCCGGCAATCCTGGGCAATTCGCTGGACATCACGGAGTGGAAAGAGACCCGGGAGCAACTGAATTATTCCAGGGCCATGGAAACCTCCATTCTCAACTCCATTCCCCTGGCGGTCATCGGGCAGGAGAACCGGCGAATCATGTTTGCCAATGACGACACGACCCGCGTCTTCGGCTGGCGGTCCGACGAGCTGTACGGCCGATCCGCGCGCATCCTGTATCGCAGCGACGATGAGTTCCAGCGCATCGGACAAGCGGTCTATACACCCCTGAGCGAGCGAGAAAATATAACGATCGAGACGGAGGCCCTATGCCGTCACAAAGGCGGGAAGGAGATCCTCTGCCGGCTGAAGGCGGCCAAGATCGGTGAAAGCCTTCAGGACAACCGGGTTGTCGCGACGTACGAAGACATCACGGAACTGGTCGAGACAAAGGAACGACTGGGGCAGACCTTCGAGCAGCTTCAGAAAACCCTGTCCGGGACGATCCGGACCATCTCCTCGCTGCTCGAAGCTAAAGATCCATATACGGCAGGCCACCAGGAGAGGGTAAGCCGGCTCGTGATGGCCATCGCCCGGGAGATGGACCTGCCGGAAGACCATGTCCAGTCCCTCGGAACCGCGGCCCTGCTTCACGACCTGGGCAAGATCCACATCCCCTCGGACATTCTTTCCAAGCCCGCAACACTGAGCGACGTCGAATACCGACTGATCCAGATCCATCCCGAGGAAGGCTATGAAATCATCAGCAACATCGATTTTGCCTATCCCATCGCGGAAGTGATCTTCCAGCATCATGAGCGGCTCGACGGATCGGGATATCCCCGGGGGTTGTCCGGTGATCGTATTCTGCAGGGGGCGCGCATCATTGCCGTGGCCGATGTCGTGGAGGCCATGAGTTCCCACCGGCCCTATCGACCTTCCCTTGGCATGGACGCCGCCCTGGACGAAATCACGAAGCACCGGGGAACCCGTTATGATGCCATCGTCGTGGATGTATGCCGGCGGCTTTTTCTGGAAAAGGGATTCCGGTTTGAAAACGACCTTCCCGACAATCATGCGGCGGATCCTCCGTCCTCGCGATGGGAACGACCGGCTTCAAGCCCGAAACAGGAAGGAAAGGGATGAGGAAAGCTTCATGCACCGATGCCTGATCGTCGATGATCAAGAGGAAAATCTGTATCTACTGGAATTTGTTCTTGAAGGAGCAGGATATGAAGTCGAGCGAGCCGAAAACGGAGCGGAAGCCCTGGAGAAGGCGAGACGCCGTCCGCCGGATGTCATCATATCGGACATCCTCATGCCGGTCATGGACGGCTATGCCCTGTGCCGGGAATGGAAAGCGGATGAGCAACTGAAACACATCCCTTTTATCGTTTATACCGCCACCTACACGGACCCGAAGGACCGGGAGTTCGCCCTCGGCCTCGGGGCCGACCGGTTCGTCGTCAAGCCCCAGGAACCGGATGTCCTGATCCGCCTGGTTCGGGAGGTGCTCGATGAATCCTACTCCGCGAGACAGGTGGCGGCCAGACCCCTCGGCGAGGAGATGGAGATCTTCCGGCAGCACAATGAGATCCTCTTCCGGAAACTGGAAAAGAAGATGTCGGACCTGGAGGCGGTCAATCATCAGTTACAGATCCTGGAAGAAAAATACCGTTTGACCTTCGAGCATGTGACAGATGTGATCATCACGATCGACGCCGACCTGGTCATTTCAAGCATATCTCCGTGCCTGGAGAGAATCCTGGGTTATAAACCGGAAGAGTTTGTCGGGCGTCCGGTTATCGACATGAAAACGATTCTGACACCGGATTCATTTGAACGCGTCGCATCCGACGTAGAGATGATTCTGCATGGCGACACCATTGAAGCAGCCAGTTATCGTTTTATTGCCAGGGATGGCTGCATCAAGCACGGCGAGGTCAGCGGGTCCCCCATCCGAAGCAGCGGAAGAATCGTCGGGATGGTCTCCATTGCCAGAGACGTCACCGAACGCCGAAAGATGGAGGAGAAACTGCAGGAGGCCTATGCGAAGAGGCAGGAGCTGGAATTCATCATCAATCACAGCCCTGCCATTGCCTGCCTGTGGAGGGCCATGCCGGAATGGCCTGTTGAATATGTGTCAGAGAGCATCGCCCTTTGGGGTTACGTTCCCGAAGACTTCACGAGTGGCAGGATCAAGTATATGTCTATCATCCACCAGGAGGATCTTCCCCGGGTGGAAATGGAAGTCGAGCAGTTTACCCGCGAAGGCAGACCGGAATACTCCCAGGAATACAGGATATTGACGAGGTCAGGAGAAATACGGTGGGTCGACGACCGAACATGGATACGGCGCGGTCCGGACGGTTCGATCACCCATTACCAGGGAATCGCCATCGACATCACCGACCGCAAACGGGCGGAAGAGGCCCTCCTGAGGAGTGAGAACCGCTTCCGCCAGCTCTTCGAACGGATGTGCAGCTGTGCAGTCATCTATGAAGCCGTGGACGACGGGCAAGACTTCGTCATCCGGGACTTCAACCGGGCGGCGGAACGGCTGGAGAAGATCAAAAAAGAAGAGGTGTCAGGCCGGAGGGTGACGGAGGTATTTCCCGGGGTCCGGGATTTCGGGCTTTTCGCCGTCTTCCGGCGGGTCTGGGAAACAGGCAGACCCGAGGACCACGATATCACTTTCTACCAGGACCATCGCATCGAGGGATGGCGGGAGAACCACGTCTTCCGGCTGCCTTCCGGGGAGATCGTGGCGCTCTATGAAGACGTCACAGACCGAAAGCAGGCGGAAGAAACCCTGCGGGAAAGTGAAAACCGGTATCGCGCGCTTTTTGAAAACAGCATCGATGCCGTTCTGCTGACCGTTCCGGACGGAAGGGTTCTGGCGGCGAATCCCGAGGCATGCCGGATCTTCGGTCGGACGGAGGAGGAAATATGCAGCGTCGGGAGAGCGGGTCTCGTGGACCTGACGGATCCGAGGCTTTCAAAAGGGCTGGCGGAGCGGGAGCACACGGGGCGCGTTCGGGGAGAAGTCACGTTTATCCGGAAAGACGGCACTCGATTTCCCGGTGAGGTATCTTCCGTCATTTTCAAGGATCGTGATGGTAACGCGAAGACAAGCATGGTCATCCGCGACATCACCGAGCGCAAACATGCCGAAGAGGCCCTGCGGGAGAGCGAGGCGAAGTATCGCAACATCCTCGAAGACATGGATGATGCTTATTTCGAGCTCAACCTGAGAGGGGATCTCGTCTTCTTCAACGAAGCCCTGGTCGGCAAGACGGGGTATACCCGTGAAGAGCTCATGGGCATGAACTATCGGAAGTTTATAAGTCCCGAGACCAGCAAGCCGGTGCTGGACGTATTCTCGGAAATCTACAAAACGGGCCAGCCCGTCCGGCTTTTCGACTACGAAGTGATCATGAGGGATGGACAGGTCAGGAATTATGAGTCCTGGGCCGGTCTGCTATCAGACGAACACGGCAATCCCATTGGTTTTCGCGGAATGGCCCGTGACATTACCACGCGCAAGCAGGCGGAAAAGAACCTCCAGGAAACCCTCGAGAATCTGCGGAAGGCATTGGGAACGACGATTCACGTCCTGGTTTCGGCGGTGGAGACCCGGGATCCCTACACGGCGGGCCACCAGGTCCGGGTTTCAGAACTTGCGGCCAATATCGCCGAGGAAATGGGATTGTCCCGTGACCGGATCGAGGGTCTCCGCATGGCCGCCGTCATTCACGACATCGGGAAACTCTATGTGCCTGCCGAGATCTTGAGCAAACCCAAGAGGTTGAGAGAAATTGAATTTGCCCTGGTAAGGGAGCATGCGCAGAAGGGTTATGAGATTTTGAAGGATGTGGAATCGCCCTGGCAACTTGCCGAGACTGTTTACCAGCACCATGAGCGGATGGACGGATCGGGTTACCCAAGAAACCTGAAAGGGGAGGAGATTATCCTGGAAGCCCGCATCCTGGCTGTCTCCGACGTCGTGGAGTCCATGGCTTCCCACCGCCCCTACCGGCCCACCCTGGGAATCGAGGCAGCTGTCGAGGAGATTGAAAGGAACCGGGGAATTCTCTACGACCGGGACGTCGTTGATGCCTGCCTGAGGCTGATCCGCGAAAAAGGGTACTCCGTGCTGCAGTGATCCCGATCCGGGTCCGGTACTCCGAAAGGTTCCCTCCCCGCGGGTCGTTACGCCGCCATTTCATCGACCCCCTCGCACGGACCGTCATTGAGAAAGTCGGTTACGGTCTTGAGATATTCCGCGAGGAGCTGCTTGCTCACGACGAAGATATGGCCGATGTTCTTCTCGAAGGTCCGGTTCAGGCCGCCGCGGGTCATCTGGATGTTCCCCTCGGCGCGCATCCCCCAGAGCTGGCTGGCCACGCAGGAGCCGGGAGGAGCGATGGGATCCCGGGAACCCCGGTAATCGAAGATCCGCACCCCGCCCCTGCGGAGGGCGTCCATGTCCACGGGCTTTCCGTCCAGGTCCGGATTTGAGGAGGGCATGCAATAGGTCCCCTTCACCAGTTCGTTCCCCATGAAAAACTGCTCGATCCACTGCCGGTGGGCCTTGGCCGGGAATTTCGTTCCATGGGTCAGCCAGTAGAGGAAAGGCGCGGAATCCTCGATTGCATTGGCATAGATGGCGCGGCCATAGAAACCGGAGAGTACGGTATAATGGACCCCGGGCTGGATCTCGTTCATTCCGAAGTCAATGATCTGGGGGGGGATGTTGACGCTCCCGAACAGTTCGCTCATCAGGTTGGGATCGTAGTTCTGGCGGATAAAGGACCGCATCTTTTCATGGCCGCTTTCCTCGTCGTCGAACCGGACCGGTGAAGCCATGAGGGCGATCTTGCAGATGTCCATGGATTCACCCCGGGCCATGCGCTCCTCCGCGCGTCGGGCAAGATAGGGCAGCATCAGCGTTCCGCCCATGCAGTAGCCCATGATGTCGATCTGGGCCTTCGGGTGCCTCTTGCGGATGATCTCCAGGTAACGGTCGTGAACGGTCTTGTTGAAAAAGGAAAGCTCCAGAGTCGTGTCGTCGGGACTGCATTCCCCATGGTCGACCAGATAGACGGCGTATCCCTTGCGTAGCATGCCCTGAACGACCGATTTGCCGTCGGCGAGATCGAACAGCTCCGGCTTGTTGATCAGGGGGGTCGAGATGTAGAGCACACGGCCGTTGGGCTTGATCCCCTTCGGCAAGAGATAATGCCGGAGACGGACGCTGTGAAGCCGGGATCCTCTGACAATCTCATAATCAGAGCAACCGATATGTCCTTGTGTGGCCCGCTCGGAATATTCCTTCGGATCGAAGGCGTTGGCATTGTACAGGCACTCCAGGCGGAAGCGGTTCTCCGCCAGGTATTCCTCGAAGGTCATGCCGTCGGTGCCATCCGGCTTCTTTCTCATGTAGGGAAGCTCCTCCCCGTCCAGCGGCAGTTCCGTAATGACGACCAGGAGGCATATGAGCATTTCCTTCATTGCTTTGAGCCGGGTCATGCCAAGGGAGTTGTATGCGCATTCCATCTGACAGAATTCCTGGACGTATTCCTTCAGCATGCGGTGCCCCTCGGGCGTCGTGGCGACAGAGGCAGCCTTTTTACGATCGAATTTGCCGTCCTTTATGAAGTAGCCGCAGAGATCGTAGAGCGACCGGGCATAATTCTTGTAAATCCATCCGTTCAAGTCCCGGTAGATGTCCGGTTCCTTTCCTGAACGCGCCGTGATGCGGGCGTGAGTCTTGATCGGATCCGTGAAAAGAGGTTTCAAAAAGGTGCTCTGAATACTGGCAGCGATTGCCAGGGGTCCGAAGAGCCCATAGTTCTGGCTGATGCCGTCGAGAAACTGCTGGTACTGAAACAGCATCCGGGTCTGCATCCCTCCCAGCATGCTTCTCCAGGGAACGGCCGTTTTTATTTCCATTGCATTGTCAGCGGGCGTGACTCCCATCTGGATCAAGAGAGTGGAGGGACTGATTCGGTTGTCGTCCTTCATGGCTGTCTTCTCCTTTGGGATGATTGGTTGGAAAGAACAATGCATATAATTTGTCAGATTGATCCGCGGGATGCAAGAAGGGAAATTGGAATCATGCCCCGCCGCATTTCCTGAAAAACGCGGGACTCACGTTCCGCATATGATATAATGAGCATTACCGGTTGACCTTATTCTGCCCATGAGCCAAGGCATCGGCACCGCTCGAATGGGCATCTCCGACCCGGATCGGCCATGATTCAGATTAACAGCTACCTTCATCGTGCTGCTCTTGACGACATCATCCGGCGCTGGATGTATGGAGACGCACGTCCCGATGACGAGGAGAACATCGTACGGCTGATCCAGTTCAACAACCTTTTCCTGTGCCGCTGCCTCGGGACTCTCGCTGAAAGTGTCTTCGGCGGTTCCCGTGAAGAAGGGACGATCTTTCACCGGATCTCCCGCAAGGGAGGACTGAAAGATGTGCTCATTGAAAATCCGCCCTACCGGAACGACCGGATCGATTTTCTCATTCGTGAGTTTCTGCGGCGTCCGGGGCACTACTATCGGGAGACGCCCTTTCACGGGGTCCTTGTCTCACGGAAAAGCGGGGAAGGGAGCCATTACGCCGGATCCTACCGGATCAAGCGGGCCCGGCGCATTGCGGAAAAGTCGGCCCGGCGCATCGCCGACCGTGCATTTGCGGCCATCCGGAAAAGCGCGGACTCGCTTGCGGAAGGGCGGGCGAGACGGATCGGTATTCCCCGGCACGAACTGATCACCCCGCCGGAAGAGATGAACGAGGAATTCCTCCGGGCCGAAGAGGCGTTTCTCGATGATCTCCGAAACCACCGTCCGCTGGAGGAAACGGAGAAACTCGTCATCAACGATGTCGGCGGGTTGAAAATCGTATGGGAAAATCAGTCCCTGGCTCCCCTGTGCGAGACTCTTTACCGGGCAGGCTGTACCATCGTGGAACGGGAGGAGCATCGGGGACAATACAACGCCGTCAACCTGACGGTTCGCTACCGCCCGACATCCGAAACGATTCTTTCAACTCCTGTACGCGGCCACGCCCTGTCCTATTTCCGGGAAAGAGGATGGGACGATGCATCCGTCAACCACGCATTCACTGAATTTGTCGAATCCGGAGAGGAGAGCGTCATCCTGGAGATCATCGTCTCGACGTTCCAGGAAATGCTGGAAAGCGAGATCGGCCGCTGCATGCACGAGGACAGGATCATGGAACAGCGGGCGGCGCAGCCCTACAGGGGACATCTGGCCAGGAACATAGGGTATCTTCTTGAATACCTTTTCACAATCCCGGAAGCGCCACCGGGCACTGCGGTCGATCTGCCGATCCGGATCTGGAATCGTTACCTTCCCGACACATTCTTCGAACTCATGAAGGACCTGTTTCGGATCCCATCGGCCAACCCCTTTGAATGACAAGAGAACGCGAATACAAGAAGAAATATTCAAACCGAAGATAAGGAGGCATTCATGTCGCAGGTGAAAAAAGGCAGCCGGGTGAAGATCTTCTATACAGGCAGGCTCAAGGACGGAAAGGTTTTCGAGACCAATGTGGGCGGCACGCCTCTGGAGTTTACCGTCGGAAAGGGAAAGGTCATCAAGGGCTTCGAAACCGGTGTCATGGGCATGAAGACGGGTGAGACCAGAACGGTCACCATCAAGCCGGCGGACGGCTACGGCCAGAAGGATCCTACCCTGGTATGGACTGTGCCGGTCGCGGAAATGCCCGCCGGCATCATCCCGGAGCCCGAAAGGGAGGTATCTTTTACCCGGGCTGACGGCATCGAGGTGGAAGGGCGCATCGTGAAAACGGAAGGGGGTCAGGTGACCATCGACGGGAACCACCCGCTCGCCGGCCGCAACCTGACCTTCGAGATCAAGGTCGTCGGCATCGGATGAGGCTCCCGGCAGGAAGACGGGAAGACGGGACGGCGTATCGGCCGATCCGATGATGGCGGCTGAAAACCGGTCTCTCCTATTGCGGTTCCCGCTCTTCCGGGAGTTGCTTTTCCTCCATTTTCCGGACGAGCAGGTCCACGTACTGCCTCCAGCCGGCCCCGAGACTGTCCAGCGGGTCCGGCCTCCAGCGGTGCCTGGGCCGGGCGATGATGGAGGCGAGAAATGCGCATTCCTCATCCGTCAGTTCAGACGGATGTTTCCGGAAATAATATCTCGACGCGGGAACGAGGCCGTAGATGCCATCGCCCCACTCGATGATGTTCATGTAGATCTCCAGGATGCGGCGCTTAGACAGCTCCTGCTCGAGCGCGACCGTGATGAACAGCTCCTCGAATTTTCTGCCAAGCGTCCTCGCCTTCGGAAGGTAGAGGTTTTTTGCCAGCTGCATGGTGATGGTGCTGGCTCCCCGAACAACCCTGCCGGCCCGGATGTTGTCCGCCAGGGCCTCGATGAACTGCTGGATGCTGAAGCCCCTGTGCCGGAAGAATCCTCCGTCTTCAGCGGAAAGTGCGGCCTTGATCATCGCCGGTGGAATTTCTCCGTAGGGGACAAAATCGGGATTGTCCGGACCGACCCAGATGCTCACGGTTTTGCCCTGCTCCGTGCGGAATGTATGCCGGAATGGGGCTTTCAAGGCGGAGATCCGTATTCCCGGTCCCAGTGCCAGCACCCGGAGTCGCTCCGATTCGCCCGTGAAGCGGTAAGACGTCCGGTACGGCGGTGCTGTGGCAATGGAAGTCGTGAAAACGCCATTCAGATATCCTGTCACTTTCAGATCGGATAGATTCGGTCGAAACGAGGTGGGAACGCAGGCAACCGCACGTTCAAAGGAAAAGTTACGGAACGTCGCATCTGCTTGAATTCCCCTTCTTTTTCCTCCCGTAGAGGATGCGAAAAAAAGCATGCTTTCCCCCCCCAGGTCCATCTCCCCCCGGGCCTCCTCCAGTCCGTCATGCGTCCCGAGCCCTTCCATGTTCACGCGGACCTTCAGGCTCCCGTCCGAGCCCTTGCCGAACAGTCGGCCTGAAACCGCAAAGGCGTACCTTCCAGGAGAAATTTCCCGAACCGTGCTTTTCCCTCCCAGATAGAGCCGGTCGAAAGGGATGACCGGTGATGTGAAAAGAAGCAGCGGCTCCAGGGAGACGGCATCCGCCTCGACATCGACCCGCCGCTCCGGTTCCGTGCCAAGAGCGATTTTCAGTTTCTCCTCTCCACCCCGCAGATTCAGCTCGGCGGACCTTTGCGAAGGATCGTAGAGGGCTTCAAGGCGGTCGTACTTCCGGTGGATGGCACCCCGTTGCGTCGCCAGATGGATGTCGAGACCACGGATGGAAAAGAGGACCCGGGACCGTTCGAACACGTTCTCTCCGGCGGTCGATGCGTCTTTTCCGGAAGGATAGGGGGGAGCGGGGAATAGCCATCCACCTGCAGCGGACCGCTCAAGGCTGACCTTTACGGCCTCGGCATCCACGGACCTCAGGCTCCGTGTCCCCAGGGACCGGTTCCTGAACAAGTCCGACAGGCGAATGCGGAAGGTCGCCGTTGCCGCCTCCAGCGTCGGTTTTCCGAGGAAAGAGACCCGAAGCCCGGTTGCCCGGAGACCGTCCGGAAAGGCGTAACCGAGGTCGTCCATCCTGATGTCCAGTCCGTAACGAAGGCTGGCATACTCCGCCAGGCGCGGCTTCAATCGTTCGATCTCACGCTGAATCATCACGTATGCAGCAACCACGGCAGCAAGAGACAGCAACAGGCCGACGGTGAGCACGATCCGGATCCGCTTCATTTTCATCTCGGTGCTTCCATTCCTTTTCGTTTGCACGATCTTCGCCGGAGGAATTCACGGGAGAAAACAGGGTTTGCTATATGACACAAGATCGGATCGTTTTCCATGATGTCATGCACCCTCGGAGCCAGAGCCGAGCGGGGCGATTTTTATCAATTGATGAAGCAGATGCTCATTTCCGTGTTTCGTTTTTCATCGGCTTCGGTTATAAAATTGGATATTCTTGAAGAATAACCGGGAATACCCGACGGCGGAAAAAAGGAGGAGAACGATGTTCCAGATTGCAACGTACGAGAACTATCCGGACGGAACGGTCATTTTTACGGAAGGATCTCACGGGGACTGGATTTATGTCGTTGACGAGGGATGCGTTGAGATATTCCGCACCATGAACGGACGGGAAATTGCAATCGCCCGGATGAAGGAAGGCGAAATCTTCGGTGAGGTGGCCTACATTACCAAAGGGGAGCGCACGGCATCCGCCAGGGCGATCGGCGACACCGTTGTGGGGATCATCGACCGGAATTTTTTCGACAGGGAATACAACCAGCTTTCCGACAATTTCAGGATGGTGCTGAAAGCTATGGCGGGCAGACTTCGGGCCGCCACCGACGCCCTCATAAGATACCAGGCTGAAGGCGGATCCGGGGTCGGAGGGAAATAGACCGAATCACAAAGGCATACTCATCA
Source organism: uncultured Syntrophaceae bacterium (assembly GCA_964578535.1). Lineage (GTDB taxonomy): Bacteria > Desulfobacterota > Syntrophia > Syntrophales > PHBD01 > PHBD01. The sequence goes on from CAZODI010000010.1 coordinate 18,965, forward strand.
CCTGGGTGACGGTTCTTGACAATTCTCCCATGTTGTAGGGTTTCTGGAGAAATGCCCTGCAGCCGCGGCGCATGATATCCCCAGCCATGCCGTTCAGGCTGTAGCCGCTGGCCAGAACGATCCGGACGAACGGATTGATTTCCAGCAGGGCGTCAATGGCCTCACCGCCGCTGATTCCCGGCATGATCATGTCCATCAGGACCACATGGATGCCTTTCCCCATCCGGCGGTACACTTCAATCGCCTCCCGGCCGTCCCGGGCGGTCAGGACGGTATATCCAAGGAACTCGAGCATCTCTCTTGTCGTCTCGAGCACCTGTTCTTCATCCTCGACGACCAGAATGACCCCTGATCCGGACACGGCATCGGTCTTTTCCTCCGTCCATTGTGCAGGTGCTTCGCCTCCCTCCAGGGGAAGGTAGATGTTGAACCTCGACCCGTTCCCGGTTTCGCTGTAGACCGTGATATATCCCCTGTGGCCCTTGACAATGCCGTAGACCGTCGCCAGTCCCAGGCCTGTTCCCCTCCCCATCTGCTTGGTCGTGAAAAAGGGTTCGAATATCCGCTTCTGCGTTCGTTCATCCATTCCCATCCCCGAATCCTGCACGGTGATTCTCACGTAGGGACCCGGAGACACTTCATATGGCCTGATTTCCGCCGCGCCGATCATGACTCTTTTTGTTTCCAGGTAAATCCTGCCTCCCGCCGGCATGGCCTGCCAGGCATTCACAAGCAGGTTCATAAGCATCTGTTCCATCTGGCTGCGGTCGGCGAAGATCGTCAGCGGCTCCTCTCCCAGATCCATCTCGATCGTGATTTCCTTCTTTGTCTTGGCGAACATCTCCGCCGTCCAAGAAAGAACTGCGTTGATGCTCAGGGGCTTCACCTCGTACTTGCCGCCCCGGGCGAAGCCCAGGAGCTGTTTCGTCAGATCCGCCCCGCTGACGATCTGTTCTTCGATGTTTTTCAAACGCTCATAATCGGGATGCCCGGCATCCATCTTCATGAGCATCATCGAGACATGTCCCTGGATTCCCATGAGAATATTATTAAAATTGTGTGCCATGCCTCCAGCCAGGGTCCCGATGGCTTCCAGCTTCTGTGCCTGGGTGAGCTGCGCCTCCAGACGCTTGCGCTCCGTCAGGTCGATGATGATCCCGCGCAGGCCGGCGACCCTGCCTTCCCGATGGATGGGGGTGGAATAGATGATTACGGGGAACTCCTCGCCGTTCTTGCGAATCGCCGTATATTCCGTCCCCGATTTCACCTCGTTTCTCATTACCCTGGCGATGTTCCTGACCGCCAGTTCCCGGTTTTCAGGGGCGATGGTGTCGATTGCGTTGATCCCACCCTTGAAATCCTCCCTGGTATAGCCGAAGAGGTTGAGAGCAAACTGGTTTGCATAGGTAAAGCGGCCCTGCTCATCGAACTCGAAGACTGCCTGGGGAAGCAGCTCCGCCAGGTCCCGGAAGCGCCTTTCGCTCTCCCGGAGTGCCTCCTCGGCCCGGATCCTCTCCGTGATGTCGCGCGTTATGCTGAGGATGTGGGAGACGCCGTCGATGTCGATGATGGAGGCGGACATCAGCGCGATATCGATGGAGCCGTTTTTCTTCCGGAAAGGGGCCTCCAGGTTGCGCACCTCACCGTGTTCGATCATGGTCCCGACCATCCGATCCCGGTCTTCCGGATGGAGCCAGAGATCGATTTCCGACGGGGTCCTGCCGATCACGTCTTCCGCCGTGTAACCGGTTGCCTTTGTGAATCCGTCGTTGATCGACACGAACATGCCGTCAGACAGGCGGTTGATGTTGATTGCATCGGGACTTGTGTGAAATGCCTTCCGGAATGTCTCTTCGCTTTTCTTCAGGGCCGCTTCCGCTCTTTTCAGCTCGGTGACGTCCCGGATGATGCCCTCCGTCCCAAGCGTGTTTCCCTCGTCGTCCCGGTAAAAATGGACGCTCAGGGATGCCATGAAGACGCTGCCGTTCCTTCTTTTCATGGGACCGACATAATCCTCCACACTTCCGTGCTTCACAACCTCTGCGAGGAGCCTGGGGCGTTCCCCGGGATCCTCCCAGAGGCTCTGCACATCCGTGCCGAGAATGTCTTCCACCCGCTCGTATCCGAACATTGCCGCTCCGGACGGACTCGTTAAAACAAGCCGTCCATCCCGATCGGTCCGGTAGTAAACCTCCTGGATATTCTCGATCACACTGCGGTACATCGCCTCGCTCTTCTTCAACGCATCTTCGGCCCGCTTCCTCTCGGTGATGTCGAGACCGAAGCCGCAGATGAACTCCTCGTTCCCCACCTTCAGGCAGGATGATTTCAGTTCCTTGCATATCTCGCGACCGTCCCGGGTGATATGAACCGTCTCGAAGGGCGGGAGATCTCTTTCCTTCAGTTCGTCGAAGTGACTGGAAAAGATCGGACCGTACCGGTGATCAAAATCCCGGACGTTCATCGACATCATTTCATCGACCGTATAGCCCAGACTCGTTGCGGCCGCCCGGTTTACGAAGGCGATACCACCGTCGCGACGAACAAGGTAGATCTCGCTTCCCGAGTTTTCCACCATGAATCGATACCGCTGGAACTCTTCCTCGGCGGGCTGTCGACCGGCGGAACCCCCTCCATCCGAAAGAGAAGCCTCAAGACGGGCGACGTTTTCCTTCCAGGCATTCAGTTCCTGGAGAAGCTGCTGCCTGGTCTTATTTTTTTCGATCATCCGATCCAACCCTCGGGCGTTTTCGAACCACACCTTGCAGACTTGTAAAGAATGCCGGATTTCACAAAATCGCTACGATATCATTTCACAACATGAGGCCTGAAATCCAGAGATTCCATTCAATCGCGATTCACAAAGGGCTACGGAAACGATGGAACGGATGGAAACGGTATGGGAAGGAGAACTTCCCCTTCGGCGTCGCTCATCCTTCTTCGTCGACGAAGATCATCGGGTTTTCGGCAGCAATGGAGATTTGTTCCTCCGCCAGAGCGGGTGAACCGTCCGACGACGCCACGGGATCCGGTGGCATTGTATTGCATGCTTCGTCTTTAGCGGATTCCGCAATAGCCTGAATTTCTTCCTCCGGCTCGTTCCCCGTGCCGGGTGAAACGATCGGGGAGACATCCTCGTCGGCCGGCAATGAGGGCACTGTAAGTCCCTGGCGTTCCAGGTTCTCACGGATCCGTTCAGCCGCGTTCTGCAATCCCCTGTTTTCCGGCCTCAGAGCGCTTCGGGCGGCAAGTTTTTCCAGGACCGCCATAAGGCCGCCCCCCTCTGCTGTCTCCTTGACGGATGAAAAAGCGGATGCTGAAGATCCGGAAGCCGCCATCACTTCCTCCTTTCCCGACCCTGCTTTCTCAATCGTGAGGACGTCGGCAAAATCTTCCCAGGAAGCTCCCTTGATCGTCATGTCCCTGCCCTTCGTTTTTTCCGGTCGGGCAGAGAGACCGGTTCTCTTCGATGCCGAGAGCATCGGCTCCCTTGACTGTGCAATGCCATCTACGGATTTCATGTTCCCTCCTTCAACAATGATACGGATATTAAGTGCAAACATTGTGCCCCCTCCAATACGCTTCTGCGTTTCATTATTCCTGAATGAATTCTTAAGATTATAACCGCCCAGCGTCATCGAAAGGAAATGTTGCCCCGGTCAATCGATACCGCCCGGGAATCGAATGATCCGGCCTGCGTTCCTGAGCAGCATAATCGGGGATATTTGGAGATTGAAGAGGATCTGCCTTGACTATAGGACGTCGTTCATTTATAAAGCTTGAAATTTGCTGGAGAACTAACCTCAAAAGGCATTCCGTACCCGGAAGTGCCGTAAGCCTTTGAATCCATCCGGTATTGTTTTGCAGCAGGGGACCATTGCGAAACGGAATTCCATGGAAATACAAATTGATCAAACAGGAGGTCGGTCATGAAAAAAGCCGGTTCGAAGAAGTCGGCCAAGGTTACCGAGAGTCTGGTTTCCATCAAGACGGTTGACGGATCCCTGCTGCGGGGAAAGATCAACCTGGGTGATGAAAAGAGGGTTTCCGACATCTTTGCCAAATCGAAGAATTCGTTCGTTGTCCTGTATGATGTGACGACCCAGAGCGCCGAGAGCAAGGTCATGATCGTCAACAAGGACCACATCGTATGGGCCGAACCGGAAGAGGATGCAGCCCTCTGATTCCGAGGCCGGAACGGTGTCCTTCGAAACGAGCTCCCGGTTCATGGAATGAACCGGGGGAGGGGAGGAAACGAAATGCCAAACGGGGATGTCTACCGGGATCTGTCGAAGAAGGTCGGAGCGGGGGACTCCGAGATTGTCCCCCTGATCTGGAAGGCCGTCTGCTCCGAAGATGAGGCCCGCCTGGTCAATGCCCTGCCGGCATCGGTGGAAGATCTGGCGGCGCGGTTCGAAAAAACCCGCCCGGAGATGGATACCATCCTCCAGTCTCTCTTCCGGAAGGGTCTCGTCTTCGAATCCTTCAAAGATGGGCGGCCAATCTATCGGATGCCGCGGCACATCATCCAGTTTCACGATGCCTCGACCCTCTGGCCGGAAGCTCCGGGCGAGCTGCTCGATCTCTGGCGCCGCTATACGGAGGAAGAGTATCCGCAGGTGCCGGCCCTGCTGAAGGCAATCCAGGCCCCCCCGTTCTTCAGGGTCATCCCCATCCAGGAGAAGATCGAGCCGGAGAGCCATGTCCTGGCTTACGAGGATGCCAGCCGGATCGTCGAAAGCGCTGACCTGCTCGCCGTCACGAAGTGCCCATGCCGGATGATCATGCGGAAATGCGACAAGCCGCTGGAGGTATGTCTCCAGATGAACCGGGGGGCTGAATACGCCATCAAGCGCGGAACGGGCCGACGGATCGATGTCGAGGAAGCAAAAGCCATTCTCCGTGGTGCCGAGGAAGCAGGGCTGGTTCACCTGACAGAAAACAAGGCCGGCATTGGAACGGTGATCTGCAACTGCTGCCAATGCTGTTGTGTCGGTCTCCCCTATGCCCGGAAAGAGGAGACGAACAGCCTGCTCGTTCCAAGCCGCTACCGGGCCGTTGTTGAAGCGTCATCATGCACGGGATGCGGGATCTGCGTGGATGAATGTCCCATGAATGCCATCTCCCTGGATCCGGAAGACCTGGCAACCATCCATGAGGACATTTGCATCGGATGCGGCGTCTGCAGCCATTTCTGCCCGACCGGGGCGATCGGCATGAAGGTCGCGCGGGATCGGGACTTCATCCCTTCGTAACATCCGGATGAAAAAGATCCTCGTCCAGATCTACGAAGTTCAGGAGCCCAAGGAGGCGGGACCGCTCATTGAACTGGGCGTCGACCACATCGGCGGTGTGATCCTCTCCTGCGAAGACTGGAAACAGCCCCTTCTCAGGGAGTCCATCGAACTGATCAATCAATCCCCATCGAAGAGCACCCTGATTCCGCTGCTTACGGAAACGGAGGACATCCTCCGGGCCCTGGAATATTACAGGCCCGGCCTGGTGCATTTCTGCGACGATATTCCTCTCCGAGACCATGATGGCATGGAGAAAGCCTGCGAGCGGATGGCCCGGCTGCATGACCGGGTGCGCCGGGAGTTTCCCTCCCTCGGGATCATTCGCTCCATCCCCGTTCCGGAGGCACACCTGCCGGACGTCCAGGCGGCAGAACGGGCGGTTCTTCGAGTCGCATCCCTGCTCGTCGACACATGCGATTTCTTCATGACCGATACGCGGTTGGGATGGACGGCCGGCGACTCCTCCGGTCAACAGCCCGTGGAGGGATTCGTCGGAATCACGGGGAAAGCATGCCACTGGGGAATTGCCTCTACCCTGTGCCGCAGGGTGTGCATCCCGGTGATCCTCGCCGGCGGCATCTCGCCGGACAATGTCCGGGAAGCCGTTCGGACCGTCCGCCCCGCGGGCGTGGACAGCTGCACGCTTACCAACATGACGGACTACAATGGCCGGCCGATCCGCTTCCGGAAGGATCCCGCCAGGGTGCGCAGTCTCCTCGAAGAAGTCCGGCTCCTGGAAACCGCCTCCAATGATTAAGGTATCCAACAGCCATATATGCAGAGCATTTCTTTCCGTTGGATGAAATGGATTTGACCAATCCCGTGGTGGATCATCCGAATGGTCACGTCCCCGTCAAACTGCCCCAATCCGCTTGCAAACCATTCCGGTGTCGGATAATGTACATCCCCTCTCGAATTCGGCCGGGATACCAACTGCAGAGGCATCGGTCGAAGGGCCTCTGAGCAAGGAATACGGCGACGCCTGATTCAGGGTTGTGAAGCATGGGGAGGCGTGAAGCCTGAGCGGAATTTTCCGTTGGATCCGTATGAAATCACAAGGCAGCCATTTGCATGAAGAACATGGTCGAAACAAAAGGAAGAGAGCGGTAATCATCGTTGCTTCTCTTGTCCCGATCACGCTCTTTTTTCTCTATATGACTTTCGTTCATCACGGTCCCGGCCGTCTCGAAGCGGCATCCCCAAACAGGGCTTTCTGCGATCGGATGGTATGGCAGGTGGTCGACAACAACGATGAGAAGGTTACCATATGGAAGCAGCGCGGGTATGACGTCTTCTTCTTTGTGACCGGCATGACCATCGACGCAGACGGGTCACCCCATGCATACCATCCCCAAAACATCGGCATAGACGATAATGCACACGGAAAGGACGAGCAGGGCAACTGGGTCGGAATCGTCCTGGCGAACAGGAAACCGTACATCCAGAATTCCACGGATCCCGCCCCCGGGTATTACGTATCCACGACGAGCCTTTACGACAGGACGAAGAGGCGGACGGACCCGCACAGATACGTTGATTCTGAAAAAATCCCCTATCTTGCCCTGCCGAAACAGGTCATGCACCCCGACGGCAAATGCCGGCGCGACGCCAGGGCCTGTCTGGGGGATATCGCAATCGTAAGAAATACCGAGAACGGCCTGTATGCCTTCGCCATCCTTGCGGATCAGGCGCCTAAGACCGGTATCGGAGAAGGATCGATCGCCCTTGCCGCGGCACTCGGCGTGGATCCCGATGCCCGAATCGGCGGGACCAGCAAGGGAATTCAGTACCTCATCTTCCCCGGAACCGGCAATGAGCAGCCCAAGACCCTGAACGAGATCAATGCCATGGGGATGGAACTTCTTAAGCGGTGGGGGGGCATGGAGAAACTCGACACATGCTTCGCAGGCGCCCGCTGAGAACCTCCCGCACCTCCGGACTCCCACCCTCCTGATTCAGAATCACTTCTTTATCTCGGTCAGCATCTGCCGGAAGCTTCTCTGAAGGCTATAGTAGGCCGGTTTCAGGTAAGGCTTGACCTGCATTTCATTCCACTCCGCCCAGGTATATGCCGGCAACGCATGATTGATCCTGTTGCTGACAGAATGCGGGAGACTCTCCTGGAAGCGCGGTCCGGTCTCACCGACGGAGAAGTGCATGGCGGCAATCCCGATGGCGCCGCCCTTGGTGAAGACCGGCTCTGCCTGCCCGTCCGTTCCTCCGTAGAAGAGGTGGGTGGACGGATCGGCCACATAGAGTAGTCCCCAGGGTATCCTGACCTCGATCATCGAGCCCGTTTTATCGACGTTCCAGGCGGCCAGGCTTGACGATCCGGGTAATGCGGGATCGGCCGTGCCTGCGGGCAATTCGCTCCTGTTGACGAATACCGGCGGGAAAATGCTTCCGTCTCTTCCCCAGCGGGGCGGATTGGCCTGTATCATCATCTCTTCAAAAGGCGACCTATCCAGGATACCGAGCTTGACGTCTTTTTTGCGCAGAATAAGGCGCCCCCCCGGCACGCCGGTATCGACAATCCACTGGTTGGGATTGAAACCATTCGCTATGAGGAGCGTGGCCATATCCGGACGGTCGAACTTCAGGAGAAACGTCGCGCCATCGGCAATGCGGGGGGCCGGCCTCGGCAGTTCCCGGCTTCCGGCGCGGCCCGGCAGGGTACTCATGGCCACCCAGAAGGCTTCCTTCTTCCAGTCGATCACCGGCCGGCTCTTATCCAGATCGATACGGAGATAGACATAGGCGTAGTCGGACATGGCACGGATCGCTCGAATCCGTCCGGCTTTTGGGGATGAGTCGACCGCAATGGTCGTTGCCTTTTCCCAGTCCCTGTCATTCCCGCGCAGGAGGGGTACCGTGGCGGTCGGCCTGTACCCGACGATGCCGAAGTTTTCTTCCGGGTTGAGCATGTTCTGCCAGAATGTGCGGCGCTCGGGAGGCTGATCGAAGGGCCGGGTATAATTGTCGGCCACGGATTTCCACCATTCGTCCAGCCACGCGAAGATGAGACCGCCGGCACAACCGGAATCCATGATATTTCTGGTCATGCGATCCAGGAGCTCGGCCTGGCCTTTTTCGCTGAACCCGCCGTTGTGCCATCCGTCCGGGTGAACATGGGCGATTCCCCAGCTGGTCGGCACCCCGTATTCGGCGACCAGGAGGGGCATGCCGCGGTGGTGCTTTTTCAGGTCGAGGAGATACCCGTAATACCGGTTCGAACCGAGATTATCGCGTGTTTTGGGGTATTCCCTGTCATACATGAGAAAGTCCGGCCAGTATGTGTAGACATGAAAAGCGGCAAACAATCCGGCGGGATAGGCAGATGTAGCATTCAGTTTCATGACGTCGAGCGCAACGGCATCACTGTCATTCATATCTTTGGTCGTCGCGGCGACGGGTATCCCGCGCATCGCCATTTCTTCCGCATAGTTCGCCTCGGTGACGTGGCTCATGGGATCCAACGGCGGCCAGTTCACGATGGTCATCGGCCTCTGTGCGTTGTACCGCTCCATTTCATAGGAGGCGACATAATCGATTGTCTCCGCGAACCACACCTCGCTCGGATTCCCGCTCTTCACCTCAATATATCGGCCTTTAAAGGACGTCTTGTCGGGATGAAGCCGGTTGGTTCCCAGGACGATGGAGGTTTCCACTTCCCGTCCCGGTCCGATGGCGAAAACGTAAGGGGAGACGTCCGCCGTGTAGATCCCGGCAGCATGCCCCGGACGGTAAGGAATCACGGCATTCCCGTGGAGAAGGTCGACCACGCGGCGTGCTTCTTCCAGGAATTCGTCCCGCCATCTGCGGTCATAAAGATCAACCGTGTCCTCCCGTTCGGTGAGCCAGACCTCCTGCAGGAGCCACAGCTGTCGGGAGGCCTTTTCGTTGTGTCTTTTCAGGGCTGTGTAAAACGCCGGGGGAAGAATCGTGTAGGCCCGGATCATGTTTGATTCCATGGCGGCAATCTGATCAAACCAGACCTCGTATGCCTCCACATCCCGGGGGGCCGTGGAGGGGTACTCGCCGGGGGCGGCGGGACCGATGTTCATGCCGACAAGGTAGGTCCGCTTCCAATCCTTCCCGTCAAAGTATTCAAAGTAATCCCCTTTTGTACGATAGAGAAACTGCATTTTCACCGGTCTACCCTTCGTGAGCGGGGACGATTTCTGCCACCACTGGACGTCCCCCGGCCGGATGCCATAAATTCTCGAAAGCTGAAGCCTGGCCATCTCGGTGCCGATTCCTCTCTCCATCATGAGGCGATAGATGTCGGCAGCCTCCGGAACGTTTCCAAGTCGATAATGGCAGTCCGCCAGGGCCGACAGAACCGTTTCGTTCATCTTCCCGTCGAAGGCGATCTTCTTCAGCAGAATCCTGGCCGCCCCCCATTCGCCTTTCCGATAGGTATCGAGGGCGATTCGAATCGGATCTTCCGGCGGCCTTTCCTCGGTCAGGTCGAGACGACGTAATACGGCCTGGGCCAGTTCATTGGTTTTGTCTTTTTTCAGAACGGTTTCCGCGGCCTGCTTTGCCCCCGTCCTGTCCCCCGTCTGCTCCAGCGCCATGGCGAGACCGGCCATGCAGTCCATGTTCATCTTGCCCTGTTCAAGACCCTTTTTGAAAGAGACCGTTGCATCCGCGGGAAGGCCCCGGCGGAGATGCACATACCCGAGACCGCAGTGGGCATCCGACTGCTTCTCCCGGAGTCCAATGCTGCGACGAAAGGCCTTTTCCGCACCGTCGGGATCGTTCAGACGAAGGTAGGCCCAACCCTGGATAGACGAAAGCCCCGCATCTTTCATTGCTTTCGGCGTCGACAGGAGGGTCACCGCCTGCTCCGGTTTCCCTTGTCTCATCAGGTTCAAAGCCCGGTCCGCCGGGCTTTCCGCGGAATGCGCCAGAGGTGCGGCTGGAAGAAGAAGGAAGATTGAAATCACGACCAGTGAAACCAGACGCAGAAACCCATTCATTCTTGTCTCCATCATATTGGTTTTCATAAGCTTATTTGCGTGTCGGGTAACCGGATGCCGCATCTTTCGCGGCCGGAACCGATCCGGCCATCGGGGACACGTCCCCGAAGTTGGTCGTTAGAAGCCGCCCGAACTGTTCTACAGAAAACTGTCCGTAAACAGGGTACCTGCGGATTTTCATGGGGTCCATGCCGGGCATGTTCACACCCTGGTCCGTGGTCACCGTCGTGATGTATCCGGAGTCCCGGGCAATAGCGAGCAGTTCTGTATTGTACCATCCGCTGGGCCAGGAGTAATGAACAATCGGTCGCTGGAGTTTATCTTCCATGCTCTTTTTTGCTCCTGTGATCTCGGCCACCACATCGGACCGCGAACGGTTCGGAGTCTTCCCGGAAAGCCATGAAATGAGATGGTTTCCTGGTATCCAGGGATGTGTATGTGAATGGCAGCCAACATCAAAATTTCTATCGGCCAGGATCTCCGAAAATTCCTCCCAGGTCAGGAAGGCGGGATAGGCGCCGTCAATGTACTCCAGAACGATAAAAAAGGTAGCCTTGAAGTTGTACTTTTTCATGATCGGGATAGCATTCTTCACGCTCTTCCAGCCATCGTCGAACGTGAGAACGACCGATTTCTCGGGAAGGGATATTTTTCTATCCATATATGCTTTCAGATCATAGAGATCGACGGTCGTGTAACCGTTATCCTTTAAATATTTCATCTGCTCTTCAAAGCGCGCCACACGAACCAGCGTATGGTCCGGCGGCTCTTCCGGATTGTCTGAAACCTTATGATACATCAGGACCGTAACATGTGCGGGCGTAACGGTCATCCCCGCCGGTCGAGCGGTATCTGCACACCAGCCCTGCGATAGGAGTAGCAGAAAGAAGGCTGCAGAAAAAAAAGAGAGCATCCTCCTTTTCCAGTTGCAATCCTTTGAATTCTTGTTCATATTATCCCTCAATCTATCGAGATTATTCTGCGAACGGAAACCGACTCGTCGGGTGTGATTACCATTCGAAACCCGTTTTGTCGAGACGAATTGTTTTCCAAGGCCTGAAGAGCAATCAACTATCAATAGATACCGAGGGTCCCTTTCACCTAGGGAGGCTAATATTTTCAGAATATACCGAAAGATATAGGCCCTTTTTTATTTTTAAAACAATTCGACAAAAGAGATTTATAGATGTATAAACCACTCGCAAAATTACAGAGAGGCGGAAGATGAAATGGGTGATTTGCGGCTGATCCTGATCGTCTCTATCTTGTCGGTCTTTTCGTTCATTCTTGGTTTCATTATCGCTTCGGTATTCCGAAGGATCAGGAATGAACGCCGTTATTCCACAATTGACCAACTCAGAGACAAGTTCCGAACCAAACTCATGGAGATCGATTCCATCACGGCGATAGATAGATTCTCTGTCAGCCAGTGGCAATCGGCCGTTCGCAAGGGTTCTGTCGAATGGGTTGCTCTTGAGGACGTTATTTTCGAATTTGCCGAAAGAAAAGGCCAGAAAGCCTTTGCCAGGCGCCTGTTTAGCGCTCTCGGCTACACCAAGCATTACCAGTCTCTGCTTTCGGCCCGTTCCGCCATCGATTTGTCGATGGCGGCCGATAAACTGGGGCGGATCGGTGACCCATCCTCTCTGGAGCCCCTCAGCAAGCTTCTGGATCATCCAAAATCGGAAGTATCCACCGTAGCCTTCCGGGCCCTCTGCCGAATCGGGAAGCGGGACGCTCTTCATCGTTTGCTGAATGCCCTGCCCAAACTGATGAAGAATGAAAACGTATCTTCAAAGACCATTCAAACATCCCTTCTCCTTTTTGAACCGTGGGCCAGTGCAACGATTATTGAATATGCAGGAAAAACTTCCGACCCGAAGATTCTCGCCCTGCTCGTTGAGACGCTGATCGGCTTCCCTCTGCACCAAGAGATGTTTGATCTGGCTGTTACTCTTGTTTCCCACTCGGATCCGGAGGTTCGGGGAAAAGCGCTTCGTCTCCTGGGTCGGGAAGATAATGTTTCATATTCCTGCGATCCCGCTGTGTTCAAGCCTCTCACCTCGGATCCGGTGTGGTTTGTCCGACTGCAGGCCGCGAAGACCATCGGCAGGATAAAATGCGATCATTACATGGAGATGCTGAAGAAATTCGCGCTTGACGAAAAGTGGCAGGTGAGGGACGCCGCCGCATTTGCGCTATCCGAAATGGGTGAAGCATCCATCGATTCGTTCCGCGAACTCATGGAAACTCCGGATCGATATGCAAAGGAAAGCATCTGCGAAGAGATTCAGCGAAGCGGTTATGTCTTGGGGCTCATCGATTACCTGGGAGACCGCGAAAGCGACAGAAAAACAAAATCAAAGCGGATTCTCCAGTTAATGCATCAACTCGGCTTTTCTTCGCCACTTCGCGATGCCCTGGAATCGGCTTCCAGTTCTCCCCAAATTCGAACTGAAATTCAAAGTATCCTGAATGCTGGCGGTGCCCAATGAACGAGATCCTTCAAACCATCGTAATCGGCTTCAACTACTTCATCGGTTTCTACTTCGGCCTGGTCAATGCGGTGTATTCCGTCCTCCTGGCCATTGCCTTGATCGTCATTCTCCGACATATCCGGAGGATCCGGTACGCACCTTTCCGGGACCTGGAAAACCGCTCGGAAATGCCTCCTGTAGCAGTCCTGATCCCAGCCCGGAACGAGCGCAGCGTCATCATCCGGACCATTGAATCCGTGCGGGGACTCCTTTATCCATGGACAGAGATCGTCGTCATCAACGACGGTTCCACGGACGATACGCTGCAGCTATTAATCAAGCATTACAACCTGCGAAGAATCGATCCTCTATACAGGGATATCATCAAAACGAGGCCGGTCAGGGGATTCTACTACACGAGCGAAATTCCCAATCTGATTGTCGTGGACAAGGAAAACGGTGGCAAATCGGATGCCCTCAACTGTGGAATCAATGTCTGCAAAAGCCCATATATATGTACGCTCGATGCGGACTCTGTATTCGAACCGGAATCCCTAATCCGGCTGGTAACTCCGCTCATCCAGAGTACGGTTCCCGTTATCGCGTCGGGCGGCGTCGTTCGCGTGCTCAACGGTGTGAAGAGAGAGAATGGGGTCATGAAGCAGATTGAGCTCCCGCGACACAATTCTCTCGCCATCTTTCAGATTGTCGAATATTTGCGAAGCTTCCTCTTCGGTCGGGTCGGTCTGGATGCACTGAACTGCAACCTGATCCTCTCGGGAGCCTTCTCCATGTTTCAGAAGGCGGCCGTTATCACGGTAGGCGGTTTCAAACAGGGGAACGTGACGGAGGACATGGAGCTTGTTGTGCGCCTGCACAAGCATTACAGCCTCAAGGGTGATCCCTATGTGATCCGTTTCGTTTCCGATCCGATCTGCTGGACGGAGGTTCCAGAAACCCTGAAGATGCTTGGCAGGCAGCGACGCAGATGGCATCTGGGAATGATCCAGAGCATCTGGGAACACAAGACGACGATTTTCAATCCGAGATACGGCCGTCTGGGCATGTTCGCGATGCCGTACAACGTGTTTATCGAGATGGTCAGTCCCATCATTGAATTCCTTGGGTACATCATCGTCATCATTTCCTACATTCTGGGAATGATCGATTACGATTTCTTCATGCTGTTCCTCTTCCTTGCCATCGGGTACGGCATCTTTCTGTCCACAACCGGCATCTTCCTCGAAGAGTTGACATACCGGCGCTATCCGAAATGGACCGACCTCTTCATTATGCTTGCATATGGTGCACTGGAGAATTTTGGTTATCGACAGATCAACTCCTTCTGGAGATTCTCTGCATTCTTCCAGTTCCTCTTCGGGCGCGGTCAGTGGGAAACGGTGCGCCACAAGGGTGAAAAGAAACAGGTTGCAACGACGCCTGCGGCATGATTGGCAAACCGATTAATACGGATGATCTTCAATCGTATCATAAGGTTATAAATAACTTCTTAAGGAGAAGCGAATGAAGAGAGTTTCTTTGTTTCTGCTTGTGGCTTTTTTTTGTTGCCTGACAACCGCCTTTGCAGCCGACGAAGCTGATTTCAACAAACGCCTTGCCGGTGCGAAAGACAATGTTGAGAGGGCAACTATATTAAAGGAACTAGGAGATACATACACCGCGGAGGGACAGCACGAAAAGGCCGCGGATGTTTATCTAAAGGCATTGCCTGACCTTCGGGACCGGCTGCCGGAAGATCAACTGACGGACATTGCCATCGGTCTTTCCTGGGGAGGAAAGCTGGATGCCTCTGTCGCGGAATTGCGCTCCATCCTGAAAAGAAATCCGAAAAACGCGAAGGCAAGAAACCACTTGGCCAAGGTCATGCTCTGGACCGGAAAGCACGATGAAGCCCTGGCGGAAGTCAATACAGTTCTGGCTGCGCAGGCGGACGACCCCGACGCCCTGCTGGTGAAGGCGGATGTTCTGCGGATCAAGGACGAGCTGGATGCGTCCATCCAGATGTATAACAAGCTGCTGAAGGGGGGCGAGAATTACGATGCCGGCATCGGACTGGCCTGGGCATACTTTCAGAAGGGGGATGTCGCCGCCGCGCAAAACATGATCCCTACGGCGAAACCTTCCTATCCCTATCAGGAGCAGGAACTGAAGAATCTGAAGGCGGAGATTCAAAAAGTTCTGGATACCAGAAAAGCCGCTGTTGAGGCCGTGGGACCGGAGGCCGATAAGCTGAAAACGGAAGGGGACGTCCTCGCGGAAGGCGAGAAATATCCTGCTGCGGCAGAAAAATACGCAAAGGCGCTGGAGCTCTCCCGCGGCTTCCCGGTCGCGTCCCGGATGGAGATGGCGACAGTTATGGCCTGGGCGGGAATGCACAAGAGATCCGCACAGGAACTGAAGGATATCATTGAAAAGGACCCGTCCAACATGGGGGCCCGCGTCCAGTTGGCCCAGGTGCTGCTCTGGCAGGGCGAATTCGATGCTTCCATCCGACAGGCCGATGTCGTTCTGGCAAAGGATCCCCAAAACCGTGACGCGAACCTGTCCAAGGCGAATGCCCTCCGGTCGAAAGGGTTCTTCCGCAAGGCGGACCAGTTGTACAAAACCCTTCTGGCAAAATCGGATGACTTTGATGTCCGCGCCGGCCAGACTTACGGATTCCTTGCCAGTGGGAACAAGACCGCTACCGATGATAGCTTGGCACGCATGAAGCCCCGAAACGCCGCGGAACAAAAAGAGCTTTCCGATATGCGCGTTGAACGCGACTGGACAATGCGCCCCAGGCTCTATGCCGGAACCAATTTTTATTATGACAACGATGACAATCGAGTGACGACCCTGTACGGAGGAACCCAGTTCTGGCTGGCCAACTTCAGAACGAACATCGATTATTCCCGTTTGAGACTGCAGGGTGAGACCACCGGGATCACGGACGCAGGAGATGCCTTCCCCATGAATACAGGCAAGGAGACGGATTTTGTCCAACTATCTACCTATGCGAGGATGCCCTGGTACGGTGGACTCGGGGGAGGAGTCGGACTGTCGGACGGCAAGTTTTTTACCTGGCACGGGAAAGCGGATATTGACGTACTCTGGGGGTCTGTTGGAGCCTACGTGGCAAATGAGACTTACAATTATCTGGTGTCGCTCGCGGATAACAACATCAGGGCCATGACCTATCAGGGGTGGATCAACCAGCGCCCCACGGACCGTATCACCGTGTTGGGCACCTACACCCATCGCGAATATTCCGACAGCAACGGTTCCGACGACATCCAGGCGAGCATCGCCTATACCCTCCTGAGAACACCTTTTGTTTCAGTAGGTTACCAGTTTCGCCACATGGATTTCCGTCGTCAGAGTGGAGGCGGCTACTTTGATCCGGACGACTACAGGGCCCATTCCATGTTTGTGACCTTCGGTTACTACGAAATGCCGTTTTACATGAGTGTCACCCCTTATGTCGGCTATCAGGATTTTACGCGCAACGATCAACATGAGCACGGCATTTTCGGTGGTGTGAGCGGCCTGATCGGGTATCGATTCGGCAACCGGATGGCCGTCGAGGCGACCGGTGAGTGGGGCAACTCTCCCGCCGGCGGCGGTTCATCGGCCACAGCCGGAACCGGCTGGTACTATTACGTGGCCGGTTTGAGGATCATTTTTGTCCTCTAAAGATCGGAACAGGGAGCAACATTTAAAAATCGAATCCTGGGTTTACGCTCTCCAGGCAGAATTGGAACGCCTCGCATACCCCTTTCATCCCGGTGACAGCATCGGCATAAAGCTCCACTGGGGTGAAAGGGGAAATCGAAGTTATCTTCCCCCCGATTACGCAAAAGCAGTCATCAATTGGGTCCGGAACCATGGCGGACGTCCGTTCGTCTTCGATACGACGGTGCTTTATTCTGGAAGCCGCCGGAATGGGAAAGATTCTCTGGCTACCGCCTCCCGTCATGGTTTTTCAGAAGAATTCCTGGAGTGTCCCGTCCTGATCGCGGATGGTCTGGACGGACGGGATGTCGTTTCCATCACCGCCGGTTACCGCCATTTCGAGTCGGTTCAGGTGGCGAACGTATTCGAACGGACGGCTGGTTTTGTCATTTTCTCGCACTTCAAGGGCCACCTGGCGTCGGGCTTTGGAGGCGCTATCAAGAACCTCTCCATGGGTTTTGCCTCCCGGGCACAAAAGCAGCGCATGCATGCCGATGTCTCCCCTGCGCTCGACGAATCACGATGCACACGATGCGGCGTGTGCGTTACGGTCTGCCCTGCCGGCGCCGCCTGCATGGAAGAGAACAGCTTTCCAACCTACGATCTGGATGCCTGCATCGGATGTGCACAGTGCATCGGAGCCTGCCCGGAAGTTGCCCTCAGGATTCTCTGGGATACGGATGTGACCGTCTTTCAGGAAAAACTCGTGGAAACGGCGGCCTCCGTCTGGCAGATGATGAAGGGCAGGGCGCTCCTGATTAACGCATTGCTCAATATAACCGTGGACTGTGATTGCCTTCCCGGGAAGAACCCGACCATCGCAGAGGATGCGGGATTTATCTCTGGTACTCATCCCGTGGAAATCGATGAAGATTCCCTCCGCATCATCGGAGCGGAGCCTTTCGATCGAGCCCATCCGGGAATTCCGTGGCGGAGGCAATTTTCCTACGCCCGGGAGATCGGTTTTTTACCCTGACGGAGATGTTGACGATATCATGAAACGGAATGAGCGGATTCACTCGAGAAATATCGCCATTGACTGTTATGAAACACCGGAAGGCAATCTTTTCGTGGAGGCATCCCTTACGGATGAGCGATACGTTCCTTTTTTCCTCTACACGGCGAATCGCATTCATGACCCCGGCGTCATTCACGGCATGGTTGCACGAATGACCCTGAGTGTTCCGGATCTGACCATTCTGGATGCCGAAGCGGAGATGCCCCATGTTCCCATTGAAGAATGTACTGAGGTCCGGGATTCCATCCGCCGTCTCGTTGGCATGCGGATCCGGTCCGGTTTCACCAACGAAGTAAGGGAACTGCTGGGCAAGAGGGCTGGCTGCCAGCACTTGACCAATCTGATCATGACCATGAGTTCCGGTGCCGTCCAGGGGCTTTGGACCATCATGAGCCGCCTGCGAGACGAAGAATCCGCTCTTCGACAGCACCTGGATCCAGAACTTCTCCTCGACAGCTGCTGGTTATGGAGGAGCGACGGCCCTCTGGCCGAACGGCTTCGCCAGACGCGGAAACAGGGAACAGGGGAAAAGGAAACGGCATCTGGAAAGCCGTGAAGACCCCGTTTATAGACTGAGATCGAACATCCGTAATCATTTCAAGATTCTTCTACCCATGCCCTCTCACTTTCTGATCACGATCGACGGACCCGCGGGAGCGGGCAAGAGCACCGTGGCCAGGGAACTGGCACGCCGCCTGTCTTATCTCTACCTTGATACCGGTGCCCTCTATCGGGCCATGGCGCTCAAGGTGCAGCGAGAGGGAGTACTCGCGGCCGACGTCGAAACACTTGAGAAGTTGTGCAAACGAACAAGACTCGGTCTGCTCCACGGTGATGCCGGCATGCGGGTGCTGCTGGACGGAGAAGACGTAACTTCCTTGATCCGGGCAGAAGCGATCAGCATTCTGGCATCCACCATCTCGGCACAAACCCCGGTGAGGGAAACCCTGCTGTCCGTCCAGAGGCGGGTCGCCGAGCAGGGTTCTCTGGTGGCGGAGGGCCGGGACATGGGAACAGTGGTCTTCCCCGACGCAGACGTGAAGTTCTATCTCGATGCCTCTCCTGAGGAGAGGGCGCTCCGCAGATACAGGGAACTGGAATCATCGGATAAAAGCTTGAATCTCGACTCGGTACAGAAGGATATCAGGAAAAGGGACCTTCAGGACCGTGGGCGATCTGTGGCGCCGCTCAGGATTGCCGATGATGCTCATGTGATCGATTGCTCTCTCCTGACTGCCGCAGAGGTCGTGGAGGAAATGCTTTACGTAATCGGCAGTAGAACAGGCAGTCCCCGATCTTGCCCCGGGGATTGAACATCAACCCGCCCCGGATCCGTGCCACACCGGTCAATCGGTGGAACGGAACAGTGCAGTCCTCTTTTTCGGATACGTTCCCTGCTTGAAATTACTTGATCTTTAAGGGTGCCTATGTTACGCGCCTAAATTCATACGGGTTGAAAAATTTCAGGGGGTAATCAGGTTTATGGCCGACGGCAACGAGACACAATTCAATCAGGAAACAGACAGGGAAAACCAGAGTCAATCCAGCGAAATCCAGACAGACAAACCAGATGAGGGGTTCGGTTTCAAGGAACTGTACGAGCAGAGCCTTCAGAACCTCCAGATGGGTGAAATCGTCCGGGGCAAGGTCGTACAGATCGGGCAGGACGTGATTATGGTGGATGTGGGCTGGAAAACGGAAGGTTACATCCTGGCACGGGAACTAAAGGACGCCGATGGGAATATCACCGTCGCCGTCGGAGATGAAATCGAGATTCTGGTGGATAAGAGAGATTCTGACGGAAATCTGGTTCTCTCCAGGGAAAAAGCGGCAAAAATCAAGGTGTGGGAAAATGTGCGCTCCGCCTACGAGCAAAACCGGGCGATCCACGGGACGATCGTCGAGCGCCTCAAAGGAGGTCTATCCGTAGATATCGGGATTCCGGCCTTTCTACCGGGTTCGCAGGTGGATATCCGCCCTGTCCGGGATCTGGAACGATATATCGGCCAGAGCTATCTTTTTGAAATCCTCAAATACGACAGAAAAAGGAACAATGTTGTGCTTTCCCGCAGAACCATTCTCGAACGGGAGCGGGAAGAGCTGAAGAAGGAGACCCTGGCCAAGATCGAAGAAGGGATCATCGTCGAAGGGATCATCAAGAACATCACCGACTACGGCATTTTTGTCGATCTGGGCGGCATCGACGGTCTCCTCCATGTGACGGACATTTCCTGGGGTAGAATCTCCAGGCCTTCAGACGGCTTCTCCAGGGGAGACAAGATCACGGTCAAGGTTCTTTCCTTCGATCGGGAAAAGGAGAGGGTTTCTCTCGGCCTCAAACAGCTTGCCGATAACCCCTGGCATACCATTCTGAATAAGTATCCGGTCGGTTCCGTCATTGACGGCCGTGTCGTGAACGTTACCGATTACGGTGCTTTCATCGAGTTGGAACCCGGTGTGGAAGGCCTCATTCACATCTCGGAGATGTTCTGGACCCGAGAGATCCGCCATCCGTCAAAAGTGCTCCAGGTAGGTCAGAAGGTCCAGGTCATGATCCTGGACATCAACCAGGAATCGAAGCGCATTTCACTTGGACTCAAGCAGACCACCCAGAATCCCTGGGAGAATCTACGCCAGAAATATCCCGAAGGAACGGTGATTCGCGGAACGATCCGGAACATCACCAACTTCGGAATCTTCGTGGGCGTTGAGGACGGAATTGACGGCCTGGTCCACGTCTCCGATATATCCTGGAAACAACGTGTTAAGCATCCTTCGGAATTCTACAAGAAGGGACAGGAAATCGAGGCCGTCGTTCTGCACGTGGACGTGGAAAATGAAAAGTTCTCTCTGGGAATCAAGCAGATCGAGAGGAATCCCTGGGAAGAACTGGCCCAGCGTTTCGCCATGGGTACCGTTGTTTCCGGAAAGGTGACCAACCTGACGGACTTTGGTATATTTGTTGAAATCGAAGAGGGCATTGAAGGGCTCGTCCACATATCCGAACTGAGCCAGCGGCGTGTGAAATCACCCTCGGAACTGTTTGCAGTGGGAGATGTAATCTCCGCCGTGGTCAAGAGTGTGGATTCGAAAAACAGGAAGATCCGCCTGAGCGTCAAGGATTACGAGGCTTCCGTAGAAGGCAGCCATTCCACTACTCAGTACCTCAACAACCGGGAGAACATCGGATCCAATCTGGGGAAGGCACTGGCAAACGCGAAACTGCAAGATTCTGAGCGGTGAAGTCCCGGAAGGCACTTCCTGAGCAATGATCCGTAGGCATCCCATCCTCTTCGGCCTGTTGCTTCTTCTTGTCGCAGGAGCGGTTTTTTTTGCGGCCGTGTATTCGCTTGGCAACGCGCCGGGCGGGAAACGGTCCCTCTCCCTGGCCGACAAGGTCGGTGTTGTCCCGATCGACGGGGTGATCACCACCTCGAAGGACACTGTGGAGCAGCTCGAATCGTTTGGAAAAGATCCTTCTATCAAGGCGGTTGTCCTTCGAATCGACTCCCCGGGAGGAGGAGTGGCTTCGTCCCAGGAGATCTTCGGAGCGATCCTGGAGCTGAAAAAAAAGAAAAAAGTCGTTGCGTCACTCGGATCCATCGCTGCTTCGGGTGGCTATATGATCGCCTGTGCAGCCGACCGCATCGTCTCCAATCCGGGAACCATTACGGGAAGCATCTCCGCCATTATGCACTTTGCCAACGCCGAAGAGCTGATGAAGAAAATCGGCGTCCGCGCAACCGTGATCAAGAGCGGGAAATTCAAGGATATCGGAACGCCAGCCCGGGGTATGACGGATGAGGAGCGCGAACTCCTCCAGGACCTCGTGGACGATATTTACGACCAGTTTCTCGACTCGGTCGCCGTCAGCAGGAAGCTTTCCAAAGATACCGTTCGCACCTTTGCCGATGGACGCGTTTTTTCGGGCCGCAGGGCGATGAAACTCGGACTGGTGGACGAGTTGGGAGACTTGACGGCAGCGGTTCGAACTGCAGGCGGTATGGCCGGAATCAAGGGGGACCCCGATGTTGTCTGGCCGCCGAAGAAGCGCTCCTCCCTGTTCGATTACCTGATTCAGGACGCGCGCTCTTACCTGACCAAGACACTGCAGGAACAGTCCGCAGGTCCCGTCGGTGCACATTACCTGTACCCGGGATCGGCCCTGTGAGGGTGGTATCCTCTTGAGAGGCAAAGGATTATCCATATGAAACCTGCGCCGGAAGATGCGACGATCCTCCTGGAGAAAAGAAACAGCGTTGCTGTCCTGACGCTGAACCGGCCTCACGAAATGAACGCCCTGTCCTCCGACATGCGCCGCGAACTCCTGGAGGCGCTGCTTCTCCTGGGAGACGATGACGAGGTTCGAGCGGTTGTACTGACCGGTGGGGAGTACGTGTTTTCCGCAGGCATGGACATCAAGGAAATGTCCGAGATCCCGGACGAACGGATCGACGACTATTTCCGATCCATGGTCCGGTATCTTTCCAAAATCTATACGTTCCGCAAACCCGTTGTCGCTGCGGTAGGGGGAATCGCCCTCGGCGGCGGCTTCAACCTGGCCGTTGTCTGTGACATGATCATCGCCTCTGAAAGCGCCATTTTCGGACATCCGGAATTGAAATTCGGCCTGAATCCTCTCTTCGGACCCCTCATGCAGCTGGTCGGTATGGCCAAGGCCAAGGAAATCACCATGCTGGGAGAGCCGATCGGAGCCAGAGAGGCCCTTCGCATCGGCCTGGTCAACAAGGTTGCCCCGCCTGACAATTTCATGAAGGAAGCCGTGGCTGTGGCTGAGGAGCTGGCAAAACGCTCTCCCAAGGCCCTGGAGGTGGTCAAGAAATTGTCCGATGTCGTACCCCGCCTCGACAAGGCATCAGCCCTGGAACTCGAATTCGTGGAAAGTGCCTTCCTTTTCTCCATGCCGGAGCGAAAGGTACTCATGAACGAATTTATCATGAATCAGTTCCTGCATAAGATTCACAAGCCCTCCTGACCCATTCATCCCCGCCAAGCCCCGAATCTCCTCGGTTCCCGGACAACAATTGCTTTGACAATCCGAAATTCCTGATATAGAAACAGCGGGTTCGCATAGCCTCGCCCCTGCGGCAACCTGCATGGATTTCAAAGAATTCGTGGAAGGGGATCGACGAATGAAAACCATCTCGCTCGGACTGATCGGTTTCGGCACGGTAGGTACCGGCGTAGTCCGGATCCTTCAGGAAAGCACGGATATGCTGTCCCGGAGGCTGGGAGCGAAGATCGTCCTGAAGAGGATCGCGGATCTGGACATGGATAGCCCCCGCGCCGTCTCCGTAACAAGAGACCTGCTGACGACCGACGCGGAAACGATCCTCTCCGATCCGGACATCGAAATCGTCATCGAACTGATGGGAGGATACGAACCGGCCCGCACGTTCATTCTGAAGGCGATCAAGAACGGCAAGCATGTCGTGACTGCCAACAAGGCGCTCCTGGCCACCCATGGGAACGAGATCTTCCGGGCCGCGGAAACCGCAAAAGTGGACATCGGCTTCGAGGCCAGCGTCGGCGGAACGATTCCCATCATCAAGACACTCAAGGAATCCCTCGTGGCAAACCGGATCCTGTCGATTCTGGGAATCATGAACGGGACCTCCAATTACATTCTGACGAAAATGACCGACGAGGGAAAGGCCTTCGACGTCGTCCTCAAAGAGGCCCAGGCCCTCGGTTTCGCTGAGGCCGATCCGACGTTTGACATCGAGGGAATCGACACGGCGCACAAACTGGCGATCACCCTGTCTCTTGCCTACGGCAAACGGGTCAACCTCGATGATCTTTACCGTGAGGGAATCACGAGGATCAGCGAGCAGGACATCGAGTTCGCACGGGAACTCGGTTACAGGATCAAGCTCCTGGCCATTGCCATACAGAGGGGGCAGGCCGTCGAGGCACGGATCCATCCGACCATGATTCCCTCGAATCACCTGCTGGCCAACGTAAACGGGAATTTCAACGCCTTCCACCTCGTGGGAGACGCGGCGGACTCGGTTTTCCTGTACGGTCAGGGTGCCGGCATGATGCCGACTGCCAGTGCGGTCATTGGAGACGTGGTCGACATCGCCCGGGAAATCCTGACGGGCACCTCGGGCAGGGTACCCCACCGGACCCTTGAAGAGGATCTCCTCGAAGACATTCGCCTGGTTCCCTTCGACGAGATGACGACGAACTATTACTTCCGCTTTACCGCCGCCGACCGTGCCGGTGTTCTCTCGAAGATCTCCGGGATCCTGGGCGAGAAAAACATCAGCATCGCGTCGGTCATCCAGAAGGGAAAGAAGCAGGGCGGGGCCGTACCGGTCGTGATGACCACCTACAAGGCCAGGGAAAAGGACGTACGGGAGGCTCTCAAGCATATCGACCAGCTCGACGTGGTCCATGGAGAGACGATCCTGATCCGGATTGAGGACGAGAACCTGTAATGAAATACGTCATTCTCCTCGGAGACGGCATGGCGGACCGACCCCTGGCCGAGCTGGGCGGTAAGACCCCCCTGCAAGCCGCCCGAACGCCGAACATGGACCGGATCGCCGGAACCGGGCTGGTCGGCCTCGTGGACACCATCCCGGAAGGTCTCCAGCCGGGAAGCGACGTGGCGAACCTGTCCGTTCTCGGCTATGACCCGCGCCTTGTCTACAGCGGCAGGGGACCCCTGGAAGCAGCCAACATGGGGGTTCGTCTCGATCCGGAAGACGTGGCGTTCCGCTGCAACCTCGTGACCCTCGGTGGGGACGGCCTGGACATAATGGACAGTTACAGTGCCGGCCACATCGGGACGGACGAGGCTGCGGAGATCATCGCCGACCTGCAACGGGCTCTGGGGAACGAGGAGTTCCGGTTCCACCCCGGCATCAGCTACCGGCACCTGCTGGTCTGGAAGGGGGGAAGCGCCTCTCTCATCACCACTCCTCCGCACGACATCACTGGACAAAACGCGACATCCCGCCTGCCGAAGGGAGACCGGGAAGAGGCCGTACTGCGCCTGATTCGGAACGCGGCACCTGTCCTGAAAGACCATCCTGTCAACCGGCGGCGGATTGCCAACGGGAAAAAACCCGCCAACAGCATCTGGCCGTGGGGCCAGGGGCATGCCCCCCTCATCGTACCGCTCACAGAGACATACGGCCTCCGTGGGGGGATGATCTCGGCTGTGGACCTGCTCAACGGCATGGGGGTTTATGCGGGCCTTAAAGTCATCCGGGTCGAAGGAGCCACAGGGTTCACCGACACGAACTACATCGGCAAGGCGGAAAAAGCACTCGATGCCTTGAAAGAGATGGACTTCATCTTTGTTCACGTGGAGGCCCCCGACGAGATGGGCCACGCGGGAGACATTGAAGGAAAAATCAAGGCCATTGAGGATTTCGATGAAAAGGTCGTCGGGACGGTTCTGAGGGGGCTGGAGACACTGAAACCCTATCGGGTAATGGTGTTGAGCGATCATCCGACGCCGATCTCCATCCGCACCCATTCGTCCGAACCGAGCCCCTTCGCGGTCCTTTCCTCTGTGAGCGACGAGAATCCGTGCCAGGGCGCCTCCTACTCGGAGTCGGAGGGGAAAAAATCGGGGATTCTGCTGTCTCCTGGTCACCATCTGATGGAGCGGTTCATCCGGGGGCGGCTCCATGCCTAAGCATCGCGTCCAGGTCCGGGTGATCTACGCGGACACGGATGCCATGGGGATTGTCTATCACACGAACTATATCCGCTGGTTTGAAGTCGGGCGGACGGAGTTGCTCCGCGACATGGGCATCAGCCATGAGCGGATGGCGGGAGAACCGTTTCTTCTTCCCCTGACCCGCGTCTATTGCCACTATTTCGTCCCCGCCCGGATCGACCAACTGCTGACGGTAGAAACGGAAATCGCTTATCTCAAACGTGCAAGTATCAAGTTTCACTACGAAATCTGGGATGCAAACCGGGACGTGAACATGGTGGAGGGATACTCGGTTCATGCCTGCACCGACCGGAGCGGGCGAATTGTACGGCTGCCCGATTTCTGTGTCCGTCAGGTTCTTCATCATGAACCGCAACTGAAAGGAGAAAGGAATGGCAGATAAGAACCAGGAACTGGATCTGAAAGGGCCGGATCGCTTCCAGGCCCTGATCATGGACATAACCCGGTATGTTTCGGAAAACAAAAAACAATTCTATATCGGCGTGGTGGCGGTGGTGGTCGTCGTTCTGGCGGCCAGCGGATGGTTTCTCTATCGATGGCAGGACGAAAAGAGCGCTTCCGCACTGTATGCACAGGCCATGAACAAGGCCCAGGGCGAGCAGGTTCAGCCGGCGGATATCGTCAAGGCTTTTCAAGAAGTCGTGACCCGGCATCCTTCAAGCGAAGCGGCTGCCCTGGCGTCGTTCCGGCTGGGCAACATCCATTACCTCCTGAAGGACTACGATGCCTCCTTAAAGGCTTATCAGGCCTTTCTCTCCCATGCCCCGGCACGGAGCGACCTCACAACGCTGGCCTATACGGGGGAGGGTTACTGCTACGAGACAAAGGGGGATTTCAAGAGCGCCCTCTCTTCCTTTGAAAAGGCCGAAAAATCGACAGGCGGTACCCACTTCGAGTCCATGACACTGCGAAACGTTGCGCGGATCCACGAGTCGCTGAACGATCCGGCGAAGGCACTGGACTACTATAAGAAAGCCCTGGGAAAGAGCAACGATCCCTTTGTCGAAAGCCTCATCAAGGTAAAAATCGCCACACTGGGGTAGGACGATCCCCAATCCGATCCATCATGCCGAGTCTATCCACTCTGCAGGCCGTACCGGGATTCCTCCAAAACGAGAATTTCCGGAACCGCCTGATCCTCAGCATTGTCATCGCGATTCTGGCGGTCCAGGTCTGGGCCGCCCTGATCAATATCCATTTTGGAATCGACAGCATCCAGATGATGTCCGTTTTCGAATCGGATGAAACGGCGGCCGTCCTCAGAACCCAGAAGAACATTGCGGAGGGAGACGTCTCTCCCGACGGGATGTTTCAGTACGGCTTCCTCTTCAACACATTGGCCTATTGGAGCGCTCGATTCTTCAAGCTTCTTGGTTACAGCAGGGACACGACTGTCGCTTTCATAGCCATCAATTACCGCCTGCTCACTGTTTTTTCATTCATCCTGCTCCTTTTTTTCTTTCAGCGCCTGTCTCTCCTTATCGTCAAATCCCGTGAGCTTTCATGGCTCAGCGTCCTTCTGCTCGCTTCCGTTCAGCAGATCTATTACTGGTCCCAGACCATCCACCCCGACATCACACAGACGCTCCTGATCGTGGCCGCCGCCTGGGCCGCCCTTAGAAAGCACACGTTCCGAAATGCATTCCTGGGGGCCTTTCTTGCCGGCATGGCCTTCGGAACGAAGTACGGCGGGATTTTCATCCTTCCGTTTCTCTTCGTTCCGGCCCTGCTGAACGACCGTCCGGACCGTTCCCTGAAGGAAAAACTCCGCAGCAAAGCCCCTCTTTTTCTTACCTGTTTTCTGCTGGGCTGGCTTATTTTCAACCCCTACGTCATTTTCAATTTTATTCA
>CAZODI010000010.1:46147-92623 GCA_964578535.1 uncultured Syntrophaceae bacterium
TTTCTCGTTCTCCTTTCTATCAGCGGCTGGTCGATCCCGGCCCGTCGGATGAAAGAACGGGGAAGGGCGATCCTTTCATTGATCCTGCTCTTTATGATCATACCAGCCAACCTGAACGCCGTGCACTCCATGGCATTCTGCTCGAACAAGGAATCGGACGGCCGTCTTGCTGCAGGACGCTTCCTGGAGGAGCGTTACTCTCCAGAATCACGAATCCTGGCAGACTTCTACGCCTACGTTCCGCCACGTTTCAAAAACACCCGGGTGGAATGGGGAATCACGAGCGAGTCGATCCTGCAGGATAATCCCCGCATCCTTCTCTTCAGCAGGGCCATGACAGGACGCTTGATCTGGAAATCGCCGGGAACGTCGTTTCAGGAGAGGTCATTTTTTACAAACCCGTCCTATCCTGAAGCAGAACGGAACGCCGCAAGAGAGACATTCTCCATGCTGTTTGGGAATCCACCAGGACCGTATCATCCGGTTTATGAGGATGACCACAGTTTGATCCTGGAACGGCAAAGCGACCCTGGTGGGAAAAGGCAACCATGATGAACCCTACCAACAGGCAGAATACAACACGGCAAGACGAGCAGGCCGGCAGCCGCTTTTCGGAAAGCAGGTCCTCCCACTGGGACAGGATTGCCCGAACGGGCAATTCGGGACGCTCGTGGGGAAGGTCTTATCGACTTCGTCTTTCGGAGATTTATCGCTTCCTGATCCCTCCCGGGTCCAGAGTCTTGGAACTGGGCTGCGGCCGTGGAGATCTTCTGGCGTCTGTCCTGCCTTCCCGCGGGGTGGGAATTGATTTCTCCGCTGCCATGATCGAACAAGGGAGACAACTCCATCCGGAACTCCACTTTGTCTGCGAAGACGCCCACAGCCTGAAGCTGGATGAGGTCTTCGATTTCATCATCATTTCCGATCTTTTGAATGATCTGTGGGACGTACAGCAGGTCCTCGAAAGCATCCGGCCGAACTGCCACCCCCGAACGCGGATCGTGATCAACCTTTACAGCCATCTCTGGGAGAAACCGCTCGCACTTGCCCAGAAACGGGGAATGGCAACCCCGACTCTTCCCCAGAACTGGCTGACCGTGGAAGATGTGGCCAACCTGCTGTACCTGACCGGTTTCGAACAGATCCGCTCCTGGCCGGAAATCCTGTTGCCGGCTCGCATCCCCCTGCTTTCCTCGCTCCTGAACCGCTATGCCGTCAGGCTCTGGCCTTTCCGTTGGTTTGCCCTCACGAATTTCATTGTGGCGCGTCCGAGTCCGAAACCGGCTGCGGAAGATAGGCCGCTTCCGCTGGTTTCAGTTCTCGTTCCTGCCAGGAACGAAGCGGGAAACATCCCCCGGATCTTTGCACAGGTGCCGGAAATGGGCCGGGGCACCGAACTCGTGTTCGTGGAGGGCCATTCCCAGGATGGAACCTACGAGGCGATCGAGAAGTACATCGCAGAACACCCGGAGCGCCGCTGTCTCCTTTTCCGGCAGACCGGAAAAGGAAAGGGCGATGCCGTCCGCCTCGGTTTTTCCAGGGCAACGGGCGATGTCCTGATGATCCTGGATGCAGACTTGACGGTTCCACCGGAGGATCTGCCCCGTTTCCTCGCCGCCCTGACCTCGGGAAAAGCGGAATTCGTCAATGGAGTTCGACTTGTCTACCCCATGGAGGACAGGGCGATGCGGTTTTTCAACCTCCTGGGAAACAAATTCTTCAGCATGGCCTTTTCGTGGCTTCTTGGACAGCCCATCAAGGACACCCTCTGTGGAACCAAGGTTCTATGGCAGGAGGATTACCGGCATATTGAAGATAATCGATCTTATTTCGGTGACTTCGATCCGTTTGGGGATTTCGACCTGATTTTCGGAGCGGCGAAGTTGAACCTGAAGATCGTCGATCTGCCGGTGCGATATCGCGAACGGACCTACGGCAGCACCCAGATTCAGCGCTGGAGCCACGGCTGGCTTCTGCTGAAAATGGTGGCGTTTGCCGCCCGAAGAATCAAATTCATCTGATTGCGGCATGCCGGATGATCAAGAAACTATTATACCATCCCCTGGCTCGCGGACTGGATATCGACGATCCGGCCATGACGGAGGTCCGGCGGCGGATCATCCGGGAGAAACCGTTCCTGAGCCGTCTATACCGTGAATGGTATGAAAGCATCCGGGAAAGGCTCCCGGACATCAAAGGCGAGGTCGTCGAGCTGGGATCGGGGGCAGGTTATCTGGAGGAGGTGGTTCCCGGTGTTGTAAAGTCGGAAATCCTTCCTTGTTCTCATGTTCACATTGTCCTGGATGGATGCTCCCTGCCATTCGGCGCAGCCTCCCTTCGCGCACTGGTCATGACGGATGTTTTTCATCATATTCCCCGTCCTCAGTCCTTTCTCCGCGAGGCCATCCGTTGCCTTCGCCCCGGCGGTTCGGTGATCATGATCGAACCCTGGCTGACTCCCTGTTCACAGTTTGTTTTCAGGTACCTCCACCATGAACCCTTCCAGCCGGAGGCAAAATCGTGGGAATTTCCGTCTGAGGGTCCCCTGTCGGGAGCCAACTCGGCTCTTCCCTGGATTGTCTTCAGCCGGGACAAGGGCCGCTTCCAAACGGAATTTCCGGAACTACGGATTGAGGCTATCGAGCCGATAATGCCCCTTCGCTACCTTCTGTCCGGGGGCGTTTCCCTGAGAAGTCTCCAGCCGGGTTGGACGTTTCCACTGTGGTGTTTTGTGGAGGGAGTTTGTAAGCCGATCTGGCCGGTCATGGCCATGTTTGCCCGGATCATCCTCCGGCGGGTCGATGGGAAAAAGACCGGGACAGGAGAAAGATGATGGAAAAGAGCAGCAATCCAATCAGCCGGTTTCTGAAAAAATACGGTTCTCATGCGTTTCACCTCTGGTGCGAGGAATACGCAGGCTGGCTGACCCGCAACCTGCCTTCCCTGGAGGGGATGGCCGTCCGTTATGCCCTCTATCGCCTCCTGTTCAAGAGACTGCCATCCTTTCCCCTGATCTACCCGGGGGTGTACTTCACCCACACATACGGTATCTCTGCAGGAAAGCGGTTTTCCGTGAACACGGGTGCACTGCTTGACGGAAGGGGAGGCATTACGATCGGTGATGGAGTCATGATCGGCCCCTTCGCCGTCATCGTCTCTTCAGAGCATGATCTCAGCCGGTCTGAGATGCCGATGACGACCATGGACCATGTTCTTTCACCGGTCACGATTGGGGATGATGTCTGGATAGGCGCCCATGCCGTGATTCTCAAGGGGGTAAGCATCGGCCGCGGTGCCGTCGTGGCCGCGGGAGCAGTCGTTTCTTCCGATGTGGAACCCTGGACGGTGGTTGCCGGGATGCCGGCAAAAACGATCCAGAGGAGAATATCCGCCAAGGAGGTATCGGAATGACGGGGGATCTGAATGGGGACGGGAAAAGGGGCACATCTGCGCCCTCTTCCGGAAACCGATTGCGGGAAGGCATTCAAAATGGATTCCTTCTTGTCGTGACACTTGTCTTGGGCTTGATCCTGATCGACTGGCTCAGCACCTTTTTCATCGACAGCCGATCCCCCTTTGAACGCATATTCCCGGTAGAGCAGACAAGGCACCCGGAGCCTTTCATCATGTTCAAGGGAACGCCGGGCGGAGGTCACAACGATCTCGGATACCGTGGAAAATCTCCAACCCAGGCGCGGCCCGGCAGTTATCGCATCTTCTTTCTCGGGGGATCCACAGCCTATGACGGGGAGCCTCCCATTGCCGAGCTGGTCGAAAAACGCTTCCATGAAATGGGTGCGAAAAATGTGGAAGTGTTCAATTTCGGCGTGGTCAGCTCCAATTCCGGAATGGAGCTGGCCCGCGTCGTCTACGAAATTCTTGATTACAAGCCCGACTACGTCATTATTTTCAATGGCGGCAACGATCTCATCTCTCCCCTCGGCTGGGATCCGCGTCCCGGTTATCCATTTAACTTCATGGCCTATGAAAAAAATCCCCTGATGGAGACACGCCGGCAGTACAGCCTCGCGAAATCCATCGCCTTGGGGAGCAACCTGTTCCGGATCGCCGCCGGCCGCTATCCGTCCCTTAACGAATGGCTCCTGGGTCAGGAAGAACTGCGGAAAAGGGTCGGGTTCGAGACCGCCCCCTGGAAAGAAAAGATCACCGCTACCTACCTGGGAAACGCCATGAAGGCCCAGACGGCCCTCTCGGGCGCCGACGCCCGCTTCGCCGTCTTCTTCCAGCCCCTGATCTATTACAAGGACCACCTGGGGGCGAAGGAAAAACCCCTCTGTGCGGAACAGGGCCGGCCTTATTACGAAGAAATGAGGGCAAGGGTGCAGTCTATGCGCCAGGAACGCTTTCCCAGCCTGAATTTCTTTGATGTCAGCGACATTTATGATACAGAGCGGGGCGACGTTTTTACGGATATTATTCACACAACCCAGGAAGGGCGAACGGCCATGGCCGTCACGATCTGTGACCGGATCGCGGCCGATGCTCTCAGGGACATGAAAAGGAAAGGCAAATGACAGCAACGAAAAAGAAAGGCTCAGCGGGAAAGAGGCTGATGTCGGGAAACGAGGCCATTGCCCGCGGCGCGTACGAATGCGGCGTCCGCTTCGGCTCCGGCTATCCGGGAACGCCCAGCACGGAGATCATGGAAGAGTTCGCCCGGTATGAGGGTGTTTATGCCGAGTGGTCCCCCAATGAAAAGGTGGCCATGGAAGTGGGGATCGGCGCCGCCCTGGCGGGTGCTAAGGCCCTGGTTACCATGAAGCATGTCGGTGTGAATGTTGCCGCCGATCCTCTCTTTACCGTCAGTTATACAGGAACAAACGGTGCCCTGGTGATCGTCTCCGCCGACGACCCATCACTGCACAGTTCGCAGAACGAGCAGGACAACCGGAATTACGCGAAATTCGCCAAGATCCCGATGCTCGAGCCGGCCGACTCGGAGGAGGCGCGGCAATACGTCAAGATCGCCTTTGAGTTGAGCGAACGATTCGATACGCCGGTCTTCCTGCGGTCCGTGACGAGACTCTCCCATTCCAAGGGAGTCGTAACACCCGAAGATCCCGTCCCGGTGGAAGACCGCACAGCCATTCGCTTCAATGCCGCCAAGTATGTCATGGTCCCCTTCAACGCCCGGGTCCGGCGCGTGGAAGTGGAGAAAAGAATGAACGCCCTTCGGGAATTTGCCGAGACGTTCCCGGAGAACCGAATGGAAATCAACGATCCCGAAGTGGGGATCATCACGGCGGGCATGTGCTACCACTATGCAAAAGCCGCCTTTCGGAATTATTCCTACCTGAAACTGGGGATGGTATACCCGCTCCCGGTGAATCTGATCCGTGAATTCGCCCGAAAGGTAAAGAAACTCTATGTACTCGAGGAGATGGATCCGTTCTTCGAAGAACAGATCAAAGCCCTCGGCATCCCCGTGATCGGAAAGGAAATCTTCCCCTACACCGGGGAGTTCGATCCGGGAATCGTAGAGTCGGCCATCTCCGGAACAAGACCGGAATCCCTCTCCTGCCCGGTCGATATTCCTCCGCGGCCGCCCAATCTCTGTCCGGGCTGTCCGCATCGCGGTCTTTTTCACGTCCTGAACCGCCTGAAGACCTTCGTCACCGGTGACATCGGCTGTTATACCCTGTCGTTCATGAAACCTCTCGAGGGACTGCATTCCTGCATCTGCATGGGAGCCAGCATCGGTATGGCCCACGGGATGAGCAAGGCCCTGGGAGAAAAGGGAAGGGGAAAGATCGTCGGAGTCATCGGCGATTCCACGTTCCTTCACAGCGGCATCACGCCTCTGCTCAACCTGGCCTATAACAAGGGCGACGCCGTGATCGTCATCTGCGACAACCGAACAACCGCCATGACGGGCATGCAGGAGCACCCGGGGACCGGTTATACCCTGCAGGGAGAGAAGACGAAGCCCGTGGATCTCAAGGAGCTGATCACCGCGCTTGGCATCGATTCCGTCAGGGTTGTTGATCCCTATGATCTGAAAGCGACAAGAGCTGTCCTCAAGGAGGAGCTCGACCGGCCGGGCCCCTCGGTCGTCATCTCCCAGCGGGCCTGCGTCCTGTTCAAACGGGAGACACAGGCCGCCCGCAAGCCCCTTCGTGTTGATCCGGACAAATGCATCGGCTGCCGAAACTGCATCGGCCTTGGCTGCCCGCCCATCGCTTGGCGGCCCTTCGAGGGAATGCCGCTGGAGCAGGTAAAGAAGAACGCCAAGAAGCAGGATGGAATGGCCGTAATCGATGGAACCCTCTGCAACGGCTGCACGGTCTGCCAGCAGCTGTGCAAGGTCGGGGCCATTGTCGAGGAGGACTGACGGATGAAAAGCAACGTAAAAAGCATACTGATGGCCGGGGTGGGCGGACAGGGCGTCCTCCGGGCAAGTGACATTCTATGCCAGGTGATGATGGAATCGGGCCTGGACGTGAAAAAGAGCGAGGTTCACGGAATGGCCCAGCGGGGTGGATGCGTCACCAGCCACGTCCGTTATGGGCAAAAGGTCCATTCCCCTCTGGCAAAAAAGGGAAATGTGGAGATCCTGCTGGCTTTCGAGAAGCTGGAAACGCTTCGCTACCTGGATTACCTGGAACCGGGCGGCATCGTCATCATCAACGACGAACAGATGAACCCGCCGTCCGTCAACCTGGGGGCGGCGGCCTATCCGGACACTGTTGTTTCCATCGTCCGGGAGCGATTTCCCTCGGTTCTTGTGGTCAACGCCCCGGAACTGGCCAATCGGGCCGGAAACCACCGGACCGTCAATACGGTTCTACTCGGTGTGCTGTCGAAATATCTCAAGATTGAAGAGAAGCAATGGGAAAAGGGGATCCGCGATTCCTTCCCGCCAAAGACCCTGGAAGCCAACATCAAGGCGTTTCACCTGGGCCGGGACGCTTAGAACGGAGTTCCGGCACTTTTGCACGTTCCAGCTAAGGAGAAGGGTGGCCATAGGGACAACACCTTTCCCAGGTCGTTCTTGACAAATTCCATGCGATTGCTACTGTTCTTGCAGTCGGAACGTCGCGGGATCCGTAACTGGAAACGATCTGACCCATAACGGAATTCCCGGCGCCTGAGGACATCCTTTTCGAGCGGAAAGAGAGCGAGTAGAGACGGACCATGGCGGAAGATTATTACAAGACCCTCGGAGTCGAAAAATCGGCCTCGTCGGAAGAAATCAAGAAGGCTTACCGGAAGCTGGCCCTGAAGTATCACCCGGACCGGAATCCTGACAACAAGGCCGCGGAAGAAAAGTTCAAGAAGATCAGCGAGGCCTACGCGGTCCTGAGCGACCCGGAAAAGAAACAGCAGTACGACCAGTTCGGATCCGATCAGTTCCGCCAGCGCTATTCCCAGGAGGATATTTTCAGGGGGGTCGATCTGGACGAAATCCTCCGCGGTTTCGGCTTTGGCGGATTCTCCCGGGGAGGCGCGAGAACCTACCGGACCACCACAAGAAGGGCAGGGGGGTATGGCGGCGCGGAAGCGGATCCGTTTTCCGATCTCTTCGGCGGAGGGCAGCAGTATACAAACATCCCCCAGCATGGCCAGGACCTGGAATACAACCTGGCCATCACCCTGGAAGAATCGGTTTTCGGCGCGGAGAAGAAAATCGCCGTTCCCCAGGAAGGGAAGGTTGAGGAAATCAACATCCGCATCCCCGCCGGCATCGCCGCCGGCAAGAAGCTGCGCCTTGGCGGGAAGGGCTATCCCGGTGCCTTCGGAGGGCCCCCGGGCGACCTCTACCTCCACATATCCCTTTTGCCCCACCCGATCTTTGCCCGGGACGGGAACGACATCTACTTCGAAAAATCTGTGACGTTCAGCCAGGCCGCCCTCGGGTCCACCGTCGAAGTGCCCACCCTGGACGGTACAACCAAACGGATCAAAATCCCCCCGGGAACGCAGAACAACACGAAGATCCGCATGAAAGGCTACGGCGTACCCACTATGAAGGGCTCGGGGAAGGGGGATCAGTTTGTCAAGATCAGCGTCCAGGTTCCGAAAAACCTGACGGACCGGCAGACCCAGCTTTTGAAAAAGCTGGCCGAGGAAGGGATATAGGGGGAAGGGATATGGCCAGACGATTCCTCTTCACGGGATTGATCCTGATGATCCTCTTTGCTGCGGGCTGCGCAGCCGTGGGGCGTACCCGGGATTTTCGCCCCATTGAACCGGCATCGCTGTCTCGTGTCACGCCGGGGGTTACGACAGGCGCAGAGGTGATCCGCCTCTTCGGGCCGCCGTCTCAGATCGTTCGACTGTCCAACGGAAATGCCTATATTTATTCAAGTAAACTGTCCAAGACAACGGGGCTCTGGCTGGCCATCATCACCTTTGTCAACATGGACACCCGCCAGGACCAGGTGGTGTTCTTCCTCAATTCCCAGGATGTGGTGACCCACCATGGCGCATCGTTCCATGCCGGAGAGGCCTCTTACGGCTTCCCGTTTTAGATCAGCGCTTATTCTTTTCATCCTTGCCGGCATCGTCTTCATGACGGGTTGCGCTTCCTTCCGGATCATGCACGCCCGGGAGGGAAATGACGTGACCGACCCGGGAAACCGTTTTCAGCCCGGGAAAAGCAGCCTCGGGGATGTCCTTGCCGTCTACGGCGCTCCAACGGAGATCCATAAACTCGGGACGGAAACCCTCCTCGTCTATGAACGGATGCACTACCGCGGCGGCCAGATGACCGTGGGCATCCCAATGAGCGACATCCTTCCCACCAGCGTCAATCTCAGCGGCCACGGCGACCTGATCCGCTACGACACGGCGGCTTTCTTTTTCCGGCCCGATTCCGTCCTCATCCGGACCGCCTACGTCCAGGGGAGTTCCTATCCATTCTGGGACACCTTCTGGAGCGACAAAACCGACCGGCCGTAACATTTCCTCCGACCCAACAACGAAAAATCCCCTCGCCACCACCTATATTGTCCGATAAGATATGTTATGTAAACCATGCCGTCGGTTTTTTTGTTTGCGGTCAGGACCGGGGTTATTTTTTCTAGGCTATCGTTTTGATGTTCCCTGACAGATGTGAATTGTCTTCTCGAATTGCTTTGCGATGAAAAGTATTTCTTGTCGTCGTTTCTTCTCTGTTGTGTCTTGCTTTTTTTCTCACGTCAGTTCCACTTCACCCCAGGCACCCATCCTGTCGCCGACGATGATGACGACTCCCAGAACGCCGGCTATTTCTTTTGCCCTTTCGATTCCATTTCCGATTGTCGTGGCATTCTGAACCAGGTTTCCAATGGAACTCGCTGCGGCATCGGCCAAGGCCGCCGATTTGGAAATGACGGTCACGGCATCCGCACGGCCGAGGCTCAGGCTCGGTCCGACGGTGCCTGAGGATGTGCAGATGCCCAGCGGGGTCTGTTCGGGACGGATTCTCAATGCAATCCGGTCGCTTAGAGGAGATGTCCCGGCAAAAAGACCAACCCGGACTTCCCGATCCATCCCGATAAAGATGTCTCCTCCGTTTTCGACC
This sequence comes from uncultured Syntrophaceae bacterium, assembly GCA_964578535.1. Lineage (GTDB taxonomy): Bacteria > Desulfobacterota > Syntrophia > Syntrophales > PHBD01 > PHBD01. The sequence goes on from CAZODI010000010.1 coordinate 55,674, forward strand.
ATGATGTTGCCGGATAACGTCAGGAGGTCTCGGCCCACTCGCTCCGCCATGGCGCCGGCAACCGCCGCCATGGGCCCGACGCCGGCCCGATCCGCGGCATCGAGCATATCGCGGACAATCGGCGGGGCCATATTGTCTTTCATCAATGGAATCAGTGATTTCAGGAAATCAGGACAGGACTCGATGTACGACTCGATCTGGCGACGATAATGATGGACAGCCTGGAGTGCGGGTTCGGTCAGGTCACAGGAAGCGCTGATCATCAGGTCCGTCTGGCCGACCTGAATTGAAAAGGACACCAGACCCGGGGTTGAGGTCCTCCGCCGATACGTTCGCTCCCGGTATTCCATTATTGAAAACGGGTGGTTCCTTTCCCCAGGAACTGATCCGCCTCGTCCTTTAATTCATCCGAGATGTGAAGGCGGACGTCTTGTCCCAGATAGATCACCGTCTCGCAGCCATTCACTTGAATATGAAGGAATCCGTCGTATTTACCGGGATATTTCAGAACCAGCGTCTTCAGGGCGACCAGGTCATCCGGCCGGAAGCGGGACGAATCGACTGTGAAATGGACGGACGAAAAAGGATGCTCCGCTATGTCCGCCAGATTGGTGATCTCCGTCGCCTTGACACGCACATTTTCCTCGTCGGCGTCCAGTGTCCCCGTCACGAGGAGAGGATCCGCCCCCTTCAGCAATGCCTCGCATTGGCGATAGGTGTCCCCAAAGACGATAACCTCGACAGATCCCTTCATATCTTCAAAGGTTACATATGCCATGGTGTCTTTGCGCTTCGTCTTGAGCTCCTTGATGGCGCTGACAATCCCGCCAAAGGAAACGGTTTCCTTGTCCTGCATCTGCCTGAGTGTCTCGATGTCCGCCGTGGCGACCCGTTTGAGCTTCTCTTCGACAAAAGCCAGGGGGTGACTGGTGATGTAGAAGCCGATCAGCTCCTTTTCATAGGAGAGCATTACCTTGTGATTACGAGGAATATTATCTACATTATTAAAGTTACCGTTTAAGTCGTCGCTGCTGTCGTTTTCCTCCAGCGCGTCGAACAAACCGGCCTGGCCGGCTGCCCTGTGCTGGGATTCCCGGCTTGCCAGTTCCAGGTCGTGTTCAAAAGACTCCATCAACCGGCGGCGATTCGGATAAACGGAGTCGAAGGCGCCGCACTTGACCAGGCTTTCCACGACCCGCTTGTTGATCTTCCGAAGATCGGCACGACGGCAAAAATCCTTGAATGACAGAAACTTCCCCTTTTCACGCCGGGCATCGAGAATGGCTTCCACGGCTCCGACCCCAACGTTTTTGACCGCCGCCAGACCGAAGCGAATGTTTCCATCTTCGGAAACACTGAAATCACGGAGTGACGAGTTGATGTCCGGAGGCAGAACAGCGATCCCCAGGGACCGGCAACCGTGGATGTACCGAATGATCTTGTCCCGGTTGTCTTTTTCCGAGGTGAGCAGGGCCGCCATGAATTCAGCAGGATAATGGGCCTTCAGGTACGCCGTCTGGTAGGTGATGATCGCATAGGCGGCGCTGTGCGATTTATTGAAGCCGTACTCGGCGAAGGTCTCCATCTGATCCCAGATCTTCTGTGCCTTCTGCTGCGGAATGTCGTTCCGTTTCGCCCCTTCCAGGAACTTGGGCTTCTCCTTCTCCATTTCCTCAGGCTTCTTCTTGCTCATCAACCGGCGCAGGTTGTCCGCATCGGCCATGGAATAGCCGCCGATGGATCCGGCAATCTGCATGACCTGTTCCTGATAGACGATAACGCCGTATGTTTCCTGCAGAACATCCTTCAACTGCGGAACTTCGTAGGTGATTTTCGTCCGTCCCTGCTTGCGGGCGATGAAATCGGGGATCTGGCTCATCGGCCCGGGACGATACAGGGCGATCAGAGCGATGACATCCTCGATGCAGTCGGGCCGAAGGTTGACCAGGAGGTCCTTCATGCCGGAGCTCTCCAGCTGGAAAACACCGTCGGTGTCTCCCCGACCCAGGAGTTCATAGGTCTTTGGATCGTCGAGAGGCAGATCCTCGATGTTCAGGTGAACGCCCCTTCCCTCTTCAATGAACTGGAGACTGTTCTGAATGACCGTCAGTGTCTTGAGACCCAGGAAGTCGAACTTGGTCAGCCCGATGTCCTGAAGGTCCTTCATGGCGTACTGCGTCACCACCGAATCGTCGCCCTTGGGGCTCCGATAGAGGGGCACCCGTTCCACCAGCGGTACGTCGGAGATGACCACGCCGGCCGCATGGGTGGAGGCGTGGCGGTTCAGTCCCTCCAGCGACCGGGAAAGATGGAGGAGTTTCCGGACTTTGTCATTTTTTTTGGCCTCCTCCTGAAGGCGCGCCTCATCATGAATGGCCTGATCGAGGGTAATGTTCAGAACACTGGGAACCAGCTTCGCGATCGCATCCACTTCGCCGTAGGGAATGCTGAGAGCCCGCCCGACGTCGCGGATGACCGCCTTGGCCTTCATCTGCCCGAAGGTGATGATCTGGGCCACCCTGTCATGGCCGTATTTGTCCGTCACGTACCGGATGATTTCGTCCCGCCCCTCCTGGCAAAAATCGATGTCGATATCGGGCATGCTCTTGCGGTTCGGATTTAGAAACCGCTCGAAGAAGAGGCCATAACGGATCGGATCGATGGAAGTAATGTCGATAGCGAAGGCCACCAGGCTTCCCGCGGCGGATCCCCGGCCGGGTCCGACGGGGATTTTCCTCTTTTTGGCGTACCGCACAAAATCCGCGACGATAAGGAAATAGCCGGAAAAACCCATGTTGCGGATCATTTCCAGCTCTTCCCGGAGCCGCTTCAGGTACACCGACCGAAGTTCCGGGTCCCTGCCGCGGAGCAGGGCCGGCAGCTTCTCCGCCAGCCCTTTTTCCGCCTCCCGGACCAGGAGTTCATCCAGGGATTCTCCAGAGTCACTCTCGAACTGTGGGAGAAGGAACTCACCGAAGGTGAAGGAAAGCTGGCAGCGTTCGGCGATTCGGAGCGTGTTTTCAATTGCCTCCGGGTGGTTCCCGAACAGCCGGATCATCTCCTCGGGGGAACGGAAATAGAGCTGATCCGTCTCGAACCGCATCCGGTCCGTCGTTTCCATGTTTTTTCCCGTCTGGATGCACAGCAGGACTTCATGGGCCTCGGCGTCCGAGCGCTGCAGGTAGTGGCAGTCGTTCGTCGCCACCAGGGGAATGGACCGTTTGCGGCTGATTTCGATCAGGCCGGCGTTGGCCTCCTTCTGTTCTTCCAGGCCGTTCTCCATGAGCTCGAGGTAGAAATTCCCATCCCCGAAGATGTCCCTCAGCTCGTCAGCGGCCCGGATGGCGCTTTCCCGGCCCTCTTTCAGGAGGCGGTCCGCAACCTCCCCGTGCAGGCAGGCGCTGGAGGCGATGAGTCCTTCGTGGTGTGCCCGGAGCAGGTCTCTGTCCACGCGGGGACGATAGTAAAAACCCTCCGTCCATCCCGCCGTGACGAGTTTCATCAGGTTCTTGTACCCGGTCATGTTCTCGGCCAGGACGACGAGATGGCGGGCGGTTTCCCCGATGCCCTGGGACTGCCTTTCGAAGCGGCTTCCCGGGGCGACGTAGAGCTCGCAGCCGATGATGGGCTTGATGCCTGCTTTCAAGGCCCGCTGGTAGAAATCGATGGCACCGAAAAGGTTGCCGTGGTCCGTGATGGCCAGGGCCTGCATCCCGTACTCTTTCGCCTTCTGGAAGAGATCGCCCAGGCGGATGGCGCCGTCCAGCAGGCTGTACTGGGTATGAACATGAAGATGGACGAAATCGGAGGGCATAGGATTCTCGATGGCGGGCGACAATGTCGTCCGGACCGGTGCTTAGTCCAGCCAGTAGTTGGGAGCTTCCTTCGTGATGATCACATCGTGGACGTGGCTCTCCCGGAGCCCCGCGGATGTGATGCGGACAAACTTCGCTTTTTCGTGCATTTCACAAACCGTGCGGCAGCCCACATAGCCCATCCCCGATCGTATCCCGCCGACCATCTGGTAGATGCTGTCGGACAGGAACCCCCGGAAGGGAACCCGCCCTTCGATCCCCTCGGGAACGAGCTTGAGCGGACTCTCCATCTCGTCCTGGAAGTAACGGTCCCGGCTGCCTTCCTTCATGGCCTCCAGGGATCCCATCCCGCGATAGACCTTGTAGCTTCGCCCCTGGAAAAGAACCGTTTCCCCGGGGCTTTCGGCCGTCCCTGCAAAGAGTCCCCCGACCATGACGGAGTGTGCCCCCGCCGCCAGGGCCTTGACGATGTCTCCGGAAAACTTGATGCCCCCGTCGGCGATAACCGGAATGCCATGTTTTGACGCCACCTTGAACGTGTCGCGGATGGCGCTCATCTGGGGAACCCCGACGCCGGCGACGATGCGGGTCGTACAGATCGATCCCGGTCCCACCCCGACCTTCACTGCATCCACTCCCGCCTCGATGAGAGCCTCGGCGCCCTCCCCCGTGGCGATGTTGCCCGCGATCAGACTGCAATCCGGGAAGCTTCGTCTCGTATCGCGCACCGCATCGATGACCCCCAGGGAATGCCCATGGGACGTGTCGATAACGATCACGTCCGCTCCCGCTGCCAGAAGGGCCTCCACCCTTGCCTCCCGGTCGAGCGTTCCCACGGCGGCTCCCACGCGGAGCCTTCCCAGGGAATCCTTCGACGCGTTTGGATATTTTCTTATTTTTTCAATGTCTTTGATTGTTATCAACCCTTTCAGGTTGTAATGGTCGTCCACGACCAGCAGCTTCTCGATCCGATGCCTGTGCAGAAGCTCCTTCGATTCCTCCAGTCCGATGGTGGAAGAAACCGTAACGAGGTTCTCCCTGGTCATCACGTTTGCGACGGGCTGATCCAGTCTCGTTTCGAACCGCAGGTCGCGGTTCGTCAGGATTCCCACCAGTTTCTTGTTTTTGGTCACCGGAACGCCTGAGATTTTGTAGCGGTGCATCAGTTCGAGCGCATCGGAAACCTTCCGCTCCGGCTCGATGGTGATGGGATCGACGATCATCCCGCTTTCGGACTTCTTCACCTTGTCCACTTCCAGGGCCTGTCTCTGGATGGACATGTTCCGATGAATGATCCCGATCCCTCCTTCCTGGGCCATGCAGATGGCCGTGGCGGATTCGGTCACCGTGTCCATCGCCGCGCTCACAATGGGGATGTTGAGCTTTATCTCGCGGGTCAAAAGCGTCGTGGTATCGACGTCTTTCGGCATCACCGCCGATTCCGCCGGCACCAGAAGCAGATCATCGAACGTCAGGGCCTCTCTTACCTGGTCACCCAACATGACTTTTCCTCCCATGTTCATTCAGGATTTTATATCTCCGGGAATTTCCGCTAGAGAAGGTCATAGACCTGCCCGTTCAGGGAAAGATAGAATGCATCCCTCCGGGCATCGTATTCAATGTGCTCGGCCAGCTGGTAATAGGCAGGCCTTGAAAAGCGTGCGGGAAAACGGCCTCCCCTGACCGAGCAGTAGGGTACATTCTCCTCTGTCATAGACAGGCTGGCCGGATCGAGGTGTTCAAGTGTGTCATCGCACAGGAGCAGATCGATCCGTTCGCCGTCCCCGTTGTCTTTCCGGGACCGGTAGATGGCCCGGACAATGAACGGGGTATCTTCCACGTCGACGACGCAGCAGTCGTGCCCCAGATCAATCCAGTACCTCCCCTCTTCGTCGAGACGGAGGTGCTCATAGAAATAATTGACGATTTCCTTGCGGAACATGACGGCGCCCCGGAAGTACCAGACTCCGTCCCGGTCGATCCGAATATCACAGAGGGGGATGTTTTCCTTCACGTTTTCCATCTTGATTCAGGTTTCTCTCCTGCTGTCGATCCATATCGTGACGGGACCGTCATTGACGAGCCGAACCTTCATCATGGCCTGAAACTCGCCTTGCCCGACGCGGCCGTCGAGCCTGTCCTGCGATTTTCGGACGAAGTATTCATAGAGGTCCCTGGCTCGTGCCGGTTCCTCCGCGTGTGCAAAAGAGGGTCTTCGTCCTTTGCGGCAATCCGCCAGCAGGGTGAACTGCGAGATGACGAGCATGGAACCTCCCGTATCGACCAGGGAAAGGTTCATTTTGCCGTCCGGATCCTCGAAGATCCGCAGATTGATGATCTTTTCCAGGAGATAATCGGCGTCCGTTTCCCCGTCCCCCTGCTGTACACCCAGGAAGACCAGGAGCCCGGCACCAATTGCGGAAAGGCTCTTCTCTCCGACCGTTACCCCGGCCTCGGAGACACGCTGGATGACGGCCCGCATCTGCAACACCCCGTCTCAATCGCGGCGCATGTTAGCAGCAATCGGGGCGACCTTCAAGCGCTTTGTGTTTCCGGCATCCGGAAAGGACAAGGGGCCCCTTGTCGGGACCCCTCTAAGCTCGTCAGGCATGCGGGAAAAACAGTCAATCCTTCTTTTCCGGTGCCACAGAAAGGACCTGAGTGATGGGAAGTGCCGCGATATCGAGGAATTTTCGATATCTGGGGCTTTCCGGACTGATCATGTCCATGACCCTTGAATACAGGTTTTCAATCGTGACCTCCCGGCCTTCCTGATGGCTTGGCACCCCGAACCGGATTCTCTTCCGTTCTTCTTCGTTCAGCTTGCTCAACAGATTCTTCGTTGTCCAGATGGAACCGCGGCGCGCAAAGTCCGACAGGCGGGATGCGTAGTTGACCGAATCCCCCAGAGCGGTGAACTCGACATTCGGGGCCGTGGGGATCGTGCCGAAGAACTCCTGACCTTCGTTGATTCCAATGTTTAGATACAGATCGTTGAACCATCCCTTTCGAAGCTTCCATTCATGGCTGAGGCGCGCCATCTTTTCCTTCAGTTCCACCGAGCAGGCGATTGCGTTCATCAGGTAGTTGGAATCCCGATCCCGGAGAAAATAATAAACCATCCCGTCGCCGACATGCTTTCCATATGTTCCGTAGTAGCTCCGGAAGGAGCTTTCCATGGTCTTCCAGATCTCATTGATGAGCTCGAAATAATCCTCCGGTGCCAGTTCTGCGCAGATCCTGCTGGAATCCTGAAGGTCGGCGACGAGGACGCAGAATGATGTCAGGGTGGGCATGCGCTGCTTCATGAGCTCCCGAACGACTTGATCGCGGCTGGACAGAAGCTCGGCCACCCCTTTAAGGATCTTTTCCACATTCCCGTACACAAAGAGAATTCCCTCACGAAATATAGCGTAATATACGTGATAGGGTTGAGCCTTGCCGTTCAGATTTGACGTCTCGAGAAAAATGTCTTTCATGGGGTCATGGGGAGCCGCTTCCGAACACCCATAAAGCTTTTCCAGATATTCCCTCTCTTCTGTGGTCATGTCGCCATACATCTTTGTAAGAAATGCCTTTTCATGCCTGGCCTTTACAAACGACATGTGAAGGGCGCACAGATCGAGATCCATATTCCCCAGGGTTCGGCTCGATGCCCCTCCTCGCAGGAGCAAACGAAACACATTCCGGTTCTCCGCTTCGCGAACCGTACGGACGGTCCTGCGAAAGATTTTCTCCTCCGCCAGGGGATTGATCCAGTCGACTTCGAAATTGTTGTTCAAAAGGTAGGCAGGACATGGAATATCATCGATCGTTACCTGCAGAGACAAACCTCTCTGCCGGCCTGTGTGTAAGGTACGATCCCCTCCTCCCTTCCGGAGATGATCCTTGCCGCTATCCGTTTCGGTTTCATCACGCCCGGTTCCAGGATCCGTTTCCGGCGTCCCGGGAATTTGCGCATCGTCTCCTATCTTCGATTCAGGGACTTCCTTCGCAACGGGAAAACGGACGCCAAGTTCATCGAGAATGGTTTGCATGCTTCTCCCCTCCCTCTTCATTCGCTGCACCGCTTCAATCCGTTCCAGCACGGAAAGCGGAAAGTAGCCGACCCGTCTTGCTTTGACACGTTCTCCTTCCGGCTTTGCGATTCGTGGCCTCGGAATCAGGCCCATCTGAATGTAGTTGTTCAGGGTGGCCCGAGAGATACCGGTCTTCCGCAGGATGTCCAGGCTGCTGATCCAGGAGGCTGAAATCTGTTTGTCCAAGTTCCGTCCCCATTCATGAAATGAACAGTCTATATGATTGACATATAGTGTGTTCGAATGAAAAATACAAAAAGCTTCCTCGCATGTCAAGAAAAAATATTGAACAGTCCAATTTTCATTGCTGATTTCCTTCTATATTGTATATATTTCTATTATTACGCTATATTGGACTATCCAATACGCCTCGCTTCTTCTTCGCACCGGCTGCTTTTGTTCGTTGTCCTTTTTCCCTGCCGTATGATATGGATAGATAACCGAAGCGGGAGATTTCCTGAAATCGATTTTTCGTGACTCCTCAACTATGAAGAAGATCCTTCTTGTCAATCCCTGGATCCACGATTTTGCAGCTCACGACCACTGGGCAAAACCGATGGGACTCCTCTATATTGCGTCTTTTCTTAGGATATTAAATTATGATGTAAAGTATTTGGACTGTTTAATATCATCCGATAGGTTATATGTCGGCTCGGGTTTGCCGATTCCAAAGCGAAAGGGGGACGGCAGGGGTGCCTACCACAAGGAGGCAATACCCAAGCCACGGGGCGTCAGCGAAATCCGGAAGCGCTATCGCCGTTACGGTTGTCCCCCTTCCCTGATCGACTCCATGCTGAGCAGCATGGACGAACCGGACCTCGTGCTCGTCACCTCTTTCATGACGTACTGGTATCCGGGTGTGGCGGAAGCCATCGAACACATCCGGACAAGATGGAAAAAGGTCCCCGTCATCCTGGGAGGGGTCTATGCCACCCTCTGTACAAACCATGCAAAACAGCACTCCGGTGCGGATGTCGTCATCCCGGGAGACGGCCTCGATGCACTTCCTTCCATACTGGAGGATGTTTTCGGCCAGAGGCATGTCATGCCGACGGGAAAAAACCGGCTGGACGATCTCCCCTACCCCGCCTTCGATCTCCTTCCCTTCCTGGATCAGGTTCCCATCCTGACATCCCGGGGGTGCCCTTTCCGATGCACATACTGCGCATCCTCCAGGATGGAGCCTTTCTTCCGGCGGCGCGATCCCCATGCCGTAGTCGATGAGATCGCCTACTGGCATACGCAGCATGGAATCAGGAATTTTTCCTTCTATGACGACGCTCTCCTGGTGAACCCGGACGAAATGATCCTTCCGCTTGCCCGGGAAATCATCCGCCGCGGGCTCCATCTGCAGTTCCACTGTCCCAATGGACTTCACCTCCGGGAAGTGAACGACGAGCTGGGCCGTCTCCTGTTTCAGTCGGGATTCAGGACCCTGCGCTTCGGCTTTGAAACAGTGGATGAGCGTCGGCAGCGTCAAACAGGAGGCAAGACCGGCTCCGACGACCTGAAAGCGGCGATGGAATGCCTGCGGAAAGCCGGCTACCGGAACGGCGAGATCGGGATTTATCTGTTGTGCGGGCTGCCAGGACAGGGCGTTCGGGAAATCGAGGAAGGGATCGACTTTGTCCGCTCCTGCGGGGCAAGGCCCATCCTGGCGGAGTATTCCCCGATTCCGGGGACCGCCCTCTGGGACGAGGCCGTGAACGCATCACCCCATCCGATCGTCGAAGAGCCGCTGTTCCAAAACAACAGCCTGCTCCCCTGCGCAGAGAAGGAATTGACGCTTCAGGTCTTTCGGGAATTGAAGCGCCGGGCTCTCGTTCCCTTGAATGGATAGCGGAAAAGGCCAGGCTGGAAGGCACCCGGTCCCTCGGGTATGAAAACACCTCGGGGCCGGAAAGGAGATGGCCCGCTCTCGGGCTGCATCACAATGGACTTTCGCCGGCGACTCCGGCCGGCACGTCCAGTCATCCTCTACGGCAAGAGCGGAACGGTCAGGATCTTGCCCGGCGGAGAATCTCCGTGGCCTGAATGATTTTCATGACCTCCACCGTTCCGGAGGCGGGGAAGAGCTCCAGGGCATCGTTGAGAAGCCTGGGCAGGTGGGACTGGGGATTCACTCCCTGCCCGCCCAGGATCTGCATGGCCTTCTGGGTGACCCACAGGGCTGTCTCGGCACCCACGGCTTTGGCCCGGGCTGCCCATTTGCCGACCTGTCGCGGCGGGAGTCCCCGGTCAAGCGCTGCCCCTGGATAGTACACGATCCAGCGGGCCTTCTCGATCTCCGTTTCCATTTCCGCCAGCATGAATTGAATGTGCTGCAGCCGGCTGATCGGCCTTCCGTACAGGACCCTCTCCCGGGCGAAACGAAGAGCGATCTCGAATGCGCCCTCGGCAATGCCGAGCCCGATGGCCCCGATGATCGGTCGGGAAACGATGAAGCTGGACAGTGCAATGGCATGCCCGTCGCCTTCCCGGCCGATCAGGTTGTCCACGGGGACCCGGCAGTCCTCGAAAAGAAGTTCGCTGACCGGAACGGAGCGGAACCCCGTCTGGCTCTCCCTCCGTCCGACCCTGAAGCCGGCTGTTTTCTTTTCCACGGCCAGCATGCTGGCACGGTTTCCCGTCCGGACGAGAAGCAGGCAGATATCCGCGATGCCACCATTGGTGATGTAGACCTTACGGCCCCGTACCCGGTACGAATTCCCATCCCGCACGGCCTCCGTACCGAGGTTGGCCACGTCCGATCCGCCGGTCGGCTCCGTAGCCGCCAGGCAGACGATCTTCCGGCCCCGGATGACCGGTGTCAGGTAACGGACGCGCTGTTTGTCGTTGCCAAAGTGTTCCAGGGCATGAACGGGAGCCTGCGTTCCCTCCAGAAAGAAGGCGAGGGAGGGATAGACACGGGAGATCTCCTCGGCGGCGATCAGGCCCGCCACGGAACCCATCGCCGAACCGCCGACATCCGCCGCTGACGTGGCGCCGATGATTCCCAGGGACACCAGGGAAGGAAGCAGGTCCCGCGGGAACTCGCCCTTCTCGTCCAGGTCCAGGGTGCGTGGAGCAAGAACCTCCTCCGCCATCCTCCGCACCGTCAGCTGAAACGCTTCCAGTTTCTCGGTCATCTCGAACATCGCTTCATTCCTCGCCACGGGATGGTTTCTTTTTTTCAGGGCCGTTCTCTACCATATTCATAGAGGGAATACCCTCCCCTTTCTCCCTCGCTTCCCGAAAACGGCTTCCCGTCCAGGCCCGCCTTGATTCGCTTCTATCCCGCCGCTCCAGGAACGCAAGGTCTTCATTGCCGGTTGAAAAAAAGTCCGCCACCTGTTAGGTGACAAGGACGAAACGGCAAATCCCGATCCGGCGCGTTGTCCCTGCCGGAGCCCGCGGAACAACCGCATCCGGTCCTGAACAATCCCATCGAAGGAGGGCGATCATGGATTTCAGACTTACGGAAGAGCAGGAACTCATTCGCAAGAACATGAGGGAATTCGCCGAGAAGTACGTGGACCCCATCGCCGCCGAGATCGACGAGAACAGCCGGCATCCCGTGGAGCTGTTCCGGCAGCTTGCCGAAGGGGACTGGATGGGGATTCCGATTCCCCAGGATTACGGCGGAGCCGGCGCGGACTACCTGACCCATGCGGTGGCCGTGGAGGAGCTTTCGCGGTCCTGCTCGTCCACCGGGTTCACCGTGTCCATCCACGTCGGCATCGCCTGCATGCTGATCAACCTCTTCGGCAGCGAAGACCAGAAAAAGAAATTCCTCGTCCCCATGGCCAGGGGGCAGCACCTGGGCGCGTTCGTACTGACGGAGCCGGGGGCCGGAACGGACGTTATGGCGGCCACGACCGCGGCCGTGGCGGACGGCAATGATTATGTAATCAACGGCACGAAGACCTTCACCTCCAACGGCCCCACGGGCGATACCTACCTGGTCTTCGCCTGGACCGATAAGGCCGCGGGCCGCAAGGGCATGAGCTGTTTCATCGTCTCCAAGGAGACCCCCGGGATGAAAGCGGGGGAACACTTCGACAAGATGGGTCTCCGCTCCTCCCAGACCTCCGAGATGGTCTTCAAGGACTGCCGGGTCCCGAAGGAAAACCTGCTGGGCAAGGAGGGAAACGGCATGGCCATGGCCATGACGGGGTTCGACCACGGGCGCGTCGGGATCGCGGCCCAGTCCGTCGGAATCCTGCAGGCGGCCCTGGATGAGTCCATCCGGTATTCCAAGGAGCGCGTCCAGTTCGGAACCCCCATCGCCCGCCATCAGGCCATTTCCTGGATGATTGCCGACATGGCGACGGACCTGTCCGCCGCCCGCTACCTCACATACGCCGCGGCCTGGCTGAAAGACCAGAAGCAGCCGTTCAGCAAGGAGGCCTCCATGGCCAAGCTGTTTGCCGCCGAGGCCGCCATGAAGCACACGATCAAGGCCGTTCAGATCCACGGAGGATACGGGTACTGCAAGGGCGCCAAGGTGGAACGCCTCATGCGGGACGCCAAGATCACCGAGATCTACGAGGGTACATCGGAGGCCCAGCGGATGGTGATCTCCGGAAACGTGCTCCGTTAGGAAACGGTGGATCGAAATCAGCCTGACGGAGGGGATGAGGATGCCTGTCCTGGTTGCCTGTTTCAAGTGGGTCGTCGACGAGGCTTACATCCGGCGGACCTCCGCCGGGGAACTGGACCTCTCTTCGGTCAGTTACAAGATCAGCGACTACGACCGCAACGCCCTGGAAGAGGCGGCACGCCTGAAGGAAGCAGCCGGGGGCTCCGTCGCGGCCGTGACCGTGGGCATCCCCGAGGCGACCAAGGGTATCAAGGACGCCCTGTCCCGGGGCGCCGACCAGGCCCTCTTTGTAGCCGATGCCTCATTCGGCGATATCGGCGCCTCCGAAACGGCAGTCATCCTGGCCGATGTCATCCGGAGCCGCATCGGGAATTTCGATCTGATCCTCTGCGGAGAAGGATCGAGCGACCGCTACGACCAGCAGGTGGGAATCCTCCTGGCGGAGCGGCTGGGCATCCCCTGCATCTCCTTTGTTCAGAGGATCGATCTGGAGGAGGGGCGCCTGTCGGCCGAACGGCGCCTGGAGGAGGGCATCGAACGGGTTTCCGCCCCGCTGCCAGCCGTCGTGACGGTCCTTCCGGACATCAATGTCCCCCGGATTCCCGGCGTGAAAGACACGCTTTCGGCCTCCCGCAAGCCCGTCGTCACGATCGGCAGGGATGAACTGGCCGCTTTGCCGGAAGCGCATTTCCGCACCGTGTCGCTGACCGCATCGAGACTTGATCGTCAATGTGAGCGTTTCGGGGCTGATGGACCGGAAATCAGCCGCTTCGTCGGGGCGCTCCGGCAAAAAGGAATTCTCCGTTAAGGGACTTGTCATGGCAGGGATCTGGATCTTCGCGGAACAGGCAAGGCATACCCTGGAGCTTCTCCAGGCGGCACAGACCATCGTTGAGGCCGGAATGGGCGGGGAGATTGCCGCTTTTTCCTGGCCCGGCGGCCCCGCTCCGGATGAGCTTGGCGCGGGCGGCGCCGACGAAGTACTGATGCTGCCGCCCCTGGCCGGAGATCAGCCCCTCGAGGCCTATGCCCCGGCCATTCTGAAGGAGGCACGACAGGTACGGCCGGATCTCCTGCTCTTCGCTGCCACGGCCCGCGGCAAGGACCTGGCAGCCCGGATCGCCGCCGGTCTGGACGCCGGACTCTGCAGCGGATGCATCTCCCTCCGCTGGGACAAGGAATCCAAAACCCTGGAGATGGAGCGGCTCCTCTACGGAGGGGCGGCGGTTCACCGGATTGCTCCTCTCGCCTTCCCCGTCCTGGCGGCCGTTCCTCCGGGTACGTTCCGAGCGGGTTCGGGAAATCCGGGCCGGGAGCCCCGGATCCGGCATATCGTGTCCCCGCCGGCTTCACTGGTCACCGTGCTGGAGCGGAAGCCCAGGGAGCGGCAGGGGCAGGACCTCTCGGCGGCGAAGGTCGTCGTCTGCGCGGGCCGCGGTTTCGAAAAACAGGAAGACCTTGCCCTGGCGCGCGAGCTGGCCGATACCCTGGGAGGGGCCCTGGCCTGCACGAGGCCGCTGTCGGAGGAAATGCACTGGCTCCCGGAAGACCTTTGTATCGGCCTCTCGGGCATACAGGTCAAACCGGACGTTTACATCGGCATCGGCGTCTCCGGCCAGGTCCAGCACCTGACGGGGATCCGCGGCGCCAAGGTCGTCTGCGCCGTCAACCGCGACGATCAGGCGCCGATTTTTGCCGCAGCCGACCTTGGTGTCGTCGGCGACCTCTATGCGGTCCTTCCCCGCCTCCTTCAGGCATTGAAGGAAACGGCGTCTTCCTGAAAAGCCGGACGAGCGAAGGAGCAGAGAGGCGAATTCATGGGAACACCCCGCTGGTGGATCAGAAACGCGGTCATCGCACTGGGATCGGCATTCTTTCTCGCCTTTGGAATCGATACCCTCGTAGGAGCCTATCGTCTCCGGAACGCCCACTTGTTTATCATTTATTTCTTCTCCTCCAATTTTATCATCCTCATCAGCCTGGTGGGGCTTCTGTACCCGATCCTGCAGATACACGCTTTTTTCCGGGCCAGGAAAGGCAAAGGTCATGATGAAGAGAACGCCTGAAAGACACCTTTTTCTTTTTGTCCTTGCGGGCCTGCTTTTCTGCGGAAGCATCGCCCACGGCCAGGACCTGGAAGACAGGGTCATCCGCAGGGTTCTGCCCAACGGGCTTACGGTTCTTCTTCTGGAGCGCCCCCTGAGTCCCACCGTTTCCCTCTATATACGCTACAAGGCCGGAGCAGTCGACGATCCCGACAGCGGCACAGGAGCCGCACACCTGCTGGAGCACATGCTCTTCAAGGGCACCGAGTCCATCGGCCCCCTGGATCGGGCCGCAGATGCGGAGCTTCTGGAGCGGATCCTCCAGACGGGACGAGAGCTCGATCGGGAGCGTGCCCGGGGGAATCGGGCCGACGCGGATAAATTGAAGACCTTGGCCGCGCGTCTTCAAGACCTGCAGTCGAACCATCGGAAGGCGTTCCGGTCGAATGAAATCGACCGGCTCTACACCATGAACGGCGCCGTGAACCTCAACGCCTCCACGGGACAGGACGTGACCACCTATCACGTCAGCCTTCCCATGAACCGCATCGAGCTCTGGGCCAGGATTGAATCGGACCGCATGATCCGGCCGGTGTTCCGTGAGTTCTACTCCGAGCGCGACGTGGTGCAGGAGGAGCGCCGGCAGCGGACCGATGCAGACCCGGACGGACTCCTCTACGAGCGCTTCATGTCCGCCGCCTTCATCTCCCATCCCTATCGGAGACCGATCATCGGCTGGCCTTCCGACATCGCCTTTCTCGATCCGGCGGTGCTGCAGGCCTTCCTGCTCCATCACCACGCCCCGAACAACACCGTCATCACCGTCGTCGGGAGCTTCCGCCCGGACGAGGTGTTCCGCCTGATCGAGCGGTACTTCGGAGACATTCCCCGGCAGGAGACTCCCTCCGACCGCTTCACGGAAGAACCTCCCCAGGGGGGGGAACGGAGGATCCGGGTACATTTCGACGCCCGTCCCCGGCTCATGATCGGCTGGCACAAGCCGGCGCTTCCCCATTACGACGACTATGTCTTCGACGTCATCGAGGCACTGCTTTCCCGGGGCCGGACGTCCCGGTTCTACCGGAGACTGGTCGAAGAAGAAGGGGTTGCGGAAAGCGCCGCTGCCATGAGCAGCCTTCCGGGCTCCCGGTATCCGAACCTGTTCGCGTTCTTCGGAACGCCCCGGGAACCGCATTCCCCGGAAGCGCTGGAGAAAGCCGTATATGCGGAGATCGCCAGGCTACAGGAGGAGCTGGTCCCGGAAAAGGAACTGGAGAAAGTGAAGAACCGGATGCGGGCCGATTCGATCCGGGAACTGGCGTCCAACGAGGGAATGGCGAGCAAACTGTCCTATTACGAGGCCGTCGCGGGCGACTGGCGGTATATCAACAGACACCTGAAGGTTATCGACCGGATCACCGCGGAGGACGTTCGGCGGGTTGCCCGGACGTACCTGATCCCGGATAATCGCACCGTAGCCGTGCTGGAGAAAAAACGATGAGGCGTCTGCCGGCGGCCTTGCTTGCGTTTGTGCCGATCCTTCTTCTCTGTTTCCCCGCAGCGGCAAAGGGCGCGGAGCCCGGACGGACCGGGCCGGCATCCCTCGATTCCCCGGAGAGCCTCTCCTATCCGTCGCTGAAATTCGAGGTTCCACGGGCCGACCGTTTCCTGCTGAAAAACGGCATCGTCGTTTATTTTCTACAGGACCGCGAGGTCCCGGTCGTGAATATCCAGGCCTTTCTGAAGGCCGGTTCCCTGCAGGACCCCGACGGCAGGGAGGGGCTGGCGGAGCTGACCGCCACGGTGATGCGTACCGGCGGCATCCGCTCCCTGTCGGGACGCGAGGTGGATGAACGCCTGGACTTCCTGGCTGCTGAAGCCGGAGTCGCTGCGGGCCCGCAGGCGGTTACGGCGAGCCTGTCCGTCCTGAAAAAAGACATCGAGGAGGGGCTGTCGATCTTCGCCGGCATTCTTCGCAGCCCCGTCTTCGAGGAGGACAGACTGCGCCTTGCAAAGGAACTGAAGAAGGAGGACCTGCGGAGGATCGCCGACGATCCCCAGCGTCTGGCCTTCCGTGAATTCAACCGCTTTTTCTACCGGAACAGCCCCTGGGGCCGTATGAGCTCCCTGGCGTCCATCGACGCCGTCCGACGGAAGGATCTGGTCCAATGGCACCGGAAGTACATCTCCCCGCGCAATCTCTGGATTGGCGTAAGCGGCGACATAACCCGGGAAGAAGCCGAGGCCGCCCTGGAGCGTCATTTCGGAACCTGGACCGCCCCGGAGGCCCCCGGGACGGAAACGCCCCCGCCCGTTCCCCAACGGCGCGGAATCCGGCTGATTCCCAAGGAGACATCGCAGTCCATCGTCATCGTCGGCCATCCGGCCCCGCCGAAGGGGGCTCCGGACTCGCCCGCCTTCGAGGTTCTCGATTTCCTCCTGGGAAGCGGCGGCTTCTTCTCCCGGATCTTCCAGGAAGTCCGGACCGACCGCGGGCTTGCCTACAGCACGGGAAGCTTCTATCGTAGCCGCATGGACCACGGGCTCTTCGGCGCCTATGCGTTTACCGGAACGAAGTCCTCCCTCACCGTCCTGTCGCTTCTGGAAACGATCATCGGGGAGAGCAGGAACGGGACCTTTACGGAGAAGGACCTGAAACTGGCCCAGGATTCCCTGCTCAACAGCTTCCTCTTTTCGTTCCAGTCGCCCGAGCAGATCGTCAGGAGCCGGCTTTCCGTCGAATTCGACGGCCTTCCCGCCGATTATCTCGAGACCTACCGGGAACGGATCCGCCGCGTTACCCTTGACGACCTCAAGAGGACGGCGAACCGCTGGCTGGACCCCGGACGGGCCTCAATCCTCGTCCTGGGCAATTCCCTTGAATTCGAAGGCGGCCTGAAACCGTTCGGAGACGTGACGACGGCACCATAAGCGGAATGTCCCCGTTCGAATCCGGCGGGAAAGGCCTCCCGTTCAGAAAAAGCGGGGTATGGGCCCTTTCCCTCCATCGTTTTCTTTGCCTCCGACCCGTTCATGTGGTAGAAACGGCGCTCCATTTATCATTCAAGGGACCGTAATCATATGACCATGCTCCGGCAAGACCTTTACCAGCGCATAACTGCACGCATCGATCGCTACGAAGCGGACATGATCCGGCTCCAGACCGAGTTGACGGCCATTCCCGCCCTGGCCCCGGAAAACGGCGGGGACGGCGAATACAGAAAATCACGACGCCTGAAAGAGCTTCTCGAGGGATACGGCTTCCCGGAGGTCCGGGAGATCAACGCCCCCGACGACCGTGTGTCCGACGGCGTCCGCCCGAACCTGGTGACCCTCATCCCGGGAAAGACCGGCCGGCGGGTCTGGATCCTGACACACATGGATATCGTTCCGCCGGGGGAGCTCTCCTTCTGGGAAGGAGAGCCCTACACGGTCCGCGTCCGCGACGGCAAGGTTTTCGGAAGGGGAACGGAAGACAACCAGCAGGACCTGGTCGCCTCGGTCTTCGCAGCCAAGGCGTTTCTCGACGAGGGGATCACCCCGGAGGCGTCCATCGGACTGGTCTTTGTGGCGGACGAGGAAACGGCCAGCCACAAAGGTCTCGATTACATCCTGCAGAGCCCTGAAAATCCTTTCCGGCGGGACGACATGCTGGTGGTTCCCGATTCGGGAAACGAAGACGGGTCCCTGATCGAAATCGCCGAAAAGAGCATCCTCTGGCTGTGTTTTAAAACCATCGGGAAACAATGCCATGCCAGCAGGCCCGACATGGGCGTCAATGCCTTCCGGGCAGCGTCCCACCTGGTCGTTCGCCTGAACGGACTCCATGAGCGTTTCGGAGCCGCCGATCCCCTCTTCAATCCTCCCGGGAGCACCTTCGAGCCGACACGGAAGGATGCCAACGTCCCCAACGTCAACACGATTCCCGGCGAGGATGTCTTCTACCTGGACTGCCGGGTTCTCCCGCAATACGACCTGGGCGAAGTCGAGACGGTCATCCGCTCTATGGCTGACGAAATAGAGAAGGAGTTCGGCGTTTCCGTCTCTGTCTCGCCGGTACAGCGGATCCAGTCCCCCCCAGCAACCCCGCAATCAGCGCCGATCGTCTCGGCCCTCAAGGAGGCCATCCGGGAGGTGTATGCCGTCTCCGCAGAGCCCCGGGGAGTGGGAGCAGGCACCGTCGCCGCCTTCTTCCGGGCCGCCGGGTATCCCGTGGCCGTCTGGAGCCGCTGCCGCTACATGGCCCACCAGCCGAACGAATATGCCCTTCTGTCCAGCATGATGGGCAATGCCAAGGTTTACGCCCATCTGGCCCTCCAGGGAACGGAGTCCTGACCCCCCCTCTTCCTGCAACCCGTGCGGAACAGGGTCGACACCCGATTCGGATGCCAGGGTACCGGCTCACCATCCGCCACATTTTCATTGACACGTCTTTGCGATTTCCCTATGCTCGTACGCAATTTCAATGACTTGAATCGCATGTTCTAAAAAACGCAGGGCTTTTCGGACATCCGGCCCTGGTTCATCCGGCGGGGGCCGCAACGGCAAAGGGGGGTTTGCTCTTTCGGGCAAGCCCCTTCCTTGTCTTTCGCACCCATAAAGAAAATGCCGGGATCCGGCAAAGAAACGACAACCCATCAATAGAGTGTTACAGGCAGGTTTCCCATGATCAGCATGCGCATCGACGGAAAAGAATCTTCGGCCAGAGAAGGACAGACCATCATCGACGTAGCCCGTGCCAACGGCATCGATATCCCCTCCCTCGGTTACGACCCCCGCGTCACTCCACCCAGCAATGTGGAGGCGGCCTTCGTCGAACTCCATGAAAAAGGCGGTATCCGGTTCGTCTCGGCAACGGCCACCGCGGCGGCAGAGGGCATGGACGTCATCACGGACTCGGAAGCCCTGACGAGTTATCGAAAAATCTATCTCCAGGCGATCCTCCGTCACCATTACGGCGATTGCACCGCACCGTGCGTCCGGCGCTGTCCCGCCCACATCGACATCCAGAAATACATCTATCACGTGGATGCCGGCAATTTCCTGGAGGCTCTGGAAATCATCAAGGAAAGCAACCCCCTGCCGGCCGTGTGCGGCCGTGTCTGCCCCCATCCCTGCGAAGCGGACTGCCGGAGAAACGCCGTGGACGGCGCCGTGAACATCAATGGCATCAAGCGCTTCGTTGCGGACTGGGACCGGCGCCAGCTCACCCCCTACCGGCCGGAATGTGCGCCCGATACGGGATTTCGCATCGCCGTCGTCGGTGCCGGTCCTGCCGGTCTAACGGCGGCCTGGTTTCTCCGAAGGGACGGCCACAGGGTCGAGATCTTCGAAATGCAGGAAGCGCCAGGGGGGATGCTGCGCTGGGGAATTCCCTATTACCGCCTGCCGGCGGATGAGCTCGATGCGGAGATCCGGTCCATTCTGGATCTCGGGATCGACATTCATTACGGGAAAAAACTGGGACGGGATTTCACCCTTGACTCCCTGAAGAAGGATGGATTTGACGCCATTTTCATCGGCCTCGGGGCGCAAAAGGCGACCCCCATCGGGGTGGAAGGGGAAGACCTTCCCGGCGTAGTCTCCGGACTGGATTTTCTCGCTGCCCTGGCCCGCGGCGAAAGGCCGGACACGGGAGACCGGGTGATCGTGCTCGGCGGTGGAAACACCGCCATGGACGCGGCACGCAGCGCCGTCCGCCTTGGAGTCAGGGATGTGGTCGTTGCCTACCGGAGAACGCGCCGGGAGATGCCGGCCCAGGAAGCGGAGATCGAGGAGGCCCTGGAAGAAGGGGTGGACATCCAATATCTGACGGCCCCCGTGTCCATCGGCAACGACGGTCCGCTGCTCCGGCTGACCTGCTCGAAGATGGAACTGGGGGAGCCGGACAAGAGCGGGCGAAGAAGGCCCGTTCCCATTCCGGGCTCGGAATTCACCCTCATGGCAACGATGATCATCTCCGCCATCGGCCAGGCCGTCGACGGGGACGGCCTGGAAGACAACCGGCTCCTCGACCGGTGGGGAAACGTCCGCGTCGATCCGGCAACGATGCAGACGGAGATTCCCTGGATCTTCTCGGGCGGAGACTGCGTCACGGGACCCGACATTGCCATCGCCGCCATTGCGGCAGGGAAAACGGCGGCGGCATCCATTGACCGCTACCTTCGTCAGGGAGTGGTCCGGACTCCCGTCGAGCCTTATACCTGCACAAAGGGCGACTGGAGGGACATCCCGAAGGACGCCTTCAAGGGCGTCAGGCCCGCCCGTAGAAACGACGTCGCCGTCCTGACTCCGGAGGAGAGAAAAGCAACGTTTGCGGAATCGACGCGGACCTGGGACACCGACACGGCCATGGCGGAGGCATCCCGATGTCTCCTTTGCGGGTGCACCGAGCGCTATGGATGCGATCTGCGCGATTACGCCAGCCGCTACGGCGTCCGGCACGATGCCTCCCAACCGGGAACGTCCCTGCCCGTGGACGACAATCACCCGATCATCCGGCGCGACGCCGGCAAGTGCATCCTTTGCGGCCTCTGCCTCAAGGTCTGCCGCGAGATGGAGGGGGTCTCGGCCCTGAGTTTCTACGAAACAGACAATGTGCTCACCATCGGCCCGAACGATCACCGTCCGCTTGATCTCACAACCTGCGTCGCCTGCGGTCACTGCGCGACCATCTGCCCCACGGGAGCCCTGACGCTGAGGCCGGTTCTTCCTTCGCTGTACCGGGCCCTGCAAAGCCCCGAGCTGACCGTGGTCGCCCAGATCGCCCCGGCCGTTCGTGCCGCCTTCGGACAGCATTACGGAATTCCACCGGAAGGGGTCATGCCCGTGCTGAGCGCGGGACTGAAAAAACTGGGATTCAACTTCGTCTTCGACACCTGCTGGGCTGCGGATCTGACCATCATGGAGGAGGGCACGGAATTCCTCTCCCGCCTCGCCGAGGGAGGCGTGCTCCCGCAGATCACGTCGTGCTGCCCCGCCTGGGTGAACTACTGCGAGAAAACGGCGCCGGACATTCTTCCCAATCTTTCCTCCTGCAAGTCGCCGCAGCAGATGTTCGGCGCGGTCCTGAAACGGTACTTCGCCAGGGAACTCCGCCTGAGGCCGGAACTCCTCTGCTTCGTCTCGATCATGCCCTGCAACGCCAAGAAATACGAGGCCGCCCGTCCCGAGTTCTGTCCGGACGGCGTTCCTGACGTGGACATCGTGATCACGACAAGCGACATCATCGCCATGTTCGAGGAGAGGCACATCGATCCCCTGTCGATTCCGCCCGCGGCCGTGGATTCATTCTTCGGGAAGGTGAGCGGCGCCGGCATCATCTTCGGGGCCAGTGGCGGCGTGGCGGAGGCCGCTCTGCGCCTGGCCTCGGAAAAGATCACCGGCCGGCGGATGGAAAGCTTCAACTACGAGGGGGTCCGGGGCATGCAGGGGGTCAAGGAAGCCCTGGTCCGGCTGGGGGAGACGGACGTGCGGCTGGCCGTCGTCAGCGGACTACAGAACGCCCAGGGAATGATCGACCGGATCCGTGCCGGCGACGCCCCCTACGACCTCATCGAGGTCATGGCCTGCCCCGGCGGATGCATCAACGGGTCGGGAAACCCGGCCCCCCAGCTGAAAAGCGATACGGAGTACCGCCTGGAAGTCCTGTATCGGCTGGATCAGGAGGCCCCCATCCGGGCCAGCCAGGACAACCCGTCCGTTCAGGACGTCTACAGGAACTGGCTCGGACAACCGGACAGCGACCTGTCCCACCGTGCCCTCCACACGACGTACCGGCGCCGCTCCATGCGCCCGCGGGACGCGGCCGATGACGTGTCCCGAACCGCTTCAACGGTGCTGGACGTCGGAGTCTGTATCGGCACGAACTGCTACATCAAGGGATCCTGGAGACTGCTGGAAGGCCTGGCGGCCGAGTTGAAAAGACGGGGACTCCTGGAGCGCTGCCGCGTAAAGGCCCGTTTCTGTACAGGACAGTGCCAGGACGGCCCGAATATCACCATCGGCCGTCGGATCATCAGCGCCGTCGATCCCGACGATGCCGCAGGCCTGATCAACCGGTACCTGCTGCCTGCCCTGAACGGCGAACTCAAAGAAGAGGAATAAGGCCCATGCTCGTCATCACCATCTGCGTCGGCAGCTCCTGCAGCCTCCGGGGGTCCGATGAGCTGGCCTCGGGAATCCAGCGGCTCATCGTAAAGGAAAAACTCGAAGGACTGGTCGACATCGTTGGCGCCTTCTGCATGGATGCCTGCTCCAAGGGCGTCTCCGTGACGGTGGGCGACCGCGAATTCAGCGGCATCCGGCCGGAAGACGCGGATGCCTTTTTCTACCGTGAGATTCTTCCGCTTGTCAGCGACCACGAGATCCTGAGGGGACGATCATGAACGAACCGGTCATCATTACGAATACCGCCCTGTGCCATGATTGCTACCGCTGTGTACGGAACTGCGACGTCAAGGCGATCCGGGTCATGAACGGACAGGCCCAGGTCGTTCAGGAGCTCTGCATCCTTTGCGGCACCTGCGTCCGTGTCTGCCCCCAGAAGGCAAAAGGCGTGCGTTCCGCCAGGCATGAGGTGGTTCAGGCCCTCCGGGAAGGCAGGAGGGTCGTTGCCTCCGTGGCCCCGTCGATTCCCGCGTTTTTCCCGCTCCGGAGCTTTGCACAGGTGGAGGAGGCATTGAAATCACTCGGGTTTCACGCCGCCGAGGAAACAGCCGTTGGCGCCCACATCGTGGCCCAGGCCCACCGCGAATACATGGAACAATCAATCGACCGCTGGCCCGTCATCACCTCCTCCTGCCCGGTCATCGTGAATCTCGTGGAAAAGTACTACCCGGACCTCATCACCCACCTGGCACCCATCGTATCGCCCCTGATCGCCCACGGCCGGATCCTGGCCCGGAAATACGGCCCCGACGCGTTCATCGTTTTTATCGGCCCCTGCATCGCCAAAAAGATGGAAATCCACGATGAGGCGGTCGCCGGCGTCGTCCAGGCGGCCATGACGTTCCAGGGTCTCCAGGACTGGATGAGGGAAGCGGACATCGTCTGGCCGGAAGCCGGGGATCAGGAGGGCGATCCGGCCCCGGAAACGGCGAGGCTCTTTCCCATCGAGGGCGGGTTGATCGGCACGGCCAGGATGAACACCGACATCCTGGACAAGCGCATGGTCATCGCCTCGGGCCTCCGGGCATGCCGGGATGTCCTCGAGGACATCCGCTCCGGACAGCTTCATGCCTCCATGGCGGAGCTCCTGGCATGCAAGGGAGGGTGCGTCAACGGGCCGGTCATGGCCGGCATGGAAGGCGGCATCTACGCAGCCCGGGAAAAGGTGATCCGATTCCAGAGCCGATGCCAGCCGGAACTGCCCGTCCCCAGGGAGGACTGGCCGGATGTCAGCAGGGGATACCAGGACAGGATGGAGCGCATTCCGGAATTCAGCGAGGAGGACATTCAGAAGGTCCTCCATCGCATCAACAAGTACACCCCCGACGACGAGCTGAACTGCGGAGCCTGCGGCTACTCCTCATGCCGGGAAAAGGCCCTGGCTGTCCTGCGGGGCATGGCGGAAGTGACCATGTGCATCCCCTACATGAGGCGCCGTTCCGAATCGCTCCGCCAGGTGGTCATGGACGCCACGCCCAACGCAATCCTCATCGTCGACGACGATCTTATGGTCCAGGACATGTCTCCCTCGGCGGAGACACTGTTCCGGAAAACGATATCCGAGGTGAAAGGCACACATCTCTCCGGCCTCATCACGGTCCTGGACGATTTCATCCATGTACGCGATACGGGAAAGCCTGTCATCGGCAAGGCGAGGCGATTGAAGGAAGACCTGGTCGGCGAGCAGTCCATCTTCCGCGTCGAAGGGCAGCTTCTCATGGTGGCCATCATCCGGGACGTCACGGAACGGGAGCAGGAAAGAGAACAGTTTCACGTCATCCGGCGGGAAACCCTGGAGCGGACCCGGGAGGTCCTGGGGAAACAGATGAGGGTGGCTCATGAGATCGCCCATCTCCTGGGCGAGACAACGGCGGAGACCAAGGCCACCGTGACCCATCTGGCCAGGCTGCTGGAAGGAGATGATCGGGAGTGAGGCAGGTTGTCGAGTGTTCATGGCGCAGCCTGAATAAGGCAGGGGAAGAACTCTGCGGGGACTCGGTCATTATCCGGACCGGTCCGGACTCTTTCGTCGCCGTCTTATCGGACGGCCTGGGCAGCGGCGTGAAGGCAAGCATCCTCTCCACACTGACGGCGGAGATCGCCGCCCGTCTCTTCGAATCGGGGATATCCGTGGAAGAGGTCATGCAGACGATTGTGGAGACCCTCCCGGAATGCAACGTGAGAAAACTTGCCTACGCCACGTTCGCCGTCCTGATTGTGAATGAAGGCCGTCACGCCCATCTCGTGGAATTCGACTCCCCTCCCCTGATCATGATCCGGGACAACGCGATCTTCGAACTGCAGACGGATAAGCGGGAGGTGAGCGGCCGCCTGATCCGGGAAACCCGCTTCGACGTCCGGGACGGCGACTATCTGGTCATGATCAGTGACGGCTACGAACACGCGGGCCTCGGTGGGATTTACCGACTGGGGTGGCGATGGCCGAACATTGCACTGGCTGTGCAGCGCTTCGTCCAGACAGGCGTGGACACGCACAGGCTGATGCTTGCCCTGTCGCGGACCTGCATGAAGCTCTACGACGACAAACCCGGCGACGATTCGACGGTTATCGCCATGAAAATCAGGCCGGCCGTGTCCCTGACCGTTCTCACGGGTCCCCCCGCCGACCGGAATCTGGACACAAGTGCCGTTTCCAGGCTGATGGACGCCGAAGGATACAAGATCATCTGCGGGGGAAGCACCGCCCAGATGGCCGCCCGCGTTCTCGACAGGAAGCTCGAGGTGGAGTGGGTGCCCCCCTGGAAACGGATGGATGACAAACCCGCCCGGAAAAAGGGCTCTCCCCCGACGGCGCTCCTTCAGGGGGTCGATCTCGTGACCGAGGGGATCCTGACGCTTGGCCAGGCCGTGGAACTCATGCGGAACGCCGGGACCAGCGAAGATCTCCCCCACGACGACGATGCGGCCACCCGCCTGGCACGTTATCTTCTCGATGCCGACGACATCCAATTGATCGTCGGTTCCGCCATCAATCCCAACCAGGTTGCCGATCTGATCCGCGGCGAGCCGATGCGCATGGTGTATATTCGCGAACTCGTTCAGGATCTTACCAGGAGAAACAAGCAGGTCCACGTCGAGCGCATCTGACCCCGCGGGAGTCATTCATCGTCGAGGATCATCGTGTTCTTCCCCGACGGGGGCTGAATCAACCTTCTCGGCAGCGAGATTCTCACCGTGGTGCCGGTCGGACCGTCCTCCGGACGGGCGTTCGATTCGATGCTCATTTCACCCCGATGGGCCTTGACCGTGCCGTATGCCGACGGGAGTCCAAGTCCCGTCCCCTCGCCGACCGGCTTGGTCGAGAAAAAGGGCGTGAACAGCTCGTCCATGGATTCCTCCGGGATCCCCGTCCCCGTATCGCGGATCGTAATCAGGATCCTGTCGGCGCTTTCCTCGCCGGATACCGTCAGCGTTCCGCCCCGGGGCATGGCTTCAACGGCGTTTTGTTCGAGATCGGCCAAGACCTTCACGATGCGTATGTGATCCAGCCAGACGTCTTTGTCCCGGAACTCGGACCGGAGGACAACCTGGATGGATTGCGGCACCGAGAGGGCCTGGAGGCTGTCCTCGAGGATGCGCAAGATGTCGGTTTTTCTTAATTTCAATCCATGCAAAAGGAGAATGCCTCCTTTGTGTGCCGGTTCGGGATATCCAGGCCCTTTTTCCTCATATATTGGAGAAGACCGTTTCCGGTTGAATGCCTCCCGGGAAGGCCTGTTCCCCAAAGCCGCACCCTGCCGCAACATATTTCCCGAGAGGGCCAAGTATACACGAGATCGAGGCATCCCCGCAAAACGTTTGCATTGGGAAAAAGATCATGATAGCCTCTCCCCTCGTTTTCGGGTGTGTTCCATTCCTTTGTCTCTTCATGCGAATGACGGTTTGAAGCCTAGATCCGATTCCATATCCGAGGGAAAAATCGTTTTCCCGGATAACAACACTCTTCGGACGCTGCTGGGCGAACACGACCGGCACATCAAGCTTCTCGAAAAACTCCGGGCGGTCAGGGTGGGGGTCCGTGGCAATGTCCTGTCCATTTCCGGCGATGCGGACGATGTGGAGTTGGCCGAGAATCTTCTCAATCAGCTGTATTGCTTGATAGAAAAGGGGTATCCGCTCTACTCGTCCGACATCGATTACGCACACCGGATTCTATCGGAAGACTCGCGGACAAACCTGGAAAGAATCTTCCTCGATACGGTTTTCATCCCCTCCAAGAAACGTCCCATCACCCCCAAGAGCATCGCCCAGAAGGGATATATCGATGCAATCCGCAAGCATGACATGGTTTTCGGCATCGGACCGGCGGGAACGGGAAAGACCTATCTGGCCATGGCCATGGCGGTTTCCTGCCTTCTGGAAAAGAAGGTTCACCGAATCATCCTGGCCCGGCCGGCTGTCGAAGCGGGCGAAAAACTCGGCTTCCTTCCCGGAGACCTCTCCGAGAAGGTCAACCCGTATCTGCGCCCCCTGTATGATGCCCTCCATGACATGATGGACTTCGACCGGGCATCGGCCATGATTTCCAAGGGCATCATCGAGGTGGCACCGCTCGCGTTCATGCGCGGCCGTACCTTGAATGATTCCTTTGTGATCCTGGACGAGGCCCAGAATACGACCTCCGAGCAGATGAAAATGTTCCTGACCCGGCTCGGCTTTGGATCGAAGGCGGTCATCACGGGGGATGTCACCCAGATCGACCTGCCGGAAGAGAAAGCCTCAGGACTCGTCGAGGCGGAACGGATCCTGGGACGGATTTCCGGGATTTGCTTCGTCTATTTCAGCGAACTGGACGTCGTCCGCCATCCCCTTGTTCAAGACGTGATCCGGGCATACAACCATCTGGGCCGAAGCCGCAGACGGGCGGATGATAACGGAACATGAATCCCATCGACCGAACCGTTGAACGCATTTCGTCCAGCCTTCGGAAAGCCGTCCGTGAGGTGCAGTTCCTCCCTCCCTTCGCCAGGAACCGGCAGTTCCAGATGTGGGCTACCGCTATCCTTCTGTCGCTCATCGTTGCCTATCTCCTGACTCCCACGGTTCATTTCATCCCGCCCAGCTACAAGCTGGGCTCCATTGCCTCCAGAGACATCCGGGCGGATCGCGATTTCTTCGTGGAGGACAAGGCTGCGACGGAATTGAAGAGGATGGAGGCCGTCAATTCCCTTCCTGCGATCTATGATCTGGATATGGATATGCCCGATCGGCAGCGGCTGCAGATCGAGCGCGCTTTTTCCGCCATGGAGGGAGTGATTCGAGGCATTGACCGGACAGCCCTTTCGGTGGGTGTCCTGACGGTCAAAGATCTTGGAGACATCGGGCGGGGTCGCAAGGAAATGGAGCAGATCCTCGGGATTTCCATTCCGGAACAGGAGTTCCAGATCCTCTTGAAATACCGCTTTTCGGCGGATCTGGCGGGCAAGGTCGTCCGGCTGCTCACGTCTGTCTACCGGACGGAATGGATTACGAATGTCAGCTTTCTCACCCGGGACACCAGGAACGGCATTATCGTCCGGGATCTCAAGACGCAGCAGGAGGAGCGGTTGTCGGACCTCTCGCCGATCTGGCACATGAGGGACGCGGAGAATCTGGTGCGCCGGAAAGCCTCCCTGGTCCTGAAGGATGAACGGGAAGACATCCGGAGGGCCGCCACCGGCCTGATCACCAGGCTCATTCAACCGAACCTGATTCTGAACCAGCCGGCAACGGAAAAAGAGCGCAAGGCCGCCCTCGATGCGGTTAAGCCCGTCCTCTACCAGGTCCAGAAAGGGGAGGTGATCACCCGGGAAGGGCAGAAAATTACGACGTCCGACCTGGAAAAAATCACGGCTCTCTACAAGATCGAAAGCGACAGCGTGACGGAAAAAATCGCCATGTATACGGGCATGCTGCTCCTGACGATGTTCTTTGCGCTGACCCTGTACACCGTCGCCCGCCGCTGGCTTCGCAAACCCCATCAGGAAAACGCGGATCGCATCTTTCTTTCCCTGACGATTCTCCTTCATTTTCTGCTGATCAAGGCGGGGATTTTTGTTGCGGGGGCGGTTAACCGCGCCTTTCCCTTCATTCCCACCGAAGCGGTCTATTACGCCATTCCCTTTGCATTTGGCCCGATGCTGGTCGCCTTTCTCATCATGAGGAAGCTGTCCCTCCTGTTCGCCGTATTCACGTCGGTTCTGGCATCGTTTCTCTTTGACAGCCTCATCTCCATGACGCTCTATGCCCTCCTGGGCAGCATCGTGGGCTCCTACTACATCGCCCACTGCCGTCAGCGGTCTTCTTTCCTGCGGGCCGGCTTCCTCCTCGGAATCGTCAACGTGGCGATCATCCTCTGCCTGGGGCTCCTGGAAGGTTCGCTGTCCGATATGGCCATCCTGGCGAAGCTGGCCATGGGATTCCTCGGGGGGCTCCTGTCGGGCATTCTCGTGGCCGGCATCAGCCCCCTGTTCGAAAGCGTATTTCCCTACACGACCGACATCAAGCTCCTGGAGCTGGCCAACCTCAACCAGCCCATTTTCCAGCGGATGATCATCGAGGCACCCGGCACCTACCATCACAGTGTCGTACTCGGCTCCATGGTCGAAGCCGCCGCGGAGAGCATCGGCGCCAATTCCCTCCTGGCAAAAGTGGGCGCCTATTACCACGACATCGGGAAACTGACCAAACCCCTCTATTTCATAGAGAACCAGCGGGACGGGGAAAACCGGCATGAAAAGCTCTCTCCCCGGATGAGCGCACGGGTCATCACCGCCCATGTCAAGGATGGCTGTGAACTGGCCGCTCAAGCCGGGCTGAACCAGGACGTCCTCAACATCATCCGGGAGCATCACGGAACGAGCCTGGTCACCTACTTCTACGAAAAGGCCCGCAAAGACAAGGATCCTTCCATCCGGGCCCTTCCGGAAAGCGATTTCCGGTACCCCGGTCCGAAACCGCAAAGCCGCGAATCGGGTCTCGTTCTCCTGGGGGATGTCATGGAGGCATCGTCCAGAACACTGACCAATCCGACCCCGGCCAGGATCCGGAACTTCGTCCAGGAACGGATCGAGCGGGTGGTCGCCGACGGACAGCTCGATTCCTGCGCCCTGACACTGATGGATCTGAACATGATCGCCGAGAGTTTCACCCGGATTTTGACGGGCATGTTCCATCATCGCATCGACTACCCGGCTCCACCCGCCCGGGAAACAAACGGACGGAAGGAGTCATCCATACCCAACGGACAGAATGGACATCTGGATCGAAAACCGACAGAAAAAGGAAAAGATCGACCGGCGTCGGGTGCGGAGCGCGCTGCGTAAGGCACTCCACAGGCTCGGCCGGGATGACGCCGAGGTAAGCCTGCTTTTCCTCGATGACGAAGGAATTCGCGAGATCAACCGGACCTATCTGAACCGGGATTATCCCACCAACGTCATCTCCTTCTCCATGACCGAAGGGCCTTTCGGAGATCTGAATCCCCGGGTCTTGGGCGACATTGTGATTTCCGTGGAGAGGTCCCGCGCAGAAGCCCTGGAATCAGGGCTGGCCCCGGAAGACTACCAGGACTACCTGATCATCCATGGGCTCCTGCATCTCCTCGGGTACGATCATGAATCCCCCCGGGAAGAGGATGGGGAGCGCATGCGGGAGATGGAACGGGAGCTTTTCTGCCTTATCAAGGGATACCGGATCGGCGGTGGGGATTGAACGGACATCCGGCGGAGCCGCAACGACGGGCGGCTCCGCCGGATGTCGGCGGGTCGGTAGAGATTACCGGATGTGGATGATCTGCCCGGGCTGGATGGAATCTCCGTCCCCCAGGTTGTTTGCTTTTTTCAGGCTGTCGACGCTCGTTCCGTTACGGACGGCGATCCGAAAGAGATTATCCCCCTTTCGAACCTTGTATGTCTTGCTCGCCTCTCCGGTGGATGATGCCCCGGATTTCGCTTTTTTCCCGCCCGTCTGAATCTTTTTTTCCGCTCCTTCCCCGGAAGTATCCTCACCGTTCCCCCGGGGTGGGACTTTCAACAACTGACCGGCGATGAGCTTGTTTCCCTTGATCCTGTTGAGCCGCCGGATCTCCTCGGGGGTCGTGTCACAGCGCTCCGCCACTTCCGAAAGGGAATCTCCCCTCTTAACCCGATAGGTGGCGCCCCCCCCGGATGTTGTTTTTTTCCTGGCCTCTCTGACCGGTGACGTGGCGGCTTTTCTCGCCACCGGGATTGAAAGGGGATGCCCGACCCGGACCCCTTTCCTGGACAAACCTGGATTGCAGGAACGGATGGCCTGGGTTGTCGTTCTGTATTTCCTGGCAATGGACGCCAGGGATTCGCCCCGCTTCACCCGGTGCCGGACAAACCGGCGGGGATCCCGTTCCGGCGCGGGCAGTTCCCACCTGGGAATCTCGTCCATTTTCTTGACCAGCAATTCCCCTTTTTCAATAGGCACCCTAAGGTCGTAGTCCTGGTCGGGGGTGATGCCGTGGCGAAGTTCAGGATTCAGAAAGACCAGGGTATCTTCAGAGGTCTCGATCCGGGTTGCAATCTCCGCCAGCTTCATGGACTTCCTGATCTTCACCGCCTCATAGGGGATCTCCTTGTCCAGCGTCTCCGGCAGTTCCATCCCGTACTTCTTCGGATCCCGGATGATGTGCAGCGTCGCCAGGAATCGCGGCACATAACGCGCCGTCTCATAGGGCAGCATGTGATAAAGATCCCAGAACCGGTCCAGATAGTTCAGCTTCTGCTGCGAGATGACCCGGAGCACCCTCCCCTCACCGCAATTGTAGGCCGCCAGCACCGTCAGCCAGTCGCCGAACATCTCGTGCAGGGCCTTCAGGTAATCGATGGCCGCCCGGGTCGACTTTTCCACATCCATGCGTTCGTCGACCCAGTCCGTCCGGTTCAGGCCATATTTGTAACCAGTGGAGGGAATGAACTGCCATGGCCCCAGTGCTCGTGCCCTGGACAGGGCGCGGATCTTGAATCCGCTTTCCACAAGAGGCAGCCAGGAAAGCTCTTCCGGCAATCCGGCCTTTTTGAGCTGCCGGACCATGGCAGGCCGGTACATACCGGAACGCCGGTAGGACTCGATGAAGAAATTCCGTTCGATCGTCTGGAAGGAGCGGATCTCCTTCTCCACATCCGCATTCATCAGGAGGGGGATCTCTCCGCGTTTTCCTTTGGCCTCCGTCCTCATGGAGGTATAGATGGCCAGGATGCGACGGGCCACAAGCAGCCTCAGGTCGTCCTTCTGTCTGGCGACGGCGGGGTCCCCGTCCGTTTCCAGAACCAGGGCGTAGGCCTGATCGAGGAGTTCCAGGGCTCCTTCCAGATCCCCCCGGGACCAGGAAGCCTGGGATTCTTCCAGGAGGGCCAGGGCTTCTTCCATCAGGTCCTGATCCTGTCCCTCCTCGTTCTTTGTCTCCGGCTGCACGGGATCCGAAAGTGCGGCTTTCTTTTCCACAGAACCCGAATTCCCCGTCGTCCGCGCTTTTTCTGCAAACGGGTCCTTAACATCCATGGCAGCGGCAATCCCCGGATTCACCGACGGCTTTTCATCCGCGCTCCATCCCGTTCCGGGGAAACAGCAGACAAGCACCACCAGGAAGATGAACCGGAAAACGGATCGTTTCGACATGCTGCAACTCCTTCCCTTTATCTCTTGGAAGCCGCGAGAAGATAGGCCTCGATGAAATCGTCGATCTCGCCGTCGAGGACGCGGGTAACATTCCCTGTCTCAAGGCTGGTCCGGTGATCCTTGACCATCTTGTAGGGATGAAGAACATAGGATCGGATCTGGCTTCCCCAGGCGATGTCCTTCTTCGACTTCTCCATTTCGTCCAGCTTGGCCCTCTGTTCTGTAAGCTTGCGTTCATACAGGCGGGACTTGAGGTATTTCATGGCCATGGATTTGTTTTTATGCTGGGACCGTTCGTTCTGGCACTGGACAACAATACCAGTCGGAATGTGCGTGATGCGGACTGCGGAGTCCGTCTTGTTGACATGCTGCCCCCCGGCACCGGTGGACCGATAGGTATCGATGCGCAGGTCGCCTTCATCGATTTCGATGACGATCTCGTCGCTCACTTCGGGATAGACGAAAACGGAGGCAAAGGATGTATGACGCCGGGCTCCGGCATCGAACGGAGAGATCCGGACGAGGCGATGAATGCCGATTTCCGCCTTGGCATAGCCGTAGGCGTAAGGCCCTTCCAGCGTCATGGACGCACTCTTGATGCCTGCCTCTTCACCGGGCAGGAGATCGATCACCTGCATCCGGTAGCCTTTTCGCTCCGCCCACCGGCCGTACATCCGGAAGAGCATCTCCGCCCAGTCCTGGGCCTCGGTTCCGCCGGCGCCGGCGTTGATGTTCAGGATGGCGTTGAGCCGGTCCTCTTCCGCGCCGAGCATGAGGCGGAATTCATCATCCCGGACACCCGTTTCCAGACGGCCCAGATCCAAGGAGATGTCGCGGAGAGTATCCTCATCCCCTTCCTCCGATGCCATTTCGAAGAGCTGAGCCAACTCCAGGTAAACCCGCTCCAGCTCTTTCCAGCCGCCGATGACTTCATCGAGGCGGCTTTTCCTCTTCAGGATTTCCCTTGCTGCCTCCGGATCGCTCCAAAAATCATCCTTCAGGACTTGGCTCTCCAGGGCGCTTTTTTCGGTTTCCTTGCCGGCGACGTCAAAGGCACACCCCGAGGTTTTCAATCCTTTTCTGAAGATCCTCAAAAGTCTGCGCCAGCGCTTCAGATCCTTCGATCATGGTTCATTCTCCTTTTTTTGTCGTCCTCTCGGGGATCTATCCGGCTGGAACGGGGCCGGCCGATGCGACCCGGTGATGAAAAGCCGATCACCACGAGGGTGCCGCCCAGGCAAAGGTAAACAAAGATGTCCCCATATGCCCCATAAACCGTCTTCTCGTCAATGAATTTCACGCTTCCGGCGAGGGTGGTCCGCTCGAAGATGCCTGTCCGCTCCGTGATCCGGCCGAGCGGATCCACAACGGCCGATATTCCCGTATTGGCTGCACGCACGAGGTAGAGCCTGGTTTCCACGGCCCGGAAGACTGCCATTGAGAGGTGCTGGTAGGGAGCGGAACTCCGGCCGAACCAGGCGTCATTGGTAATGTTCACCAGCAGGTCCGCTCCCTGGCGCTTGTAGGCCCGGCCTGCTTCCGCGAGAATCCCCTCGTAGCAGATGAGAACCCCCGGCCGGTGAACACCCATGGACAGGACCCGGTATTCGGCGCCGGACTCAAAATCGCCGATGCCCTCCGTGAGTGCGGTGAGGAAGGGAATGATCCGGCGGAAAGGCACGTACTCCCCGTACGGCACCAGGTGGACCTTGTCGTACCGGTCCCGCAGGGCTCCGTCCGGCGATACGAGGAATGCGCTGTTGAAGGAGGCGATCTCACGCTCCCGCTGTTCATAGCGGGGACTGCCCAGGATCAGCCAGGATGCGGTTTCACGGGGGAGTTGAGCTACCTGCCGGTGCAGGTCGTCCCGGTCCTGGAAATAGAAGGGTGCCGCCGTCTCCGGCCAGACGATGAGGCTCTCCGGCGGCGGAGCCGCCCGGCGGGACAGGGAGGTGTAAATGTCGACCGTCTCCTGCTGGTACGCGGGATCCCATTTCACGTCCTGCTCGATGTTTCCCTGGATGAGGCGGACGGCCAGAGAGGAAGCTCCTTCGAGCTTTTTCCCAATGTCTCCGATTCGCCACCAGCCATATCCGTGAGCGGCTGTGAGCAGAAGGACGCAGGCAAGAGCTTCCCTCACCCACCGCCGGTCCCCCGTCCGCTCGAACAGGATGCGGAAAAGGACGGCGTTGGCCATGACGACGAGGAAGGTCAGCCCGTAGGTACCTGTGAACTCGGACATCTGGATGAAGGGCAGGTTCGGATACTGAGAGGCGCCGAGGTTCGCCCAGGGGAAGCCACTCAGCAGGTGGGACTTGACGAATTCGAGGGAGGTCCACAACAGAGGGGCGGCCATCACAACGGGAATGCCCCGCTCCCGGAGCCGAACCAGAAGTCCCGCAAAGATGGAGACATACAGCCCCAGGTAAGCCGCCAGAAGGAGCATGACGGGGATTCCGACCGCAACGGGAAGCCGGCCGTAATGGACGACGACGTGGACGATCCAGTAGAGAATCCCGATGTAGCCTGTGAAACCGGCCAGCCATCCCAACCCGAATGCCCTCAGGGGCGACGCGCTGCGGACGGCAAGAAGGAGCGGCACGAGAGCGAACCAGGCCACAACGGCGGAGCCGTAACGCGGGAAAGACAGGAAGAGAAGCAGTCCGCTGGCCAGAGCCCAGAGCCAGTCGTAATATCCCGGAGAGGCCGGCGAACTCGCGGTTTCACCGTTCTCTTCGATTCCGCTACCTGTTCCCCGCCGTTCAGACCGTGCCATGGTCGACCGGAAGCTTCTTCATCCTGACCTTGCGTATGGTCCGCTCATTCGCGGAGTCGATCAGGATTTCAAACGGCTCGATGGTGATGGTCTCTCCGGGTTCCGGAATTCGCATGATGTGATGAAGGATCAGCCCGCTGACCGTCTCGAACTTCCCCCGCGGCAGCTTCACCTGGAAATGCTCTTCGATCTCCTCGATCTCGACGCGGCCGTCCAGGAGAAAATAACCGTCCGCCACGGGGACAATCCGTCCTTCGCGGCTGTCGTGCTCGTCGTGGATCTCCCCCACGATCTCTTCGATCAGGTCCTCGAAGGTGACCAGTCCGGACGTGCCGCCGTATTCGTCGATGACGATGGCCATGTGGTGTTTCCGCTGCTTGAGCTCATGGAGGAGGATGTGGGTGTTTTTCGTTTCCGGGATGTAGTAGGGCTTGCGCAGAACCTGCAGGATGTCCTTTTCGTCCACGGTCTTGGACCAGAACTTGAGCAGGTCCTTTACGTTCATGACGCCGACGATGTTGTCGATGCTTCCCTGGTAGACGGGCATGCGGGTATGACCGTGGATGCGAATCAGCTCCAGGATCTCCTCGATGGTCGACCGGGAGCTGATCGCCACCATCTCCGTCCTCGGGATCATAACCTCCCGGACGACGGTGTCGCGGAATGCCAGGATGTTCTGGATCATGTCCCCCGACTGCGAATCCAGAAGCCCTTTTTCTTCGCCGTCGTCGACGATGGACTGGATTTCCTTCTCAAGCCGGTCCGGATCGCTGGGCGCGAGAATATCCCTCAGAAACGCGGATACTTTTTTCTTCATTCCTTCCCTCTTTTTTTCACAGCCGGAATCAGAGCCCCCGCAGATATTCGGGTCTCAGCAGTTTCCTGTCGCGGGATTCCACGACTTCCCGGATGAGCCGGACCGTGGCCTCCTTCTCTTCCGGGAGCCGCGCCCGGATCGGAAGATAATTCGAGGCATGGTTGGAAGTGAAAAAACAGTTCGTGAACCGGGATCTCCCGATCATGATCCCCAGTTCCTCGAGAAAACCGTACTGGTCGGGCAGAATGAACCGGCCCGCATTCCAGTCGTCATACAGAGGCGTTCCGGGCACAAGCATCAGGGTCAAGGCACCGGCGTAATCCGGATCCATCTCTGTCAGGATGTTCGCGGTCGAAAATGCATGTTCCGTGCTTCCCTCCACGCCACCGATGCCCAGCAGAACGGTGACGGACAGGCTGATGCCCGCTTCCTTCAGCTTTCGCCCGGCATCCACCAACTGTTGCGGCGTGGCGCCCTTCCGGATTTTTTCCAGGACCGACGCGCTCCCGGACTCCACACCCAGGTAGGCGATCTCCAGCCCCAGGGCACGGAGCTCCATGAGCTGTTCCGGGGTTTTTTTCCGCACGCTCTTGGCGTTTGCATACAGACCGACCCGCCGGATACCCCGGACGTTGTCCCTGAGTTCCGTGAGGATTTCAACCAGCCTGGGCTGCGGGAGAATCAGGGCGTCGCCGCCCACAAGAAAAACCTTCCCAATGGGGCGCCTCTGGGAGAGACGAGCCGCCTCCCGGATGTCCTCCCGGATTTCCTCAAAAGACTTGATGCGGAACTTCTCGCCCTTGTACGTCGGGCAGAAGGTGCATTTGTTATGAGAGCAGCCAACACTTACCTGAAGGAGAAGGCTTCCCGCCTCGCTGGGCGGCCTTATGATCATTCCCTCGTATCTCATGTTCCGACCATCGAAAAAAAAGGGGGTTGACCTGTCTGGCCAACCCCCATCAGCATATTTGGCGGGGCCGATGGGACTCGAACCCACGGCCTCCGGCGTGACAGGCCGGCGT
>CAZODI010000011.1:0-25058 GCA_964578535.1 uncultured Syntrophaceae bacterium
AACCCTGGACATCCACCGCGTCAGGATGGCGCTCTCCCCCTGAGCTACGTGCCTGTGGGATTCCCTGATTCGAAGGCTGGTACTTTTACCAATTCGATTTTTCAAAGTCAAGGCAAATATGAAACAAAATTACACAGACCGGGGCTTTTGCTGCTGGTTGATCTGCTGCACGCCGACCGTGATGTAGTGAAAACCGGAAGCAACCGTGAAAAACGCGGTGATCCAGATCAGCCCCTCCATAACGGAAGCAGCCACGGAGCCGGGAACCGCACGGGAAACCAGGAACACGAATACCGTAAGAATCTGCACGGCCGTTGTCAGTTTGCCGATCAGAGCCGGCTGGATCTTATAGGACACGGACATGAGAGACAACACAGCCACGCCGATCAGAATGATGCAGTCGCGGCTGATTACCACGACGGAAAGCCATCCCGGAAGGATCTTTTTCACGGCCAGCGTTACGTAACAGCTGATCATGAGGGCCTTGTCGGCAATAGGATCGAGATAGGAGCCCAGTACGGTCTGCTGGTTAAGCACCCGTGCCAGGTATCCATCCAAAATATCCGTCAGCCCCGAGATGAGAAACACCACGATCGCGATCTTGAAGGATCCCTGCATCAACAGAATGACGATGGCCGGCACCAGAACGATGCGCAGGATAGTCAGACTGTTGGGAATATTGATCCGTTCCTTCTTGTCCGGAACCGTCATGCGTCCTTTTTACCTGTTGGCTTCCTGATCCTGCTCCCTGTTCCAGTCCACCCACTCGTCCCGGTCCGCCTCCGGCGAGAACGAAAACGGCTTCGATGCCACACCGTTCTTGTCGATCCGGATTTCCTGCAGGGATCGAACGATATAGGTCCATTCTTCCATGCTAACCTTGTGGGGCCCGGGAATCGGCTTGGGTGCCGTCAATCGCATGGAAGGCTTCGCCTTGGACCTGATGTCTTCCATGGTCTTCCCGCCGCCCGCCACATTGACTTCTCCATCGTAAACCCGGACCATCGCCGACTGGTCACTATCCACGTTCATGCGCCATACCGTTCCGCGGACCCCCGCCACGGCATTTTCACACGACATGTCGAACCGGCTTCGTCCTGTGAAGGTTTTGCTGACCTTGGCCCATGATCGCCCGAGGGACATGTGGAAACGTACGTCGCGGCTCCTGTCTGCTTCCGCCACGCTGATCTGCAGAATCTTGAAGCGCGTGTTGTCGGCGAAGCGGACCTGGGATCGGTCCGGCAGCGTCAGTTCCAGGCGGGAGCGACGGCCCGTCAAAACCTCATCTCCGCCGCTCAGGAGATCACCCGCCTTCAGTGAACGGGCTCCTTTTTTTCCGGGTGTCGTCACCGTCGCCGATCCCTGGAGGACGCTGACCACCGCCTGGCCGGGTCCGATCTTCAGAAAGGTCGCCCGGGCGGCTTGTACCGAATCCGATAGGATCAGCGCAACACAGACGGTCAATAAACCGGTTATCCAGATATGCTTTTTCATCTCGACCTCCCCTTGCAACGGATAACGTCCGACCGGCGGGCTTTTCCGAATGGTCCGGCCGATTACGGGCACATGCCCGCTACCGGACGATTATGCATCCGGCCCATCCGGAAGCGTGGCCAAGGTCGTACTCACCAGTTCTCTCAGAAGCGGCTCGTAAATTCCAATTACGTCCTGTTGAAGCCATTTCCGGGTCACATGGAACGTTCGTTTCGACCTTGCCGCTTTCATTTGCCAGAGAATCTCCCCACTCCGGGCGCTGCGAAGTGTGAATTGCACTGCCGTCGTGGTCTTGGCCGTGTTCAGGAAGAAGGAGGTACCGCATGTTTCCACGGTGATGAACAGGATCGCATCGACTCCCAGTGCACCGCCCAGCGACCGGGCGGATGCCTCTCCGTCCCGGATCTCCACCCCCGCTGCAGCCAGCCGCTCGTCGATACCTGCAACCGGGAGTTTTGGGTACCCCTTGAAATAAAGCTCTTCCATCGTCCTGTCTCTCAGGATCTTCCCTCCCGCCGGGTCGACCTCTTTCGAGGCCTGAATGGGCGGCACCACGGCAACCAGCCGCGTACCCCTTTTGGAGAAGTCGTCGACAAGCGTATACGGCGCCTTTGAACCGCACCCGGCGAGGAGGATCAGTGCAGCCAGCAGGAGAAGAATCCGGATTGTTCTGGTCATCAATACTTCCTTTCAGGGCAGGAATTCGAAATCCAGGCGGTCGGGCATTTCGGGGTCTTTCCGAACCCGGAAAAGTCCCGAAGATTCGATATGTTTCGCAAGCGCCCCCGGTGTTTCAACCGTCTCCACATCCAGCCATACCTCGTCCAGGGCAACCTTCCTAGGGAGGACCTGCCTGACACCGGGTATTCCGGACAACGCCTCGCGAACCCTCACGTAGCGGTCAAACCGGCCGATACCGCCCACTCGAACGGCCATTCGACGTTGCGGAGCTTCGGCGATCCCCTCCCGCCGTCCCCCCATTTTCCTCAGATCCTGAACCAGAAACTCAGAGATGACGGCAACCCGCAATTGCACACTGTAGATTCCTCCATCCGGTCCTTCCTCCAGAACGGAAAAGGTATCCACATAGCGGTCATGGCGGGCAAGGAGCCGATCCGAGCCCGGAGGAAGCTTCCCCGTGTCTTCGATCTTCAGGACATCCAGGAGGACCTGCCGGACCGCCTTCCTCTGGGCATCACGAACTGCGCCCTCCCTGGCCCTCGCCAGATCCGTGCCTCGAATCTGCGCCGTTCCGCGCGCCTCGACATGGATGACGGTAATATCATCCTGTGCAAAAGCAGGGATCGCCCCCGGGAACAGCATGAGTAAGAGAGATAATAAAACTGCCGGCCGACGGAGTCTCCATGTTTCAGCGCCCGATCGGGACATGGTCTTAGGGATTGTCCGCCGCTTTGAGCTTTTCAATTTCCTCCCGGATCACCCTTTCCGCAATGGTCGGGATCATCTCCCTGGCCAGGCGCTCTGCAATTTCCGTAACCTGCTGGAGGACCATGTCCCGGAGAGCCGGATCGGCAACGGCCCGGAGGGGGACATCTTTCACCACGTCCGTAAGATCGTGGATCTTCCTTGTTTCAGAGGCGGAAGCCCTCGTTGACGGAGAAAGAGCTTCACGGCTTTCAGAAAGGACGGCTCCCTCTTCCAGGACGTCCACCAGATCGATGATCCTGCGGCTGCCTCCCTGTATTTCCGTTCCCGCCATGGTCTTCCCTCCGTGTCCCCATCCGATTTCCCGGCCACACCGGCCTTCCCGGTCGGACAGCGGCGCAAAAGGTATCATAACTCCCAATGGGCTTCAAGCGGATAACCGAATCCGAACCATTAGATTTGCATGGGAAGAAAGCCTGTCTCCGTCAGGACGGGCCGTTCCTGTCCGTATGGCGGACAATCAGTCCATAGGCCCTTTTCTTCGGGATTCCCAAACAGCGGCAGGCCTCTGCTGCAAGGTCACGACTCGACTGAATACCCCTGCGCCGGGCTTCCTCGAGAACCTGGAGGATTGACTCATCCGTCACCTCCCCGGCCGAGTCCGGACACCCGTCGACCAGCACGACAACCTCCCCTTTCACCCCCCGCGCGGACAGAGACTCCAGCAGCGTCCCCAGGGTCCCCCGGAGGATCTCTTCATGGATCTTGGTCAGTTCCCTGGCCACCACGGCTTTCCTGTCCCCCAGGACGGCCGCCATGTCCCGGATGGACTCCGTCAGTCGGGCCGGGGATTCGTAAAACAGGAGCGTCCCTTCCTCCGCCTTCAACGATTCAAGGAACCGGCGGCGGGCAGGCGGACGTGCTGGAAGAAACCCTGCAAACAGGAACCGGTTCATGGGAAGCCCGGATACGCAGAGGGCTGCAATCGACGCGGTCGGCCCCGGGACGGGAACCACGGGGATGCTCGCCTGGATCGCGCCGTTGACGAGCACGTAACCGGGATCGGAGATCCCCGGGGTGCCGGCATCCGCCACATAGGCGATGTCCTGCCCTTCCTGGAGACGCCGGATCAGGGACGGCGTGCGGCTGCGCTCCGTATGATCGTAAAGGCTGACCAGGGGAGTCCGGATTCCATAGGCATTCAGGAGCTTCTTCGTCCGGCGGGTGTCCTCCGCCGCGATGCAGTGCACCTCTTTCAGGATCCGGAGCGCCCTCAGGGTCACATCCTCCAGGTTTCCAATGGGAGTCGCCACAATGTACAGCGTTGCCGTCGGCATGACTGCATCCCCTTTTCGATTGACATATCAATGTGTTTTATGGTTAAAAGCCACCGCCTTGGAATCGTCCGGATGCCGAATGGGCTCCCGTCCCCTGTGGTCTGCACGGCACCGACGGAGCCGTTTCCAGGCCGACGGAGAGATACTCATAGCAACCTCCCCGGGAAAAGCCAACGCCAAAGAAATCGGAGCGTCTCCGCCATGACTGTGAAAAAAAGGGTTCTCGTTACCGGCGGCGCCGGTTTTCTCGGTTCACACCTCTGCGATGCCCTGATTGCAAAAGGCGAGGAGGTCATCTGCCTGGACAATTTCTTCACGGGCAGCAAGGACAACATCCGGCATCTGCTTTCCCACGACCGGTTCGAACTGATCCGCCACGACACCACGAACCCGATCTACCTGGAGGTCGACGAGATCTACAACCTTGCCTGTCCGGCGTCTCCGGTTCATTACCAGTACAACCCCATCAAGACCGTCAAGACAAACGTACTCGGGACAATCCACACCCTGGGCATCGCGAAGCGCGTCCGGGCGAAGATCCTGCTCGCATCCACCTCGGAGGTCTACGGCGATCCGGAGGAGCATCCCCAGCGGGAAAGCTACTGGGGCCGGGTGAATCCGATCGGCATCCGGAGCTGTTACGACGAGGGGAAGCGGGCCGCCGAGTGCCTGATGATGGACTACCACCGGCAGAACGGGGTCCGAATCAAGATCGCCCGGATCTTCAACACCTATGGACCAAGAATGGCCCTTAATGACGGCCGGGTGGTGAGCAACCTGATCCTGCAGGCACTCCGAAGCGAAGACCTGACCATCTACGGTGACGGATCCCAGACGCGGTCGTTTTGCTACGTCGATGACATGATCGCGGGACTGGAGCGGCTCATGAGCACGCCCGACGACTGCACCGGTCCGATCAATATTGGAAATCCCGCTGAATTCACGATCCTGTCCCTTGCGGAGGAGATCCTCCGCCTGACCGGATCCAGATCGAGGATCGTTCACCGTCCCCTGCCCCAAGACGATCCGGTTCAGCGTAAACCCGACATCACCCAGGCTCGGAGCCTCCTCGACTGGAATCCTTCCATCCAGCTGGAAGAAGGGCTCCGGAGGACCATCGCCTACTTCCGCAGCACCATCGAGTGAGTTCAGGAGAGAACATGCCTTACAACCGAAACATCCTCTGCATCGGAGCCGGCTACGTGGGCGGCCCCACGATGGCCATGATCGCCCTCAAGTGCCCCGATTACCGGGTGACCGTGGTGGACATCAACGCAGAGCGAATCGCTGCCTGGAATTCCGACAGACTGCCCATCTACGAACCGGGTCTGGATGAAGTCGTCCGGGCCGTCCGGGGGAAGAATCTTTTTTTCAGCACGGACATCGAAAAGGGGATCCGCGAGAACGACATCATCTTCGTGAGCGTCAACACCCCTACGAAGACCTTCGGCGTCGGCGCCGGCATGGCCGCCGATCTTCAGTACTGGGAAAAGACCGCCCGCCAGATCCTGCGGTACGCCGAAACCCCGAAGATCGTCATCGAGAAAAGCACCCTCCCGGTCAAGACGGCCCAGGCCATGGAAAGCATCCTCCACCATACCGGAAACGGCGTATGGTTCGAGGTCCTGTCGAATCCCGAGTTCCTGGCGGAGGGATCGGCCATCCGGGACCTCCAGACACCGGACCGCGTGCTCATCGGGTCGCGGGAGACGGAGAGGGGTCTCCGGGCCAGGCAGATCCTCGTGGACATCTACGCCTCCTGGGTTCCCCGGGAACGGATCATCACCTCCAATATCTGGAGCAGCGAGCTTTCCAAGCTCGTCTCCAACGCCTTCCTTGCCCAGAGGATCTCCTCCATCAATGCCATTTCCGCCCTCTGCGAGAAGACCGATGCCGACGTCGAGGAAGTCGCCCGGGCCGTCGGCATGGACAGCCGGATCGGCCCCAAGTTCCTCAATGCGAGCATCGGGTTCGGGGGCTCCTGCTTCAAGAAGGACATCCTCAATCTCGTGTACCTCTGCCGCCACTACGGCCTCGACGACGTGGCCTCTTACTGGGAAAGCGTCGTCCGCATCAACGAATACCAGCAGTCACGCTTCATGAGCACGATGCTGGCGGCCATGTTCAACACCCTGGCGGGAAAGCGGATCTGCCTGTTCGGCTTCGCCTTCAAGGCCAATACGGGGGACACCCGGGAAAGCCCGGCGATCTTCATCGCCCGCAGGCTGCTGGAGGAAAAGGCGAACGTGGTCATCACGGATCCGCAGGCACTCGACAGTGCACGGGCGGATCTGAGCAGTGCCGTCGGGGACATCCGCTATGTCGCAGACCCCTACGAAGCGGCGGCGGGATGCCATGCCATCGCCGTCATGACCGAATGGGACCTGTACCGGCAGCTGGACTACCGGCGGATCTTCCACAGCATGGAGAAACCGGCCTTCCTTTTCGACGGGCGGAACATCCTCGATCATCGCGGGTGTTTCGATCTCGGCTTCAACGTGTTCCCCCTGGGGAAACCACCGCTCAAGCATTTTTGATATCGAAGAAGGAACCATCATGGATACGGAACGGATTGATCGCCTTGCCCAGTCGGGCGCCACAAAAATCGTTTTCCTCGTCATGGACGGCCTGGGGGGACTGCCCGCCCCCGGCGGAACGGATACGGAGCTGGAGGCGGCCCGGACGCCCCATCTCGACGCCCTCGCCAGGGAAGGAGTCTGCGGCCTGCTGGACCCCGTCGGCCCGGGAATCACTCCCGGCAGCGGACCGGCGCACTTCGCCCTCTTCGGCTACGACCCGGTGAAGAACAACATCGGCCGCGGAATCCTGGAAGGGGCCGGCATCGACTACCCCATGACGGAAAAGGACCTGCTGATCCGGGTCAACTTCGCCACCATGGACCGGGACGGACTCGTCATCGACCGTCGCGCCGGCCGGATCGACAACGAGACGAACCGCCGCGTGTGCCGCAAGCTTCAGGAGGGGATCCGCCTACGGTCCGGCGTGCCGTTCTTCTTCGAACCCGTGAAGGAGCATCGGGCCCTCCTCGTCCTCCGGGACGAGGGTCTCCGGGATGAAATCGAGGAGACGGATCCCCAGAAAACGGGGAAGCCGCCGCTTCCTCCCCGGGCGATTGCACCGGAAGCGCTCGGAACCGAATCGGTCCTCTCGGAATTGGTGAACGAGGCCCGGCGGGTTCTCGCGGACGAGGAGAAGGCAAATATGGTCCTCCTGCGCGGTTACGCGAAGTACCGCAAGTTTCCGAGCCTGTCGGAGCGGTTCAAGTTGAATCCCCTGGCCATCGCCTCCTATCCCATGTACC
Organism: uncultured Syntrophaceae bacterium; assembly: GCA_964578535.1. Taxonomy (GTDB): domain Bacteria; phylum Desulfobacterota; class Syntrophia; order Syntrophales; family PHBD01; genus PHBD01. Next base: position 7,540 of record CAZODI010000011.1, read on the forward strand.
GGGGAATCGCCCGTCTCCTGGGCATGACGGTCCACGCGCCGACGGAGACGATCGCCGACGAGTTCGAGGCGCTCCGCGCGTCCTTCGGGAAGCATGATTTCTTCTTCGTCCACGTCAAGCCGACGGACTCTCGCGGGGAGGACGGCAATTTCGACGCTAAGGTGAAGGTGATCGAAGAGGTGGACGCCCTGCTGCCGCGCATCCTCGAGCTCAAGCCGGATGTGCTGGTGGTGACGGGCGATCATTCCACGCCGGCCGCCCTGAGCGGCCACAGCTGGCATCCCGTCCCGGTCCTCCTGTCGGCCGGAACCTGCCGGCCCGACCGGGTGGAGCGCTTCGGGGAAAGGGACTGCATTGGGGGCGGCCTCGGTCACATCCCCATGGTCAACCTCATGGCCCTGGCCCTCGCCCATGCGGGAAGGCTGGAGAAATTCGGAGCCTGAATCACAACGAACGGGGGGACCGATATGAAATCGATCCCCCCGTTTCCTGTCTCGGCTGTCGGAAAACCTGATCAGCCCTTCTTTCTCTTCTCCAGTTCCTCCGCCCGGAGCTGCTTCCGCAGGATCTTGCCGACGTTGGTCTTCGGCAGCTCGCTCCGGAACTCGACCTCTGTGGGCAGCTTGTAGGCAGCCAGGTGGTCCTTGCCCCAGTTGATCAGCTCCTCCGCCGTGGCCTGTTCCCCCTCCTTGAGGACGACGAACAGCTTCACATTCTCGCCGCGCTTCGCGTCGGGGATGCCGATGGAGCAGGCCTCCTGGATCTTGGGATGCTGGTAGTACACCTCGTCGATGTCCCGTGGATAGACGTTATAGCCGCCGGAGATGATCATGTCCTTCTTCCGGTCGACAATGTAGAAATACCCGTCCTCGTCCATGGTGGCGATATCCCCGGTGTAGACCCAGCCGTCCTTCAGCGTGCTGGCCGTCTCCTCCGGGCGGCCCTTGTAGCCCAGCATGATCTGGGGTCCCTTGACGATCAGCTCGCCCCGCTCGCCCACGGGCATGTCCGTAACGCCGTCCTCCAGGTCCACGATGCGGCACTCCGTGTCGGAGATGGGCACCCCGACACTTCCTACCTTGCGGGCTCCGCCGTGGAAGGGATTGACGTGCGTGACCGGCGTGGTCTCGGTCATCCCGAACCCCTCCACAATGGTTGCACCCGTCAGTTTCTCAAAATCGTGGATGACCTCCACGGGCAGCGGCGCACTCCCGGAGAAGGCCCCCTTGATGCAGCTCATGTCGGTGGACTTCAGGTTCGGGTGGTTCAGCATCCCGATGTACATGGTCGGTACGAGGGGAGCAAAGGTGGGCCGGAATTTCCCGATGGCCTCCAGGAGCGGCTCCGGTTGGGGACGCGGTACCAGGACCTGGGCCCATCCCATGAGGATGGAAAAGTTCATGGATACCGAAAGGCCGAAGACATGGAAGTACGGCAGGGCTCCCAGCATGATCTCCGTGCCCTTCGTGAACTTCGGGAACCATGCTGCCAACTGCTGAACCTGCTTGCTCAGGTTGCCATGAGTCAGCATGACCCCTTTCGATACGCCGGTGGTTCCTCCGGTGTACTGGTACATGGCAATGTCGTCGAAGATCAGCTTTGCCGCAGGAGCGGTCGGACCGTACTTGCTCAGGCAGTCTTTCCAGCGGTAGACATCCGGCGCGGCCTTCACATCGGCAGCCATTTTCTTCTTTTTTGCCACCAGCGGGAAAAGGAGATTCTTCGGGAAGGGAAGGTAGTCCCCGATGGATGTATAGACGATCTGGCGGATCGACGTCCTCGGCCGCAGGTCGATCATCCGGTTTCCCAGGAGGTCCAGGGTGACCAGGACCTTCGCCCCGGAATCGTTGAACTGGTGATCCAGCTCCGGGTCCGAGTAAAGGGGATTGTTCATGACGGCGATGGCGCCGATCTTGAGGATTGCAAAATACGCCACGACACAGGGAATCGTGTTCGGCAGGAGAAGGGCCACGGCATCGCCTTTCCGGATCCCGAAATCCGTCAGGCAGGCGGCGAACCGGTCCACCATGTCTTTCATCTGCCGGAATGAAGCGGTGTATCCCTGGAAAATCAGGGCGGGCCTGTCCGGAAACTGCTTGGCCGTCCGCTCCAGGATGTCCGGAAGACACAGATCCTCGTATTGGACATGTTCGGGAACTCCCTCCTCGTAAGACTTCAGCCACAGTTTCTTTGCATAGACGCTCTCTCCTGCCATGAAAAGCCTCCTTTCAAGAAAAAAACGGACCGAATTGTAACGGTTTCTTCCATACCGGCGCGGATGCCGCGCGTGCATTCCACTTTCCGGTAGGGGGTGCGCGGTGAGACACGGAAGTTAAGTTGATGGATTATAATGGATCGGCTTCCCATTATCCACCAAAAAAGCCCCGGCTCGTTCGAGCCGGGGCCATGAAACCGATCTGCCTGAAACCTTCTTTTATTCTTCTGCCGGAGCGGCACAGACCTCGACCGGGGCCGGCTCTTCCTCGAGACCCATGGCCTTCCAGACGATCTCCGCCAGGTCGAGGGCTTTCATGCTCTCTTCCTTGCCGTGGAACTTGATTCCGTCGCTCATCATGGTGAGGCAGAAGGGACATCCGACAGCGATGGTGTCCGCATTCACATCGATGGCCTGCTTGGCCCGGGCGTCGTTGATGCGGTCGCCGTGCTCCTCCATCCACATGCGGGCGCCGCCGGCGCCGCAGCAGAAGCTCTTGCCGTGGTTCCGAACCATCTCCACCGTCTTCGCGCCGGGAACCGCCGCGAGGATCTTCCGGGGCTGCTCGTACACATTGTTGTAACGCCCCAGGAAACAGGAGTCATGGTAGGTAAAGGCGCCTTCCACGGGTTTCTGCAGCTTGATTTTTCCCTGGGCGATGAGGTCGGCGATGATCTCCGTATGGTGATAGACCTCGAAGTTCCCGTCGAAGTTTGGATAATCCTTCTTCAGGGCATTGTAGCCGTGGGGGCAGGTCGCGATGACCTTCTTCACGCCATAGGCTTTCATCATCTCGATGTTCGCCTGGGCGAGCGTCTGATAGAGGTATTCGTTGCCTCCCCGCATGGCCGAGTCGCCGCAGCAGCTCTCCTCGTTCCCCAGGATGCCGAAGCTGACACCCGCCGCCTGGAGAATCTTGGTAAATGCGACGGTGACCTTCTTGCCGCGGTCGTCAAAGGAACCGGCGCAGCCCACATAGAAGAGGTATTCCACGTTGGCGTCCTCGGCCAGCGTCTTCACGCCCAGTTCCTTGGCCCAGTCCGCCCGGAGGTGGGATCCCACACCCCAGGGGTTGGAGTTGTTTTCCATGTTGCGGTAGGTCAACTGAAGCTCGGGTGCGAAGTCCGCCTCCATCAGGACCTTGTACTGCCGCATGCCGACGATCTTGGGCACATGCTCAATGGAAGACGAGCAGTTCTCCATGCAGTACATGCAGTTCGTGCAGTCCCACAGCTCATGGAGATCGATGGCTTCGCCCACGAGGGCTCGCTCCGCCGGCGGCTGGTATCCTTCTCCGGCCATTTTGACCTTCCCGATGAGGGAGGCCAGATCCAGTATCCTTCCCAGCTTGGCGAGCTTGCCGTCGCCGGCGGTGGCATTCTTTGCCGCAACGGCGGCCGGTGCCTTCTCCAGCCAGTAGGTCTTGATGTCCTGAACCAGCTTCTTGGGCGACAGGTGCTTGCCAGTCAGGTAAGCCGGGCAGCCGTCCTGGCATCGCCCGCAGCGTGTGCACGCGTCGGAGTCGAAGATCTGCTTCCAGGTGAACTCCTCCAGGGTGCCCACACCAAAGCTCTCTGCGTTCTCGAAGTCGCGGATGGGCTCCAGCTGTCCGACCGGCTTCAGGGTGGTCATGAAGTGGTTGGCCGGCGTCGTGACGATGTGCATCAGCCGCGAATAGGGGATGTAAGCGATGAATCCAAGGGCGATGAAGGTGTGGATCCACCAGGTCGCCGCATGCATCGCCTTCGCCGATCCCGGATCAACTCCGGCAAAGGCCTTGGCCAGGTTCCAGCCCACGAACGACCAGGTCTCCCAGGGAGCCTCCTGCCAGGTGACATGGATCCGGAGAGCCTCGATGATGAATCCCGTTACGATGATACCGAGGATCAAAAGCAGGACGATGGCGTCATCGGGGGTCGTATCCGGATTCCCCTTGTAGGTCAGTCGGTCGGGCCTCTGGATGTAGCGTCTCCACAGGGCCATGAGGACTCCGATCAGGACGAAGAGGCCGAAGAGATCCATAATCATAGAGAACACGAGGTAGAACTTGCCCCTGAGGAAAGCGATGCCGAAAGGTTCGGTGATGTGAAACTCGGTCGCGTCGAAGGCGGCTCCGAAAATGAGAACGAAGAACCCGAAAAAGATCATGCCGTGCATGATGCCCGGGTACAGGTCCTGCCAGGTCTTGATCTGCAGGATTCCGTTTCTCCAGAGCAGCTTGAGCCGTTCGTTGCGGTTGTCCGTGCGGATTTCCGGCTTGCCCATGGCGGTCCACATCTGCCAGCGCCGAAACAGGCCGACGGCAAGGATGACCATGGCGATGCCGGTAAAGAGAAAGAGGAACAGCTCAAAATGCTCGGCGTTCCAGAATACCTGCCGGCCTTCGTTGCCGATTCCGATTGGTGCGATTCCGTGTGCCATAACTCCTCCAAGCGATATGTTCTTGCGTGATCAGCGAGGGGTGGCGAATGGGAAGCAAAGACAGCGGTGAAAGACGTGCGCATGGAAAACGTGCAGGTAGCCGGCGACCCTGGCGGCCGCCGGCTACCCTCTACGACTTACCACTGAAAAAGCCTGCTACCCAAGCAGCTTCTTGCACTCCTGCGTCAGGGCCGGCACGACCTTGAAGAGGTCATCCACGAGTCCGTAATCGGCCTTCTGGAAGATCGGGGCTTCCGGATCCTTGTTGACGGCCACGATGTACTTCGAGGAGCTCATGCCGGCGAGATGCTGGATGGCGCCCGAAATACCGCAGGCGATGTACAGGTTCGGAGACACGACCTTGCCGGTCTGTCCGACCTGGTCCGACTGGGCTCTCCAGCCCGCGTCCACGGCGGCACGCGAGGCACCCACCGCGGCTCCGAGAACGGCCGCCAGCTCTTCCAGGATGGCGAAATTCTCCGGTCCCTTCATCCCACGGCCGCCGGAGACGATGATATTCGCTTCCGACACGTCGATCTTGCCCGACTGTTCCTTCTGCACTTCCAGGACCTTCGTCTTCAGGTCGCCCAGACCCGGGTCGAACGACTCGACGGCGCCTGCCTTTGCGGTCTCGACAATCGGGAAGACGTTCGGACGCAGGGCTGCGATCTGCGGCGTTGCGGACGTGACGATCTCACCGAAGCACTTGCCGGCGTACATGGGGCGAATCGCCAGGAGCTTGCCGTCGGCGATCTTCACATCCGTGCAGTCCGAAGCCATGCCGGTGGCCAGCTTGCCGACCAGCCGGGGGGCCAGATCCTTGCCCTGAAAAGAGGCGGCCACCAGCAGGACGGCCGCATCGTTGTCCTTCACAACCTTAGCGACGGCCGCCGCATGGGCATCCGTCGTATAGGGCTCAAACGCGGCGTTGTCGGCCACGTAAACCTTGTCGATTCCGTATTTTCCCAGCTCTCCGGCAATGCCCGACACGCCGGAGCCGCACACCACGGCGCAGGCTTCCTCGCCCAGCTGATCCGCCAGTTTCCGGGCGGTGCTGGCCAACTCGAAAGTCACCTTCCGGAAGGCGCCGTCACGCAGTTCTGCAACAATCCATACACCTTTTGCCATGATCGATATCCTCCGTGATTCCGTATGTTTTTATAATTAGATGACCTTCGCCTCTTCCCGCAGAAGCTTCGCCAGTTCCGCCGCCTTGCCTTCGGGCGTATCGTCGGCGCAGAGAATCTTTCCAGGAGGACGGGCGGGCGGGGGGACCATCTTCGCCACTTTCGACTTGGCATCGGCGGAGACGCCGAGAGCAGCGGCGTTCTTCGCATCGACCGGCTTCTTCTTGGCTTTCATGATACCGGGGAGCGAGGCGTAGCGGGGCTCGTTGAGACCCTTGGTCGCCGTAATCACGCAGGGCAGCGCCGTCTCGATGACCAGCTGGGCACCCTCGATGGGCCGCACGGCCTTGACGGTCGTTCCGTCGATGTCCAGCTTCGTGACGAAGGTCACCTGGGGAATGCCCAGGAGCTCCGCCAGGATGGCACCGACCTGAGCGGAGTCGTCGTCGATGGCCCGCTGGCCGCAGAAAATGATGTCATAGGGCATGCCCTTGATGGCCGCCGCCAGGGCCGCCGCCGTGGTGTAGGCATCGGCCGCGTTGAGGGCGGGGTCGTCGATGTGGACGCCCTTCTCGGCGCCCATGGCCAGCGCGGTGCGAATGGTTTCCATGGCCCGGGCGGGTCCGATGGACACGATCGTCACGTCGCCGCCGACCTTCTCCTTCAGCTTCAGGGCTTCCTCGACACCAAACTCGTCATAGGGATTCATGACCCACTTGATGCCGCCCTCGTCGATCCCCGAACCATCGGCCTTGACCTTGATCTGGGCTTCCGTATCCGGAACCTGCTTTACACATGCAATGATATTCACGTTCTCCTCCTTCCCGAATGGGAGCCAGCCCTGTGCGGACGACCCCTCCATCCAGCATGTATTGGTTTCTTCATGCAAGAGGGCGGGGAGTCCCGCCCTCTTGTTACGTCCTGTCGATTAGAGCCGGTTCTTCACGATGTCGTCGACAACGGAAGGATCGGCCAGCGTGGTGGTGTCGCCGAGGTCGTCGATCTGATTGGCGGCAACCTTCTTGAGGATACGCCGCATGATCTTGCCGCTCCGGGTCTTGGGCAGACCGTCGGCGAACTGGATCTTCTCCGGCGTGGCGATGGGACCGATCAAGGTCCGGACATGGGCAACCAGTTCCTTTTTGAGGGCATCGGACTTCTCGACGCCGCTCTTCACCGTCACATAGGCATAGATCGACTGGCCCTTCAGGTCATGAGGATAGCCGACAACGGCCGCCTCGGCAACCTTGGCGTGGGCGACCAGCGCGCTCTCCACTTCTGCCGTTCCCATCCGGTGACCGGAAACGTTGATGACGTCGTCGATGCGCCCGGTGATCTGGTAGTAGCCGTCCTTGTCGCGGCGGCAGCCGTCGCCCGTCACATAGTAGCCGGGGAACTGCTCGAAGTAGGTCTCGGCGAAGCGCTTGGGATCTCCGTAGACGCCGCGCATGATGCCGGGCCAGGGGCGCTTGATGCAGAGGGCGCCGGAGGCCTCGGTGGTCGTGATTTCCTTGCCTTCGTCATCCAGGAGAACGGGCCAGACACCCGGGAAGGGCATGGTGGCCATGCCGGGCTTGATGTCGATGGCGCCGGGAAGCGGGGTGATCAGGATGCCGCCCGTCTCGGTCTGCCACCAGGTGTCCACGATGGGGCACTCGCCGCGGCCGATGATGTTGTAATACCAGTTCCAGGCCTCGGGGTTGATGGGCTCGCCGACGGTTCCGAGGATCCGCAGGCTGGAGATGTCCGCCTTCTTGACCCACTCGTTGCCTTCTTTTGCGATGGCGCGGATAGCCGTGGGGGCGGTGTAGAAGATGTTGACCTTGTACTTCTCGACGATCTTCCAGAAACGGCTGATGTCGGGGTAGTTGGGCACGCCCTCGAACATGACTGAGGTGGCGCCGTTGCAGAGGGGACCGTATACGATGTAGGAGTGTCCCGTGACCCAGCCGATGTCGGCGGTGCACCAGTAGACGTCTTCTTCCTTGTAGTCGAAGATCATCTTGTGGGTGTAGGCGACGAAGACGAGATAGCCGCCCGTGGTGTGCATGACGCCCTTGGGCTTACCGGTGGAGCCGGACGTGTAGAGAATGAACAGGGGATCCTCGGCGTCCATCGGCTCCGCGGGACAATCGGCGGATACCTTCGCCATGGCATCATCCCACCAGATGTCCTTCGCGGGATTCATGTTGCACTTGATCTTCTCGCCAACGCGCTTCACGACGACAATCTTTTCCACCGAGGGGCTCTCCGCCACGGCTGCATCGGCACTGTCCTTCTGGGGAACGGCCTTGGCGCCGCGGAAGGTGCCGTCGCAGGTGACGAGGATCTTCGAGGCGCTGTCCTGGAGCCGGTCACGCAGGGAGTCGGAACTGAAGCCGCCGAACACGATGCTGTGGATGGCGCCGATGCGCGTGCAGGCGAGCATCGAGATGGCCAGTTCGGGGATCATGGGGAGGTACAGGCAGACGCGGTCGCCCTTCTTGACGCCCAGAGACTTCAGTACGTTGGCGAACTTGCAGACTTCCTCGTGAAGCTGCTTGTAGGTGAGGGCCCTGTCCTCGCCGGGCTCGTTGCCTTCGAACTGGATGGCAACCTTGTTGGCCCGGGTCTTGAGCTGCTTGTCGAGGCAGTTGTAGGACACGTTCAGCTTCCCGCCCTCGAAGAACTTCACGTAGATGTCGCCCTTCTTGATGTCGAAGTTGTAGTTCATGACCTTGTCGAACGGCTTGAACCATTCCACATACTCCTTGGCGATCTCGGACCAGAATCCATCAGGGTCGTCGATGGAGCGCTTCCAGAGCTTGTCGTACGCTTCCCGGCCGCTGATGTAGGCCATCTTCTTGATCTTCTCCGGTACCGGATAGATCTCTTTCAACTGAACCTTTTCTTCTGCCATGTGTTCTACGTACCTCCCTTGCTTGATGTTTTTGAATTGATGGGTACCCGCCCTGTCCCTTTACGAAGCCTGAAGGAGCGTTTGCCAGCGCTCCTGGTTTGCCGGATTCAGGCTGGCCGTACCGGCCGGGTCATGATCACAGTCAGAATTCCGCGACCGCGCCGGAACCGTCGGAGGCGATCCGACCTGAACATGAAACCCGCCTGAATTCCAAAAGGGGATGGCCTGCGGCAAGATGCGTGGGGCCTGTGAACGGTGGTCATTCGCTGACTCCCGGTCATACGCTAACGCGCGATTTGCCCTATATCAATTATCCTCTTTCTGTCAAGCGTTATTTTGCCCCGGCAATGGGCCGCCACGGCCCGTCCGGCGGGTGTTCCACGGTGAATCGGAACGCCGGAAAGGGCTCCCGGAAGGCCTTCGGTCCGTCCTGTGCTGAGAGACCTGTAAATTGCAGACCAAGAACCTCCGGAGCGTGTGGTTTTTTCGCAACACCCACGGTGGACCAATCCCGAAAGGGAACACACCGGGGGCAGGTCAAATCCTTGGCCGTTCCCGCGCAATGCCTCCAGATAGTACCCGGACTAATCGAATATCCTCTTTATTTTCGAACAGATAAAGATATACTCGATGTACGATCAATACCGTACTGCCCTTCCGTGGTACACCCCTTGCAAGCTCAACATTCATCAAGGCTGCCCGTTTGTTACAAATACAGACAGTAGCCTTGACAAAGGGTAGCGGGGGGTGATACCGTCCGCAGACCTTTTCAAAAGGAAGGAGGTGACACGGGGGTCGGCAGGACAGGTCGGGAAGGCAAACGCCCGGCCGGTCATTCCCGGCCGCCTGCAGGCGGCAGGGAAGCAAGAGGAAGCGGATGAAGGGTCCTTTCTGCCCGGAAGGACCGGATAAAATTCAGATTTTCTCTTTGGAGGAAAAAATGAAGAAACTTTGGATTGCTTTGCTGTCGGCCATGGTCGTCTTTGCGATCGCCATGCCGGCATCGGCCGTGGACGTAAAGTTCAGCGGCACCTACCACGTGTGGGGCGTGTTCGACAAGAACCACTCCCTGCTCGATAACGAGAACGCCGTCAACGCAACGGGCGGTCTCCTCGGCAACGCCGCAACCGGCGTTGGAATCGGCCAGTACGGCTCCCAGGCGTTTTTCCAGCAGCGCCTGAGAATGCAGACTGAGTTCAAGGTCGTGGAAGGCCTCACGCTGGTGACCCGGTTCGACGCCCTGGAGAAGAAGTGGGGCGATCGGCGGTGGGCCGGTGCGGTGGACAGCACCAGCCGCGCCGCGTATCCCGGTGCCGCCGGTGACGCTCGTGTTCAGGAGAACATCGAATTCGAGCGGGCCTATGTCGACTTCAACACCGGCATCGGCAAATTCCTCGTGGGTTACCAGAACTTCCTCGCCTTCGGGACGCTCTTCGTCGACTCGAACGCGACCCGCCCCGGCATCAAGTACATCCTTCCCATCGGCCCGGTGGCCATCATCGCGGCCTGGGAAAAGATGACGGAAGGCGACAGTGGACGGCCGACCTCCCAGACCACCGGTGTGATTCCGGAGTTCTACAACGACACCGACGCGGACATCTTCGACCTCGGTTTCGTGTGGAAGGGCCAGTCTGTTGAAGCCGGCGCCATCCTGCAGTGGGGCCGCACCGCCTCCGCGCGGGCGACCTACACATACGTCCCCGGCAACGCATGGGACGTGGGAACGTACCAGAGCGCTTTCGTGCTGGATCCCTACTTCAAGGCGACCTTCGGTCCCGTCTACATCGAGGGCGAGGCGGTGATCCTCTACGGGAAGCTCTCCTGGGAAAATCCGATTCAGGCAGCGGCCATTCTGGGCGGTGCCGGATCGATGACGACGGACGTCGACATGTTCGGCTACGGCCTCTACCTGGGTGCCCGTGCTGATTTCGCCCCGGTGTACTTCGGCCTCCAGTTCGCCTACATCACCGGTGACGATCCGGCGACCCCGGACAAGCGGGAAGGCGGCTTCACGGCCGGCCTGCTCGCCGGTCAGGCCTACAACCCGGCCCTCATGATGTTCAACGACGACTTCCATACCTGGGTCGGTGACCGCGGCAGCGCAAACTATCGCGGCGCCCTGACGGCGGGACGTGCGGCTGACTATGTCAGCACGTTCCTCGACAACTGCTGGTTCTATCACATCTACGTGGGCGTGAAGCCTGTTCCCAAGGCGGACATCAAGCTGGCCTTCACGTACGCAACCGCGCAGAAGAAGCCCTGGGCCTCCCCTGCCACAGCCGGATTCGCATGGCTCGCCGGGACCACGCCCAACACGGGCAACCCCCTGTCCGAGTATAACTCCGACAAGTACGGGTACGAGCTTGACCTCGTGGCCTCGTACAAGATCTACGACAACCTGGAGTACATGATCGGCGCCGGTTACTTCTGGCCCGGTGATTACTTCAAGGGTAACTACAATGCACCCACAACGATTCCGGGTCTCAATTGGGCCAACAGCTACAACTTCGAGCCGGCCCTGTCCAACGACTACCTCTTGATGCACAAGCTGACGCTGAGCTTCTAAGTTCAGCCGTCATCGACCCCCGTTTGCCGACGGCCCCGGAGGGGAAACCCTCCGGGGTTTTTTATTGACAAAATCCGGCATCTGTCGCATACAAGACTCACATTCGCATGCACAGAAACCATTATAATCCTTTGGATTTTCAAGGAGCTGAAGCAGTCATGCCCATCTATACATTTGAATGCAGCAAGTGTGAAACCGTCTACGACCACTTCCTGAAGATCGGGGAGCCTTACGACGGGCTGGCCTGCCCGGAGTGCGGGGCCAAAAAGCCCAGGAAGCGCGTGACGGCATTCAAGACGAACTCCTGGTCTTCCTTCCTGGACGGCATGGAGCGAAGGGTCAGCCCCGAGAAGTTCAAGTAGGTGCTCCCATCCGGAAAATTCACGGCAACCTCACGGGACTGAAACCGGACCAGATCCGGCGGATCGAGCAGCTCTACCGCCGCCGGATCCCACCGGACCGCGTCGTCACCCAGGATGTCGCCCGGCAGCTCACGGAGCCGTCCCGCGAACTGAACCGCCAGATCGGGATCCTCGTGAACCGCCGGGGAGACGTGGAGGAAGTGATCGTCGGTTCCCACCGGGACATCCTGATCCCGAGCCTGGACCGCTTCCGCTTCGCCGCCAGCCGCCTGCGGGGGCTGCGCCTCATCCACACCCACCTGAACGGCGAGAGCCTCACGGAAGACGACCTGACGGACCTGGCCCTCCTCCGCCTGGACCTGGTCTGTGCCGTCCTGGCGGGATCCGACGGGCTCCCGGGCATTGTCCACACAGCCCACCTGGTCCCGGAAAACCCCGAGGGTTCCTACTGGTCCTTCCTGAAGCCCGTCCGCCCTCCGGACCTCGTCCTGAACTTCGCCTCCTTCATCTCCGACCTGGAGGGAGCCATCGCAAAGCGCCAGACCTCCCGGCAGGTAGATGCCGCCGACCGGGCCATCCTGGTGCGGGTGGAGACGAATCCCATGGCGGACACGGAGACGGCCCTCGTGGAATTGCGCGAGCTCTGCCGGACTTCCGGTGTGGAGGTCTTCGACGCCGTCGTCCAGCAGCGGCCCCAGCCGGACCCCCGCTACCTCCTGGGAAAGGGAAAACTGGCGGACGTCGTCATCCGGGCACTCCAAATGGGCGCCAACTGCCTTCTCTTCGACCACGAGCTGTCCCCTGCCCAGGCCCGTTCGATAGCCGATTTCACGGAGCTCAGGGTCATCGACCGGACCCAGGTCATTCTGGACATCTTCGCACAGCGGGCCCACAGCCGGGAGGGCAAGATCCAGGTGGAGCTGGCCCAGCTCAAGTACCGGCTCCCGCGCCTGGCCCAGCGGAACACTGCATTTTCGCGCCTCGCCGGGGGAATCGGCGGCCGGGGTCCCGGCGAGCAGAAGCTGGAGATCGACCGGCGCCGCGTCCGCGACCGAATCCACCGCCTCGAACGAGAGATGAAGGAGATCGAGAAGGCCCGGGACCAGAGAAGAACGAGGCGCCGGCGGGAGGGCCTTCCGGTCATTTCCATCGTGGGTTACACGAATGCGGGAAAATCAACGCTCCTGAACGCCCTCACGAAGAGCGACGTCCTCGCCGAGGACCGCCTCTTCGCCACCCTCGACCCGAAGAGCTCCCGCCTCCGCTTTCCGCGGGACACCGAGGCCATCATTACGGACACCGTCGGCTTCATCCGGAACCTGCCCCGGGAATTGATGGCGGCCTTCCGGGCCACCCTGGACGAGTTGCAGGAGGCGGACCTGCTCCTGCATGTCATCGACGTGAGCAACCCGGGCTTCGAGGAGCAGATCGAGGCGGTTGACAACATCCTTCGGGAACTTGACATCGCCGGGAAGCCGCTGTTGAAAGTCCTGAACAAGGCGGACCGCATCGACGACCCGGCCCTGCTCGATACCCTGTCCCGAAGGCACGAAGCACCGGCCGTCTCGGCCCTTCATCCTGAGACCCTTCCCGCCCTCCTGATCCGTCTCGAATCCGTCATCGGCAGCCGTCGGGAGCACAATCCAATTCCGGCAGACTCGCAGCCGGAGCCGGAAGGCCCTTCCTTTTCCGGGGAAAACCCGCTATAAGAAAAGCCGAAACCCTACAAGCAAGGTTGTCGTTATGATCCCATCCAGGTGGATTCGGTTTTTCCTTATCCTGTTATACGCTGCGGCCTTGACGGGGTGGTCCCCCCCGGCAGCAGACGGCGCACCCCGCCAATCCGGGAAAATCCGCCTGGCGGTCCTGTATTTCGACAATGAATGCATTGCCGATCGGGAAAAACTTGACGCCTTTCAGAAAGGAATCGCGGAAACGCTCATCGCCGACCTGGGCCGTCTGGACCGCCTGCAGGTTGTGGAAAGGGAACGGCTGGACGCCCTGCTGTCGGAGATGAAACTCCAGGAGTCTGGCCTGACGGACCCGGCCTCGGCGGTCCGGCTCGGCAGGATCCTCGGCGTCCAGGCCCTCCTGATGGGCAGTTACACGGCCATCGGAGACATGATCCGCATCGACGCCCGGATCGTGGAGGTGGATACCGGCCTCGTCCTGAAGGCCGAAGAAGTCACTGGACGGACAGACGATTTCTTCCAGTTGGAGACCTCTCTCGTGGAGAAGATCGCCGCCGGTCTGGACGCGCCGCTGACGACGGAGGAACGGAGCCTCCTGACGCAAGCGGGCGGACGATCCTTTGCCGCTTTCCTGGAATACTCCCGGGGGCTCGACGAAATGGACCGCCGCAACTGGCGGGAGGCGGAAGAGGCCTTCGCGGAAGCGCTCCGGATCGACCCGGGTTTCGATCCGGCGGTGCAGAAAAAAAGGGAACTGCAGCGGAAAAGAGGAGCGAAGCGGCCTTGAATGGAATTCGAAGGTCTACCTGCCTGGCGTGCATCCTGGCGGTAGTTCTCCTTACAGGAGCTTTTGCATGCCATGCCGCGGGAGATACCGTCCTTCAGCAAAAAGGCGGCTGGCTGATCGCTGTCTTTCCCCTGGAGGACCTGTCGGCCTCGGAGGAGACAAGGGGCCTCGGGGAAACAATCGCCGCCGCCCTGACGGATGGATTCGCCCGCTCCGGAAAGGTCCGGGTCGCGGAACGGTCGCGGTTGCAGAAGATCCTGGAGGAACTGAATTCCGGTGCATCGGGGCAGCCGGACGAACAGGCCGCCGTCCGGGCGAGCCGGCTCCTGGGAGCGAACGCCCTGGTCCTCGGATCCTTTCACAAATACGGGGATTCGGTAAGAATCAGCATCAGGGTTGTCAAAACCGAAACAGCAGAGACTCTCTCTACAGGAAAGAGTACCGGGAAATTCACCCGGCTGCGAGAACTCGAGGAGAAGCTGACCGCGGATGTTCTGCTGCAGCTTTCGTCCCAGATTCCATAGGAGGTCATCATGGACAAGTCTGCACTCTCGAATCGGAGCATGATCCTGCTGCTCCTGGCCGCGGTTTTCCTTCTGGCGGGCTGCGGCTCCGTTGCTCTCCAGGTTAAGGCCAACTCGGCGCTCCAGAACAAACGTTACGACGAGGCGCTGGCGGCCTACCAGGAAATCCTGAAGTCGGATCCGAACAACGTGGAGGCCCTCAAGGGAATCGGCGAGACGTACCTGAGAATGAAGAAAGGCCCCGAGGCCGTCTCCGCCCTGGAGAAAGCCTACAAAGCCGACCCGGACCGGCGGACCATCATCAACCTCGGCCTGGCCTACGCGGAGACAGGGAATTACGGGAAGGCCATCGATACCTGGGACGTCCTCCTGGCTCGAGAACCCGACGGTAACCTAACCAACCTGGTGAAAAAGCAAAAATTGCTGGCGACTTACAAGGACGCATCCCAACAGGCGAAGAACGCCCTTGCCCAGGAGAGGGCACTGATATCGAGCGGACTCGTCGCGGAGCGGGAGGCAATATCCTCCCCGGCGCAGCAGGAAACCGTCCGGGAGGCACCGCCCCCCAGATCCTCCAAAAAGACCACACGAAGCCGGACCAGCCGCAAACAGCGGACTGCTGCGACGGAAAAGCCCCGTGGGGGAGTGAAAGCAGCCGCTCCATCGCCAAAGCCCGGCTCCACAGCAGCGGCCAAGCCCAAGGCGGCAGCCATAACGAAGGAGAAGCTGGACAAGGCCTTCCCGGTAAATGACAACATCATTGCCGTGTCCCCCTTCGGGGAAAAGGGAAACACGGAAAAGACGAAACACCTTCGGAAGGCCCTGGCGGCGATGATCATCACCGACCTGAGCAAGGCCAAGGGGATCCAGGTTGTGGAGAGGGTTCGGCTGCAGAAGTTGCTGGACGAGATGAAGCTCGGCCAGTCGGGGATCGTGGATCCGGCCACCTCGCCCCGGATCGGACGGCTCCTGGGGGCCGGAAAGATCGTCTCGGGCGGCATGCTCGCCGCCGGTGCCGACGACTTGCACATCCTCCGGATCCTGACCAGCGTCTCCACGGGGAAAGACCTGGGAGATCAGGACGCCCGCGGGAAGACGGAAGAGTTCTTCAAGCTTCAGAAGGCCATCGTCTTCGGCATCCTGAAAGACCTGGGGATCACGCTGACGCCTGCCGACGAGCAGATTATCAACCGGTATGCAACACGCTCCTATCAGGGACTGCTGCTTTACGGTGAAGGGCTCGACTGGCAGGACCTGGGGGAATGGGATAAGGCGATCGACGCCTTCACCCGCTGCGTGAACGTCGATCCGACCGGCCCCTGCGGGTCGGCCCTCGCGGGCTCGCCGTCGTCCGGAGAAGCAGCCTCCGGCATGGAAGCGGTTGTCGCATCCATCACGGTGGCGGCCGAGGCCGACGTGGCGGCGGCCCAGGCTTCCGGCGCGGGGGGAGGCGGTGGCGGTGGAGGCCACTGAGGCCTGCAAGTTACCGTATAGACAAAATCACAACGGGAGCAGATTTGAAATCTGCTCCCGTTCGGGTCCTTGGGGGCGGATTTGAAATCCGCCCCCTTTTTCTTTACATGACCCCCTTGTACCAGCCCCCGTCGATCTGGATGGCGGCACCGGTAATGTAGCCGGCGGATTCGGAGGCCAGGAAGGCCACCAGGGCCGCGAACTCCTCCGGCGTTCCCAGCCGCTTCATGGGGATGTCCGCCTCCCACTTAGCGACGACCGCCTCGGGTGTGGTGCCGGTCTTTTCGGCGACGGTCCGGGAGAGGCTCCGGACGCGCTCCGTCAGCGTGTAGCCCGGACAGACGCTATTGACCGTGACGTTGAAGGGTGCCAGCTCGTTGGACAGGGACTTGGCCAGGCCAATGACGCCGGAGCGGATCGTGTTGGACAAAATCAGGCCGTCGATGGGCTGCTTCACGGAGATGGAGGTCATGTTGATGATGCGGCCCCACCGCTTCTCCTTCATGACGGGGACGGCCTCCCGGGTCATGATGATGGTGGACAGCAGGTTCAGGTGGAAGCCCTTCTCCCACATCCCGTCGTCGATTTCCAGGAAGGGCACCGACGGCGGCCCGCCGGCGTTGTTCACGAGGATGTCCAGCGTACCGTAACGTTCGACGGTCTTGCTGACAAAGGCCTTTGCCTGCGCGGGATCGGAAACATCCGCCGCCACGGCCAGGACTTCGGCCCCCGTTTCCCTGCGGATTTCATCCGCCGCCGCCGGCAGGGCGGGGTCGTCCAGGGCGCCGATGGCCAGGCGGACGCCTTCCCGCCCCAGTGCCTTCGCCACCGCCAGCCCCAGGCCCATGCTTCCTCCGGCCACCGCGGCCACCCGGTTCTTCAATCCTAAATCCATGGCTGTCTCCTTTCCGCCGTCAGGCTTCTTTCCCGTAATGCTCCTCGATCCAGGAACGGTATGCGCCGGTCCGGATCCCCTCGATCCACGGCCGGTTCGCCAGGTACCAGGCCACCGTCTTCCGCAGGCCCTCCGCAAAGGACTGGCGGGGACGCCATCCCAGTTCCCGGGCCAGCTTGGAAAAGTCGATGGCGTAGCGGCGGTCGTGGCCCGGACGGTCCGCGACGTAGGTGATGAGCCGCTCCCGGGACTCCCCGTTTTCCGCCGGCGCCAGTTCGTCGAGAAGGGCGCAGATCAGGTGGACGATGGCGATGTTCTCCATCTCCGCGTTGCCTCCGATGTTGTACGTCTCCCCCCGCTTTCCTTCCCGCATGATCAGCCAGATGGCTTCGCAGTGGTCCTCCACGTAGAGCCAGTCCCGGACGTTCCGGCCGTCGCCGTAAACCGGGAGGGGCTTCCCTTCCAGGCCGTTGAGGACCATCAGGGGGATCAGCTTCTCCGGAAACTGGTAGGGACCGTAGTTGTTGGAGCAGTTGGAGATGGTCGCGGGAAGGCCGAA